>NZ_JBBCMP010000014.1:0-105863 GCF_037152175.1 Acinetobacter sp. AS167
AACCTCTTAGCGCTGATGGTAGTGTGGGGTTACCCATGTGAGAGTAAGTCATCGCCAGCTTTTAAATCTAAAACACCCCGGTCTCTAACGAGAACGGGGTGTTTTTTTATGCGTATTATTTTTAAGTGTTTTATTATTTTTAAAGACATAAATATAAAATCTAGACCAAGAATTTTTTATCATTAAATGATAAATTAATTGCTTTACCTAACATGAAAAAAATATAGGAATATAAAAAATGTCAGAATACACCTTGCCGCATTTTGGAACACTGAAATTAGAATCCCTAGAAGAATATTATCAAGTGGATATTGAGCTTAATGGCAAAGCCGTTCAAGTTGATTTAAATTTTGAAGCGAACACTTTGGACGTAGAAACTTTTCAACGAATTAAGTCTTTTATTGAAAATATAGAAAAATTTGATCAAAAAAACCAAGATTATATTCAGCAAGATCTTGAAAATGAAAAGGAAGGGACTGTTAAAGAATATGTGGATTTTCATATTGAAGAATTAGGCGATGATTTCTTAGAAAAAATTGGGATTGCTAATCCAATAGACAAAGCACAGCAGTTTTTAACCAAATTATATTTAACAAGAGTTGGGCTTTATCCAGATGGAAAGTATGATACATCGTATTTTGCTGTCTTTGATTACACTACAAATAGAGAGTTAACTGATCAGTTAATCGTCGTTAAAACAGATCATTACGGTAATTTGGATCATTTAAGTTGGGAAAGCTAACGATGCAGTGAAGTGAAGCAACGGTATTCAACAGTCTATAGATTTTAAAACAATGTAGGTATAAAAAAGAAAACCCCATCACGATGACGGGGGCTTCATATTGATGCGTTAGATCTAGATTTTGTTAAATTTCACACCTTATCTTTAAAGTTTCAATCCAGCAAACTCATGACATCATCTTCAGATAATTTCACTTCATTTTCATGATCGATACTCAGAATAGATTTAGCAAGATCAGCTTTATTTTTCTGTAAGGCTAAAATCTTTTCTTCAATACTTTGGTTAGTAATTAACTTATAAACGAATACAGGTTTATCTTGACCAATGCGCCATGCACGATCAGATGCTTGATCTTCAGCCGCAGGGTTCCACCAAGGATCATAATGAATCACTGTATCAGCAGCAGTGAGATTAAGCCCGACACCGCCTGCCTTTAAACTGATGAGGAAAACAGGAATATCGCCTGCTTGGAATGCGGTGATGACTTCATCACGCTTCTTGGTTTGTCCAGTAAGTTTTACATTTCGGATATTTAAGGTTTTTAAATGCTCTTCAATGAGTTGTAGCATCGTGGTGAATTGAGAGAAGATTAAAATCTTACGTCCTTCCTCAACCATATCTTGAACCATTTCTAATAAATGATCTAATTTTGCTGATTCAACATTTTGATTTTTGATTTGATCCAGTTGTAAAAGGCTTGGATGGCAGCAAACTTGTCGAAGTTTAAGTAATGCACTTAAAATTTGAATCTGACTACGATGGAAGCCTTTAGCTGCAATCAACTCACGAATATTCTTTTGCATTGTTGCACGAACAGCTTCGTAGAGCTTAGATTGCTGTTCATTCATATCAATATTGACTTCAATCGTGGTTTTTTCAGGAAGCTCTTTCGCCACCTCTGTTTTTAAACGACGCAACATAAACGGTTTAATACGAGAAATGAGTTTAGTTTTAACCTGAAGATCTGCATATTTCTCGATAGGATTGCGATATTTTTTATTAAACAATTCCTGACTATATAAAAAACCAGGCATTAAGAAATGGAACAATGACCATAACTCACCCAAATGGTTTTCCATTGGCGTACCAGTTAAGCATAGACGATGTTTTGCTTTGATTTGTCGTACAACTTGAGAGGCTTTGGCACGTGGATTTTTAATGTTTTGTGCTTCATCCAAAATCAATAAATGATATTGATAAGGCAGTAAAAACTCTTCATCACGGCCCAAAAGTGGGTAGGTACTGAGCACAATATCTACATTTTTAATCTCTTGAAAATGCTCAACTCGATCATGCCCTTGTAAGACCAAAACTTTTAATTCAGGAGTGAACTTCTCAGCTTCTTTACGCCAGTTATGCATTAAAGATGTTGGTGCAATAATCAAGGCAGGTCGTTGATTTAATCTGCCTGCTTGCTTTTCTAATAGAATATGTGCAAGTGTTTGTGCGGTTTTACCGAGTCCCATATCATCTGCAAGGATACCACCATGTTCAGTTTCACGTAAAAACTGTAGCCATGCTAAACCTTGTTGTTGATATGGGCGTAGTTCGCCTTGGAAACCTTGTGGTGTACAGATTTGATCTTGATAACTATTTTGAAGCTTTTCAGCAAATATTTTCAGGCGTTCGTTGGTGCGCCAAGGCATGCCCAAATGATGCTGTAAGTCTAAGAATTGAGCGGCATCGTATTGATCTAATGTTGCAGATTCAGGATGTCGTAAAATTTCTTTTAAATAGATCAGGATGGGCTTAATTTCTTGATTTCTAAGTGCCAGTTGTGTTTGAGCTTCTCTTAAATGAACAATTAAGAAGCTGTCACTGTCCATTTTTTCAATATAGTCATCTTCTAAAAGATGTGGATTATGCTGTATCGCATAGCCAAGAAGATCAATCAGGTTATAGGTGTTGCCATTCATATCCTGAATCGTCGCACCGACATTAAACCAGTCTTGTTTTTTTTCAGATTCATTTAATGAGAGTTGCAGGTTTTGTGTTGCACTTAAATTGAACTGACTATCTAGGGTATGTTCAACTTTCCAGCCAAGACCTTCGATTTTATTTTCAGGAACCAGTTGCTCAACCCAAGCCATGGGATCTGCATACACAATTGAGTTTTCAGTGATGTCATCAAAAGCAGGGCGTTTGCTCTTTGGTAGCTTGCTAATCCGTTGCATGGATTTAACTGAATGAATTAATTCATCAATATGTTTCTTTTCAGCAACTAAGTCGCGTTGTTGGCGAACTGCTTTTTCATCAATATTGATAATGAAGCTGTCATCAGGGAAACCCGCTTTAATTCGTCCAGCTGAGTATTCAAATTCAATTTCAGCAATTGCATAATGATGCATATGACCAAGACGATCATATTGCGGATGTGTTCCAAAACGTAAAATAGGTGTGGGTTTGCCTTTTAATATTTCTATACTTTGTGTAAATGGCGCTTGAGGTAAATCTTCAAAAAATGCATAGGGTTGAATCACTTGCTCAAATTCAGCCATTAATTCCACAGGCATTTGTGGCATATTCAGCAATTCTTCGATCATTTCACTAGAATATAACGACTCAAGTACACCGACTTGGTTTTTAAGGGTATCGAGATAACTTAATGGATGAGAATGAATAATATAAATTTGTTCAGCATGGTCAGGTGAAATTTCTAGATGATTTTCATCAAAAAATTGTGCCTTGAGTTTTTCTGTTTGCTGTTCTGTACGCGTTTGCCAGTTGAATTCAATTTTATAAGATTGATCAGACCATGTTAAAGGTAATCTTTGTACATCTAGTGCAAAACAAGCGCTACTTTGAATAGCCGTTCTTAGATGTTCTTGATAGATTCCTGAAATATCCCATGACGCTGGATAAAAATGAACATCGCTAAAATTTAGCTTAGCGAAAAAGTACAAATGACTAAAGATTTTCTTTTCTTCTTTACTCACTTTAAGACGTTCATTTAATACATTGTCATAGCTGGTGTAGAGTGCAGTATCTCTAATTTTTCCATCTTTGTTACGCCGAACTTTAAAAACACTCAGTTGTAATTTGGCGGTGTTATTTTTTGGTTGGAAAATATAAATAAGTTGGTGCTGTACTGGCGTTTCAGTACGTTGAACTTGTGCCAATTGTTGTTTAAATTGAGCGAGCCAAGCTTTTGCCGTGGTGTGGGTAGAGCTATTTGTTGTGGTTTGAGCTTGGTCTAATGGGTTTAGTTTTTGACGAGCAGCTGGGTTGGAAAGTTGTTGATCATAAAAATAACGTGCAAGTGCAGCCGAATGCTTACAATCGTAACCAACAGGGCAACTACAGTCAGTATCCACAATTTTATTTGTTAAAGGATTATAGATAACAGCCGTTTCATAATAATCCGTTCCCTGAATTTGAGCTTCGATGACTAAATTATCCCGATCAGGGTAGACCTCTAAGGATTTTAGATCAATTTTTTTGACATAACTCAAGCTTCTTTGAATGGTTGCAGGGTTAAAACGTGATAAAAATTGATTCAATGTCGCCATTATTTATAGAGCTAAAAATTAAAAGGAAATTACTAACAGTGTAACGGATTTTTGAGCATGAATCTGAAATTAATATAGGAGTTTTGATCAAAAATGACATGTTTTTAAATACAAATTGATCGTTTCTGCAACTTTAAATTAAATAAAATCTGTCAGTATAAGTTTTTCAAAATAATGCTGGGAAGCAAATCAAGATGAAGCATAATCCAATTTACTATACAGATCAGCATTTTGCATTTGCAGATTCCATTCGAAAGTTTGTTCAAAAAGAATTAATGCCACATATTAATCAATGGGAAGAGGCAGAAACCTTTCCAAAAGAACTTTATAAAAAAGCCGCAGATATTGGCTTATTGGGGATAGGTTTTGACGAAAACTATGGGGGAATTCCAGAAACCGATGCTTTTCATGTGTTGTTGTCTTCGATTGAGTTAGCCAAAACAGGTTCAGGTGGTCTATGTGCTTCCTTATTGTCACATTCGATTGGCGCGCCTCCAATCAACCATTTTGCTTCAGATGAGATTAAACAAACTGTACTGACTCAAA
The DNA here is from genome assembly GCF_037152175.1 of Acinetobacter sp. AS167. Lineage (NCBI taxonomy): Bacteria > Pseudomonadati > Pseudomonadota > Gammaproteobacteria > Moraxellales > Moraxellaceae > Acinetobacter > Acinetobacter sp. AS167. The sequence continues at coordinate 4,798 of NZ_JBBCMP010000014.1, forward strand.
TCTTGGCAGGCGAAAAAGTTTCAGCGTTGGCGATTACTGAACCTACGGGTGGTTCTGATGTGGCAGCACTTAAAACCAAAGCTGTACGGGATGGTCAAGACTATATTGTTAGTGGCGAAAAAACCTTTATTACATCGGGCATTCGTGCGGATTATTATACCGTTGCGGTACGTACAGATCCTGATGCTAAAGGCCCGAATGGTATCTCGATGTTATTGATTGATGCACATAGTGACGGCATAAGCAAATCAAAACTCGATAAAATGGGATGGTGGGCTTCGGATACGGCTCATCTCCATTTTGATCAGGTTCGTGTTCCTGCAAGCAATTTGTTGGGTGCAGAAAATATGGGTTTCCTTGTGATTATGAATAACTTCAATATGGAGCGTTTTTTCCTTGCTGCCAGTAGTTATGGTTTTGCATTAACCTGTTATGAAGAAGCATTGGAATGGGCACGAGAACGAAAAACCTTTGGTAAACGTTTAGTTGATCATCAAGTGGTTCGGCATAAATTAGTTGATATGGCGACTCGCTTAACCACAACACTTGCTTTGTTGGAGGATACTGCTTATCGCTTAGGGAAGCCTGAAATGCAGGGCAATGAGTTAATTGCACAAATCTGTATGCTTAAAAATGTGGCCACTCAAACTATGCAGTTTTGTGCAGATGCAGCTGTACAAACTTTAGGGGGGATGGGCTTTATGCGAGGTACCAAGTCTGAACGGATTTACCGTGATGTTAAAGTCAATATGATTGGTGGTGGGGCAGAAGAAATTATGAAAGACCTCGCGAGTCGTCAATTGGGCTATTAGAATATCGAGAATGGATTAAACTAGAACTGTACACAATAAATTGCAATAAAAATAAGCAGGAAACAACAAGATATGGATCATTTAAATAACCCGATTTACTACACCGCTGAGCATCGTGTATTTGCAGACAGTGTGAAGAAATTTGTTGAAAAAGAGATTTCTCCTTTTGTGAATGAATGGGATGAGGCTGAAACTTTTCCTCGTGCGCTTTATCAAAAGGCTGCTGCAATTGGTCTATTGGGCTTAGGCTTTGATGATGAGCATGGGGGAATCTCAGATGCAGATGCATTTCATGTGTTCTTAGCAGCAGTTGAAACAGCCAAAGCTGGCTCTGGTGGTGTACATATTTCTTTGATGATTCATACCATAGGTACACCTCCCATTCATCATTTTGCCCAGCCACATATTCGTGACAAGGTGATGCCACAAATTATTTCAGGTGAAAAAATTTCTGCACTTGCGATTACCGAACCAAGCGGCGGTTCTGATGTTGCTGCACTACAAACCAAAGCAATCCGCGAAGGTGATTTTTATTTGGTGAGTGGTGAAAAAACCTTTATTACTTCAGGTATGCGCGCAGATTATTATACGGTTGCAGTGAGAACCGATTCTGAAAATAAAGGTGCAAATGGTATTTCGATGTTATTGGTTGATGCACACAGTTCTGGCATTACTAAATCACCTTTAAAAAAAATGGGCTGGTGGGCATCGGATACTGCTCATTTGCATTTTGACCAAGTCAAAGTTCCTGTCGAAAATCTTCTTGGTGAAGAGAATGCTGGGTTTAAGGTCATTATGAAAAACTTCAATATGGAACGCTTTTGGTTGGCTTCTATGGCCTATGGTTATGCCTTGGTCTGTTATCAAGAGGCTTTAGAATGGTCTAAAGCGCGTAAGACTTTTGGAAAACGCTTAGTTGATCATCAAGTAGTACGTCATAAGTTAGTTGATATGGCGACGCGTTTAACCTCAACACGCGCATTATTGGAAGATACTGCTTATCGTATGGGGCAAGTTGAACTACAGGGCAGTGATTTAATTGCCCAAATTTGTATGTCAAAAAATGTCGCAACCCAAACTATGCAGTTCTGTGCAGATGCTGCAGTGCAAACCTTGGGGGGGATGGGCTTTATGCGAGGGACTAAATCTGAGCGTATTTATCGTGAAGTCAAAGTAAATATGATTGGTGGTGGTGCTGAGGAAATCATGAAAGATTTGATTAGTAAGCAGTTGGGGTTTTAATGAGGCATTTTTAAGTGATAAAAGCTTACAATGCTGCTTTCTGTAAAAAATAACCATAGGTGCGCTATAGACCTATTGATTATTATCAACTTAAGGAGTTCTTATGAAAGTAACAAAGACTTTTCAATCAGGACAGAGTCAGGCCGTTCTTTTACCTACGGCATTTCATTTTAAAGGCAAAGCAGTTGTGGTTAAACACTTTGGTAATGGTGTTTTGCTATTACCTTTAAATAATCCTTGGAAAATTATGCAAGAGGCTGTGTTTGAGTTTGAAGATAGTTTTTTGCTTGAGCGGGAAGATCAAGGTACTTAAAGTTGAGAAAAATTGTTGTAACTTCTCAAAAGTTTTCACTTTTAGAACAACTCAATGCCTAAATCTAATGCTGCTCTTATTGTGTGATTTTTAGATGATTCCGAAGTTTAATTTTACGTAGATATGGCGTTATTCTCCAACAAAGATTGTAAGCTGAATTTCCACATGCCCAATAACAAATGGTCGTTGCATGAATGTCTAGATTGTCTTGTAAAATTTGAAGAATCGTCATCCATTGTCGATCTGAGCCTAGTATTTTCGATGATTCCTCAAACGATTGTAAAAGTGTTTCCATAAGTGCAAATTTTTCGTCATCGTTAAGTTCATTTGAAAGATAAGCATGCATAAATTCATCAATACGACTGGGATCTGCAACTTCGTATTGCCAATCTTGCATATAAGGATCAGTGGGTAAATTGAAACGTTGAGCTAATGCGTTAATTGCCGAAGCTATAATGTACCGTTGAGGGTATATTTTATAAATTATTTCTGTCTGTTTTATCATGCAAGCAAATGTTAAGTTATTTTGGTTCTATAGAACTTAGAACAAGTGAAGCTAAGAAATCAACCTTCGGCCCAATCCTCATTAATTATCGCCCAACGTTGATGATCCATCCATTGCTGACCACCAATCCGCAAATATTGTCGAGAAAAGCCTTCCTGAATAAAGCCAGCACCCGCAACAAGGCGAATGGAAGCAGTATTCTCAGGTTGTATATTTGCCTCTAAACGATGCAAATTTAAAACATGGAATGCTTCATTCAACAATAAATTGATGCCTAAACGCATGTAGCCATGTCCTTGAAAAGGCTCAAAAACCTCATAACCTAAATAAGCAGAATGAAAATAACCGCGAATGATATTGGAAATGTTAAAGGTACCTATAATTTGATGGGTTTCAGTCAGACAAAGGAAATATCTGCCTTCTTGTTGTAGGTAATGTTGAAAATCATTAGGAGGATATGTCCAAGGATGATGAAGTATTTGGCTTTTTTTATAGGCCTTTTCGATTTCTTCAAGATCTGAAATGTTGGGCTTGCGAAGATAAACTGTGCTCATTTCAAAGCCATTTCCAAAACGATTTCAGTCAGTTCATCTAAGCTCATTTTACCATTGGGATTATACCAAGTGACGGTCCAAGCAATCGCACCGCCCAGCAAACGGCGCCAAATAAAAGCATCATGCTGAACTTTACCGAGGTCACGTAATTTTTCAATCACAGCGAACCAGATGTCCTCATAATCATTTCGCAGTTTAAGGAGTTCTTCTTGCCGTTGTTTTGACAATGCAAACCATTCATAAACCAAAACAGCCATGGCTGAACCCGTATCTCCCGTAATCGAAATTAACTCAGCTTTGATTAAGTGTTTTAACTGTTGTTCAGCATCATCCGATTTTTGGATCGCATCAAGCATACGGGCATGATTGTAAATAATGGTTTCATGCATGACATGGGCAAGAATATCATCCTTGCTTTTAAAATGATGAAACAAACTACCTGATTGAATTCCAATAAAATTTGCTAACTCACGAACTGTGGTTTTGGCATAACCTTGCTTATGAAATAAATAGGCAGCACCAAGTAATAAACGACCTTTAGGGCTGTCATCAAAACATGCGATTGGTTGGATATCATCGATTGAGTGAGCAATCATCGGATCATTTTTTCCATAAAGTTAAGCAAATTATTCATTGTTAGAAACGCGTTTTAACACATTTGCCAATTCAGGATAACATTTTGCTCTTTACAAACCAAGCGCTTGCTTGGTAGATTGGAGTATAAATTTTATTCAGAACAATGAAAACAAGATAGGTGTGAAAATGGAAGATCAGCGTATTGTAAAAATTGGATGTGCTTCAGGTTTCTGGGGGGACACCAATACTGCAGCATTTCAGTTGGTACATTTATCTGACATCAATTATTTGGTTTTTGATTACCTTTCAGAAATTACCATGTCTATCATGGCAAAAGCGATGATGACCAATCCAGAACATGGTTATGCTTTGGATTTTGTCAGTCGGGTGATGACACCGCTGCTTAAAAAAATCAGTGATAAAAAAATAAAAGTGATTAGCAATGCTGGTGGTGTAAATCCATTGGCATGTCGTGATGCCTTACAGAAAGTGCTTGCAGCACAAGGATTGGATTTAAAAATTGCAGTGGTATTAGGGGATGACCTATTGCCACAACAAGCCGAATTAAAAACACAAAATATTAAAGAAATGTTTAGTGGCGAAGATTTACCCAGCCAATTGGCCAGTTGTAACGCATATCTAGGAGCTGTTCCAATTCGAGACGCACTTGATCAAGGTGCAGATATTGTCATCACTGGGCGAGTGGTGGATTCAGCTGTGGTGCTTGCACCTTTGTTGCATGAATATCAATGGTCCTTAGAGGATTATGACAAGCTATCCCAAGGTTCTTTAGCAGGGCATATCATTGAGTGTGGTGCACAATGTACCGGTGGCAATTTCACGGATTGGCGCTTAGTACAAGGCTTTGACAATATGGGGTTTCCAATTGTTGAGGTGAAAGCAGATGCATCATTTATTGTAACTAAACCCAAAGGAACCGGTGGACTGGTTTCGGTTGCAACTGTTGCTGAACAAGTTGTCTATGAAATTGGCAATCCGCAAGCGTATTTACTGCCCGATGTCACTGCAGATTTTAGCCAAGTGAAATTAGAACAAGTGGGTGAGGATCGAGTTTTAGTGACTGGTGCAAAAGGTAGAGCACCGACACAACAATATAAAGTCAGTGCAACCTATCCCGATGGTTATCGTGTTTTGGTGAGCTTCCTGATTGCAGGACGCGAAGCCCCTGAAAAAGCCCAAGTCATTGCAGATGCGATATTAAATAAGTGTGAGCGTGTTTTAGCATTACGTTCAGTTCCGCCATTCTCAGAAAAATCAGTTGAAATATTGGGTATTGAAAGTACCTATGGCGCAAATGCGCAGCAGATTAATAGTCGAGAAGTAGTTGTCAAAATCGCTGTAAAGCACATGTTTAAAGAAGCATGTATGTTCTTTGCTTCTGAAATTGCCCAAGCATCTACCGGAATGGCACCTGCATTGGCTGGAATTGTTGGGGGGCGTCCCAAAGCTTCCCCTGTGATTAAGTTGTTCTCATTTTTAGTGGATAAATCAAAACTAAGTGTTGCGATTGATATCAATGGTCAGCGTCAAAATATACAGATTCCATCAGGTTGCTCAGATCAATCTTTTGATGCTGTTGCAGTGGGTGAGGTTGCTCAATTTACGGGGCAGGAGATTGAAGTTCCTTTAGTTGAAATTGCCCATGCTCGGAGCGGTGATAAAGGCAATCACAGTAATATTGGAGTGATCGCACGTCAGCCTGAATATCTACCCTGGATTCGCGCCAATTTGACTGAAGAAAAGGTCAAAGAATATATGCAGCATGTTTTAGACCCTGAAAAGTCTAAAGTGATTCGTTATGAAATCACGGGATTTAATGCCTTAAATTTTATGCTGGAAAACGCATTAGGTGGTGGAGGAATTGCCAGTTTACGTATTGATCCACAAGGTAAAGCTTTTGCACAGCAGCTTTTAGATATGTCAGTCAAAATTCCAGCGAGTTTAAAGTCCCTCTAATCCTTCTTTAAGAAAGTAGGGGGAATTCGTCGCTTTTTAAAAGGGAGCTTGGAGTGGTATTTAAGCAAGTTAAACGACAACAATTTGGATATAAAAATGCATTATCACTCAATATTTAGATCGGATGCTTTTCAGGGCCACGTCATCATTGTGACCGGTGGTGGTTCGGGTATAGGACGCTGTACTGCTCATGAACTGGCTGCTTTAGGGGCTCAAGTGGTGATTACAGGGCGGAAAATTGAAAAGCTGGAAAATGTCAGCAAAGAAATCATCGAAGATGGTGGCAAAGTTCATTTTATCGTTTGTGATAATCGCGAAGAACAAAACGTGAAAGAGATGATTGCTGAAGTGATTGAAAAATTTGGCAGACTCGATGGCCTTGTCAATAATGCTGGCGGTCAGTTTCCCTCAAATTTAGAAGGGATTTCTGCCAATGGTTTTGATGCAGTGGTGCGGAACAACCTGCATTCGACCTTCTATTTAATGAAAGAAGCCTATAACCAATGGATGGCAAAACATGGTGGCAGTATTGTCAATATGGCAGCTGATATGTGGGGTGGCATGCCGGGGATGGGACACTCTGGTGCAGCCCGTGCTGGGGTAGATAATTTAACCAAAACAGCAGCGGTGGAGTGGGGACGTTCTGGCGTACGTGTTAATTGTGTTGCACCTGGCTGGGTTGTTTCTTCAGGAATGGATAATTATACCGGTGATTTTGCCAAATTTATTATCCCAAGTTTGGCGGGAAATGTGCCATTGAAACGGATGGGCACGGAATCTGAAATTTCTTCTGCCATTTGTTATTTACTTTCAGAAGCCGCAGGTTTTATTTCTGGCATGACGATTCGTATTGATGGTGCTGCATCCTTAGGTACTCGAATGTACCCATTGGCAGATGCTTCAAATAGTGAGTCGTTTAATGGCTTCCATCGTGCCTTTATTCCAGATGTATTAAAACAACAATTGAGTGATCAAACCAATAACCAACAGACAGGAGAAAACTCATGACTGTTCTCCAATCCGAAATTACAGTTGGTAGTGAGCAATTTGAACAGAACAAGCAGGCATTACTTGCTCAAATTGCCGAAGTGCGTGCAGTACAAAATAAGAATATTGAAAAATCTTATGCAGCCAAACCTAAGTTTGACAAGAAAGGTAAAATTTTACCGCATGAACGTATCCGTTTAGCTCTTGATCCTGATTCACCATTTGTAGAACTGTGTGGCTTGGTGGGTTATGCCATGCATGATGATAAAGATGGGTCAGATGCAGGTGGTGGGATTATTTCAGGGATCGGTTTTGTCAGCGGTGTTCGTTGTCTGATTTCAGCAAGTAACAGTGCAATCAAAGGCGGAACAATGTCACCGATGGGGGTACAAAAAACCTTACGTTTGCAGGCGATTGCTTTTGAACAAAAATTACCGATGTTGACTCTCACTGAAAGTGGGGGTGCCAACTTAAATTACGCAGCTGAAGTATTTACTTATGGTGGAATGACCTTTGCCAATCAGGCACGACTGTCTGCCGCAGGTTTACCCCAAGTCTCTGTGGTACATGGCAATGCAACAGCGGGTGGAGCGTATCAACCGGGTCTATCTGATTATGTGATTGCAGTTCGTAAGCAAACTGAGATGTTACTCGCAGGGCCACCTTTACTTTTGGCGGCAACCGGAGAAGTGGCAACAGCAGAGGAACTCGGTGGTGCAGAGATGCATGCACAGGTTGCTGGAACAGCCGAATTCTTAGCCGAGAATGATGCTGATGGGATTCGTATTGCCCGTGAGGTTTTTGAGCATCTTAACTGGAAAGAGCAAACTCAAAAGTTAAACTTAAGCTATAAAGAGCCACGTTATCCTGCCGAGGAGCTGTTAGGGATCATTCCTGCAAGTCCGAAGCAGCCTTTTGACATGAAAGATGTGATTGCACGAATTGTTGATGACTCTGAATTCTTTGAAGTAAAACAAGAATATGATGCATTGACCGTGTGTGGCTGGGCAAAAATTGGTGGATTACATATCGGAATTATCACCAACAACGGACCGATTACCCCACAAGGCGCCACCAAAGCTACACAGTTCATTCACCTCTGTGAACAGACCAAACGCCCATTACTTTTTTTACATAACACCACAGGCTTTATGGTCGGAACTGATGCTGAACAGAACGGCATTATTAAGCATGGTTCGAAATTGATTCAGGCCGTTGCCAATACCACTGTGCCGAAAATTTCTATCGTTGTAGCGGGTTCCTATGGTGCGGGTAATTACGCCATGTGTGGACGTCCATTATCACCGCAATTTATTTTTGCATGGCCAAACTCGCATGTGGCGGTAATGGGTTCAGCTCAGGCAGGCAAGGTATTACGTATCGTGGCAGAAGGAAAGCAAAAAGCTTCAGGGATGGAACCTAACCAGCAGATGCTGGATTTCTTAGAGCAAAGTACAGCAGCAAAATTAGAACAGCAGTCAACCGCCTTATTTAATACGGCCATGTTGCATGATGATGGAATTATCGACCCGCGTGATACACGCAAAGTCCTGATCTTCTTATTAGAAACAATTTATGAAGCAGAACATCGCAAACTAAATCCAATACGATTTGGTGTATCGAGGCTTTAAAAGTACTCACCCTTGCGAAACTCATTATTCCTCATCTTTTAAAAGTGAGGTGTTCTCCGCTTTATTAAAGCGAGTGAGAGAAGATTAAATTTAAGGAAAAAAACAATGAAATTTACCACAGAGCATGAAGCACTACGCCGTACTACACGTCAGTTTGTTGAGACTGAACTCAATCCTTATATTCCGACATGGGAAGCTGAAGGGCGATTTCCTATTCATGATGTGTTTAAAAAACTGTCGGATTTAGGTTTGCTGGGGATTTGTAAGCCTGAAGAAAATGGCGGATTAGGCTTAGATTATTCTTATAACCTTGTGGTTGCAGAAGAGTTAGGACGGGCCGCCTGTGGTGGAGTACCTTTGGCGATTGGTGTGCAAACGGATATGGCAACACCAGCTTTGGCCCGCTTTGGTAGTCAAGAATTACGAGATGAATTTTTAACACCTGCAATTGCGGGTGAATATGTTGCTTCGATTGCTGTATCGGAAGTACATGCAGGATCAGATGTCGCAGCCATCAAAACAACCGCAAAAAAACAGGGTGATGATTATGTGATTAATGGCAGCAAAATGTGGATTACCAATTCACTTCAAGCTGACTTTTTTTGCTTATTGGCCAATACCTCTGATGATAAACCGCATGTCAATAAGTCTATGATTATTGTTCCGGCAAAATCCGCTGGCATCTCTTTCTCTGAACCACTTAATAAATTGGGAATGCGTTCAACCACGACAGCAGAAGTCTATTTTGACAATGTTCGTGTACCACAACGCTACTTGGTGGGTACAGAAGGTATGGGCTTTATGATGCAAATGATGCAGTTCCAAGAAGAACGAATGTGGGCGGCTGCCAATGCAATTGGTGGTTTGGAAAATGTGATTCAACAAACCATTCAATATACCAAAGAACGAAGCACCTTTGGACAACCGTTGATTAATAACCAATATGTACATTTCCGTTTTGCTGAGTTGATGACCGAAGTGGAAGCTTTACGTGCCTTAACCTATCGTGCTTGTGAAATTCACATTGACGGTGGAAATGCAACAGAAATTGCCTCTATGGCAAAACTTAAAGCAGGTCGTTTAACTAGAGAAGTTGCAGACAGTTGCTTACAGTTTTGGGGTGGAAATGGTTTTATGTGGGATAACCCCGCTTCTCAGCTGTATCGTGATGGTCGTTTAGGTTCGATTGGGGGTGGTGCAGATGAAATTATGCTTGGAATTATTTGTAAGTTGATGGACATTCTTCCATCTAAGCGTAAATAACAAGGAGAATAAATATGGCACTTTCGCAATCTCTGACAACACAACAGTTTGATCGCAGCATTGAGCTTGAGCAAGAAGGCAGTATTTTAACCTTATGGCTCAACCGACCTGAGAGTCGCAATGCAATGAGTTTGAATATGGTCAAAGCGATTCAACAAGTGTTTAAAACGATCCAAGATGATATCTCCATTCGTGCAGTCATTTTACGTGGCAAAGATGGACATTTCTGTGCAGGTGGTGACATTAAAGATATGGCTCAACTGCGTGGTGAGGCCATCAATATTGGTTCTAATCAGCCTTATGTTGATTTCAATCGTCAATTTGGACATATGCTGGAGCAAGTGGATCAAGTACCACAAACTGTTGTCGCGGTTTTAGAAGGTGCGGTGTTGGGTGGTGGTTTTGGCTTGGCATGTGTTTCAGATATTGCAATTAGTCTTGCCGATGCCAAATTTGGTTTACCTGAAACAGGATTAGGGGTTATTCCCGCCCAGATTGCCCCATTTGTGGTAAAGCGAATTGGCTTAACTCAAGCGCGTCGTTTGGCTTTACTTGGTGCACGTTTTGAGGGGCATACCGCATTGAAGGTTGGTGTTGTACATGAAGTGGTTGAGAATGAAAAAGCACTGGAAGTTTTATTGATCGAAACCATTCAGCAGATTAAACGTACTGCCCCACAAGCATCTCGTGTAACTAAAGCTCTATTGCACCGTACTTTAAATGAAGCTTTGACGCCTTTATTGGATGATGCCGCACAGCAATTTGCCAATGCTGTGGGGGGGGAAGAAGGTATAGAAGGCACAATGGCCTTTATCCAAAAGCGTCATCCAAATTGGTTTGATGCATAAGTGTGATACTGCTGATCAGTGATCTTGATTGGGATCGGTGTGATTCAACCAAGATAATCAAGTGAATATAAAACTAAAAATAGGGAAAACGAGAATGGCATTTTCAAAAATATTGGTGGCGAATCGTGGTGAAATTGCTGTTCGCGTGATGAAAACAGCAAAAGCAATGGGCTATCAGACCGTGGCTGTCTATTCAGATGCAGATCGTCATGCGCGTCATGTACAGCTTGCAGATGAGGCTGTATATATTGGTGCTTCAAAAGTTTCAGCGTCTTATTTATCTATTCAGAATATTATCGATGCATGTAAAAAAACGGGAGCTGATGCTGTTCATCCCGGTTATGGCTTCCTTTCTGAAAATACCGATTTTGCAGCAGCTTGTAAGAAAAATGGAATTACCTTTATTGGCCCCCCTGCACCAGCAATTGAATTGATGGGCAGTAAACGACTGTCAAAAATTGCCATGATTCAGGCGGGTGTACCATGTGTGCCGGGCTATGAAGGTGATCAGCAAGATATAGAGTATTTAGAACAACAAGCCAATAAAATTGGTTATCCACTGATGGTCAAAGCTTCAGCAGGTGGTGGTGGGCGCGGTATGCGTCTGGTACAGCAATCTGCTGATATTGTTGAAGCCTTAAAAACAGCGCGTTCTGAAGCAGAAAATGCCTTTGGTTCAGGTGAGCTGATTCTTGAAAAAGCTGTGATTGCTCCACGCCATGTTGAGATACAGGTGTTTGGCGATACCCATGGCAATTATGTGTATTTATTTGAGCGTGATTGTTCGATTCAGCGTCGTCATCAAAAAGTGGTTGAGGAAGCCCCGTGTCCAGTGATGACTGAAAGCTTACGCCAACAAATGGGTGAGGCTGCTGTTGCAGCAGCGAAATCATGTGATTATGTCGGTGCAGGAACGGTGGAGTTTTTATTGGATCAATCAGGTGAGTTTTATTTCCTCGAAATGAATACACGTTTGCAAGTCGAGCATCCAGTAACGGAACTGATCACAGGGTTAGATTTGGTGGAATGGCAACTGCGTGTGGCCAATGGTGAAACCTTGCCCTTACAACAGTCTGAATTGACCTTGTCAGGACATGCAATAGAAGTTCGCTTATATGCAGAAGACCCCCGCCAAGATTTCTTGCCACAGACTGGTCAAATACAGCGCTGGCAAGCTGCTGATTTACCCAATGTTCGAATTGATCATGGTTTGTTGCAACAGGATGAAATTAGTCCGTTTTACGACCCAATGGTGGCAAAAGTCATTGCATATGGTCAAACCCGTCAGGATGCCATTCGGCTCTTGGCGCGTGCTGTAGATGATTGTGTATTGTTGGGGGTGAATAGTAATAAGCAGTTTTTAGTGAATTTATTAAGACACCCTATTATTGTTAAAGGAGACACCAATACTGCCTTTATTCAAGAACATTTCCAAACAGATGGCAGCTTACATAAACAAGCTTTGGGCTTAGAACACCTAGCTATTGCTGCGGCACTGTTGACCAATGCTTCCAGTCAAAGCAGTTGGAATACCGGAATTGCGTTATCTTTACCTTTAAAACTCAAGCATGATGATCAGTTATTACAGCTTTTGGTGAAACGTGATCAAAACCAAGTGAGCGTTGAAATTTGTGGGCAGACACTTGGGATCAGCATTGTCGAACAGCAAGCAGAAAAATTCATTTATGAGGTGGATGGTGTACGCCGTTCGATTGACTATGTCTTAGATGGAAATCAGCTGTATTTAGATGCGGTAAATGGCAATATCAGCATTGAAAATACCACCTATGCAGCACCTGAAACTTCCGATGTCGCAGGCGATGGTAACATTCGTGCACCAATGGATGGTGCGATTATCAATATCTTGGTAAATGCGGGTGATACGGTGACTAAAGGTCAAACTTTGTTGATTTTAGAAGCGATGAAGATTCAGCAACAGATTAAGTCTGATGTTGATGGGGTCGTTAATGAGATTATTGGGCAAGTTGGACAACAGGTAAAGAAACGTCAGTTGGTATTGAATATTCAGGCTTGATTGATCAGATCAAGTGCATTGTATAGTGACTTAAAAACTTCAATATTCTCGTGTATTGGAGTTTTTTGATTGCGGAAAATAATAAAGCATATACTTGCTTGACAGCTTTTTAGTCTATTGCTATTTTTCGGCAATTCTTCTCAATATACGATCCACATGCCGATTGATGATGGCTTTGTTTATCAGCCTCCTTTAGATCCACTTGACATTATTTTTGAAGATAATGACTTTGTTGCCATCAATAAACCCGCAGGGTTACTTTCAGTTCCGGGGCGTTTGCCTGAACATCATGACAGCGCTTATTTTCGAGTATTGGCAATATATCCAAATGCCAAAATTACCCATCGTTTGGATATGGCAACCTCGGGCATTCTGTTGTTCGCCAAACATCGTGATGCGGAAGTTGCAGCAAGTAAAATGTTTCAAGCGAGAACTGTTAAAAAAAATTATATTGCTTTGGTGCAAGGGCAAATCAATAGCAATGGTCGTGTGGATGTGCCTTTGATTACCGATTGGGAAAATCGTCCACGCCAGATCGTGCATTTTGAGTTAGGCAAACCCGCTCAAACTTTATTTGAATCTGTAAGCTATGATGCTGAAAAGGATGTAAGTCGAGTACTACTTACACCGATTACAGGACGTTCTCATCAATTACGGGTGCATATGCAACATATTGGGCATCCGATTATGCGCGATAAGCTTTACCATCCTACACCGTTTAACACCGATTTAGCGCGTATGGCATTACATGCAAGCTATTTGTCTTTTATGCAGCCTTTTAATAATCTACTGGTTGAGATTGTATCTGAGCCTGAGTTTTAGCATTTCGCTAAATCAAAAAAGCCTGCAAAATTGCAGGCTTTGATCATTGATAGGGTGATTAAACTTGGTTGTTAACATCATCATGTTTTGTTTCACGAATGGCCAAGAATGCTAACAGTGAAAGAATGGATGCTGCTGTCAAGTAGTAACCCACCGCTTGTAAGCCATATTTGGTTGCAAGTTCAGTTGCGATCAGAGGTGCAAAAGATGCGCCTAAAATACCTGCCAAGTTAAAGGTTAATGCAGAGCCTGTATAACGTACAGAAATTGGGAAAATCTCAGACAAGACTGTACCAATTGGACCGTATGTCATTCCCATCAATGCTAAACCTACACATAAGAACAAGAATACAATCACGGTACTGCCAGACTCAAGCATGCTAGCAAATACTAAACCAAAAAGTGCAGAGGCAATACATACCCCAATAGAGGTTGCTTTACGCCCAAACTTCTCAGCAAATACAGCAGAAAGCGGAATAAACGCAGCAAAACACAGTGTTGCGACCAGTTGCATCTCTAAGAATTCTGCACGTGAGTAACCCAGTTGTTTGGTTCCCCAGTTGAGTGCAAATACTGTTGTGAGATAGAACACCACGAATGTACACACAGCAGCAATTGTGCCGAGGAAGAGCATTTTATAATGTTTGGTCACAACTTCTTTAAATGGAACATTAACTTCTTTTTGTTTGTCTAATACTTTTTGGAACGCTGGGGTTTCATGCAATTTTAAGCGAATATATAAACCCACAATCACCAATGCAGCACTTGCAAGGAATGGAATACGCCAGCCCCATTGCATAAAGTCTGCTTCAGACATCAATGCGCCAAGACCAAGGAATGAACCCGTTGCCAAGATAAAACCGATCGGTGCGCCCAGTTGTGGGAACATCCCATACCAAGCACGTTTGCCTTCAGGTGCATTTTCGGTTGCAAGCAGGACTGCGCCAGACCATTCACCACCAAGACCTAAGCCTTGACCTAAACGACAAAGTGCAAGTAATAGCGGTGCAACGATACCAATCTGTGCATAGGTTGGAAGTAGACCAATACACACTGTTGAAACACCCATGGTCAATAAAGCCGCGACGAGGGTTGCTTTACGACCAATACGATCACCTAAGTGACCAAAGATTGCTGCGCCAATAGGGCGGGCAATAAATGCGATGGCAAATGTTGCGAGTGATTGAATTGTTGCCGTCATCGGATCTGTACTTGCAGGGAAGAACAAATGCGGAAAAATGAGGACTGCAGCAGTTGCATAGATATAAAAATCGAAGAATTCGATTGTTGTACCCACAAGACTTGCGAAAAGCACACGAGTCTTTGAATTTGTTTGAATTTCTGGAGTAGCAGTAGATAATGACGCCATGGTGAACCTTACACTTTTAAAAGTAAAACGAGTCTTTAAAGCGTAATCTTTTTAAAAAAGGCGTAATTTCTTAAAAAAACAACGAGATCAACCCAAATTCACTCCATCAGGGTCACTGAATTTTGAGTGTCTATGAATTAAATGACGTAAAGATAGATTGCAAGGAAATGTGATCCTGCACCGACCAAAACAAATATATGCCAAATAGCATGAGTGTATCTTACTCTTTTTAAGGCATAAAACAATGCGCCTATTGTATATGCTAAACCACCAATGACCAATAATTTTAATGCTTCTGGTTTTAAATACTGTTGCATATCATCCATTACAAGCACGGCAAGCCAACCCATGACCAAATAAGCAATCAGTGAAATTTTTTCAAAACGATGAATGAATATTAACTTGAATAGTGTTCCAATGGCCGCGATGACCCAAAGTGCAATCAATAAATAATGTGCTTTTGCAGTTGGGATGGCAATTGCTAAAAAGGGGGTATAGGTTCCTGCAATTAAATAATAAATCGCGGTATGATCCAGCTTTTTATACCATTGGCGTTTTTTTTCA
Organism: Acinetobacter sp. AS167; assembly: GCF_037152175.1. Classification (NCBI taxonomy): domain Bacteria; kingdom Pseudomonadati; phylum Pseudomonadota; class Gammaproteobacteria; order Moraxellales; family Moraxellaceae; genus Acinetobacter; species Acinetobacter sp. AS167. The sequence goes on from NZ_JBBCMP010000014.1 coordinate 20,296, forward strand.
TCGACAGAAAAATGATAAATCGCTGAACTGGAAAACAGTAGAATCATACTTAGACCATAGACAAGCAATCCAAAAAATTGCCATCCATGTAGATAGTTGCCTTTAATCAGCATCAAAAAAGTCGCTATCGCAGCCAAAATCGCACCAAATGCATGACTCAATGCATTAATACGTTCTTCTTGTGGTGCATAGATGTGAATCAATTTATCTGTCGACATTGGACCTTATTATCCTAAAAATACAACTGTATAGTAATGGAGTTTTACCTTTAAAGTAAGACGTCTTAAAATAGGTAACTTAATTAATACGAGTTTTGATTATGTCCAATGTGGCAAGCTTATCTGTTCAGGAACAACAATTTTTTGATAGCGTACAGCAAGCTATTGATAATCAAAGCTTAGATCGTTTGATTTTAAGTCAGTATAAAGGAGAATTGGTTGATTTAGAGAAAATGACCTTTCGCGTCATTCAGCTACAGAATGAAACGGTTCTAAGCTGTCTATATCGATATAAAACCAATGATATTACTAAAAACTATCCACTTACCCATGCGTTAACCACTATTCAGGGGCTGGCTGAGGATTGTAAACAAGCCAATTTATTTACCGATGAGGCTGAAACGCAGCTGAAGAAAAATAAAAAGAAAGCCTTGCTGACCGTCAGTAAAAATAAGCTGGATAAAACCACTAAAAACCAACAACAAGGGCATGATCGTACAAAACATCGTTTTGTCGACCAAGAAAGCTATTTTCTCCAACCGCTCGGCATTACCGATGCCAATGCACAAATTATTCCAAGCATGGCACGTAAGTGGAAGCAGATTAACAAATTTGTTGAAATCTTTTCAGGTGCTTTAGTGCATATTCAACAGTCAGAGACTTTAGTGCATGATGGAAAAACCAAAGAGCAGGCTTTAAAAATTGTCGATTTTGGTTCAGGAAAAGGCTATTTAACGTTTGCTTTATATGATTATTTGGCAAAACAACATCAAACCCCATTTGTAACGGGTGTTGAGCTGAATGACAAAATGGTGAAATTTTGCCAAGAGGTTGCGCAAAAGTCCGATTTTAATCAATTGGATTTTTTCCAAGGTGATGTGAGAACGTATCATCCATCCCATTTGGATATTATGATCGCCTTACATGCGTGTGATGTTGCAACAGATTTTGCGATACATACAGGTATCCGTTTAAACGCTCAAATGATTATGTGTGCACCATGTTGCCATAAAGAATTACGCCCACAATTGAACAGTCCGCAAGTGCTACAACCAATGTTGCAATTCGGTATTCATGCAGGACAACAAGCTGAAATGCTGACAGATACCATGCGAGCTCTGTTGCTGAAAGCATATGGTTATGAAACCAAAGTCTTTGAATTTGTGGCATTAGAACATACCAGTAAAAACAAAATGATTTTGGCAACCAAGCGTAAAGATTTCACTGCACCTGATCAAACAGTCTTAGATCAAATTCGTGCTTTAAAAGAGATGTATGGGATTCAAAAACAATCCTTAGAATTATTATTGAATGATCAGTGGGACCAGCAAGACATTGGCGCTAAGTGCTAGCGCGTTGTGAGGAGAGAACGCAGGTTTAACTGCTTTCTCTCTTGGTACCATTTAGATAAATTATTTTATTGCTGATTCATTTCATCAAGCTCAGCTTCGCTTGAGCCCGTGGTTTTTTGAGAGATCGTATCTGGAAAATATTGCGGATCATCCATTTCTGGAATCAATTGTTCACCCATTTTATGAATCAAGATACTGGTTTTTAATGTTTCTGTTGGGGCTTTAATCAGTAGTTCTGTCAAAAAGTCTGTTGCTTTAGCTGCAAATTGCGCATCACTTTCTTTGTTACCACGTTCAGGCATTTGAACATTGTCTAAATTAAGCACAGGGACTTTGCAGGTTAACGGTACTTGAAAACTTTGACTATTTTCAATAATTTTACCATCCTGTTTACAGCTCTGATATGCAGCACTTTGAGCTTTCATTTGGCGTTCAAATGCTGGCGCAACAATTTTAAAATCGTTGGCATTAAATTGTTCTTTAAGTATTTCCTTCATCTTTTCAGATGCAGTGGCTTGTTTTTCGCCACTTTCATCGCGGTTTTTTTTAGCTTCAGCTTCTGAGATACCTGCAATTGCGGCACTCATTTTTAAATTAAGCTGATCTTGATTTGGGTCTTGAGAAAATAATCCAATCATGCTTTTTGTGATAATATTCACACGATCTAGCTCGGATGTTTTTGCATAAATACTTTGAGTCGTCAGTAAAATTGCGCTATAAATAAATACTTTAAATTTATGATTTAGAAACATAATTATTCTACAAGTTTAGTTAAGTTGGTGGAAGTGAGCGTATTGTCACTGTGCATTACATTAGCATAATTGCAAGAATGAAGGATCAATTTCTCAACCATTAGGATTTAAATAATGAGCCAATTTGTCATTCAATCTGGGCCGTGGAGCCAGCTTCAACATGATGCGAAATTGATTCGAAGCATGGTTTTTATCGAAGAACAAAACATCAGTGAAGCAGATGAATGGGATGAGCAGGATGCCATTTCATTGCATTTTGTTGTATATGCGCAAGATCAAGCCATTGCTACAGCGCGGTTATTGGAAAATAACAGTATTGGTCGAGTTGCTGTGTTGCAACAATATCGAGGTGAGGGGATTGGTAAACTGCTCATGCAACAGATTATTCAAGTTGCAAAACAGCAAAATAGAGCATTTCTTCAATTATCTGCTCAAGTCTATGCAATACGCTTTTATGAAAACTTAGGCTTTCAGGTACAAGGTGAAGAATATTTAGATTGTGAGATTCCACATATCGATATGGGATTAAGTTTAAAAAATGAATGAATTGTAATAAACCAACATTGAAATAAGCCAAGATTGAAATAAACCAAGAGAATCGATTTGCCCATGCTCAGTATAAAAACCCCGTTAATACAATCTTTAGTTTTAAGCCAACTGAATCAATGTCAGGTGTGGTTAAAAATGGAAGCCTTACAACCGTCGGCATCATTTAAACAACGAAGTATTAGCCATGCCTGTCAGAAATATTTTGAACAAGGTGCCCAGCGTTTTATCAGTTCATCGGGTGGCAATGCAGGCTTAGCTGTTGCTTATACAGGTCGACAACTGGGTGTTCCAGTGACCGTCGTTGTTCCTGAAACCACAGCACAACGTGCGAGAGAATTAATTGCCCAGCAAGGGGCAGAGGTTATTGTACATGGCGCTTCATGGACTGAAGCCAATGCTTTAGCGCAGTCCTTATTAACACAGCATGATGTATTTATTCATCCTTTTGATCATCCACTGTTATGGGAAGGTATTATCCCGATGATTGATGAAGTCATTGCAGAAGGGGTTACTCCAGATGCAGTGGTCTTATCTGTGGGTGGCGGAAGTTTACTTTCAGGTGTTGCAGCAGGATTAAAGAAACATGGTTTAGCCCATATTCCAATTTATGCGGTTGAAACCCAAGGTACAGCATCCTTACATGCTTCGATTGTCGCTAAGCAACATGTTGAATTGGATCAAGTGAGTGGTATAGCAACAACACTTGCAGCAAAAAAAGTTTGTCAAAATGCATTTGAAGTGGGCCAAGAACTTGAAGTTCGTAGTTTGGTAGTTTCAGATCAAGACACTGTAGATGCTTGTTTAAAATTTGTGGATGATCATCGTATTTTGGTTGAGCCGGCATGTGGTGCAACGTTATCAGTGCTTTATGATCAGACGATTCAATTTAAACCCGCTGATCAGGTCTTGGTGATTGTATGTGGTGGCGCAGGGATTACCCTAGAAACACTACAAGCATTCAATGGATAGATCGGATTGAATAGATAATCAATGATTATAATCTATTGATCCTTTAGCAAGTCTTTTCGATTTAGAGGATGGTGAGATGATTCAAGTTATACTTTTTGATTTAGATCAAACCTTACTTGATCGCACCTCCTCCCTAAAGGCTTTTTTAAATTGGCAGGTAAATTTCTTCGAGCTGGTTGAGATACAACAGAAACCACAATTTATTCGGCGCTTTATGGAGCTGGATAACAATGGTTCTGTATGGAAAGATCAGGTGTATGCTCAACTTATTCAAGAGTTTCAAATATCTAACTATTCGACACAAGCGCTATTAGAGAATTATATTCTAGACTTTAATAAATTTTGTCGAAGCTTTAGCAATGTTGATCTGGTTATTTATAGCTTATTTAAGGCAAATTTTTCTCTTGGATTAATTTCTAATGGAAAGACACCTTTTCAGGAAGATAATTTCAAAGCCTTAGGTTTAAGTGAGTATTTTTCGAGTGTGATTGTGTCAGAAGCTGTTGGACTGCGAAAGCCTCATCCAGAAATTTTCCAATTGGCATGTCAGCAGCTCGGTGTTATTCCTCAGCACTGCATTTTTGTTGGCGATCATGAGATAGCAGACATTCGCGGTGCAAAAGCGTTGGGTATGAAAACGATCTTATTTGATCCTCAACAAAAAGAAACATCGACACAGGCCGATCATCGTGTAAAGTCTTTTCAAGACATACTTAGTATTTTAAAAATAAAATGAAAAGATTATATAAGCACGGCATGGTAAAGTTTCAGGTTTTATTTTTATTTGGAGTTGTATCTCAATTCAGTGTATTTGCACAAGCCGAAACAGATAAACAACAACCGTTAGCCTATGAGTTGCAGGTAGAAACAAAGCCAAAAACTTATGATCCAGCGACACAGTCACGGATTCGGGTCTATCGAAAGGGTGCGACAAAAACTTTAATTCAACATTCATTTGATTGTGCAGGAAGAAAAGCTGGGATACGGGATTACTTAAGTGGAAATGGTGCATTATCTGCGCTAAAAGCGTATGCCAGAATCACCTTTAATATCGAAGAAGGGATGCCTCGTAGTGCGATTCAGAAAGAAGCTGAAAGCAATGCTATGCGAACTTACCAACTGATCTCTTATAAAGAGTTTATTTTAAATGCAGACCAACCTGTGAATTTATATGGTTTTGTATTTGGAGCGACTGATTCATCTCGGACAAAAGCACAAGTTTTTGATCAATGTGTGGATGCTGTTGCTTCGTTCAGACCACAGGCTGGACACGATTATGAAATTTTAGGTAAATATCAAAATAACCAATGCCAATTTCAAGTATTTGATCTCAAAACCAATGATCAAATCCCTATTTCTGACAAACTTTATACTTGCCCTGAAAAGTCATGGAAGTTTTGGAAAAAGGATCAGTAAATGAAAAGTGCAATACTCGGTATTTTTTTGATGATGGGTCTTATTGTGCCCAATTTGACCTGGGCATCTTATCTCAATAAATGTCTCTTAACGGTTAAAGTCTTAGAAGAAACCTCAACCATGACGATGGCAATCAATGGGCCACAAGGTGAGTTTGAAAAAAGTAAATTGACGATGTATATCAAAATATTAAAAGCTGAAAAGAATGGAAGAGCTGACAGTGGATGTCAATCACTGGTCAATCAACGCATGCGGATTACGATTGAACAGCCACCTTTGATCAGTTTAGTCAAAGGGCAAGTTGTACAAGTAGAAAGCATCACTCAGGATGCTTTTCCACAAGAAAGATATGTCACGCAATACAAGCTAAAAAACTAATTTGTGGGGAACTTCGCTTTTAGCCTTTGTGTGTGTTGCTCCAGTCTTCTATAGCTTTTTGTCCGCTTTCTAAGCCAACTTCATAGGTATATTGCAATTTGCGTTTATCTTTACATAAACGGCCTGCTAACTTTTTATTGTCAGGTGGGCAGATTTCCAAAATTCTTTGTTGAGTATTTTGGCGGATAAAATCGACTGTTTGGTTATAACGAGTACAACGGTTTTTCAGACTATCTGCAAAGCCAGTATGTTGATTAAGCAAATATTTTGCAAAGAATTGATCTGCTTTACTGCTCGCTTTAAAGTAATTTTGTGTACGCGTACGAATCACCAAGAGATTTTGAATATTTGCTTGTTGCGCTGCCCATTGAACAGGGAGGGCATCTGCGACACCACCATCAAAATAAGGCTCTCCAAAGATTTCTACAGCCTGTCGTGTTAGATAGGGAATAGAACTAGAAGCACGTAAGCCATCAATAATATTGTCTTTCCCAGCACGTAAATATTCAGGATAACCTGTACGAGCATGAGTCAACACCATATAAAAGTCAGGATTTTGACTAAATAAGGCCTGTCGATCTAGAGGATTCTCTTTCTCGACAATATTCCACATCCACTGCATATCCAGTAAATCCCCACCTTTAAAAAAGCGAGCATAACGAATAAATTCAGGTCGAAGCGAGTGGTCTAAATAGAGTTCGATATTGCGACCTTGTTGTCGAGCAAGGTAATTGGCGAGATTTGTTGAACCAGAAGACACTCCAACAAAAAGATCAAAAGGGTTAAAATTTTGTTGTAGGAAAGCGTCAAGTACACCGCAGGTAAAAGCCCCACGCATACCGCCACCCTCTACGACAAGCGCATTACGTGAATCATTGATCATAGATTGTTTAGTTCGCATGTTCTGGCTGAGCTGAGGTGTGTGGCATGTTTTTCATTTCATCATTCGACATTTGCTGTGTGTCATGTGAAGGTGCTGTATCGCTATTCTCAGTCTGAGGCTTCGCTATCTGCTTATTTTGCTGACTCGGCATATAATCTGGTTCATTGGTTACAGCCATATAGAAGAATACAAGGAATAGACAGCTAAAGATTGTTGCGAAAATCACGGCTTTAGATTTCCACAACGGTTTTCTGGGAGACTTAACATCGTTCATAGGAAAATTCCTAAAAGAATGAAATGTGTAGCTATTTTATAACATAAAGCAGTAGTAAAGTTGGCATTGCTATAAAAGACATAAATTAAATGAGGCCTATGTATATAAACACAACATGGATTGATCAGCATATGAATACATATCAGACATAACAAGCAGGCTGAGATTAAAATTGAAATCAAGCATATAAACAAGATTATTTTGAACTTGATTTTAGGTGTTTGTGGAAATAAATAATGTTGATTTATTAGAAATATGTGAATATTTAAACTGCAATTTTAGTAAGATTATTTATTTAATTTTTCAACAATTAATCAAAAAATCTATTTGAATTTAAGTATTTTTAGTAAAGAAATTGTTTTTTTAAATAGAAAAATTTTAGAATTAATTTATAATAGAGGCAATTAAAATGAATAAATTATTAAAATGAACAGCTTAGTAAATAGCATTTATAAAATATTGGATCAGCTTGGACTAAACGCACAAAAACGAGCCTTGCATATCCAATTTAGCAATCCTGATTTGACTGCTCAAGTCTTCTTACAACGCATCGATGGACAACATGGTCTGAACCAAGGCGTGTCTATTGAACTGATTTGCCTTGCCACTTCGGCTGTGATTCCGCTTAAACAATTCATTGGTAGCCAAGTGGCCATCGATCAAGTCACAGATCATGGACAACTGTTTCGTAGCACAGGGGTGATTACCGAAGCAGCACAAGGGCAAAGTGATGGTGCACTGACGCTATATAAACTCAAACTCGAAGATGCCACTTCACTGTGGCATAAACGTCGTAACAGCCGAGTGTTTATGAATAAGTCGGTTGTTCAAGTCATAGAAGCGCTGTTTAAAGAATGGCAAGACAAAAGCCCACTCTTTGCCTCCAGTCTAAGCCTCGATAAAAGTGGTCTTAAAAAAGACTACGATATCCGACCATTCATTATGCAGAGCAATGAAAGTGACTATGCATTTTTAACCCGCTTGATGCGCAGTGAGGGGATCAACTGGCTGATTGATGAGGCGCAATTGATTGTGCCTAGTTCTGCGACTCAAATTCAACCACAAAAACTGCGTTTGGTGGATGATAATAACGAATACAAAGCGCTAGAACGAAGAAAAATTCGTTTCCAACGTAGCAGTGCCACAGAACAACAAGACAGCATCACCAGCTTTATTGGACAACGCAGCTTACAACCCACTGCTGTCCATGTACAACGCTGGCAAGCAGATGTGTTAGAGCAAGAAGAGGGTGCAGGCAGTGTTCAAAGTAAACATCAACATAGCCAAAACCAAAACAATGCCAGTCTTGGTTTAGAACAAGCTTGGCATATCAGTCCAGCATGGATTCAAGACCTGAATGGTGAAGATCAAGCAACCGCTTCAAATAACAATCAGATTGAAAAGATTAACCAAAACCTGAGCCATTATTATGATGCTCAATCCAAACAATTTATAGCCAACTCTACTGTACGTGATGCGCAAGTGGGGTATTGGTTTGAGTTAAACGAACACCCAGAAATAGACCAACACAATGGCTCAGACAAAGAATTTCTGATCACGTCAAAGACATTCTATAACCAGAACAATTTACCCAAAGATCTGAATGAACAAATCAATCGCTTGCTCCAACAAAGCAATTGGGTCAATTCAAATGTAGACTCAAACAACCCAGAACGCCAAGCCAATCAATTGGTACTACAACGCCGTAATATCACCACTGTTCCTGAATACCACCCACTACAACACCGTCCAAGTACCCATCCACAACGTGCCAAAGTGGTTGGGCCAAGTGGAGAAGAAATTCATGTGGATGAATGGGGACGTATTAAAGTTCGCTTCCTATTTACCCGAAATGAAGACCACAGTCATGATGGTGGTGCAGGGAGCAATGACAACGACACCGATTCCGCTTGGGTGGATGTACTGACCCCGTGGGCAGGTGAAGGCTATGGTGCGAGATTCTTACCGAGGATCGGCGAGATTGTCGTGATAGATTTCTTTGATGGCAATATTGACCGACCATTTGTGGTGGGGCGTATTCATGAAGCACAACGAAATCCAACGAAATTTGATGACAAAGGCCAATTGCCTGATACTAAAAAACTAGCAGGGATCAAAAGTCGAGAAGTTAAAGGCAGTGGCTATGGCCAGCTTAGATTTGACGATACCACAGACCAAATTAGCAGCCAGCTACAAAGCAGTCACGGTACGAGTCAACTCAATCTCGGTAATCTGAGCCATCCTAAAGAAACTGATACCAGTGAAGGACGAGGCGAAGGCTTTGAACTAAGAACAGACCAATGGGGAGCGTTACGAGCTGGGCAAGGCCTACTACTGAGTACCTATGCTCAAGATTCAGCTTCAGGCAATCACCTTGATGCAACTGCGGCGAAAAGTCAGTTAGAAAGCAGCCTAAATAATTCCAAGGCCCTAAGTGAAGTTGCCAAGAATCAGCAAACTGATCCACTAGATGTATTGGAAAATCTCAAGCAATTTCTTGATCAAATCGAAAAAGGTGAAAAAGACAAAGCGGATGCATTTAAACAAGCTTTGATTATTTTAGCTGCACCGAATTCAATCGCATTGGCAAGTAATGAAGACTTACATCTTTCTGCGGATAAACAAATCAGTTATACCGCAGGTGACAGTATCAACCTGAGTACGCAAAAGAATTTAGTTGCACATGCACAATCAAAGATCAGTCTTTTTGCGGCACAAGAAGGTGCAAGACTTTTTGCTGGGAAAGGTAAGGTTGAGATCCAAGCACAAGGCGATGGTGCGGATTTGATTGCACGTAAAGGTATTCAAATTATTTCGACTGAAGAGATGATTGAGCTCAAGAGTCTCAAAGAAATTATTATCACATCTGGTGGCTCTCAATTAAAAATTAATGGTTCAGGTGTATTTGTGACCACGGCTGCTAAGTTCGAAGTGAAGGCAGGGCAACATAGTTTTATTGGTGGAGCAAAAGTCGATTATTCACTTCCATCATTCTATGAAAATATCTGTAAGCCTTGTTTGTTGGATGCAGCAAAGTTTGGAATGGCATTTGTTGATAAATAAAATGAAAAGAAAAATTGTTCCATTTAAAAATATAAAAAGTTGTATCGAAGATGATCGATATGATTTGAACATGTATTTAATCTTGGATGCGGCGCAAGTTTCAGATCAAACTTTGCACTTTATCAATACATGGCGAAATGACGCAAGGTTAGAGTTTTATTCATTATTTTCAGGTACAACGGAGGGCAATGCACCTTTTGAAGTTGCCCCTGTACTTGTCTTAATCAATGATTTAGAGGCGCTCGAAGAAGATGGATTTAGCTTTATTCATCAAACATGGAAAGACGAACAGGCTTTAAATCTGGTATTCAGTTCATTGGATTTGGCTCAGTTTGTTAAAAAAATGAAACGCTATCTCACAGTAGAATTTCCTGATGGTACACAAAAATTATTTAGATGGTTTGATCCAAGAATTGTTAAAAAAATTCATAAAATACTGACAGATCAACAAGAAGATGAGTTTTTTGAGGGTATTACAAAATGGATTATTTCAATTCGAAATTATCAGGATGTAGATTCTAATCAATTAATGGTATTGGAGAATGCATAATGTTCATACTCAGCCAAGAAAAATTATATGAATTAGATGTTGAGCAAAATAAAGAATTTTTATATGACCTTGTCTATGAAATTATAAAAGAAAACCCAGCCCTTAAACTGAATGGGCAATTTGATCAGCTATTAGAACCTGTCCAAAGCCTGATCAATCTATATGTTGAAAAAGGCATCAATCAAATTTATACACTCAAATATATGGTGAAGAGCCATGTTTATTTGGGAATAGATTATGCAAATGATCCGCAATATCTTTGGCTCCAAAATGAAATGCAGCATAACAATATTGCGGAGCAAGTATCTTATGTAGATGCTTTTTATACACTTTTGGAAAGCTATAAAAGTGTAGTTTTAGGACATGATTTTAAATTTGTTTTAAAAGCAATTGAGCAGTTAAATAAGAGTCTTAGCTATTCTAATCTTCAAGAAAATCTTTCAATTATTTATCCAGAAAAAATAGAGTTTTTAAAACAAAAAGATTTATTGGGTTCACTTCAAGAAAATTATTCCAATGATATCCAATCATATAAAGAGTATGTATTGGGAAAAGAATTTCATCATAACGTTTTTATAAAAAATTTGATTAATTTGGAGATTTAAGATGGGTGTTGGTGGTGCAAGTCCTACAGCGGGTGCTTCATGTGCAACGTGTTTAAGGAAGTTTACAGTTCATTTTCGGAGACCCTATAATTTTCAAAAAAGAACAAAAGAATATAAGGGAGAGTTTGGATTTGATTGGTTAAGAGATGAGTACATATTCCCTGTTTTTGAAATAAATAGAAAAATGCAGCCTGCGTTAATTAATAAAAATTACATTAGTGGTTTAAAGAAAGTATATATAGATGGTACACGGAAAATAACCCCTTGGGGTATAGAGTACATCCCATCTCATTTAGCAATTTTTGCAACTAAGGTAAAAGATAAAAATGCAAGTTCTAAAATTAATGTAGATGGTGCACTATTATCTATTGAACTTCACCAAGTTGTCGGGGATGATGAAGTACCTCTACAAGATGATGGTACAAAAATAATATTTGAAACTAATGAAAAATGTATAAAAATTTCTACATCAACTGGTAATGAAAAAAGTAATCGTCTGGAGTTACCAATTTCTTTTTTCATAAAAAATAGGAAAAAAACAGATTTGGTAGATCAGTCTAGGTGGAGTTACAGTACTAAAAATGCAATTAGAATATCTTGTGAAGGAGCAACAACTAAAGGTGCTCTAATTAGTGTAAAAGCAATAAAAGGGAATAATATTTTTGAAGTTGGGCAAATGAGCGTTTTTGCAAATGATAAAGTTCCAATAGCTAAAATATGCTTTATTGATGTTAGTTTTAATCAAAATAAAGTTCAACGGCCTACAGGTACAGGATTGGAATATAGTTTAAAATATGAATCTTTTAATCAAGCACTTATACGACCTAAAATAGTAAGAGATACAATTTTTAATATAAAGGACATGTTAGATAAAAATAAAACATGGGACTTGGAAGGATTTTATAATAAATATTATGTAAATCAAACGAAAAACAGTTTAGGTAATAGTATAATTAACAATACTTTAGATGATGAATTTAAGCACGATTTAATCTTTTTATTTCAGAAATATGCAAAAGTTAATGGTTTAATAAATTCTGATTCTAATGATGTTACATATGTTTTTTTTACAAATACACAATGTTCATATACCAAAAATGGTCAAATTTTTAATAGAAAAGGTAGTGCTATTTTTGCACCTGAAGCAGGATCTAATAGGAAAAAAGTATGGGGGAACTCAGTTGTTATTTATCATCATGGAGCAACTGAATTGGAGACTGTAGTTCATGAAATAGTTCATAGCTTTGGATTATCCCATGTATTCCAAAATGGGAAAGATATACCATATTGTTTTCATAAAGGTTTTACCGATAATTTTATGGATTATGAGGATACTGATGAAGATCCACCTAAAAAATCGCTTTATAAAGGTAATCAAATAGCTTTATTTAGGCATCAATGGTTACTTATGCGTAACGATAGAAGCTTAGATTACAATGGATAAAGATATTATGAAATTTTTGATTTTATTAGTAGTAATTTTAAGTCTGTCTGCTTGCTCATTTGACTCAAATAAGGATAATTGTAGTTTAAAAAATAGTGAAAATATAAAAAATGAAAATGGCTATGATGTTCGAGTAGCTAGAGATATATCATCATTTGTTGAAAATAATAAAATTTATTTAAATTATGATCAAAATGAAATTGTTAAAAGATATTTTGAGTTAAATAGTCATTATTTAGTATTGAAAGTTCTAGATAGTCTTTCTCCTGAAGTAGGTTTTAGTGATGGTACTGTTAATAATAATGTGAAGAGGAATTTTGATTACATTTCTCGTCTTTCAGCTAATAGTAATTTAAAGGGTAATCATATGTTTTTTAGTAGTGATAACTATGTTCCTTATAGTGAGCAATTAGAAGAAGAAATTGTATCTATGGTTAAAGATCAGATTTATGTGGTAAGTGGTGATAAAGTGGGTGGGGTAGATTTGAATAGTAAAGTTAGTACTTTTATAAAAAAACTAAAATGTAGTAATTCAAATGAACCTGAAGTAGAAGAATGGAATGTAAATGATATGCACATTGTTTTGGAAGCTGATGGAAAACAAATTAAAAATAGGAAATATAATAGTTTGAATTTTTTTATTTATTTTACAAAGAAAACGGATAAAAAATATGAGACATCAATATATTAGTGTTTTATATCTATGATATTGAAAATCATATAAAAATTTTATACCTTTGATAAGGCTTAATAAGTTATGAGGAAAATTTTAACTATTTTTATATATTCTTTTTTTCTATTTGCATGTGCTCCTAATGAGCCATTAGATCATCTATGCCAGATAAATAACAAAACTAAGAAAAGCGATACTCGAAGTGACGTAAAGGAAATATCGAGAGATATTAATTTATTTGTTGTTAATCATGATTTGTATTTGGACTATAATTTTAAAAAAATATATAGCAAATATAAGGAAATGAATTCAAATTATTTGAAGTTAAAAGTTATAGATCGATTATCTGCTACTCAAGGTTTTGATAATGGAATAGTTCACAATGAAAATTTTGAAGATAATTATCATCATATGTCTACATTAGAAGTACGAACTACAGGACAAGGTCCAAATACAAATTATTATGCTAGTGATAATTTCGTTCCATTTGATGAAAATATCCATAAAAATATCGATCAATCAATTTCTGATCAAATTTTTTTAATAAATTCAGTAGCTTTAGATAAAAGCAGTCTTGATAACTTCATAGAAAATTTTTTAACTAAAGGGCGATGTCAAGGTGGGGATCAGTACAGAAAGGTTATTTCTGAAAAGAATTTTAATGGTGTACATATTATCTTGGAATCTGAACCTGAATGGTTTGTAAGCAAAGGTCAAGTCAATAGTTTTGCTTATACTGTATACTATACAAAAATGACAGATAAAAATTATGAAAAATCATTATATTATTAAATTTAAAACTGTATTCCTGATATGTTTTTCTTTGACATCCTATAGTTTTGGAGCGAATGTAGAAAATCGAATTTTTAATTTTGAAGATAAAGAAATATCAGCGTTATCTTCTGAAATAAATTACTCAAGATTTGCACCAGTAAACCAGCTTAATTTAAAAGCAATGTCTGTAGATTTAGGCGAAATAATAAAGAACCTTGAAAAAATAGGTTATATCAATAGGGATACAGTCTCGCATAGTAAACGCTATGAAGTGCTATCCTATGGTTTGACGACCAAGAAAATTTATTTTTTTAATAATAGCAGTCAAACATCTGATCTCTTTTCTGAGATTTATGCAACGAACTCTAAATTTAATCAACTCAAAAGCATTCGTCTAGGGTTAAGTGTTGAATACAATGGGAAAAGATTTAAAAAAATGAATACAGATCCGATTGTTCCCACAAGTTTTATTTCTGCTCTGAATGTGATTGATGAGAGGAAATCAAAAGAGGTGTATGTTTCACTCATGAAGCAACATATTTTAAATATAAAAAATAATGTGAATGAGTATTGTGAATTTTTAGTGACGACGAGAGTAAATGTTAAGGATTATTGGTTAGAATTAAATACTGAACTCACAAAGAATAATACTTATTTCAATATTTACCAAAGTAAAGGAATTCCTCAAAAATGCAATTTGTGAAATTCTTTGTTTGTATTTTTTGCTTAGTCCCTTTTCCGGCATCCTGTGGTGATTATAGAAAAACTAATAGTGATGGTGATTTCGTATCCCCTCAGCAGTAGATGCTTTATGAATATAGTTTCCTAAACGAGATTAAAGCTTTTATAATAATTTAAATTCAATAACTTAAATCTTGATAATTTGAAATTCGAGGCTTAAGGATATCCAATTGAGCACTCAGATCAATTCCATATCTACCGTGAATAAGCTATATTAATGGCACCAAAAATAGACAATCAACAACATGCAAAATTTACAACAACTCTTTATCAACACCCAAGAAAACTACGAATTGATCCCTGATTTTATCGATCTGCTTTTAGCATCGGATATTTATTGTTTGGGAACACAAGATCAGCATAAAAAAATTCAATTCCGTATTCTAGAAACACCCGAAGGTGATCAAGCAATACCATTCTTCATAGAGCTAGAAACCATTCAAAATGATATTGGAGTCGATGCTGAATATATCACTTTAAATACACGGCAGTTTTTTGAAATGACTCAGGGGGCAACATTGGTATTGAATCCAACTTCTGAATTATCAAAAGAATTTCAACCTGAAGAAATTAAAGCAATTTTAGAGATTGATGAAGCAATTTAAAAATGTGCAGGATTCAATTTCTCCAGCACTTCATCAATTTTTTTCAACCGTTTGATTTCATCCCATAAGGCTTTGGCTTCGGGGTAATGCTTAGACATCATCCCAATCCATTGTTTATAACGGCCGACCATGTTCAGCTCTTTTTTATATGGACCATTTAAAAAACGAATTTGTAAATTTAATAGTTCAGACCAAGTGATAAGTGGTTCATCTGTATTTTTACGAATACATTGTGTGAGATCTGGTGTAGTCACAGCACCACGACCAATCATCAAATCTTGGCAACCTGATTCAAGTTGGCATTGCTTCGCATCAGCATTGGTCCAGATTTCACCATTGGCAATCACATTGATCTTGAGTGCTTCACGAATCGGCTGTAGCTGATCCCAAAATGCTGGAGGGGTGTACCCATCAGCTTTGGTCCGAGCATGGACAGTGACCCAAGCTGCGCCAGCATCTTCAATGGCATGCGCATTTTCAAGGGTAAAATTTCGGTCCATATAACCTAAACGCATTTTTGCAGATACAGGAATATGTTTGGGTACTGCATCACGTACAGCCTTGACCAACTCATGTACAACCTCAGGCTCATCGAGAAGTACTGAACCACCTCTATGACGGTTTACTGTTTTAGCAGGACAACCAAAATTCATATCGATTGCAGGAGCACCTAATTCAGCAGCGCGTACCGCATTGGCTGCGAGCATTACAGGATTATTTCCTAAAAACTGAACATGTACTGGTGTGCCAGCAGCTGTTTTGCCTTGATTGTTTAGTTCTGGACAATAGCTATGGTAAACATGGTCAGGTAAGACCGAATCCGTTACACGGATAAACTCAGTCACGCACCAGTCAAAGCTACCGACATGTGTGAGAACGTCACGCATGATAGGGTCGGTTAAGCCTTCCATTGGGGCGAGTATAAGTTTCACGATTGTTACCTGATGAGATGAAAACAGCGTTATACGCATTTTTGTAGGAGATGTCTACTGATGCAAATATATTCTAGATCAGTGCTAAATGGAGTGTTATTGAAAAGTTGATCCATAAATTTTCATTATCGAAACCTCTATATAAAGTCGAGTTTTTTGCTGTGTATACATGTTTTTAGAACCTAAATGTGATTCACAATCCTTCTCATTGGCTAAACTATGAAATCCTTTGCCTTATTTAACGATCACCCTTTGAGGGTAGAAACACAAGATCTCGGTTTCAATGTTTTGCCCAATGTAAAATTTGTTCGTTAATTCATCCAATCACTTAAATATTTAGAGATCGATTGATTCCAAAAATTTAAAAACTTAACATTTTCAATGGGAATAATTTCGTCTAAAACGTCAGAAAAACTTCTTTCAGCTAAGAGAAAATGCGCTTGTTCTATGTTTAAATTTGTATTGGATGCTGAGTTAAGCTGTCACCAGAATTGATCTAAGGCAGTAATATTCCAGATCTAACTCATATAAAACAATTTCTTCTGCTTCTGTATTAATATACTTATAGTAAGAATACAAAATACTGCCCATTTTTGTTCAGTGCTGCGTTTATCAACGATGCAAAATCATTTCCAAAACAAATTTAGAACCAATAAAGCCAACTGCCAATAAAAAGAATCCAATCATGGTAAAGCGAATGGCTTTCTGACCACGCCAGCCAAACTTATAGTGACCAATTAACAACGCACCGTAAACAAACCAAGACACAATACTAAACACAGTCTTATGTGCTAGGTGCTGTGCAAAGAAGTCATCAATGGTAAAGAAACCAAAAGATAAAGCGACAGTTAATAAAACAAAACCAGTAATGAGCATATCAAAAAGTAAGGATTCCATGGCTTGATATGATGGTAAGAAGTTGACCCAAATACGTTTTTTTTGTTTCTTTTTGAGTTCGCGGTTTTGAAACCAAATCAAAACGGCTTGTATGGTTGCCATGAGTAAAACGGCATAAGCAGATAAAGACAGAATGATATGGATGTCTAAACCGATAGAATGCTGTTCAATAAATTGATCTGGTTTACTAAAACAAAATCCTAAAATCAGACCAAAGGCTGCAACCGGAATGCCAATCAAATTTAGTGAAATAACAGGACGATAGGTACTATAAAGCATACTTAGAACCAACATTAACGCCGAGGTAAAAGACATCAAGTTAAAGACGTCGTAATTAATCCCTAGTGGTGTAAGTATGTCGTTATGCAGTACACTTGCATGTAATATCAGCCCTAAACCTGACATGATGCCAATAAACCATGGGTTTGCGGAACGTTTAGCCATTAAGTGCATGAACAAATACCAAAATGAAGAGGTATAGGCAATTAATGCTAAAATCGTATAAACCAAGGGGAGGCTAATCATGTCAAACCTTTTTCAGGATGATGAATATTCATGTTATAAGATATAAATTCCATGTGAACTACAGTATCCTATAGCATCTTGA
This sequence comes from Acinetobacter sp. AS167, assembly GCF_037152175.1. Taxonomy (NCBI): domain Bacteria; kingdom Pseudomonadati; phylum Pseudomonadota; class Gammaproteobacteria; order Moraxellales; family Moraxellaceae; genus Acinetobacter; species Acinetobacter sp. AS167. The sequence continues at coordinate 37,978 of NZ_JBBCMP010000014.1, forward strand.
GCATAAATTTTCTATTTTAAGAAAGATTTTTTTTGCTACTAGCTATTTTAAGCGGATTTTGCAATGTTTGATACCTTAACAGAACGACTCACGCAGAGTCTCAGAAATGTTACTGGCTCTGGGCAGCTAACCGAAGATAATATTAAAGATACCTTACGTGAAGTGCGTATGGCACTTCTTGAAGCCGATGTTGCTTTGCCTGTAACTCGTGAGTTTATTGCGAAAGTTAAGGAAGAAGCATTGGGTCAAGAAGTCATGACTCAGCTTTCACCAGGTCAAGCTTTCGTTAAAATTGTGTATGACGAACTCACCAAAATGATGGGTGAGGCAAACGAAAGTCTAGACTTAGCTGCAAAACCTCCTGTTGTGATTCTTCTCGCAGGTTTACAAGGTGCCGGTAAAACCACGACAGCTGCAAAACTTGGACGTTTCTTAAAAGAGCGTCAAAAGAAAAAAGTGGCGATGGTTTCTGCCGATGTTTACCGTCCAGCTGCGATCAAGCAACTGCAAACAGTTGCTGCTGAAGTGGGTGTTGATTTTATTGAATCGGATGCTTCTGAAGATCCGATTAAAATTGCACAACGTGCAATTGGTCAAGCCAAAATTAACTTTAATGATGTTTTGATTGTCGATACGGCAGGTCGTTTGCATGTTGATGATGACATGATGGACGAAATCAAAGCATTACACGCCGCAATTGGCCCAACCGAAACCCTATTTGTTGTTGATGCAATGACAGGTCAGGATGCGGCAAATACTGCCAAAGCCTTTAATGATGCATTACCATTAACGGGTGTTATCCTCACCAAAACCGATGGTGATGCACGTGGTGGTGCGGCGCTTTCGGTACGTGCAATTACTGGTAAGCCAATTAAATTTTTAGGTATGGGTGAAAAACTCGATGCCTTAGAGCCATTCCATCCTGAGCGTGTTGCACAACGTATCTTAGGTATGGGTGACGTACTTTCTTTAGTCGAAGAAGTTGAACGTAAAATCGACAAAGAAAAAGCCGAAAAAATGGCGAAAAAATTGCAAAAGGGTGGGAGCTTCAACTTTGAAGACATGCTGATGCAATTTGAACAAATGAATAAAATGGGCGGTATGATGGGCTTCTTGGATAAGTTGCCTGGCATGAGCAATTCAGGCATTCAAGATGCGATTGCGCAAGCAAATCCTGAAAAGCAAGTGAAAAAGATGGAAGCGATTATTCAATCGATGACCATCAAAGAACGTCGTAATCCAGACTTAATGAATCCGAGCCGTAAAAAGCGTATCGCAGCAGGCTGTGGTATGGATGTAGTTGAAGTCAATAAACTGATCAAACAACATGCGCAAATGGCGAAAATGATGAAGAAATTTGCCAATCCATCGGGTATGGCAAAAATGATGCGCTCATTGGGCGGGATGCAAAAACAGTTTGGCGGTGGTGGCGGTATGGGACCATTGTTTGGTAATAATGATAAAAAATAAGCCTCATTTATTTTATAAAAAGCGCCTTCGGGCGCTTTTTTGTTAAATAAAAATAACATACTTTTATTGGTTGTTTAGATATTCTAAGCACATTATTTGAATATGATTTAAACAATAATTGATAAGTAGTCTATTTATGAAAAAAGTATTTATCGTACACGGTTATAAAGACTCCCCTGAACAACATTGGTATCCTTGGTTGAAGCAGCAAGTATTGGCTATAGGGCATACATGTGAAATTATTCATCTAGAACATGCAGAACAACCTCGCTATGAGGTGTGGAAGCATAATATTACTCAGCAAATTAAGTCACTCAATGAAGATACCATCATTGTGGCACATGGCTTAGGTGGTATTGCCACTCTGGATTTCCTTTCAAGTGAAATATTGGGCCGAAAATTAGGTGCTTTGTTTTTAGTAGCAGGATTTAGTAAAAATTTATCCGTTGTACCTGAACTTAATTCATTTTTACAACAAGCCGAGGTTGACGATGCATTGTTAAGAATGAATATTCTCAATCGTTTTGTCTTTTTCTCCAACAATGATCCTTTTGTTCCAGCACCGATCAGTATTCAACAGGGTTATTCTCTGAATTCACAAATGATTGAAGTGAAAGATGCTGGGCATTTTATGGCAGCTGAGGGATATACTCGCTTAAACGTACTTTGGGAAAAGTTAGCGGTTTTATTACAACCTGAATCTCAATCTCGCACTCAAGTCGTATACTAGATTTATCTCGATTTGCTTTTGTTTTATTGATTTAGTTTTTGATAAAGCTCGTCAAGAATCTCCTGAGCGCGTTGCTCATTTTGAATCAAATTGCCTTGTTGATCCCAAACTTTACTGTCTAGAATCGAATAATCTTCACTTGGGCTTAATTTTAGTTCTGCTGCAGGTTTGCCATCTTCATACCATACCTTTTGAACGATGGGCTGAGCATCAAGATATTCTTCCTGTAGCCCAAGTTGACCATTTGAATAGTACGTTTCAGTTTTTCCAACTAATCTCTGGTCTTGGCTGGTCGATTTAAAGCTGACTTTTCCATTTTCAAAATAGCCCACAACTTCACCATCGACATATTTACTATCAAAGCTATTTAAGCCTTGAGGGGCTTTAATCCAAAAGGGATCAGATTGTTTTTTACGACTATTTTGATAGAAGTCCTGAACTAAGAAACGGCCATCTTTATCACGACCTAATAATTTTCTGAAATATCCATTTTCTACGGGTGTGAGTGAATAACCCTGATCCATGATTAAACCGCAGTCACAGGCTTCTTCACCTGCATCTGGAGCAAAGTAAGCAATAACGGGTTCAGTTGTTGCCATGGTTGTTGAAGATGAGTGCGTAGTTTGTAAACTGGTACACCCCACCATTGTGAAGCTCATTAAACAGGCACTAAGCAGTAAGGGTATCGTTTTCATAATGATTGCTCTTTTATCGTGTTTATGGTTGTATTTATTAAAAATGGAAGATTGCTGATCTTCCATTAAATTGTATTTGGGTTTAAGCGGTTTGTCGATCTATATAGAACTGTAAGCCTTTAAGTAATAAATCTGATTCAATTCTTGGTTGATATTTCTCAAGAAATTGTGCAAATAGATTGGCATCACCGCCTGTTAAAATAAGCTTGCGTGGTTGTTGCTCAAGCACTTTTTCAATGGTGCTTAACAGCCCTAAGAAAATGCCATGATGTACTGCATCTATGGTATTCCGACCAGGACTCAGCTCTGAAAAAGCCGCATCTGGAATTTTAATACCTTTGGTTTTTTGAATTAAAGAATCGCGTTGTAAATAGAGGTTAGGCAGAATATAACCGCCTAAATGTTGTAAGCCTTGGGTTAAATCAATTGTTAAAGCTGTACCACAGCTAATCACACACAAGTCATCATCAGCTTTCGCCACGGCCAAAACTTGTAACCAACGATCGATTCCAAGTTGTTCTATATGGTCATAGCCACAACGTAATCCTGCATATTCAGCATGCACTTTGGCAAAAGTCACCGGAATATCGAGTAATTTTAAAATCTGGACAATGCGTTCGTTGTTCTTTTTATCTTGGACTGAGGAGATTCCAATTTTGTCTAAGCCTAAACCACGAAAATGTTGAATTAAACCCAGTAGCAGATCCGCAGGGGATTGGAGATGTAATTCTGCTGCCTGTTGGATAATTTGATTATTTTCAGTAATCCAATATTTTAGACGGGTATTTCCTATATCTAACCAAAGTGCTTTCATGATTTTGCCTAATTGAAACTGAACACAATCTGCATAATTATTTTATTTGAAAATATTGAACGACTTAGAGAGCCTCTCAATCTGATCAATCAAATAGGGCAAATAACCTGCGGTTCATTTTGCTGAACGTTGTTCCGTACTGTTAGTAACTGTTTGCTATGATCTTTGGATCAATACGATTACTGCGCAATATATAGCGAAATGTATAGCGAAAAAAGCCCTGTTTTAAATAGGGTCTGTTGATAATTCGTCTATGTTTGCGACTACGTGTGTTTTTTAGGCGATACTAGGCGCGAAATACGAAATTTAGTTATTCTAAATCAGTAGTTCGTAACAACGTAGCGGCAAAAAACACGCTAGTCCCCCGCTGCGCCTTGCGCTGCAAACAAAGCAGTGCTTTGTTCTTGCTCAGGGTTGTGGCTAAAATTATCTCAGCCTTCGTTATGAAACTCGAAAATAGTTTCGCTATTCTCTCCGTTTCATGCCTTGCCTGCTCAATTTTAACCTACAACGCAAGCCATTTATGAAATGTCAACAGCCCCTAATTGCCGATCACTTTTTCACGATACATCTGATCAATCCATCTCATTTTAGAAAACAGATCACCTCGTTATTTATGCTTCAGCTAAGCGTAAACGCCCCTGATAGACATTGACTAAACCTTGAGCCGTCAATAAATTCAGTGCACCATCATCAGAAATCCCTTTGAAAATACCTTCAATTGAATTTTGAATTTGTTCAAAATAAACCTGCTGATCCATAAAGGCAGCATAGTGATTAAATCGTGCTGAGAGGTTATAGCAACCATGATCAAACCATTGTCCGGCTTGTTGAATTGCCAAATACATTTCTGCAATGATTTGGATTCGATTTGGAAATTGTAGGCCTAATTGCATTAGCGAGGTAGCTTGTTGAGTCACATTTTCTTTAGGGATCGGAAATAAGTTGATCCCGATTCCAACAATGGCTTGATGTGGTGAAATGGGCTCAACCAAAATTCCGCCCCATTTTCCTTGAGGGCTATATAGGTCATTGGGCCATTTAATTTGTAATTCTGGTAAATTCTTAAGTGTTGGCATTTGTAAGATATTTAAAGCAATTTCCAATGCTAAACGCCCATCTAAGGGTGTTCGTGTTTCAAGCAATGTGCTTAAATAAATATTACCAATTGGCGAAACCCATTCCCGTTGGTGCTGACCTCGTCCTTGAGTCTGAGTTTCACTACAGACCAAAACTGTCTTGACGCCGCTGAGCGCAATTTCACGCACATCATCATTGGTCGATGCTGTAGTCTGCTTTAAAAGCAGCACTTCAGGGAGCTCATTTGCTTGTGTAAGAAGTTGTCTAAGATGACGAGTCTCTAAATCCATGTTGAATCTGAGAAGAGTGAAGGAACATTTATGGAGTTAATCATATATTTAGGTATTGGTGCAATCGCAGGATTTGCTGCTGGGCTATTTGGTGTTGGCGGTGGCTTAATTATTGTACCAATTCTCTATGTGGTCTTTACCAAAATGGGCTATGATCCTTCGGTCATTATGCACATGGCATTGGGAACTTCACTTGCAACTATTATTGTAACTTCAATTAGTTCTGTAACAGCGCATCATAAAAAAGGTGCAGTACTTTGGAGTGTTTTTAAAAACTTAGCTCCAGGTTTGGTGATTGGCTCATTTATTGGTGCTGGCATTGCAGATATTTTATCAGGTCAGCATTTACAATTGATTATTGGGGCATTTGCAATTTGGGTGGCATTTAAAATGTTTAAAGGGGCCAATGTCAAAGTCGATGAATCTAAACAATTGCCGACTGCACCTATGCAAATGCTGGCTGGTGGGGGAATCGGGGTCGCATCGGCAATTTTTGGTATTGGTGGCGGAAGTTTAACTGTTCCATATCTCAACAAAAATGGTGTGGTGATGCAAAAAGCCGTTGCAACATCAGCAGCTTGTGGGTTACCGATTGCAATCGCAGGGGCATTAGGCTTCATGTTCTTCGGCGCGCAAGAACCAATTGAAATTAAAAATTCAATTGGTTATGTCCATATCTATGCCTTTATTGGGATCAGTGTGATGAGTTTTATCACCGCCAAATTCGGCGCAAAGGTTGCGCATGCGCTTTCTCCAGCCATGTTGAAAAAATGTTTTGCATGTTTACTTACAGTTGTTGGTCTTTATTTTATTTATCAAGGAATTACTAAGTAGATTCCGATCAAAGGTACTTTTTCTAAACACTAAATTGACTTAAAATGCATTAAAATTGTCGGACAATGTCATGGTTTCAATTGAATTAAATCAGGTAAAACTAAAATAATGACAATTGACATTGTCTGAGAAAGAATAATAAACCCAAGATAGGAATTATATGCATTCGGAAGAAGTGGATAGCCTTTCAGAACAAATTGCCAAACATATTAGTGAACAAATTATTAGTGGCGAGTTGGTTGAAGGAGAAAGAATACAAGAACTACGTATTGCCAAAGAACTGGATGTCAGTCGTGGCTCAGTACGAGAAGCCCTTTTGCTTTTAGAAAGAACCCACTTGATTGAAATTTATCCTCGCCGTGGTGCTATTGTCTCAGAAATGTCAGCTCAACAAGTACGCGCATTATTTGATACCAGTGCACTGTTATTAGGTCAAATCGTGCAACGTATGAGTGAAACATGGCGTAATCATGAGGCTGAAGCGATCCAGCAGATGATGAATCATTTGGTTGAGCAAGTGAAGCAAGGCAATACTGAAAAGTTTTATGATGGTATTTTTCAATTTTTATCGGGGCAACAAGACATGGTGGGGAATCCCTACCTGATGAAATTTTATAAAGAGTTGTTACCCTCACTCCGAAGAAGTTATTTTTTAACCTTAAATACTTCAAGACGCGAGCTTCAAGAAGCTTTAGAATTGCTTAAGTTGGTGATTGACGCAATTTTAATCCGAAAATCACAACAAGCTACTTTATTTATGGAAGATTTTTGTCGACACTTACGTAATCTGGTGTTGGAATCTCTGACACGGATGAAACAAATCGAACTCGCTTGGGCGCGGAGATCGCGTCGGTAATTACTAGGACATTATGCGTTTAAGCAGCTTAAAACTTTCAGGCTTCAAATCTTTTGCCGATAGTACAACACTACAATTCAAAGATAACCGTACAGCGGTGGTTGGTCCTAATGGTTGTGGTAAATCCAATGTGATTGATGCTATCCGTTGGGTGATGGGGGAATCCAGTGCACGCCAGCTCCGTGGTGGCAGTATGCAGGATGTTATTTTTACAGGAACGGCAAAACGTAAACCTGTAGGTATGGCAAGTGTAGAACTGCGCTTTGAAAACACCTATGGCAAATTAGGTGGAGCCTATAACGCGTATACTGAACTTGCTGTTCGCCGTCAAGTGAATCGTGATGGAAAATCTGAATACTTTCTCAATGGGACGAAGTGCCGACGTCGTGATATTACCGACATTTTCTTGGGTACAGGCTTAGGTCCTCGTTCCTACGCAATCATCGAACAGGGAATGATTAACCGTTTGGTTGATGCCAAACCTGAAGAAATGCGTATTTTTCTTGAAGAGGCTGCTGGGGTTTCTCGTTATCAGGCTCGTCGTCGTGAAACACTACAACACTTAGAACATACCACGCAGAACTTAGACCGTCTCGAAGATATTGCTTCAGAACTCAAATCACAGCTTAAAACCTTAAAACGTCAGTCTGAAACTGCGGTTCAATATAAGACTTTAGAAACTGAAATTCGTACATTAAAGATAGAAATTCTATCTTTTCAGTGTGATCGTAGTTCCCGTTTACAAGAACAATATACGGTTGAAATGAACGAATTGGGGGAGCACTTTAAATTGGTGCGCTCTGATATGAGTACCTTGGAACATGATCTGACTTCAACCAATGAGTTGTTCCAACGTCTGATTCAACAGTCCACGCCTTTGCAAAATGAGTGGCAACAAGCTGAGAAAAAACTCTCTGAGTTGAAAATGACTTTGGAACAGAAACAAAGTTTATTTCAACAAAACTCAGAAGCTTTGGGAAGTTTTGAACAGCAAAAAGCTCAAACCAAAGAAAAAATTCAGTTGATGGAATTGCAATTGGAAACCTTGCACAGTCAATTGGAGCAGCAGACTGAACATTTACAACATGCTGAGGCTGATACACAACAACGTAGCCAAGCATTTACCGATTTAAAAGCGCAGCAATTGCAAGCACAACAACAATATGAACAGGTCAAAGTTCAAGTTGAAAAGCAACAGCAGCAAAAAGCACAAATGCAGGCGCAAATTGAACAACTTGCAAAAAATGTTGCACGTATTGAGCAGCAGAAAGACACCTTAAAAACCCAAGCAGTTCAGGTTCAAAGTCAATTTAAAACTGAAGATGTTCAACAACTTGAGCAAGAAAAATTAGCAATACAAGCTGCGATTGTTGAATTAGAACAAAAAATTAATCAAGCAAAGCAGCAGTTTGAACAGCTATACGAGCGCATTAATCAGCAAAAAGCTCAGATTTCAGCTTTAAAATCTGATGTACAAGTGTTGCAATCTGAACAGAAAAACCTCACCCAATTAATGGCGAAGAGTGCTGTAAATAGTAAGGCTGATACTGTGCAATTGATGCAGGTATTAACGCTGAATGAACATGGCAAAGCACATGCACAGCTGGTTGAAAAATTTTTAGCCAAATGGTTGTCAGCCCATATTGTTGATCAAAATGCTGATTTTGCTGAAAGTATGGCACGCCAGCTTAAAGCATCAGGCTCGCAAGATAAAATTCAAATGAATGGAGTGGCGTGTCTAGCAGATTGGATTGAATCTCCACAGTATTCACTGTGGAGTCAAGTTGCTGTAATTGAAAACCTTGCTCAAGCTTTAACGGAAAAAGCACAGTTAAAAGTAGGGCAAAGCATATTGACGCTGGATGGTTATCATGTCGGTCAAGATTGGGTGATTGGTTTGTTCTTTGATGAGTCGAGTCAGGCTGCACAGGGTGCACTCAGTCATCGTATTCGCCTTGAAGAAATTGAAACACAACTTACGCAGCTACAACCACAGTTGATTGAAGCTGAAACTATATTGCCGAGTTTAAATCAGCAATTGCAGGATCTGCAAAAACAGATTCAAATAGAGCAAGATACGCTAAAACATCAGCAAAAACAGCTACAACTGTTTGATGTGCAAATTGCTAAGCAGCAAAGTGCTTCACAAGCATTTGAGTTGCAGAAAGTTCAGCTCAATAGTCAATTGCAACAGCTAGATGAGCAACTTGAAGAAGATGCAATGCAGAAAGATGATCTTGAAATCGATATGCACTCGGTCATCCTCAAGCTTGAACAAAATCTTCCTGAGTTTAAAACCTTGCAATTCAAATTGGACGAGCTCAATGAGCACGTTGAAGAACAACAACAGCAATTACAGCTTAAACAACAAGATTCCGAAACCACACGTCGTCTAGCTGAACAAAATAAACAGCAAATTGAATTATTAGACAAAGACCTATCTTTCTCTAAAACGCAATATCAACAAATTATTGCGCAAATGGAGCAAGCCAAGAAGTTTGTAGATCCAATTCAATTGGAATTACCAAGTCTAGAATCGCAATATGCTGAGCAGGCACAACAAACTGAAAAACTGCAAAGAACTTGGAGTGAGTGGCAAGTTGAATTGAATAATATTCAATCTAAACAGCAACAACTTACAGAAATGCGCCATTTGCATCAGCAAAATGATGAGCAATTGCGTACAAAACTGGAAGAGCGACGTTTAGCTTGGCAAGCGGCAAAATCAGATTTCCAGCATTATTCAGATCAACTCAAAGAGATGAATGCTGAAGTTAAGCAAGGTGTATTGATTGATTTACCTGCACATCAAGAAAAATTTGAGAAAGCACAGCGTCAGTTTGAGAAATTAGGCGCGGTCAATTTAGCAGCTTCAGAAGAATATGAAGAAGTTTCTAAGCGTTTTGAAGATCTAACCCATCAAATGCAAGATTTGGAAAATACTGTTGGGCAATTGAAAGATGCCATGAAGACCATTGACCAAGAAACCAAAAAATTATTTATGGGGACTTTTGATCAGGTTAATGCTGAATTAAAAGTACTATTTCCAAAAGTCTTCAATGGTGGTGAAGCCAGTTTAAGCCTTGAGGATGATTGGCAGTCTGGCGTAAAGCTGATGGCACGCCCACCGGGTAAGAAAAATAGTTCATTGGCTTTGTTATCTGGTGGTGAAAAAGCATTAACGGCATTGGCTTTGGTATTTGCTATTTTCCGTTTGAATCCTGCACCTTTCTGTGTTTTGGATGAAGTTGATGCGCCTTTAGACGATGCTAACGTTGGTCGTTTTTGTAATTTAGTAAAAGAGCTTTCTGATCAAGTCCAATTCATTTACATTACACATAATAAAGTTGCAATGACGATGGCAACCGATTTGCTGGGTGTGACGATGCCTGAACCAGGCACATCAAAGCTCGTCACTGTGAATTTGGAAGAGGCAAGAGAATACGGTTTAGCCGCGGAGTCATAGTATGGAAGTCACCACAATTATTGGAATTGTTGTTGCAGTAATCATCATTCTGGTGGGTTTAAGGATGGTGCTACGAAAGCCCAATGATGCCGCACCTTCTTTAGAGTCTGAATTGCATATCAATGAAGATTGTAAGCAACCCGTGATTCCTCGTCATGTACGAGATCAATTGCGAACAGATCGTGAGTCTCAAGAGCAAGTGCGTGTTGAACCGAATTTAACTGCTTTAGACTCGGTCGAAGTTGTAGATGAAAAACAGCAAAAGATTGAGGATGCAGCAGCGGAGTCGAATGTTGTTCAGTCAACTGAGCTTGAGCATGCAGCAATTACACAACAAACTGAAAAGACGGATACAGTGGCAAGTGCTGAATCCGCAACAGAATCTGAAAAAGCACTTAATGTGCAAACAGAACCGACGACTCAAACTAATGATTCTGCCAAAGTCGTAATCAGTCAGGACAAAGAGGAAGCTTTTCAGTTTAATGCCAATGTTGAAACAGCTGAAATCAAAGAGTTTGATGAGGAAAGCAGTATTTTAGATGTTCATTTAAACGAGCAACAAAAATATGATGATGAAAGCGTATTGTCTACGGCTGAAACCATTATTGCACTGAATGTTTATCCGAATCCACGTAAAGCATTGTCCGGGGATAAAACCTTAAAAATGTTGTTAAAATATGGTTTACGTTTTGGTGAACTCTCTTGCTTCCATCGTTATGAGAATCCAGAGGAAGAAAGCCATTTACTGTTTTCTGTATTACGTGTCACCGACAACGGTCCAGATGGTTTTGATTTAGAAACCTTATCGACTGAACAAGTTCAAGGTTTGGCTTTTTTCTTGGCACTCCCTCATTCAGATGTGCAAAAAGGCTTTGATACCATGGTCAGTATTGCTGGCTTAATTGCTCGTGAAATAGACGGTACGGTCTATGATGAGAACAATCTTGAATTTACCCCACAACTGAAAGAGCATTGGCGCCATAAAGCGATCGATTATCGTTCAGGGCATGACGCTTAGCATAACGTCATATTTACTTTATAATTGGTATTCAGAATTTTGGGCGGAGTATTCCGCCTTTTTATGGTGAAAAAAATTTATGGAAAATAATCCTGTCGTAACGCAAATGCGTCAATTGATTCAACTCATTGCGAAACATAATCATGCTTATTATGTGATGGATCAGCCGAGTATTGAAGACAGTGAATATGATCAGTTATTTCACCAACTCAAAGCCTTAGAGCAACAACACCCAGAATTGGTTCAGGCAGATAGCCCAATCAATAAAGTGGGTGGAAAACCACTGTCTAAATTTGAAACCATTACCCATACTGTACCGATGTTGTCCTTGGGCAATGTATTTAATCAGGACGAATTATTTGCCTTTGCTCGCCGTATCGAAGAACGATTGCCCAATCAAAAGATTCAATATGATGTTGAGCTAAAATTTGACGGATTGGCGATTTCGCTCTGGTATGAAAATGGTGTCTTGACACGTGGTGTAACCCGTGGTGATGGTGAAACAGGCGAAGTAATTACGCAAAATGTAAAAACCATTCGTAATTTACCGAAAGTCTTGTCTTCAGATAAAGTGGCAGTGCCACGCTTGTTGGAAGTTCGTGGTGAAGTATTGATGCCAAAAGCTGGCTTTGAGCGACTCAATGCTGAAAATGAAGCGAAAGGCGAAAAGACCTTTGCCAATCCTCGAAATGCTGCGGCTGGTAGTCTACGTCAACTTGATCCAAGTATTGCAGCATCTCGCCCGTTGGCTTTTTATGCTTATGGTATTGCACAATGTGAACCGCATCATGGCATTGAGTCAATGTCAGCGAGTCTTGAATGGTTGACTAACTTTGGCTTTGCTGTGGGAGAACGTCATTTTATTTGTGAAAGTATTCAAGAAGTGCAAGAAAAATATCAGCAAATCAACCAAGAGCGCTCGAACTTAGCGGTTGAAATTGATGGCATGGTGATCAAAGTTGATGATCTTCAACAACAACAAAAGCTGGGCTTTTTAAGTCGTGAACCGCGTTGGGCAACGGCGTATAAGTTTCCTGCAGTTGCAGCATTAACAACAGTTGAAAATATTGATTGGCAAGTCGGACGTACTGGGACTTTAACCCCTGTAGCACGCTTAAATCCCGTGGCTGTGGGGGGGGTAACCGTTTCTAATGTGACTTTGCACAATATTGGTGAAATTCACCGTTTGGACGTTCGTATTGGCGATACGGTCAGTGTCTATCGTAGTGGTGATGTCATTCCCAAAGTTGAAAAAGTATGGTTAGAATTCCGGCCAAATGACGTGACAGAAGTACATTTACCTGAAAATTGTCCAGTATGTTCTTCTCCAGTGGTCATGCCAGAAGGCGAGGCTTTAGCACGTTGCTCAGGTGGTCTATATTGTTCTGCGCAACGTATTGAAGCCATTCGTCACTTTGTTTCTCGTAAAGCAATGGATATTGAAGGTCTCGGTGATCGCTGGGTAGAGTCATTATTACATATTGATTTATTAAAGGATGTCGCCGATATTTACCATTTACATGAGCATCGTGAACAGTTACTGACCATTGAAAAAATGGGTGAGAAATCTGTCCAAAATTTATTGGATGCTATTGAGAACAGTAAGAAAACCACACTTGCTGCATTTATTTATGCCTTGGGTATTCGTGGTGTAGGTGAAACGACAGCACGTATGCTGGCCAACACTTTCCAAACGCTTGATGCGATTCGTCATGCTGATCTTGAAGCATTGAAGAAAACTCCAGATGTTGGTGATATTACGGCTGAGTGGATTGTTGATTTTTTCCAAGCACCACATAATCTTGAAGTGATTGATCGTTTGCTTGCAGCTGGGATTCATTGGGATGCACCAGTTGCACCCACCCGCCAGCCTTTAAATGGTGAGAGTTGGGTGATTACAGGTACATTGGCTACCATGGGGCGTGATGATGCGACTCAAATGCTACAAGCTCTTGGTGCGCGTGTCAGTGGCAGTGTGTCGAGCAAAACCAAATGTGTGGTTGCGGGTGAAAAAGCAGGTTCTAAGCTTGAAAAAGCAGAGAAACTTGGTGTCGCTGTACTGAATGAACAGGAGTTTTTAGCATTAATGGCTGAGTATGGACAGGCATAGATTCGTTTAAATTATCTCTAAAATTACTGTAAAGATACAGGTGTTGTATCTTTACAGTTTTCAAAAATTAAAATCATCAATTCAAGATTGATGTGATAACAAATCAACAAGTCATCATTTTTCAATAGAACTTTTAGTTCTGTATTTACCGATGTATTTCAGAAGTTTGCTTGATCTATCATTAGCATGCTACATGATAATAATTCTTATTCATTTGAATTTTCCATTAAACTTAACTTTAGATGAAAAATTACAATTCTTAACAATAGTGAAAGTGTATATAATAATCATTATCATCTAAAAAGTGTCTTATTATTTATATGAAAAATTTTTCTCGAACATTTCTAGTCAATTCTATTTCAATCGTGCTTTTTGGTGGGGGACTTACACAAACAATCTGGGCAAATAATGAAATTACTGCTTTGCCTACGATTAAAGTCGCTGCTGAAAAGGAACAAGAAAAACCAACATTTGCCAATGGTGCTTTGCAAAAAAATACAGATTTGGGGTCATTGGGAAATAAGAAAATTATAGACACGCCGTTTAGTATCACGTCTTATTCAGCACAATTGATTGAAAATCAACAAGCAAGCACAGCGGGGGAAGTGTTAAAAAATGATGTCAGTATTCGCACCACAACCAATCAAGGACATTTAAATGAAAACTTTAAAATCCGTGGTTTCGATGTCAATCATGAAGATTTAAATTATAACGGCTTTTATGGCGTTGCACCTTATGGTCGGATGCCTACGGAATTTTTAGAGTCAGTGACTGTGCTTAAGGGTCCAAATGCATTGGTTGCAGGTGTTGCACCTACAGGCAGTGTAGGCGGTATTGTGATGGGGCATTCTAAACGGGCAGATCAAGAACTCACTCGAGTTTCTACATCGTTTCAAGATGAAGGATATTATCAATCAGGCTTTGATGTATCTCGTCGTTTTGGTGAGAACAAAGAGTTTGGTCTGCGTGTGAATGGTGCTTATGCAGATGGTGAACATATCATTGATGGAATGAATGATCGTCAAGCTTTGGGGGCAATTGCTGCGGATTACACCACGGATAAACTAAAGATTAATTTAGATGCTTATGCGGTCAAAGGAAATCGTAAAGGCGGTTCACCTGCAATGGTTGCCATGGGTGGTAAGGGCAGTGTTAATCATGTACTTGCAGCACCTAAAGGGGATTTAAACTACTTTTCAAACTTAGAAGGCAATACCGACAGTCAATTTGTAGGTTTGTCAGGTGAATATAAATTTACCCCTGATATCAAAGCATTTGCAGGCATTGGATATGTAGAAAAATCATATGATGGTCATCTTTTTGGCACACGTATGATTGTCAATAATTTAAATGGAAATGCAACCTCACAATATTATCGAGTAGGATCAAAAGAACATAACACTGCTGCTAATGCAGGCTTTGAAGCAAAATTTGATACAGGGGCGATCAAGCATACTTTGGGATTGCGCACTGATTATTTAACCCGCAAATATTCACAACATAGATCCGCAACTAGTTCAGGGTTTACGACCAATTTATATGAGCCATCAAATACAGGTACAATGCCAACAACTTACCCAGAAATTGTTCCTTATGGTGATAATGAGTATATGAGTTATACCTTAACGGATCAGCTTTCAATGTTGGATGATAAATTACAACTTATTTTAGGTGGACGTTATCAAGATATCGATACTAAGAATCTTGTCAAAAAATCAGCTTATAGTGCAGACAAGCTATCACCAAGTTTGGGGGTTGTCGTCAAACCATTTGGTGAGGATTTATCTTTTTATGCAAGCTATGTCGAGGGTTTAGCTGAGGGGGTAACGGTCTCTGAAATGACCTATCCAACAGCAACAAATAGGGGCGAAACACTTGCACCTTATCAAACCAAGCAATATGAGTTAGGTGTAAAATATCAGTTGGGTTCGTGGTTAAATACTTTGGCACTTTATCAGATTAAAAAGCCTGAGGCTTATCAGGACACCATAAGTAATAAAGTCAAAGATGATGCTGAAACGCGTTCTCGTGGGGTAGAATGGTCATTCTCTGGCAATGTTACAGATACTTTATCTGTGATGGGGAATTTGGCCTATATCGATGCTGAATATGTGAAATCAGCTAAGGTCGCTTTCGAAGGTAATAAAGTATATGGGGTACCCGATTTTACTGCTTCGTTAGGGCTTGATTATGCCATTCCTAATGTTGAAGGGCTTCATATTAATACTCGTGTGAGTTATGTGAGTGAGCAATATTTGAATGAAGAGAATACGTTAGAGCTACCTGACTATACGATTGTTGACTTAGGCGCCCGCTATAAAACCAAACTTGGTGGGGTAAATACCACCTTCCTCGCCAATGTTGATAATGTCGCCAATAAAAAATATTGGGAAGGTGTGTTTAATTCAAACTATGCTTTAGTCGGTGGTGCAAGAACTTATAAAGTCGGTGTAACTTTTGATTTCTAAGCCTTAGCTGATATTGAGCGCTATAAGCCAAAAAGCCTTTTTCATGATTGAAAAAGGCTTTTTTGATTTAACAATCATTTGAGCTGTTATTAAATATATTTCTTTACCACACCGTCATCAAGAAGCTGCTGGAAATGCTCGACTAAACTGATTTCAATATTACGATAACTCATCCCCAATTCTTGTTTGCTTTTATCAGCATTAAAAAAGATAGGGTAGCCCATATTCTTTTCAATAAAATCACGTGAATAGCCAAATACAGGTCCAATGAATTTAAACGCTTTTTTCGGGACTTGGTTGCGTGGAAAAGGAAATTTTTGTCCAAAATTTTGACGTAAAATTTTACCCATTTCCAAGAGGCTGAGTGAACCACCACTAATAACGTAACGTCCAGCTGCATTTTCCTTGAATGCTGCCAAAAGATGTGCATCGGCAACATCACGCACATCTACAATACCATTCCACATCGGTGGGACACCGAGTAAGGTCATGCCGTTGGCAAACTGCTCTAAAACTTCCACACTCCCTGACTGTGTATTTGCGGTCAGTGATGGACCAAGTACCAATGCAGGGTTGACACAGATCAGCGTCCAACGATTTTGTGCTTCCGCCATTTCCCATGCTTTACGCTCTGCCATAACTTTCGAATAAGGGTACGGTTGGTGCGTGGTTGAACTGGTGGTATTCCAGTGAGATTCATCAAACTGATTATGCTGTGTTTTTAAAATATCAATTGCATCGCCATAAGTAGAGGCGATACTTGAGGTCACAATAACGCGTTTGACAGAATCTATTTTATTGACACTATTTAAGACATTTTCCGTGCCTAAAATTGCCGGTTCAATAATATCTTTAACGGCATCTTTATAATTGGTTACAACAAATGGTGAAGCCATATGTAACACAACTTCACAGCCTTGCATGGCTTCATCAAAAGAACCATTTTCTAAAAGGTTAGCTTTAAATAGTTTTAGTGTACCAGAGCTTGCTTGTGCGATTTTCTCTAAATGTGCAAAGCTTTGTTTTTTATTCAGATCACGTACTGTCGCATGCACGGTATAACCTTGCTCAAGTAATTTTTTAATCACCCAACTGGCGATATAGCCTGTTGCACCTGTAACTAGAATGGGTGCTGATGTGTTTCCCTGAGACATTATTTTTTTCCTGCTAATTGTTAATATTCAATATCATAAATATTAAAGTTAAAATTGTCTTGAAATATTAGTATTAAAAAAAGCCAATAAGATAAAGGGATGGGGCTGTCATTGAAAATGAACAGAAAATAGAATAATGAGGATGAATAAGAAGCATTTTTAATGGTTACAAAATAAATCATTTAGAATTTGAAAGAAAAAAATACCAATCAACCATCAGTGCAAGATTGTAAGCAGTTATTTTATATATGGAAAAATGCTTATTCAAATTGCAAATGCGTATGCTTATCATTTTAATTTTATAAAAATCATAAACTTACACATTTTGTCTTTTGCAAATCTTGTGGAATTTGTCCATACTATTGCAAAAGAATGTGGAGTAAGTGAAATGCGTGGCAATCCAGAAGTCATAGACTATCTAAACATGTTGATCGGTGGCGAACTGGCTGCTCGTGATCAGTATCTTATTCATTCACGTATGTATGAAGATTGGGGCTTAAGCAAAATTTATGAACGTATTGATCATGAAATGCAAGAAGAAGCTTCACATGCAGATTCTTTAATTCGCCGCGTACTTTTCCTTGAAGGTACGCCGAACATGAATCGTGACGATATTGTCACCGGTGAAGATGTTGTAACTTGTTTAAAAGCCGATTTGGCATTGGAATATCATGTGCGTGAAAAACTGGCGCAAGGCGTAAAGCTATGTGAAGAAAAAGGCGATTACGTGACCCGTGATATGCTTCGTCAACAAATGAACGATACTGAAGAAGATCATACTTACTGGCTTGAAAAACAATTAGGTTTGATTGAGCTAATTGGTTTACAGAATTATATTCAATCTCAAATGTAAGACACACTAAGCTTCTTGCTTAAGGTGAGACGTTTTAGATTAAAAAAGCCTTTAGACATTCATCTAAAGGCTTTTTTTATACTTCAGTCTTCATTTTTTTGAAAACTTCTGAATATCCGCTAAAACTTGATCAGCATGGGTTTGAGTATTTACACTACTATAGTGATAAACAATTGTTCCTTGTGGATCAATCAAAAAAGTTTCTCGTTTTGCTATTTTGGCGATACCTAAGTTTCGGATAATTCCAAATTGGTCTGCGAGTTGATGATTACTATCGGCAAGAATTGGAAAATTTAGTCCCAGCTTTTCGGAGAATTTTTGATGAGATTTCACATCATCCAAACTTACACCGAGTACCACCGCATTGTTTTTTATAAATTGTGGGTAGAGTGATTTAAACTGATTGGCCTCTTGAGTACAGCCAGGTGAATCATCTTTTGGGTAAAAATATAAAACAACCCATTTACCTTTATATTGACTCAGATCATGCCATTTTGAATTTTGATCTTGTAGTTTAAAACTTGGTGCAGGCTTACCTACCCATTGCTTTTGGTTGGAATCCAGTTTGGAGAGGATAGAGCTTTCCGCATGGCTGGGCGTGTTCAATACGCATAAAGCTGAAACGGAAAGTAAGCTAATACTGAACAGTCGTGATAATTTCATGACAAACACTTTCCTAAATTAATCCTGATTTGATCTTAGCAAATTTTAAGGTTTTGCCGGTATGTAAAATGTTTTGCAATTGTTCACATGCTATTTACGATGAAAGTACATTTAAAATAAATAGGACGTAGAATTATGGACGTTGGTGCAGTATTGATTCAATTAAAAGTGGCCATGATGGACGATGTTATTACATGGCAAAATGAGTTGAATAGGCGTAAGCATGAAGCGATTGAAACACTTCAGGCTGAAGGTGTGCATATTGAATCATGGTTCCATGTGGAACTCGATGGACTAGATTATTTGATTGCTTATACTCGTGCAGATGATATTGCAAAAGCACATGAAATTTCGAAAAAAAGTCAGTTTGCAATCGATCAAGTACATCAGCAATTTAAACGCACTTGGCAAAAAGTCATTCCAGCTAACTTATTGGTCGATTTACAAGATCAGAAATAGTTGTAAGTCTGATTGTCCTTCAATTTTAAGCATGATCTAATAAAACATCTTTACAGTTTTATAGTGATTTAAATTGAATCAATGTATTTTGCTGATCACCGGTTGGGGCGGTGGAACCAACCTACTCCATGCTTTACAACAGGTTCTACAACAGCAAGGCCATGAAGTTGTATTAATCAATATCTTTAATGCATTGGATGAAAGTGTCTTACAACAGCATGTGGAAATAGCCAAAGATTTTGATGTGATTTGTGGGTGGTCTTTAGGGGGGCAATTGGCGACTTTGTTAGTCAAGCAAATTGAACAGCAATATCAACAGCAAAAAGTCTTGATTACACTGGCTTCTAATCCTTGTTTCGTCGCAAATGCTGAATGGCAAACCGCAATGAGCCAAGCAATGTTTCATAACTTTAAACAGTCCTTTGAACATGATGCGATAGCGACATTAAAGAAATTTGGTTTTATGGTTTGCCAGGGTACCGCAACCACACGAGAAGATTTTGTACATTTGCAAAGTTTGGTTCAGCCACAAAATTTAGAGTTACTGAAACAGGGTTTGGCCTGTCTTGAACAATTAAATAATGTGGCTATCTTAAATAACTATGCAGGCAAACAGTATCATATATTTGCTCAACAGGATTTCTTAGTTAGTCACAAAGTCTATGAGAAATTTAAAAATTTCACAGCAAAGTTTTTAGATGTTGAGCTGGTCAATGGTTCACATGGTGTTCCAGTTTTTGATTTTTTAAGTCTAAGTGACAAAATCTGCCAATATTTACAAAAAATAGAATAAATCTATGGATCAGTGGTGAATCTCGCAATTTATTTTTATTGCGCGCAGGTTTAACATCGCTAAACTGTTTTTTGCTGTAATTGTAATGCACATGGAGTGAACGGATGACCGATTTAAACAATGGGTTTGATGATGTCAATCTTGAACAATCAAAGTTAGATGATCTGGACTTTGATCGGCAACATATTTGGCATCCATATACTTCTATGACCAATCCGTTACCGACCTTCAAGGTTAAAAAAGCCTATGCTGCAACTATTGAACTTGAAGATGGCCGCCAATTGATAGATGGGATGTCTTCGTGGTGGTGTGCCATTCATGGTTATAACCATCCTGAGTTGAATCAAGCGGTGACAGATCAGTTAAAGGATATGTCACATATCATGTTTGGTGGATTTACTCATGATCCTGCGATTCAGCTTGGAAAATTACTGGTTCAACTGACCCCGCCTAATTTAGATAAAGTGTTCTTTGCCGATTCTGGTTCTGTCGCTGTAGAAGTGGCATTAAAGATGGCGGTACAGTTTTGGTCTTCACAGGGCTATACAGAGAAAACTAATTTTGTCACTCCGCGATCTGGCTATCATGGCGATACTTGGAATGCGATGTCTGTCTGTGACCCTGTAACAGGCATGCATCAAATTTTTGGTTCAAGTTTGCCCAATCGCTTATTTGTTCCAGCACCCCAAGTCGGATTCTATGAGCAATGGGATCAAAGTGATATTACTGAACTTGAGAAAAGCTTGGCTGAACAACATGCAACGATTGCAGGTTTAATTCTTGAACCGATTGTGCAAGGTGCGGGAGGGATGCGTTTTTACCATCCTGAATATTTGCGTCAAGCCAAACTACTTTGCGAAAAATACAATGTTCTGCTGATTTTTGACGAAATCGCTACGGGTTTTGGGCGTACAGGGAAACTATTTGCTTGGGAGCATGCACAAGTTGAACCTGACATTATGTGTATCGGTAAAAGTTTAACCGGTGGCTATATGACGCTTTCTGCGACATTAACCACCAAACATATTGCTGAAACGATAAGTCAGGGTGAAGTGGGGGTGTTTATGCATGGCCCAACCTTTATGGCAAATCCCTTGGCATGCGCGGTTGCTGTCAAAAGTACACAATTATTAATTTCTCAAGATTGGCAGAGCAATATTCAACGAATTGAAGCTCAGCTTAGACATGCTTTACAGCCCTTACAGTCCTTTAATCATGTTCATGACGTGCGAGTTCTTGGTGCGATAGGGGTGGTTGAATTGACTGTGAATGTCGATATGAAAACCTTACAGCAGGAGTTTGTACGTCGTGGTATCTGGATACGACCATTTGGTAAATTGGTCTATGTTATGCCTCCATATATCATCACAGCACAAGAATTACAAACTTTACTTGAGCAATTGGTTGAGGTGGTCAAGGCTATGGAGCAAAGCGCATGAGCTTGATCAATACACATCTTGAACATTTTTCACAGCAGCTTGATGGGCTTAAGCAGCAAGGCAATTTACGCCAATTTCGTTCGAATGTTCAGCAAGGTCGCTATATCTGCCTTGATCAGCATCAAATGCTCAATTTGGCTTCAAATGATTATCTAGGATTGGCATCTGATCTCACATTACGTGAACAGTTTTTTGATGAAACACCCCATGATCAACGACGAATGAGTTCTTCATCCTCACGTTTGTTGACGGGAAATTTTCCAGAATATGAACTACTTGAAAATAGTTTAAGTCAGGCTTTCCATGGTCGGGCGGCATTGTTATTTAACAGCGGTTATCATATGAATATTGGTATTTTACCTGCACTTGCAGACAGTAAAACGCTGATTCTGGCAGATAAATTGATTCATGCCAGTATGATTGATGGCATTCGTTTATCCTCAGCCAAATATGTACGTTATCGCCATAATGATTTAAATCATTTGACTCAGCTTTTACAAAAATATCATGCAGATGAGGCTTTTGAGCGCATTATTGTGGTGACTGAGTCGATTTTTAGTATGGATGGCGATGAAACTGACTTAGCAGCATTGGTGAGTATTAAGCAACAATTTTCAAAAGTCATGCTCTATGTGGACGAAGCACATGCAATTGGGGTGCGTGGTGAGCAGGGCTTAGGTTGTGCAGAACAATATACAGTGATTGATGATATTGATCTACTTGTGGGGACTTTTGGTAAGGCAATCGCTTCAGTTGGCGGTTATTTAATTTGTCATGCGGTAATTCGGGAATATTTGATTAATTCTATGCGCCCTTTGATTTTCAGTACTGCACAACCGCCAATGTGTATGGCATGGACAAACTTTATTTTTCAAAAAGTTTTAGGCTTAGATCAGCGCCGTCAACATTTACAATCTAAAAGTCAGTATCTACAACAGGCTGTTCAAAACAAAGGTTTTGAGTGCCCCTCAACATCACATATTGTTCCTATTATTCTGGGTGATTCGATTAAAACGGTTGAAAAAGCCAAAGCCTTACAAGATGAGGGTTTTTATATTATGCCTGTACGTCCTCCGACTGTGCCGCAACACAGCTCACGTCTACGAATTTGCTTAACTGCTCAAATCACCCAAGCTGATCTAGATCAGCTGATTCCGTTGTTGTGAGTTGAATGTGACCCCCCCAGAAATTGATAAATCACAGGTTGCCTTGCGTTTTGCACAGGCAGGGCAGAGCTATACCGAGCATGCAGTTGTGCAAAAGAGTATTGCACAACAACTGTTTAATTTAATAAGTGAATATTGCCCAGCACAATATGAAAATGTGTTTGAAATCGGTTGTGGTTCAGGAAATTTAACTGAGCTTTTACTGCAAAATTTTCAAATTAAACATTTGATTTTAAATGATCTATATCCGGAAGTTCAGCAGCATTTTCCTGCGGATAAACCGATTAAATATCGGATTGGCGATATAGAGCAGCTTGAATTTCCAAAACATTTAGACTTAATTAGCTCAAGTTCGGTTTTACAATGGATGAGTGATTTAAATGGTATTTTTCAACAAGCCTTTCATCATTTAAATCCTAATGCGTATTTTTGTTTTTCAACTTTTGGACAGCATAATTTACTGGAAATTAAAAGCTTAACGGGGCAAGGTCTGAATTACTTATCTCTTGACGATCTGCAACAACAATTAAAGCGAAATGGTTTTGAAATTCTACATATTTCCGAGCAAATTGAGCATCTCAATTTTCCACATCCCAAATATATTTTGCAGCATTTAAAAGCCACGGGAGTGACTGCGACAGCATCTGGCTTTAGATGGACAAAGCAGAGTCTCTCCGATTTTTATCATCACTATCAACAGTTTTCACAGGCTGATCAGTCAGGCAATATACGCTACTCACTGACTTATCATCCTATTTATTGTATTTTGCGGAGAATGTCATGACTGGATCGGTTTACTTTATCAGTGGAATAGATACCGGAATTGGCAAAACCTATACCACGGGGTATTTAGCCAAATTATGGAATGAGCAGGGTCAGAAAACCATTACTCAGAAATTAATCCAAACTGGTAATACCGATATTTCAGAAGATATCGAACAACATCGTGAGATTATGGGAATGGGGTGGTTTCCAGAGGATGAAACCAAGCTGACTATGCCTGAAATCTTTAGCTATCCCGCATCTCCTCATTTAGCCAGCAAAATTGACGGACGTGAGGTTGATTTTCAAAAAATTGCAGATGCAACTCAACAACTTACAGAAAAGTATGATGTTGTCTTGTTAGAGGGTGCGGGTGGATTGATGGTACCCCTAACAACTACTTTGCTTTCAATTGATTATGTGGCAGAGAAAAAGTTTCCTGTGATTTTAGTCAGTTCAGGGCGATTGGGTAGCATTAACCATACTATTTTGAGTTTAGAAGCTTTAAAAAATCGTGGGTTAGAACTTTATGCACTTGCTTATAATTTAAATGATGAATCTCAGGATGCTGTCATTTCAAAAGATACTGCAGAATTTTTAAAGCATCATTTAATGAAACATTTTCCGAACAGTGCATGGATTGATATTCCAGTAATCTCTTAATTTGATTTCTTAATTGAGTGCTGAGACACAAGATTCACTATTTTGATTCTCTGTGTTTTTATTGCTTAAAAATTTGAATGCTTTAAAAAAGCGATGTGTATAAAAGGTAATCCTGATGAGTTTTAAAATTCAAATTGAGTTATTTAAAGAACTTGAAATAACTTACCTTGATTTTGAAAGTAATGCGGCGACACAAATCTTGAGTAGTTTTGATCAGATTGATTGGATGCAGCAAGCTGTATGGGGATACATGGAAGAGCACAATGGTGATTTTCCATTTTTTCAGATTGAGCATATTCAAACTGGACGTAAGTTTGGTGGATTATTTGTGGTTTATAGTCGCAATGAATTTAACTTTAATACACATGCTGAGCTCTACCAAAAGCAACAAAAATCGCATTTGTTTGGGCTATTTAAATCTGAAGCGATGCCAAGTTTTGATAATGATGATGTTCCTTTTGCTGTATTTCGAGATTGTTTAGAAAATTTTTTACGTGGCAATGATGTTGAAATAGAGCGTTTAATGAAAACAGTCTATCCAAGTTATACCAATACTGGTTTTTTTGATCATTAAACTTGGAATCAAAATTTAAAGTCATTTTTTGATGGCTTTAAAATTTTATATGATTTTGATAATAAAATGAATTTTCGTAATTTGGGTTTTGTGGCAATGCAGGATTACATAAAGAATAAAGTTATAACAAATTAATCTTTTTTAAACATGCAAAGTCATTTATATTTCATATCAGTAGCGTACTTTATGTTCAATCAGCGCTGTGAAATAAAATAAACCGAAAATAATGAAGAGGTGAAGCATGTCAGGATGGTATGAAATTAGTCAAGCTAAAGATGGTCAATATCGCTTTGTATTAAAAGCCGGAAATGGGGAAATTATTCTCACCAGCGAGCTTTATAAAGCTAAAGCTTCTGCACAAAATGGGATTGCATCCGTGCAAAAAAATAGCCCTGATGATGCACGTTATGATCGTTTAGAAGCGAAAAATGGTAAACCTTATTTCAACTTAAAAGCAGCAAATCATCAAATTATCGGAACAAGTCAATTCTATTCAGGCGATGCTGCTCGAGATAATGGTATTGAGTCAGTTAAGAAAAATGGTCTATCAGAGAAAGTAAAAGATTTAACAGAACAGGCATAGGATCAGCAATAAATTACCCACATCAATCACTAAAAGCATGTCATTGCAATGATGTGCTTTTTTTTGAACCAAAAACAAACGATAAAAAAATGTATTATTAAGTTGTATAGAATAATTACCCTAATCACAATATATTCGCTTTAGGTCGGTATCGGTTTAGAGAGTTTATCTATATTTTTGACTTTGAATTTCTCCTTATACTCAACAGTTAATATGATTTTTTTTCATGATCTTTTATGATTTTTTTAAAGCTTTTTAAAAGTTTAAATATGTTAGGCTAACTTCAATATTAAATAAAAGGAGAATGATTATTTAATAAAAGATTCAACATTAATTAAAATTATTATTAACTTTAATTAATGAGTTTTTAAAGTATTATTAATCAAATTAAGAGGTAAGTTTTTGATGATGAAAGACTAACTTAATATATCTATTTGTATTATTGAGTGATTTATTTTTGTGAAAGGTTTTGTTTATCTCTAAGCATAATATTGTTGTTTTATAAACTGATTAAATCGAATTAAGTAACTGTGATATTTGATTTAAATTGATTATGCTGGAAAAAATAAACAAAAAACTTCACATAATACTTATTAAGTGTTAAATTCATCACAAACAAGAATAATGAGGTTTTATGATGAAAATAGCAATCGATGGTAATGTGAAAATTGCTGACGAGATAATATCTCAAATTGAATTATGGGATGCTGCTGTTCTTGGTAATAAAATTGATCATCTCTTAGATCAATGTGCCGATGATGTCAATATGTTTGATGTGAGTATACAATTAGACGGTGTTGATGCATACAAAAAAGAATGGGAGAAGTTCAGTCCATATTTTAGTGAAAATGTGCAGATTGTACGTCGAAATATGAAAATTTATGTATCAAACGATTTAGCTGTATTGCATTGCCATTCAAAAGTGGAGAATGCTGTGCTTAAAGAAAAGATACAGATGCCATGGTGCCGAACGACATTATGCCTTAAAAAGAAAGGAGGCCAATGGTTAGTGGTTCATCAACATATTTCTATGCCAATTGATATGAGCACTGGTAAAGCCATCGTGATCAAGGATATTTCTAAATTGAAATTAGTGGTTTAGCCCAATAGATTTATTCGTTATTAAGCCCTTTGATTGGGCTTTTTATTGATGAATTTTTAAATTTTTCCGATACATTTTGGATCATTAACAAAATTGTCAAAAGAACTCAGTTTTTTACTTGAATGAAAGCTAGAGTTTTGAAAAAATCATGATAATAATCCCAATAATGTGAAAATAATGCCAAATTCATTATTTGTAAAATATGGGTGGTTAAAGCCACTTGCTCCACGAAATCCGCACGAACCACATCGCGCAGCAACCTCATTAGAATTATTATTTGACTTAATTTTTGTCGTAGCCATTGCCACAGCAGGGCAACAATTACACCATAGCATTATCGAAAATCATTTATCCCATGGCTTAACACTTTATTTTATGGTGTTTTTTGCATTGTGGTGGGCATGGATGAACTTTAGCTGGTTTGCATCTGCCTATGACAATGATGATGTATTTTATCGAATCATGACCTTTGTGCAGATTATTGGTTCACTTGTGATTGCAGCAGGGATACCTAGCGCATTTCAACAACAAGATTTTGATGTGATCATTATTGGTTATGTCATCATGCGTTTGGGCCTCGTTACACAATGGTTTCGTGTTGCTAAAAATGATCCTGAGCGTAAACAAACAGCATTGAGATATGCAACTGGTATTATCATCGTACAGATTGGCTGGTTACTTTTTCATTTTACGCCGATCAATTTCACCCTTTATTTGTTTCTACTTTTGGTGGTCGCTGAACTGACTGTGCCAATCTTTGCTGAAGCACATAATATGACGCCTTGGCATCCACATCATATTTCCGAGCGTTATGCCTTACTTACGATTATTGTCCTTGGTGAATCGATCATTGGTAGTTTTGCTGCAATTTCTGATGCATTAAACAATCAGTTATTAAGCCAAGAGTTAATCTTTTTGATGATTGGTGGGCTACTCATTATGTTTACTATGTGGTGGGCTTATTTTGATCATGATGTTGCTGAACGACTCAATAGCCGTAAGCGTGCATTTTCATGGGGCTATGGTCATTTTTTTATTTTCGTGAGTATTGCAGCTCTTGGCGCAGGTTTAGCTGCTGCCGTGGATGTTGTGACGCATAAAGCTGAAATCTCGGCTGACATTGTTAGCTATTTTGTTGCAATCTCTTTGATTGTCTATACTGCGAGCCTTTGGTTATTGCAGGAAATTCACCATCTTTCAGGGATTAAGAAATGGTTTTATCCAATTACAGCAGCCATCGTACTCTGTATTCCGATGATATTTACGCAAGTGGGTTATGCTGTTTTTGCTATGGCAATTGTTTATGCGCTACGTTTGATTTTTTCAAAATGTTATTTGGCAAGATAATAAATTAATTGGGTTCTGAGCAATGGGATTTCATGATTTTTATCGTTTGAGTTCGCACGCTGTGATTTTTAATGAAAATCGACAAGTCTTATTATTGAAAGCGACTTATGCTGATTGTGCATGGGGTTTACCTGGTGGTGGATTGGATCAAGGTGAAACAGTGCATGAAGCGCTAATTCGTGAATGCCAAGAAGAATTAGGTTGTGAAGTTTCGATCGAATATTTATCAGGGGTTTATTATCATTCTGCAGTAAATTCCCATGCATTTATGTTTAAGTGTACATTGCAGAGCGATCAGCCAATCAATTTAAGTGATGAGCATTCAGAGTATCGATGGTTTGATTTTGACCAACTTTCACCTGTGCAAAAAATTCGTATTGAAGATTGTTTTCATTTTGATGGTCAGGTAAAGAGCAGGGCATTTTAAAGATTGGATATCGCTATCAAACAGGGGATAGAATATCCGTCTCATTCAAAAAGCAGATTCACTTTCAGACAATGGTATGGGTTAAAATAAAGCAATAAAAAACAGGTCATCAAGACCTGTTTTTTATTTACCTCAATTTAATATTATTTATCTGGTAATGCATAAGCAACGATAGAGTCACCCATTTTGGTACCAAATGAACCATGACCACCCGCCATGATCACAACGTATTGTTTACCATTGCTTTCATAGGTCATTGGTGTTGCTTGCCCGCCCGCAGGTAGACGACCTTTCCATAGCTCATCACCATTGCTGACATTGATCGCTCGGATGTAATCATCTTGAGTTGCTCCAATGAACATCACATTACCCGCAGTTGAGATCGAACCACCTAACATTGGCACACCCATTTTAAATGGTGGCAATGGAATACCTGGCATACTGTCACGAATTGTACCAATACGACGTTTCCAAGCAACATCATGCGTTTTCAAATCTACACCAGCAACATAACCCCATGCAGGTTGTTTGCATGGTAAGCCAAATGGTGAAAGGAATGCACTGATTTCAACACCGTAAGGAACACCGTACATGGGTTGAACACCCGCTTCTGTGCCTGCACCTTTAGCTGTTTGTTTACGGTTAGGATCAGCAGGAATCAATCGACTGACAAAAGGTAGGCCAATTGGATTCATGACTGCGATTTGACGATCAGGGTTAAGTGATAAGCCACCCCATTCAAATACACCCAAGTTACCAGGGAAAACTAAAGTTCCGTTTTCTGAAGGTGGAGTATAAATACCGTCATAATTTAACTTGTGGAATGACACACGACAAATTAACTGGTCAAACATGGTTGCACCCCACATTTGTTTATCCGTTAATTTTTCTTGAGGAGCTAAGTTAAAGTCTGAGAACGGTTGTGTTGGAGAATAAAACTCACCTTTAGTTTGCGGACCACGTTTTACACTTTGTGGTACTGGACGTTCGTTAATCGGTACAATTGCTTTACCATTACGGCGGTCCAAAACAAAGGCATTTCCTGTTTTAGTCAATACATAGATTGCTGGAACAGTTTGCCCAGTTTTATCTTTGATATCCGCTAAGGTTGGTTGTGATGGTACATCCATATCCCATAAATCATGGTGAGTTGTTTGGAAGTTCCAGATCAATTTACCTGTTGTAGCATTGATTGCTAGCATTGAGTTTGCATAACGTTCATGCAGTTTTGTACGGTTACCACCCCAAATATCTGGTGTACCTACACCTGTTGGTACATAAACGATATCGAGTTTTGCATCATATGCCAGCGGAGCCCATGCATTCGGTGAGTTTTGGACATATTTCTGACCAGGACCCGGAATCTGATTCGGATTTTCAGCACCAGTATCAAATACCCAAAGCAATGCACCTGTATTTACATCATAACCACGGATAACACCAGAAGGCTCTTGAGTAGAATAGTTATCAGTTGTTGAACCACCAATAATAATGGTAGTGCCTGTTACAACTGGAGGTGATGTTGGAATATAACCACCTGGATAAGGGAATGGCATGTCTTTCTGTAAATCAACTTCACCGTTATGACCAAAGTCAGAACATGCTTTACCTGTTTCAGCGTTTACAGCAACAATACGACCATCATTGACTGGTAAAATAACTTTACGAGGACATTCTGTAGAAGCCGATTTTTTAGCTTGTAAACTTGCAGCGAACCCAACGGTATTGTCTGCATCGTAATAAGAAACACCACGACAAGTTAAATGTTGGAAAGTATTATCGGCTTTGAGTTTAGGATCAAATACCCATTTCTCTTTACCTGTAGAAGGATCAAGAGAAACCAATTTTTGGTGTGTTGTACACAGGTACATGTTGTTACCGATTTTAATCGGTGTGACTTGATTGGTCGTCTCGCCTGAGTCATTTTCCGTCTTGACTTCGCCTGTACGATAGGTCCAAGCAACTTTAAGATCTTTAACATTCTCTGAGTTGATTTGGTTCAAAGGCGAATAGCGTAAA
Source organism: Acinetobacter sp. AS167 (assembly GCF_037152175.1). Classification (NCBI taxonomy): domain Bacteria; kingdom Pseudomonadati; phylum Pseudomonadota; class Gammaproteobacteria; order Moraxellales; family Moraxellaceae; genus Acinetobacter; species Acinetobacter sp. AS167. The sequence continues at coordinate 67,813 of NZ_JBBCMP010000014.1, forward strand.
CCTGATTGAGTCCGACCATAAGCTGGCCAGTCTGCATCTGCAATACCATCAATCGCTGCTGGTGTTGGCTGTTTACTGGTTAATGTCCCACGAATTTCTTGTGGATCATTAAAGATAGAATAAGCCATAACCGCTATGGTGATCGCCAATGTACCTGAGAGTACAATTTTAGCACCTTTGGCATCGAAACCACGTGTCACTGCTGGAATGAGTAGCCATAAGCCAAACACACCTAAAATATCTAAACGCGGTGCAAGCGCGAAGAAGTCTGAACCGACTTCCCATAGTCCCCAGACAACTGTGCCGAGTACTAATGCTGAATAGACGTATAAAGCAGAACTATTTAATTTGCGTAATAAGATTGCTGTTGCAATGAAAAGTATACCGGCAATGATGTAGTACCAAGACCCACCCAGTGCTGCCAGCCATACTCCGCCGCCTAATAGAACTACACCGAAAACAATTGCAATCACAACTGTTAGGGTTCTGAGTCCTGAAGATGGAGTTTGCATATTGACCACCTATCTATTTGATTAATTTTCTACGCTTTACCTTCCCATTAAGGAGTGATGAAGCACATTGTTTAAATTTTTAGATTTTAAATATTTCGATGCGAGGGGAGAGAAAGAGTTAAAATGGCATCGAAATATTTATGATCTATAACACTAGAATGCAGTTTGGAATTTGATACCGCCAACCCATGCATTTTCACCATCTTTATATGCACCTACATGACGAATATATTGCACATTTGGACGGATCGTCAGCCAATTTGTTGCATGTACACCGTAGTAAATTTCAGTGTTGTACTCTTCATCTTGTTGACGAATTTGAGTGTTGTTCACATCATTGTTGATGCTGATACGAGAAAAACCAATTGCGACATCATCTTGAGGACGCGCATCGAAAGGACCTTTATAGACCAATCCAATATTTTGCATATTGTCGACAGTGTTTGTGTCTGAGTCATGAAGGGTTAAATTAATAAAACCCGTTAAGCCACGACGTGCATCACCGTGATGTGCTGTAAGTTGTTGCTTGGCAACCAGCCATCCACCTTGTTTATGATCTGTTTCATTTGGATTTTTAATGCGTTGTGTATCGACAGTACTGTAGTAATAGCCCAAACGGTATTCACCTGGCAATTTTGCAACACTGAGTTTCGGTTGCCAAACGATTTCCGCAGGAATAATTGCACCATGTGAACCATCTGTACTTAAGTTAAATCCTTTGCCACGTTCTAAGTTTTCAGGATTATATTCATAAGCGCCAACTTGAGCATATAAGTCAGATTGGATGTTATATTTAACCCGCGCAGCCCATTGGCTAACAGGCCAGTTATACCACTGATCGCCTACCCAGTTACCCACTTGAGAGCCACAAAGTGCGAGATTTTGAAAATCACAGTCAAAGCTGTTAAAATCCTCACCTTCGCCAAAACGACCCATTTTAATATCTAATTTTTGATCAAAGAATTTTTTCTTGATCCAAAAATCAGTTAAGCGCCAAGTTTGACCACGACCCCAAACTTCTTGGGTTGAGCTGAGTTGTCCTGCAAGGGCATCAGAGGTTTGAGACAATGAACGACCATTACGTTCAGTGATGGTGATTTGGGCTTCAGTGTCTTTCCATCCAAGCACTTTTTCCAAGTCTACATGACTACCAATTGCAAACTGGTCTGCATACTCAGTTCCATGGCTTGAATGGTTTTTTGAATCTAATAAGGTGGCTAATTCGCCAGTGTAGCCGAAGCTGAAGTCATAACCTTTTTGTTGGAGCTCGGTTCTTTTTCCGTTCCAATCACCAAACATCCATGGGCTTTCTGCATTAAATGCTTCAGCTGCATGAGCACTTTGAAAAGAACTACATAAAGATAATAAGCTGATAGCCCAATAAAAGTGACCTTTAGATTTATTCATATTTGGTGACCTTGATAACACTTTGTAACTAATTATTTATAATACTCTCATATTTGTATAAAAATCTATTATTTTTGACTTTTAATTGTAATTAATGTGAGTATTTTATCTCATGGTGATAATTTTTTAATAAATGAATATTGGCTTTTTGAATATTTTTGGTTAATTTAATCTATTGTTTTTAAACCACTAAATTTTATTTAAAAATTAATTAAAAACGATGGATTAAAATTGATTCGAGAAAATTAGGCCACCTGTGTAACTTATTTAGAATTAAGATTACACAGGATGCTGAGCTTACAAATTATACAAATTGTAAAGAAAATGACAGAATTGTAATTTTATTTAACTTGAATTGTGTTGTATTAACTGGGTAATTACCATTTCCCTTCACCCAATTGCTGGCCAATATAGTGATATTGCATTTGTGATCTTGAAAACTTAATTGGACAGGCTAACTGTGGTTCAGTTTGATCAGAATTGGGCTTCAATGGAACATTAACCACCCAATTGCGTTGTTGTGAAATTTGGGACTGTAGTGCTTCATCTAATCTCAGTACGGGTTCTACGCAAACGTCCAGTTGCTCAAACAGTTGATTCCATTCAGCCAGATTTTTACTTTTAATTTTATCTCGAATCGCTTGTTTGACCATTTGACGATCTTCAGTATCGAAAGAAGCACCTTTTTGTAGAAGGATTGGCAATTCTAAGGCGCTTGCCAGTCCTGTCATAAATTGTGGCTCTAAGCTACCAATAGATAAATAACGAGCATCGGCAGTTTCATAGTAATCATAAAAGGTTCCTCCATTGAGCTGTTCTGATTCACGTTGTTGGTGCTGACCACCAGCTAAACTGGCTGCTGCTGCCATATTATTGAGTCCCACCACACAATCGGTCATGGAAATATCAATATATTGACCCAGACCGCTACTTTGACGTTCCACTACAGCAGCAAGAATGCCAATGACAGCATGTAAAGAGCCTCCTGCCACATCTGCGATTTGAATCCCCATTGGCGGTGGCCCACTGTCTTGACGACCACAATGTCCAGCGATACCAGACAGTGCAATATAGTTAATATCATGTCCAGCTTTGTCTTTATATGAGCCTGTTTGACCATAACCCGTAATTGAACAGTAAATTAAACGCGGGTTAATTTCAGCCAAGGTTGGATAATCTAAGCCCAAACGTTGCATTACCCCCGGACGAAACTGTTCAACAACAATATCAAACTCGGAAATCTTTTGTTTGACTTGTTCAATACTGATAGGGTCTTTTAAATCTAAAGTGACGGATTGCTTATTTCTGTTGAGATAACTGTGTGAAGTTGCTTGTCCATTGGCATAAGGCGGGAACAAGCGAACCAGATCTGGACGCGTTGGTGATTCAATGTGGATCACTTCTGCACCTAAGTCTGCAAGGTATAAAGTTGCAAATGGACCGGGTAATAAAGTGGAAAAATCGAGTACTTTCAATCCCTTTAAAGCTGTTGTCATAATTGTTTTTACCAATAGTGTCTTGATTTTAGACCCATAATAGAAATATAAAATTAACAAAACAATGTCATGTTCAGCCATTTACCTTGATCATTTCGGCAATTTATGATGTAAAAAGGTGATCTGCACTGTTGTAAATCGCCAATAAAACATTTTTTAGCGTCATTTAGGTCAATTGTTAGTGAACATCAAAGAGAGTGAAGGATTTACCATGAGTCGTGATACGATCAGTATCCATTTTGTGAATGCCGCCTTAACAGGTGTGAAGCGTCTAGGAATGGACGTTGACACCTTACTTTCACATGTTGGCATAGAAGCAGAGTTACTTCGCCAACCTAAAGCACGTATTTCACCAGAGCAATATACACGTTTTGTAAAAATGCTGTGGATGGTGACCCAAGATGAACATGTTGGCTTTGATATCCAACCTCGTCGTTTGGGGTCTTTTGCCATTATGTGCCAATTGATTATCCACGCTAAAACTTTGGGTGATGCTTTAGAGTTATCATCACAATTTTATAAATTATTTGGGGATGAGTGGTCGGTCGCAGTTGAACGTGATAAACATGAAGCGCGTTTAGTACCACTGATTCCAAAAACCATGGATCCTGATCATTTTATTACTGAAAGTATGCTGATGATTTGGCATGGTTTAGCTTCATGGTTAATTGAACGTCGTATTCCTTTAGAACGGGTACATTTTGGTTACCCACGTCCAAATCATGCAGATGAGTATGATGCGCTGTTTTTTGCACCTGTCATGCAATTTGATATGCCACGTACTGAAATTACTTTTGCCGCTGACTATTTGGATTTACCGATTCGTCAGGATGAAGCAAGTTTAGAAGAGTTTTTAAAAGCTGCGCCTGCTCAGCTTTTGGTGAAGTTTAAAAATACCAATTCTTTAACTTCGCGTATTCGTGAAGTCTTAAAGAGTCAAATTGGTGAAGAAATGCCAACCTTAAATGATGTGGCTTCAATGTTGTATTTATCACCACAAACCTTGCGCCGCCGCTTAGCTGCAGAAGGTAAGAGTTACCAAGGCGTTAAAGATGCCTTGCGTCGTGATGCAGCGATTCATTTGTTGTTAAATCCGGATTTAACCTTGGAGGATGTAGCACAACAAGTGGGCTTTAGTGAAACCAGTACCTTCCATCGCGCATTTAAAAAATGGACAGGGGTTACCCCAGGGCTTTATCGTCAATTGCATGGTTATCATTAATCAAACATAGATGAATTCAAAAGTATTTTTGTTGATCCTAAGCCCAAGTATCACTTGGGCTTTTTTATGCCTGATCATTTCAGCTAAAATATCTTGTAAGATATAAGCGATAAAGCAAAAGAATTTTAAACAAATAGGGTATTAAAAAATGATTAGGCTGGCTGAGTTTGATGATATGCAGGTACAAGATTTACTCAGAATTCACTTACATGGTATGCATAAAAACTCACCGATTGAGCATAGTTTTGCATTAGATCTAACTGCGTTACAACAACCAGAAATTAGCTTTTTTACCCTTTGGGAGCAAAATGAACTTTTAGCTTGTGGTGCAATTCAAGAGCTTTCATCTACACATGCCGAATTAAAGTCCATGCGGACACATCCCAAACATTTACGTAAAGGTGCTGCAACAGAAATGCTGAAACATCTTTTAATGATTGCTCAACAACGTAAATACCAAAAATTGAGTTTGGAAACGGGAACACACTTATCTTTTGAACCTGCAATTTGCTTGTATAAAAAATTTGGCTTTATTAAAGGTGCTTCTTTTTCAGAATATCAGGAGTCTGATTTTAATCAATTCTATCATTTAGATTTATCCACTCAATAGCGCATTGAATAATATTAGTGATGATTGTGAAAAAAGAGAATATCGCACCTGCTTATTTTAGATTTGAGCTAAGTAATTAGGTGAGATTTGAATGTTTTTATACTGGATACATAGATGGCATGTTTAATTAGAAAAATTAATCCTTCGGATATAGCGCAACTGATCGAAATAGAAAAATCTGCTACACAAGCATTTTCAAGTATTCCCGAGTTATCTTGGCTTGTCGAAAGCCCCGTATTGTCAGCACAAGATCACTTACAATTGATTTCTTCTGCTTATGCATTTATCGCGATTAATCAAAAGAATCAAGCTACAGGCTTTTTATATGCAGAAAGACAAGCACTTGATTTATATATCATTGAACTAGATGTGAGTGCCGCATTTCAAAAACAAGGGATTGGTCGGCAATTGATTGAATATGCGATTACTATAGCTCAGGGAGAGGGCTGTGATGCTGTGACATTAACTACCTTTCATAATGTGATTTGGAATCGGCCATTTTATGAAAAATTAGGCTTTGAAAAGATCAATGCGCTTGAGATGCCTCTCTATCTTGAGCATAAACTTGAGTATGAAGTTGCATGTGGTTTTTCTCGTAACAGCAGATGTGCAATGAGATTGGCACTTAATTGAAATACGCGATTTGTTTTCGTTTTCCCATTCAGAACGAACCAGCCAATTGACAAAAAATATCAACTGACTATTTCGTTCTCGTCATTGAACTCTCAACTTTATAACGTACACTCAAAGCAGATAACAACCTAGAAGTCATAAGAAGGAACAGCTATGAGCGAGGCTTACATCATTGATGCCATTCGCACACCACGCGGAAAAGGAAAAAAAGATGGTTCACTGTATGAAGTGAAACCAATTACATTATTAACCACATTGCTCAATGAATTGAAAGATCGTCATCAGCTTGATACTTCAAAAGTAGACGATATCGTACTGGGTTGTGTAACACCAATTGCCGATCAAGGCGGTGATATTGCTAAAACTGCTGCAATTGCAGCAGGTTGGGACAATGATGTTGCCGGTGTGCAAATCAACCGTTTCTGTGCTTCAGGTCTTGAAGCCGTCAATATGGCTGCACAAAAAGTACGTTCAGGCTGGGAAGACATTGTTGTTGCTGGCGGCGTAGAGTCTATGTCACGTATTCCAATGGGTTCTGATGGTGGACCTTGGGCGTTAGACCCTGAAACAAATTTAAAATCACATTTTGTTCCTCAAGGGATTGGAGCGGACTTAATTGCCACGCTAGATGGTTATAGTCGTACAGATGTGGATGAGTTTGCTGCCAACTCCCAACGTAAAGCTGCTGCTGCACAGGCTGCGGGTCGCTTTGATCAGTCAGTGGTTGCTGTTAAAGATAAAGCTGGTGTTACGATTCTTGACAAAGATGAATTCATTAAACCAACTACAACTGCTGAAGGCTTGGCAAAACTTAATCCAAGTTTTGAAATGATGGGTGGAATGGGCTTTGATGCGATTGCATTACAACAATATCCAGAAGCGCAAAAAATTAACCATGTACATCATGCTGGAAACTCATCGGGTATCGTAGATGGTGCAGCAGTGGTGCTGATTGCTTCTGAAAAAGCAGTCAAAGAGCAAGGTTTAAAGCCACGTGCAAAAGTGTTGGCAACGGCATTGGTTGGAACAGATCCAACCATCATGCTAACAGGCCCTGCACCTGCTGCGCGTAAGGCGTTGGCAAAAGCAGGTCTTAGCATAGATGATATTGATCTCTTTGAAGTGAATGAAGCATTTGCATCTGTAGTGATGCGCTTTATGACTGAACTTAAAGTCCCAGCTGAAAAAGTCAATGTGAATGGGGGGGCAATTGCAATGGGGCATCCGTTGGGTGCAACAGGTGCAATGATTCTCGGTACGTTACTCGATGAATTAGAACGTCAAGGTAAAAAACGTGGTCTAGCAACATTATGTGTAGGTGGTGGCATGGGTATTGCGACCATTATTGAGTTGGTATAAGGAGAATAATAATGAGTGCAATTCAATATGAAAAAAATGCGGATGGTATTGTTATTTTAACGATGGACTCTCCCAACCAGTCTGCAAATACCATGAATGCTGATTTTCGTGTGGCTTTAGAAAATATTGTTTCTAAACTTAAATCTGAAACAGACCTAACAGGTGTGATTTATCGCTCTGCGAAAAAAACTTTTTTTGCGGGCGGTGATCTGGATGAGCTGATCGAGGCCACGCCAGAACATGCCACTGAATTCTTTGATATGACTGCAAAGCTAAAAGGTGATCTTCGTACAATTGATACTTTAGGTGTTCCTGTGGTTGCGGCAATTAACGGAACAGCATTAGGTGGTGGATGGGAAATTGCTTTAAGTTGTCATTATCGTATTGCTTTAAATGATCCTAAAACCAAATTAGGTCTACCTGAAGTAACACTGGGCTTACTTCCTGGCGGCGGTGGTGTCGTGCGTATGGTGCGTTTGCTTGGTTTGCAAAATGCATTCCCATTCCTCATGGAAGGTAAGCAATTTGGAGTAGATAAAGCCAAGTCTCTAGGCTTAGTCAATGAGCTTGCAGATAATGAGCAAGACATGATGAATAAAGCGATTGCTTGGATCAAAGCCAATCCAAAATCACAACAACCTTATGATGTAAAAGGTTATAAAATTCCGGGTGGAGACCCAAAAACCCCTGCAGTTGCTCAAGTTCTCGCAATTGCTCCTGCAATGCTACGTGATAAAACCAAGGGCTGTTATCCGGCGCCTGAAGCGATCATGGCTGCTGCCGTTGAAGGGGCTCAAGTTGATGTAGATACAGCTTTCCGTATAGAGGGGCGCTACTTTACTTACCTTGCAACAGGGCAAGTTGCAAAGAATATGATTGGAACATTCTGGCACGGCTTGAATGCAATCAAAGCAGGTGTAAGCCGACCTAAAAATATTGCCAAGTGGCAAGCGACCAAAGTCGGTGTTCTTGGTGCTGGCATGATGGGGGCTGGTATTGCGTATTCGACAGCAATCAAAGGTATTCAAGTCGTTCTAAAAGATGTATCTACTGAAAATGCTGAAAAGGGTAAAGCATATAGCCAAAAACTATTAGATAAACGTGTTTCACAAGGTCGTATGACCGCTGAAAAACGTGATCAAGTTTTAAGTTTAATTACAGCAACTGCATCCGCAGAGGATTTAAAAGGCTGCGATCTGATTATTGAAGCGGTTTTTGAAAACCAAGAATTAAAAGCCAAAGTGACGCAAGAAGCGGAACAATTTCTTGCAGATGATGGTGTTATGGCTTCCAATACATCAACATTACCGATCACAGGTTTAGCTAAAGCTTCTAAAGACGATACGCATTTTATTGGTCTACATTTCTTTAGCCCTGTCGATAAAATGCAACTGGTCGAAATCATCAAAGGTAAAAATACCTCTGCTGAAACTTTGGCAAAAGCCTATGATTATGTGCAACAAATTGGTAAAACACCTATTGTAGTCAATGATAGTCGTGGATTTTTTACCAGCCGTGTGTTTGGTACATTTGTGCAAGAAGGTTTACGCTTGCTGCATGAGGGTGTGCATCCTGCGCGTATTGAGATGGCTGCACTTAAAGCAGGAATGCCAGTTGGTCCATTGGCAATTCAAGATGAAGTGGCACTCACACTTTCTGAACATGTTGCTAAAGAAACTCGTAAAGCACTTCAAGCAGAAGGTAAAGACTTACCACTTTCAGGCGCAGATGATGTCATTGAAACCATGATTCATACATTTGAACGTAAAGGAAAGGCTGCAGGAGCAGGATTTTACGAGTATCCAGAAGGTGGCAAAAAGCATCTGTGGGATGGTTTAAGTCACTGGAAGAAAGATGTTGATATTTCAGAACAAGAAATGATTGACCGTTTCTTATTTGTTCAGGCTTTAGATACTTTACGTTGCTATGAAGAGAATGTATTGGAATCTGTGATTGATGCCAATATTGGTTCAATTTTTGGTATTGGTTTTGCACCATGGACAGGAGGTGCGATTCAATTTTTGAATCAATATGGTTTAGAGAAAGCTTTAGTTCGAGCGAACACGCTTGAAGCAAAATATGGCGAGCGTTTTAAAGCACCACAAAAGTTAATTGATCAAATTCCACATGGAAAGATTATCTGATTTTATATATTGCTTTAAAAGTTGTAGATGAAGAGTCAATTCTAGGTCAGACAATGATTTAAAAAAGAGGCCAAGCGCCTCTTTTTTTGACTAGATTTAACTTTTAATTAAATAAATGTGTGAGAAAAATAGGCAGAACCCGTTAAGATTGACTACAGCTTGAGTGCAAAAACTCTATTAACATATATAACATAAACGGAGAAAATCAATATTACACAATAGAACTAAAAATTAATATAATTCAATCGATTGGTTTAAAAATATCTAAGTAACTACATCAACTTTTCTGAACTCGCTCGCCATAATGAATAAAAGTTCTTGATGTGGATACAGTTGGGTGCGCTTATCATTGTAGTGATTATCTATTCAATCATTTTTAAGAAACTATCGTTATTGTATCTTATCTCTTCAATAGCATTTATAGTGCCTAGAATATCAGTCCTTTCTTGTCGTTTACATGATGCGTGAAGAGTTGGTGGGTGATACCTGATCGTTTTTATTCCCTTAGGTGTTTGGTATTAATCTACTTGTAAATTTCAGATATCAAGCCTCAGACAAAACTGTGGCAGGCTACAAAGTAATATTTTACATATCAACCAAATGGTCGATAGGTTTAATCATGATAAAAATGGATTGATTGGGTGTGAGATAGTGTTGCTATATTCAAAAAAATAGCAATAATCAAAGAACCGACTAAAGTCTAATATTTCCCTTATAAAAGGATTGGGAATTCACATGGATTTAATACAAAGCAATGGTCAACCCCGTTATGGGCGTTTTAAAGATATTCCAAGTAAGATTAATGTCAATCAATACATCTACAAAACACCGTATGGCAAAGTATTAACTGGTTGGCGTAAACATTTAAAATATAAAAAATTTAAATTTTGTGGTATCCAGCATGAACATTATTCAATTGGTATCGCAATTGCAGATATTGGTTGGGCTGGGCATGGTTTTATTTATATATATGACCATTCTAATAATGACGTTTTTGAATGGAATGCCAATACAATCTTAGGGCGTGGCACAGCTTTAGATGAACAACCTTTATACAGCCAAAGCCACTTTAATAAGTCACCTTTTGAATTTGAAATGCAACATGCGAATGGTGTGCGTTATATTCGAGCGACAAGAAGTGGAGAAGAGCAGTTAAAAGCCCGCATTTTCTGTGCAGGAACAGAACCTTTAAGCTTATGTAGCCCCAACGGCATTAATGGTTGGACCTATACGCAAAAAAAAACAACATTGGCTGTAGAAGGTTTCTTTATCAATAAAAATAAAGTGCGTATAGATTTTAATGAAAAAACATTGGCATCTCTAGATGATACTTGTGGGTTTTTAAGACCAGAAACAGCGTGGTTTTGGCTATCGTGTAACTTTTGGGATACGCAAGGAAATCGTATAGGGTTAAATCTAGCTTCAGGGGTGAATGAGAGTTTTGGCAATGAAAATTGTCTTTGGGTCAATGGTATTCTATACCCAGTTGCAGATGTGCTTTTTGAAAAGTTAGATGTAAACGTGTGGTCAATTCGTTCTTTAGATCATAAATTAAATCTGACAGTGGAAACAGGCTGGCGTAGGTTTGAAAATCTAAATTTACGTTTGGTAGGAAGCCAGTTTAGTCAATGGCAATCACGTATTAGTGGAACTGTAGAATCTGAAATTGGTGAGTGTATTCAATTAAATCAAGTCTATGGTTTGTTGGAACAGCATTATGCTAAATGGTAAAGCTGTTCCGACTCTAAGGTTTTTAATTTTATAAAGCTGCTTTCCAAAAAGCTTCACCGGCTTGAATAGGATCATTGGTTTCAGCCAACACATCTATCCAAACCTGATATTGTCGTATCACAGGATGTTGGCTAGGATGAAAATTAGGCTTAAACCAGTCTAGATATTGTTCACGCATTGCAGATAATTTACCTTGTTTCCCAAAAAACCATGGAATGCCTTTGATAGCAAATTTAGCGCGTTGGAAACGACTAAATCCATCATATTTGAGCATGACATTGGCACGGTAGAAGGTAAATCCAAACATTTGTAAAGTGACAAAGGCAAGCGCAAATTTACGTAAGTTTTCAGGGACTTCTCCAACCTGTTTCATGACATCAAAAGCAACATCTCGATGTTCCATTTCTTCAATTGCATGCCAAGCAAATAGGGCCCGCACAAAAGGATGAACATCGGCTAAAGTTTCCCTTTTACTATAAAAAGTTTCTGCCATTAACGCTGTGAGATGCTCTGCTGCGGCAGTCATAGCAATGTTGTACTGTTTGGAACGATGTTTGAGTATATGTTCGAAATGCGCACTCATAAATTTTACAAACTGGTCAACAGGCATGCCTTGGTGCAGCATTTCTTCATTCATTTTGTCATGTGCAATACCATGCTGTGCTTCCTGTCGAATAAAATCTGTGACACGTTGCTGTAAATTTGGATCGGTAATTTTGTCACGCAGTGCCCGAACACTTTGAATGAAATATCTTTCCCCTACAGGAAAGGTCAAACTCAGGGCATCAAACATACGGGTACGAAAAGGGTCATTATCAAACCAAAAGCGTGGAACTTCATTCAATCTAAAATCTAAATTGCTGCGAACCACAGGATCAACTTGGTGTTTTACATATGCATTCATTGTTTTATTTCTCGCATTATTCAGTTCAAAGCCTTATTCAAGACAGAACTGATCAGTTTATATCAAGACGGCTATAATCCAGCCTGCCAAAATGCTTCACCTGCTTGAATAGGATCATTGGTTTCAGCCATCGTATCGACCCAAACTTGATATTGTCGAATTACAGGGTGTTGACTAGGATGAAAATCTTTTTTAAACCAGTCCAAATATTCACCTTTCATTGCAGATAAAATCCCTTTTTTACCGAAGAACCAAGGTAATCCTTGTGTTGCCATTTTTAAACGTTCTATACGGCTGAATCCATCATGTTTAAGCATGATATTGGCACGGTATAGGGTAAAGTTGAACATCATTATTGTGGTAAAGGCTAAAGCAAATCGACGTAAGTTATCTGGCACCTCTCCAACCTGTTTCATGACATCAAAAGCAACATCACGATGTTCCATTTCTTCAATAGAATGCCATGCCAGTAACGCTCGTACATAAGGATGTGCTTCAGATAGCGTTACTTTATGGCGATAAAATGTTTCTGCCATCAAAGCAGTTAAGTGTTCTGCTGCTGCTGTCATAGCAATATTGTATTGAGGCGAGCGCTGAGTCAGTTCAAATTTAAAAATTTTACTTAAAAACTGGATAAATTGATCAACAGGCATGCCTTGATCTTTCATGACTTGATTCATTTTGTCATGGGCAATGCCATGTTGTGCTTCTTGACGAATAAAATCCGCAACACGTTGTTGTAAATCTGGATCGGTGATTTTATCACGAAATAGACGGACACTTTCAATGAAATAGCGCTCACCATCTGGGAAGGTAAGACTTAGTGCGTCAAATAGTCGCGTGCGGAATGGATCTCCTCCAAACCAGAAGCGCGGTACTTCTTCAAGTTTAAAGTTGAGCTTGGTTCGAACCACAGGATCGACCTGATATTTAACTAATGCATTCATTTTATTTTACTTGCATTGCTGTTGATGAATTCAGTATGTCGGGAATTTGCAAGTTTGTTTTGACAGATATTGCCATTTTTTATACATTTTACGACAAAATGAAAATTTGGAATGTCAGTTTTTTACTTTAATGATCATAAAAGAGTGCAAGACTATGCATGAATTACAGATCCCTAATGGTTATTTTCATCTCTGGCAGATGTATTTGTCTGAACAAGGGATTGATCTTGCGACCCTTGATTTCTTACAAGCGGATGAAAAAAAACATTTAATTGAAATTCTATCGCAGCCGATTGATACACAATCTTCCTATTTCTTCTTTCATCAACTGATTGAAAAAACCAAACAAGTGCTAGATTGTCCTCAGATTGTTTTTGAAATGGCAGAATATGTTCGACCTGAACATTTTGGGGTTTTGGGCTATATGGCATCGCGAAGTACAACTGTCGCAGAAGCGTTACAAAATATTATGCGTTTTAGCCGTTTGGTGATTGATGGTGATGAAGTTATTCCAATGCAAATGCGGCTCAAGGGGGAATATGTACATTTAATTTGGCCCTTTCATCATGAAAAATACATTCTTATAAATGAATTTACCAATGCGTTAATGATGCATCTCGCACGTAAAATTGTACCGCCAAATCAATTTCCATTACATGCGGTGCATTTTGCTCATGCACCACAAATGGCAATGTATCATTATCAAAAGTTCTACGACTGTGAAGTCTCTTTCCATCAACCGCAATACAGTTTTGTCTTAGCCTCAGCAGGTTTAAATTTAAAAATCCAACAGGCAGATCCATCCTTAATGCAGTTGTTGGTCAAGCAGGCAGAGGAGGCCATTGCGTCTAAACCTCGTTATGAAACCATTGCTCAACGCTTACATTTGATTGTGGCGGAATATTTAAAATTAAAACAACAAGCACCAAAAATAGAAGAACTCACTCAAGAACTTCATATATCTACACGGACTTTACAACGACAGTTAAGTGACTTACAGACATCGTTTAAGAAAATTGTAGAAATTGAGCGAATGAAACGTTGTGAATTTTTATTGGAAAGCCAAATGCCATTCAGTGAAATTGCAATGCATTTAGGTTATTCAGATCAGTCTGCTTTAACCAGAGCATATAAGGCTTTTAGTGGGCAAACCTTATTAGAGAAAAAACAAAAGTTGAAGTCAACATAAAAAACCAGTGCAAATAAAGTTAGCTTCAAAAGTCAAGCACCTTAGATCGCGTTACTGCGATCAAAGTGCTTAGTATGATTGTATTTTTTTAATTTATGCACAAAGTGCTGGTTGATCTGATTGTTGAATTGGTTTTTAAAACCCTGATTTAACATGGTTTCAAGTTCTTTTTAACTTAGGAAATCTAAATACGATTGCCAATACTGCAAATATCGCCAATACCCAACAATAATAAATTGAACCAATTAGTTCAACAGGGGACAGTTTGGCAATTGAGCATGCAAGTAAAAGTTGAGCGCCGTATGGAATCAAACCCTGAACCACACAAGAGAAAATATCCATAAATGCGGCTGCACGTTTGGGATCAACAGCATATTCTTTGGCAACTTCTCTTGCCATGTCTCCAGATAAGATGATGGCAACCGTATTATTTGCAACAAACACATTTGAGAAAACCACAAGAAAGCTAATTCCAATTTCTCCCGCATGTTGCTGACCGATTTTAAATCGGCGGGTTAAGGCATAAATATGTTGAATTAACCATTCTAACCCCCCTTCTTTTTGCATAATGGCAGATAAACCACCTAAGAACATAGAAAGTAAGGCAACTTCAAACATACCAACAAAACCATCATAAATAGCGGCATTGTATTTAAGCAGGGTAAATTCAGGATTTTCAATGATGCCAAGACAACCAGAAAGTACTATTCCAATGGTCAGTACTGCAAGCACATGCAAACGTGTAAATGCTAAAAAGAATACGATTACATAAGGCAAAATAAGCCATAGGTTATAACTTTTATATTCAATAGTTTGTGCATGATGGCTGGTCAAAATATAAATTAATATGGTGATGATCGCAGCAGGAAGTGCAATCCAGATATTTACCCGAAATTTATCACGCAGTTCTACATTTAGGCTTCGAGTAGCTGCAATGGTGGTGTCTGAAATCATGGACAAATTATCACCAAACATTGCCCCACTGACCACAGCACCAATTGCATAAATAGGTTGAATATCCGTTGCTTGAGAAAAACCAAAAGCAATTGGTGCACATGCTGCAATGGTTCCCATCGATGTTCCCATTGCTGTGGCAATAAATGCTGAAATGATGAAAAGCATCGGAAGGACAAATTCAGATGGAATAATTGATAAACCAAATTGAACAGTGGAGTCCACACTACCGATTGCACTGGTTACGCTGGCAAAGGCCCCTGCAAGCATAAAGACCATAAACATCAAAATTAAATTGGGATGGCTTGCACCATGCAAAAATGTTTCTATAGCGGCATTGATTTTCCCTCTATACAGCAGGATGGCTAAAATAATTGCAGGAAGAGCAGCAATAGGGGCTTTCACTTGATAAAAAGCAAATTCAGTACCAATGATCGTGTGATAAATACCACTGCCTAAAAAAATGGCTAAAAAAACAATAAGCGGCAAGAGCGCAAGCACGCTGGCTTGCACTTTAGCCTGAGAATGTGTGGTCATAAGAGGAGATAAAAAATCAGAATCCTGACTAGTATAAACAGCTTTTGCAATTTCTGAAAAATAATTAAGTAATGTGGGTGATAAGGTTTTTAGTTATAGGATTATGATTTAACTTTATTTTTTACTTATATTGATATTTTTTCACAAGCTTGAAAATAGGTAGCTTTGATCATTGTCCTCAACTTGAAAATAGCGCTAAATGTATCCATGGGTTGTTTTATTATTTGTGATATAAAACAAGATATGCGAGAGCGACTATGTGACTCTATCCTTTGAGTAAAAAATAGCGTTACAATGCAGTGTCTTGTATTTATACATTTGGATGATTAAACCGTAAATAAATCTATTTTGAGTTTGTTTACTGGCGTTTAATGATCTAAAAACTCCTCAAGTTTGAACAATTCAAGGAATGTACAATCCTATGTCACGTTTAGCCACTCGTTTTGCACAGCTTAAATCTCAACAGCGTAAGGCTTTGGTTTCTTATGTTATGGCGGGTGATCCTCAACCACATGTAACCGTACCATTGTTACATCAAATGGTTGCAGCAGGCGTAGACGTAGTTGAACTTGGATTGCCATTTTCCGATCCTATGGCAGATGGTCCAGTGATTGCACTTGCAGCAGAGCGCGCTTTAGCTGCGGGTACAAATACCTTTGATGCCTTGAATATGGTTAAAGAATTTCGCCAAAAAGACACGACAACGCCGGTTGTTTTAATGGGGTACTTAAACCCTGTTGAAGTGATTGGTTATGAAAAGTTTGTGGCTTATGCGAATGACTGTGGTGTTGATGGGGTACTTCTTGTGGATTTACCACCTGAAGAAGCACAAGATTTAGATGAAGTATTGCAAAAGTACAATATGGATCAAATCTTTTTGCTTGCACCAACCTCTACCGATGAACGTATTCAGCATGTAGTGAAACAAGCAAGTGGCTTTATTTACTATGTGTCTTTAAAAGGCGTAACGGGTGCAACAACATTGGATACAACGGAAGTTGCAGCACGTATTGAAAAAATCAAAACCTTTACCGATATTCCAGTTGGGGTAGGTTTTGGGATTAGTGATGCCGCTTCTGCAAAAGCAGTAGGTCAAGTTGCTGATGCAGTGATTGTCGGAAGTGCTTTTGTCAAACCATTTGCAAATCTTGCACCAGAACAAGCTGTTGAAGCAGCAGTGAATAAAGTCAAGGAGCTTCGAGCCGCGCTCGATGAGTTAGTATGAATCAAGAAGTGAAATCAGGGAAAATCCTCAGCGCAACAACGCCGTGGACAGATCGTACAGTTCCAGGCATTCATATGCCTGACCAACAACAAACACTCAAAGCGACGTTTACAGAACCAACCATTGAGTGCCCTGAATGTCATGCACTCGTGACTCGTACTGCAATGTCTTTCAATGCTTATGTTTGTCCATCATGCGATGAACATTTGAAAATGAAAGCACGTGATCGTTTAAATTGGTTTTTTGATAATGTGACCACTGAACTTGGTCAAGAATTTGCTGCAAAAGATCCTCTGCATTTTGTAGACAGCAAGCCTTATCCAGAGCGTATTAAAGAAGCGCAGGAAAAAACAGGTGAAACTGAAGCCCTTGTGGTGATGCAAGGTCAAGTTAAAAATATTGCAATGGTTGCATGCGCATTTGAATTCGACTTTATGGCTGGATCAATGGGTACTGTGGTCGGTGACCGTTTTGTACAAGCTGCTGAAAAAGCGATTAAAGACAAGCAACCACTGATTTGTTTTGCTGCTTCAGGTGGTGCTCGTATGCAGGAAGGCATGTTGTCTTTGATGCAAATGGCGCGTACCTCTGCGGCGATTCAAAAAATGAAAGATGCGCATCTTCCTTATATCGTGGTATTAACCCATCCTGTGTATGGTGGTGTAACAGCATCATTGGCAATGTTAGGTGATGTACATATTGCTGAACCTAAAGCGATGATTGGCTTTGCAGGTAAACGTGTGATTGAACAAACTGTACGTGAGAAGCTGGAAGAACCATTCCAACGTGCGGAATTTTTGCTTGATCATGGTGTAATCGATCAAATTGTTCATCGTCACGCATTACGTGATACTGTATATCGTATTGTAGCGAAACTGATGAATTTGCCTTGAACAACCAAACAACACCTTTAAATACTGATGATTTACAAACATGGCTCAATTATTGGAGCCATGTTCACGTTACAGGGATTGATTTAGGCTTAGAGCGCGTGATTCCTGTGGCAGAACAACTTGGAGTGATCAATCCCAAAGCCAAAGTGATTACCGTTGCGGGAACAAATGGCAAAGGTTCAACCACAACTACACTCGCTGCGATTCTCAATGCCCAAGGATTGAATGTTGGTTTATACCAGTCTCCACATATTTATCGTTTTAATGAGCGGGTTAAACTGGCTGGACAAGAAGTTGATGATCAAACTTTGATTGATGCTTTTGTTGCGGTTGATCAAGCCCGCCGTATTTGTGATTTATCTTTATCTTTTTTTGAAGCCACAACTTTGGCTGCATTTGTTATTTTTAAACAAAAACAATGTGATGTTTGGGTACTTGAAGTCGGTCTTGGTGGTCGTCTGGATGTGGTCAATGTGATTGATCCAGATGTGGCTGTGATTACCAATATTGGCTTAGACCATACCGATTGGCTTGGCGATACGATTGAAAAAATTGCTTTTGAAAAAGCGGGCATTATTCGGGCAAATATCCCCGTTATTTTTGCAGGTGCACAAGACATACCACAAGCTATACAACATAAAGTACAAGAAACCAATGCTACGCTATATGCGTTAAACCACGATTATTTTTATGATAACTCAGAAGATGGCCAATCTTGGAATTTTGCAAGCTCAGGAACGACTTTAAAACTTCCTTTGGGACACTTGGCACTGGAAAATATTTCTGCGGCTGTCGCTGCAATTTTGGTGAGTGGTTTAACAGTTTCACAACAGGCGATTTCGCAAGGTATCCTGAACGCACAATTGTCAGGGCGCTTTGAGATTAGAAAAATACACGATAAAACAGTAATTTTTGATGCGGGACACAATCCGCATGGTGTAGAATTTTTGTTAAAGCAATTGCGAAAATTCCTAGAATACAATAAACAGTACACAGAAGTTGTCTCTGTTTTTTCAATGTTGTCCGACAAAGATGTAGATTCTGTGGTCAAGTTGTTGAAAAATACTGTATTAAAGTGGAAAATTGCACCATTAACTGTGCCTCGTGCGGCATCATTGGAACAATTACAAACTGCTTTACAGTATGAGACAGTTGAACAGTTTGATTGTGTACAAGCAGCATTTCAATCAGCGCTTGCAGAAACCAATAATAATCAGCTGATTTTGGTGTGTGGTTCATTCCATACCTTAGAAGCGGTCTGGGAGTATTTAGACGAATGTCAATGAATAACAAACAACGCTGGATGGGTGGTGTTGTTTTATTAAGTGGTGGTGTTCTATTGGCGGCATTGCTTCTAAAAGGTAAAGAAGAAATCCACCAAAGCCAAGTAGAGACACAGCCGACAAGCCAAGCTCAGCAAAATAAAGCGACACCTGCAGGTGAGCCTGTACAATTGCAGCCGTTGACTGTCGACGTTGCGACTGAAAAACGTCTGTTAGAAGAGCAGAAGCGTGCCCGTGAAAAAGCGGTTGCTGAACAAGAAGCAAAAGCAGCTGATTTTTTACGTACGCAACAACAGGCAGAAGCAGATGCTGCACGTAAAGCAGCTGAAGAGTATGCCGCTGCAAATGCAAGACGTGGTGCAGCTGCTGCGGCAGCACAGGAAGGGGCTGATATTCCTCCTGAGCTGGTACAGGATGAAAAAGCCAAAGCGCAACAGAAAGCAGCAGAGCAGAAAAAACTTGAACAGCAAAATGCTCAATTAAAGCAAAAAGCCGATGCTGAAAAAAAGTTAGCTGAGCAGAAGCGTCAAGCTACCGCAGAAGCAGATAAAAAAGCCGCTGAAGACAAGAAACGTAAATTAGAAGAACAACAAAAAGCAGATGAAAAACGTAAGCTAGATGCTGAAAAGAAAGCTGCTGCTGAGAAAAAGCAAGCGGAAGACAAGAAAGTAGAAGCGGATAAAAAACATAGAGCACAAGAAGAAGCAAAGAAAAAAGCGGAAGCTGAAAAAGCACGTGATTTGCTTGAAAATGGTGATAAGCAATGGATGGTACAAGTTGCGCTTGCCGCCAATGAAGCCAATGCAGATGCTGTCGCTGCTAAACTACGTGCCAAGGGCTACAAAGTGACTAAGAGTCCAACCTCAAAAGGTATTCGTATTATGGTTGGACCATCGAAAGATCGAGAGACTGCTGATTCAGCACGTAAGAAGATCAATTCTGATGCGAGTCTAGGCATGAAGTCGGCTTGGGTAATCGAGTGGGTACCTCTAGACCGACGTTAAACGCTATGAATTAGGTCTTTGTGGTTAAAGATGGATTCGCGAGTTGCTCACGGATCCATTTTATATTTTCAGGGGTAAAAAGTTTTTCAATATTGCCCCAGATTGGATGGAAGCCATAACCGCCATGCTTCATTTCATTTAAAGCATCCTTCACAGACCAGTTCTCAAAAATAATTCGGTACATTGCAACACTTGCCCCAGTACGATCAGAACCATGATAGCAATGGATTAAAACCTTCTGGTTTTGGGCTTTTGCGATTTGAATTGTTTTCATGACATTGAGTAGATCATGACGATCAATTGCCCAAGTATTGATCGGGATATGAACCAATTGAAAGTTTTGTTTTGAAAAGACGGTTTTATCTTTATTGCGACTTCTTAAATTAATAACGACATCAATATGATTGGTTTTTAACTCAGGAATAAGTTCAGCACTGGGTTGTTCACTACGAAAAACGGTGTCACTGATTCGATAAAAATTATACTGTGGAGCAACAATAGTTCCCCATTGTTTTGGGCGCTCATGATCTGGAAGTGCAGCTGTTGTCATACATGCTGAAAGCTGTACGCTGAGTGCGAAGATAGTGGTATAACGTAATAATTGAGATTTAAGCATGTTTTAAATATCGGTCTAGTTCAACAGGATCGTGGGCACAGATAATTTCAATTTTTGCTTTATTCTGTGCAAGCTGTTGCAGTTGTGATAATGTTTTTAAGCGCAATGTATTATCTTCTGCTAGGAGATATTCAATTTTGTCGAGCGCGCGTAATTTATTCTTAGGGTTGAGTTCTAGATGATTAAAATAAGCATCGCCACAGAACAATAACCATCTCTCTTGTTGTTTGATCGCTATACCGCAATGTCCTACAGTATGACCGACTAAAGGAATTAATAAAATTTCATCATTGAAAATATTAAAACCTTGAACTTTTTGGAAGTTAAACCATGCTTCGCCATTTATAGGTTCAAGAAAATTCCAGTAGCGATGATTTTTAAATTGTTGTGGTCGATAGCGCAATTTATTCATGACTGAAAGTTTTTGTGCAGCATTAAACTCACTGGATAAGATGTGAACCGTGGCATTGGGAAAGTCTGAAATACCACCTGCATGATCTAAGTCTAAATGGCTGACCAAAATATGTTGAACATCGGATGGTTTAAAACCCAATTGTTGAATTTGAGAAATGGCTGTGAGATTGAAATCAGCTTGTATGCCACTTATTTTAGTAAAAGCTTTACCTAAACGTGTTTGTGGGTGAAGGTAGTCTTGCATCCCAAAACCGGTATCGACCAAAACAAGCCCCTTGTCTGTTTCAATCAATAGGCAATGACACACCATTTTTCCATACAAACCTTTTTGTCCGTATAGTGGTGCACACATCGGACACATGGTTCCACAATGTAAATGATGTACCTTATAAATCATAATTAAGCATTTGTTTTTAGGATTGTGCTTTGTTTATAAACTGAATTGAGAAAAATACCAATCTAAAAATACAATTGTTGTGTTTAATAGAGCTCAAATCACAGCTCATGGAATGAAGATTTTTAAGCGTTTACGTGTTGAAAAACCAGAGCCGTTGTTTCCCCAGATTGAAACAATATAAGTTTCATTTTTTAATAGGCACGGTTTTACTGTGGGGTGTTGAAATGCGCTTCCCCAAATACTCAGTTCATCATTGATCCCTTTTTTGAGTCTGATCTGTTGCTTATTATTTGCTTGATGAATGCTTACTTGATGAGTATTAATCTTTTGCCGATCTGCAGGGTAAAGAATGTGAGGGTGTTCAATTTCACAAATAAAGGTATGATTTTGTATAGATTGAATTTTTAGTTTATTGAAACCTAAATAATACTCACCTAAGAAAATGTTTTCTAAAATGATTTCATGCTCTTCATGATAAATACGAACATTAGGTGATTTAATAAAGGGATAACTGATAAGTAATCCAAGAATAATGACCAAGACATAAAGAATTTTTTTCATATTTAATCTAAGTTTTAAAGATGTTGAATAATTTTATTTTTTTCAAGGACATGTTCGATAATTAAATAGCACAGCTCTATTAAACAAACATTTCGAGTTTCAAACTGCAAGACTAAGTGTTTTAGTTCTTTGACTACTAGATAGAACTGAAATTTTTTTGCTAAGGGATTTTTTAGCGAAAGAGACATGTAACACAGTAACTTGTGATTCAGGTGTCCAAGGCTTTTCAACAAATAAAATTTGATCATTTTGTACGTTATTAATATTTAATAACGTGGTGAATAAATCCATCGCATCTTACTTCTATCAAGCCTTGATTCTTTAATCACGTATCAGCGATTAAATGCAGTTTGGAGCTTACTCAAAAGCGCTTACATCGCCTACACCACGACGAATAATTTCAGGGTTCGCTCCTGATAAATCAACGATACTAGTGGTGGTTAAGGTACCTAAACCACTGTCAATAAACACATCAATACGTTTTTCCAGTAATTGTTCAATATCGTAGGGATCATCCATTGGTGCATCTTGACCAGGTAAAATCAAAGTACTGGTCAGTAAGGGTTCTCCCAACTCTTTTAATAGTATCTGACAGACGGGATTACTTGGAACACGTAAGCCGATAGTTTTTTTCTTGGGATGCATCAAGCGTCGTGGAACTTCACTGGTTGCGGGTAAAATATATGTGGTTACGGCTGGGGTATTGGCTTTAAGTAGACGATACATTGCATTGTCTACTTTGGCATAGGTTGCAATATCAGATAAATCTGCACAGATAATCGCGTACTGATGCTTTGCCCCTAGACCGCGGATCTGAGCAATACGCTCCATTGCACTTTTATTTCCAATTTGACAGCCGATTGCATAAGCGGCATCAGTTGGGTAAACCACAACATCACCTGCTCGAATTCTTTCGACTGCTTGGCTGATTAAACGTGGTTGAGGATTGTCAGGATGTACTCTTAAATGCAGCATATTTATTCTCCTGATTTATTGTTAATTCAATTATTACTTGGGAAAGTAAATCGTTGCAATCAATGTTTTAAAAAAATTACGGGTTTAATCAAGATCGTTACGATTAAATTCAGTGCTTTGTAATGTTTTGCCACCTCGAGTACATAGACAAATACACTGAATTAAATGTTTTGCATCGCGTGGAAGTTTGGCTTTACCCGAAAAAAATTCCTGAACTTGTACATAGACATTGTCTTTAAATGTCGAGCCGTCACCACCTTCACCAGTCAGATTATCCAGCGAAACTCGAAATTTTCGTCCAAATGCTTTGGAAAATAACCATTCAATGGCTTGAGGCTTGATTTCAACTTGCTCAAATAAGGCTTGTTGTTCAGCTGTACGACCATCGGGTGCATACCAGTAACCGAGATCAGGCAATAAACGGCGTTGTTCTCCGGCAATGCTCCAATGACTGATTTCATGCAGAGCACTGTTGAAAAAACCATGTGCAAACTGAATACGGGCAGGGCTGTGTTCGCTAGCAGGGAAATACTCTGGTTCAAAATCACCACGAACAAGCGTCACATTTAGGTGGGAAAACCAGTGATTAAAGTGTAAGATAAGCCAATCAACGTGTTGTACTTCTGTTTGTAAGTTAGCCCATGATAAGCGTTGCACATCGGCGGCTTGCAATGTGTTTTCAGAAGTTGAATGCGTATTGAATTGTAATGAAGTAGTGACTTCAGGTTGCGGCTGCAACTGATGCATGGCTTGTATTACTCAAGAGATCTGTCTAAATAAGTACAAAATTGTATCTTAATCTTTGACAGAGTACCTATGAATTTGTAGAATTGCCGCCTTAATTATGTCAGCAAATACCTTTCCGGCACAGATAGAGCCGTTTAAATGGGCTGAACAAGGCTTTACATGGTCAGGTACCCTGCCATTGTCTCGCTTTGTTCGTATTTCCCGTGAAGCTGTTGGATCAATTGATGATCAATTGATCAATATAGACTGTAAGCTATCAATGGATGCGTATCATCGTATTGTTTGGCTAGATGGTCATGTAGATACTAAAGTTCCAATGGAATGTCAGCGTTGTCTGGATTCTGTTGAAATTACACTAGTTTCTGATTTCCATTTAGCTTTAATAGATGATGAGTCACTGATAGAGCGCTTGGATGAGGATGCTGATTTCATCGTACTAGGTGAAAGTGAAGCAACAATTAAAGGGGATTATTTAACCAATACTCCTGCAACTGTTGATTTACTTGCACTTTTAGAAGATGAATTGTTATTGTTGATGCCTCTGTCTCCTAAGCATGATGCTTGTGAACATAAGCACCAACCAGCCGTTCAGGACACTGTTGAAGAAAAACGGGATAATCCGTTTGAAGTTTTGGCAGGTTTGAAGGGTAAACTTAACTAAATTTTGTGTTATACTGTTAAGTTAAGACAACCGAATTTGTTCTGATCCATTTTTTCGATTTGTAAGGAGCCATCATGGCCGTTCAGCAAAACCGTAAAAGTCGCTCTCGCCGTGACATGCGCCGTTCACATGACGCTTTAACCGAGAATGCACTAACTGTAGACCAAACTACTGGTGAAACTCACCGTCGTCACCATGTGACTAAAGATGGTTTCTACCGTGGTCGTCAATTATTCGCTAAAGCAGCTGATGCTGAATAATTGGTAAGTATTAAGCGCAAGCTTAGTAAAAAATGGGAGCGAAAGCTCCCTTTTTTTGTTTTGAATGACTGGTTTTTTTGTTGTATTTCGCAATTAAATTAATTTTTTTTTAATGTAAAATTGCGCCATCGGAAACGATCAAGATTAAATAAGGGACTTTTTATATGTCTGCCAAACGATTCGAACAAGCAGCTCAAGCAACAAAAACTGCATTTTTGTTTCCAGGTCAAGGTTCACAAAAAGTGGGTATGCTTGCTGAACTTGCAGAACAGTTTAGTGGTGTACAAGAAACCTTTACTGAAGCATCAGATGCCATCGGTTTTGATTTATGGCACATTGCACAAAGCGGTGAAGGTTTAGATCAAACTGAAAATACCCAACCTGTTTTATTGACAGCAAGTATTGCTTTATGGCGTGTATGGTTAGATCTTGGTGGTGTTGTACCAAAATACCTCGCAGGTCATTCATTAGGCGAATACAGTGCTTTAGTTGCTGCAGAGTCGATGACTTTGGCAGATGCAGTCAAGTTGGTAAATTTACGCGGTAAATTGATGCAAAGCGCTGTGCCTCAGGGGCAAGGCGCAATGGCCGCCATTCTCGGTCTAGATGATGCGAAAGTACTTGAATTGTGCGAGCAAGCCAATGTGCAAGGTCGTGGTTCTGTTGAAGCTGCAAACTATAATGCGCAAGGTCAAGTTGTTATCGCAGGTGACAAAACTCTAGTCGAAGCTGTCATGATCGTTGCGAAAGAAAACGGCGGTAAAGCAATTGCATTACCTGTATCTGTACCATCACATTGTTCTCTAATGAAACCTGCTGCTGTACAGTTTGCAGAAGCTTTGGAACAAACTGCCATTGAGCTACCAAGCATTCCTGTAATACAAAATGTCAATGCTGGAATCGCGACAGATACAAGCCAATTGCGCTTAGCGTTAACAGCACAGTTGTATCAGTCAGTACAGTGGACTAAAACCATGCAATTCATTCAAGACCAAGGCATTCAGTATGTTGCTGAATGTGGTCCAGGGAATGTATTGGCGAATTTAGCAAAACGTTTACCAAATATCGAAAAAGCATTTCCACTCGATACACAAAGTCGTATGGAAGATGCACTGAATGCTATCTTAGTGGCTGAAGGGAAAATTGCATGACACAAGAACGCAAAGTCGCATTAGTGACAGGCGCGAGCCGAGGGATTGGTGCTGCCATCGCTCAGCAATTAATTCAAGATGGTTATTTTGTTGTAGGTACAGCAACATCGGCAGCGGGTGCAGAAAAACTTTCAACAGTTTTTGCTGAAAATGGTGCTGGTGCATTACTAGATGTACGTGATGGTGCAGCAATTGATGCATTGGTATCAGACATTGAACAAAAATATGGTTCAGTGATGATACTGGTGAATAATGCTGGAATTACCAAAGACAATTTATTGTTGCGTATGTCTGAAGAGGATTGGGACGATATTCTCAATATCCATCTAAAAGCTGTATTCCGCTTATCTAAACGTGTATTGAAAGGTATGACCAAAGCTCGCTTTGGGCGCATTATCAATATTAGTTCTGTTGTTGCACATTTTGCTAATCCAGGGCAAGCCAACTATTCTGCTGCAAAAGCAGGGATTGAAGCTTTCAGTCGCAGTCTCGCAAAAGAAATGGGAAGCCGTCAGATTACAGTCAACTGTATTGCACCAGGTTTTATTGCAACAGAAATGACTGAGCAGTTGAGTGAAGATATTCGCAAAAAAATGAGTGATCAAGTTGCGTTAAATCGATTTGGTCAACCAGAAGATATTGCAAATGCAGTAAGTTTTTTGGCTTCTGACAAAGCCAGTTACATTACAGGCACAGTATTACACGTAAATGGTGGTTTATACATGGCGTAATGCGATGTATAAACTTTGAAAAAAGTAAATATTCAATTAAACTATCAGGCAATTAAAAGCCGCCACAAGCAATGAGGAGAATTCCTGTGAGCGATATCGAACAACGCATTAAACAAGCTGTTGCAGAACAATTAGGTATCAAAGCTGAAGAAATCAAAAACGAAGCATCTTTCATGGATGATTTGGGTGCTGATTCTCTAGACCTAGTAGAACTTGTTATGTCTTTCGAAAATGACTTCGACATCACTATTCCAGATGAAGATTCTAACGAAATCACAACTGTTCAATCAGCTATCGACTATGTAACTAAAAAACTTGGTTAATGTGTTGATTGTATAACACGGTGTTGTTATACGTAAAAAGACCACCTTTGGGTGGTTTTTTTACGCCTGAAGTTAGGGTTTCGAGCGAATCTTTGATTGGCGATGACTCAACCATTAATAACAACTAAATAAGTTTAAAATCAAAACATTGGTTACATATCGTTACCTTTTTATCACCAATGACAACGCACATCCTGATACTTTTTAGCTATAAAAATAGAGTTCGTAAATTTGTATAACAGTTCACAGTAATACATTCTCAGTAAAACAATTTTCAATAATGATATGGAGTACTAAATATGGGTCTTTTTGATTTTATTAAAGGAATTGGTAAGAAAAATACAGCACCAGCTGAGCCACAAGCAGCACCAGCAACGCCATCAGAACCATCTGCACAAGAAATAGCCAATAAGTTATTGGGACACATTAAAGCGTTAGGTTTACCAGTAACAGGACTTTCCGTAAGTTATAACGGTGCTTCTGATTTGGCGACAATTCATGGTCAAGTACAAACTCAGGCAGATAAAGAGAAAATCATTCTTGCTGTGGGAAACATTGATCATGTTGCGCAAGTTGATGACCAAATGACAGTTGCAACACCTGAACCTGAAAGTAAGTTTTATACGGTTAAATCAGGTGATAATTTGTCTAAAATTTCAAAAGAATTTTATGGTGATGCCAACCAATATAATAAAATTTTTGAAGCGAACCGCCCTTTGTTAAAAAATGCGGATGATATTTTCCCAGGACAAGTTTTACGTATTCCTGCATAATATTTGTTCGCTGATCTTTGATCATAAAAGGCACTTCGGTGTCTTTTATATTTTTTAATGATTTTATTGTTGTTTGAAGTGTTTTTTAAAGTGTATTGAAAATATTTTTTTATAACAAAAGGATGTAAAAAAAGATCACATAAAATTGCTATGTGATCTTTTGAAGTTAATCGCTTTATTCTAAAAAATTCAATATTGTATATTATTTATTGGGTTGTGGAGTAAGACGAAGATAGGGCTTAACCGCCGTATAACCTTTTGGGAAGCGTTGCTTCAGCTCCGCTTCATCTTTGATCGACGGGATAATGACCACATCTTCACCATCTTGCCAATTTGCAGGTGTGGCAACTTTATAATTGTCAGTCAGTTGTAATGAATCAATCACACGTAGAATTTCTTTAAAATTACGTCCAGTTGATGCAGGGTAGGTAATGATTAAGCGAACTTTCTTATTGGGATCAATAATAACTAAAGACCGCACGGTGAGAGTTTCACTGGCATTTGGATGAATGAAATCATACAGCGTCGACACCTTACGATCTTTGTCTGCAATGATTGGAAAGTTTACAGTGGTATTTTGCGTTTCATTGATGTCGTTGATCCAACCTTTATGCGATTCCACATCATCCACTGAAAGGGCAATGGCTTTTACCCCCCGTTGTTCAAACTCATCTTTTAGTTTTGCGGTATAACCCAACTCAGTGGTACATACTGGCGTATAATCGGCAGGGTGTGAGAATAAAACCCCCCAACTGTCGCCCAAGTAATCATAAAACTTAATTGGACCTTCACTAGATTCCTGAGTGAAATCTGGTGCAATGTCACCTAATCGTAAAGTCATTTTGAAACCTCAATATCTAAAAATGTTGTTTGTTATTTGGCTCGTCCAAACTACTATTACCCAGTTTTTTTATAATTAAAAATAGTGTTTTTGTATTTCTTTATGAAGAAAATAGATATTAATAAAAGAAGCATATGAAAAAAAACATATAATTGATCTCTACCTCACTGCAAATATCGGTTAAATTTGCTACATTAATGCGCCTTAGCTGATACGTGCTAGAACTAATCGTCAGATTTTTTTGATTGGATTTGTGCAAAACCCTTGTACTTCAAATTTCTACCACCATAATATCGTCTGAGAAAAATTTATTTCACAAAGATTTAGAGAGTTTATATGTTGGCAAGTCTGATCGGAGGAATCTTCGGTACTAAAAACGAGCGCGAACTAAAACGTATGCGTAAAATTGTCGATAAGATTAATGCGCTCGAGCCGACGACATCTGCACTCAGCGATGCAGACTTATCTGCAAAAACTGAAGAATTCAAACAAAGATATAAGAAAGGTGAAAGCCTAGATAAATTAATGCCAGAAGCGTTTGCGGTGTGTCGTGAAGCAGCAAAACGTGTCATGGGTATGCGTCATTATGATGTGCAGCTCATTGGTGGTATTACTTTGCATGAAGGAAAAATTGCAGAAATGCGTACAGGTGAAGGTAAAACCCTGATGGGTACTTTGGCTGTATATTTAAATGCAATTAGTGAGCAAGGTGTTCATGTCATCACGGTCAACGATTACTTGGCACAACGTGATGCTGAATTAAACCGTCCGCTTTATGAGTTCTTGGGTTTAAGCGTTGGTGTAATCTATTCGATGCAATCACCGATAGAGAAAGCTGAAGCATATCGTTCAGATATTACTTACGGTACCAATAATGAATTTGGTTTCGATTATCTGCGCGATAACATGGTTTTCTCTATGGCTGAGAAAAAGCAACGTGGTTTGATTTATGCGATTATCGATGAGGTCGATTCGATCTTGATCGATGAAGCACGTACACCGTTGATTATTTCGGGTCAAAGTGATGACTCATCACAGCTTTATGTTGCAATCAATAGTATTCCACCGAAGTTGCATGCTCAAAAAGAAGAAAAAGTCGCAGATGGCGGTCATTTCTGGATTGATGAAAAGCAACGCCAAGTTGAAATGACTGAAGTCGGTTATGAAACTGTTGAAGATGAATTGATTAAAATGGGCTTGTTGGCTGAAGGCGAAAGCTTATATTCACCATCAAATCTAAATCTCGTTCATCATGTGTCTGCTGCAATTCGTGCACATTTCCTTTATCAACGTAATGTTCATTACATCGTACATGATGGTGAAGTAATTATTGTTGATGAGAATACTGGTCGTACCATGCCAGGTCGTCGTTGGTCTGAAGGTTTACATCAAGCCGTTGAAGCCAAAGAGGGCTTAGAAGTTCAACCTGAAAACCAAACTTTGGCAACTACGACATTCCAAAACTATTTCCGTTTATACAAAAAACTTTCAGGTATGACAGGTACTGCTGATACTGAAGCTGCGGAAATGAAAGAAATCTATGGTTTGGATGTGGTGCTTATTCCAACCCATCGTCCGATGATTCGTAATGACCAAAACGATTTAATTTATTTAAATCGTAATGGTAAATACAATGCAATTATTGAAGAAATTCAGAAAATTCATGAAGCAGGTGTTGCACCTATCTTGATTGGTACTGCAACCATTGAAGCATCAGAAATTTTATCTGATAAGTTGCGAGATGCAGGTATTACCCATGAAGTCTTGAACGCTAAACAACATGAGCGTGAAGCAGATATTATTGCTCAAGCAGGTTCACCACGTGCAGTAACCATTGCAACGAATATGGCTGGTCGTGGTACAGATATTTTGCTTGGTGGTAACTGGAAAGCAAAACTTGCCAAAATTGAAAACTATACTGCTGAAGACGAAGCTCGTCTTAAAGCGGAATGGGAACAAAACAACGAAATGGTGTTGAGTTCAGGTGGTTTACACATCATTGGTTCTGAGCGCCATGAATCGCGTCGGATCGATAATCAGTTGCGTGGGCGTTCTGGTCGTCAAGGAGACCCCGGTGTTTCACGTTTCTTCTTGTCATTAGAAGATGATTTGATGCGTATTTTCGCAGGTGATCGTGTTGTGGCAATGATGCGTGCGATGGGATTACAAGAGAATGAAGCCATTGAACATAAAATGGTGTCACGCTCTATTGAAAATGCACAGCGCAAAGTTGAAGCACGTAACTTTGATATTCGTAAAAATTTATTGAAATACGATGATGTAAATAATGAACAACGTAAAATTATTTATTCGCAGCGTGATGAAATCTTAGAGGAAAGTTCACTTCAAGATTATATTGAAGAAATGCACCGTGAAGTCGTGAAAGGTTTAATCGAAACCTATATTCCACCTGAATCTATCCATGATCAATGGGATATTCAAGGGCTTGAAAATGCATTGAATGAAGATTTGGGGATTAATCTTCCTGTAAATCAATGGTTGGAAGAAGATCGTCGTCTAGATGAAGAAGCCTTGGTTGAGCGTATTTCTGATGAGATCGTTACACGTTACCGTAATCGTCGTGAACAGATGGGGGATGATACTGCTGCGACACTTGAACGTCACTTCATGTTGGGTTCATTAGACCGTCATTGGAAAGACCATTTGGCTGCGATGGACTATTTGCGTCAAGGGATTCACTTACGTGGTTATGCACAAAAGAACCCTGAACAAGAATATAAGAAGGAAGCCTTCAATTTATTCGTCAATATGTTGGGTGTGATTAAGTCAGACGTGGTTACTGATATTTCTCGTGTGCATATCCCAACACCTGAAGAGCTTGCTGAAATGGAAGCTCAACAACAGGCTCAAGCTGAATCTATGCGTCTTAACTTTGCACATGATGAAGTGGATGGTTTAAGCGGTACGGTCAGTAATGAAATTGTTGATGCACAATTCACTGATAGTGATGAGGTTGTTGCACCAGAAAGCCGAAATGCACCTTGTCCTTGTGGCTCAGGTTTGAAATACAAACAATGTCACGGCAAAATCTAATTAGTGAATAGACCCTGAAAGTGTTACGAAAAAGCAGAACAATTGTTCTGCTTTTTTTACAAGTTATTACCATGCGTTAATTTTTATTGCAGGAAATGTGATTAAGTGGTATTAAGTTGCTCAATTGGAAAAGATCTTTGGGAAGATAATGAAAAAATTATTAAAACCTTTATTTGTTGCAACTTTAGCAGTTCCAGCATTGGCATTTGCAGATACAGCACCACAAACGACGACAGTGGAAAAAGTACAAGCTGCTACAGGCGCAGTGACAGCCCAAGCAGAAGTAAAAAATGAAACCACGACTGTAATCAGTCCACGTACTGGTATTCGTTATACTTTAGGTAATACAGGCGGACGCCCAATTATTTTAAAAACTGCGGCAATTGCTGCGGTAACACCGGCCACGATTAATCGTGTTGTTGCTTCGAATCCAGCCTTGTCAGTATCTAGTCAAGAAAAAGTAAAGCAAGCATTGTTGGCTGCAGATACAACAACTGCTATTCAACAGTGATACGTTGCTGATGTAAAGCCAGTATATTTACTGGCTTTTTTATTTTATATTCAAATGAATAAGCTTTTCTTATAGTAAAAATAAATAAGCATTTTAATAAGCTCGATTTTTATGGAGAATTCTAATAAGCTGTATTTTCATTTTAATTCATGTGGACATTTGAAAATGGCTGTTGGTGACGTGTCTATGCCGCATATGCATGTGGTACAAGGTGTAAAAATTGGCTCTGCTGAGGCGTATGTCCGTTATCCAAATCGACGAGATTTAGTTATTTTTGAATTTGCACAAGGTACCAATGTTGCGGGTGTATTTACCCAAAATGCATTTTGCGCAGCACCAGTTCATGTGTCGAAAGCGCATTTAGCACAAGCTAATCCGCGCTATTTGGTCATCAATACTGGAAATGCTAATGCGGGTACAGGCAAATTGGGCATGCAAAATGCACAATTGACCTGTTTAAAGCTTGCTGAGTTAGCGCAGGTAGAAGAATTTGAGGTATTGCCATTCTCTACAGGGGTTATTGGTGAACAACTGCCCATTGAGCGTTTAACGCAAGGTTTACAGCCTGCACTAAATAGTTTGAATGACTCCACTTGGACAGACGCTGCGACTGGGATCATGACCACGGATACTACACCAAAAGGCGCCTCAGAACAGTTCGAGCTTGATGGTATAACCTATACAATGACTGGGATTTCTAAAGGTGCAGGCATGATTCGCCCCAATATGGCGACCATGTTGAGTTTTGTTGCAACCGATGCGCCAATTGCACGAAATCTTGTGCAAAAAATGTTAAAAATTAGTGCAGACCAATCATTTAATCGGATTACTGTGGATGGTGATACTTCTACCAATGATTCATGCATCTTTGCTGCAACCGGAATGGCTGGTGGTGTAGAAATTAGCAGTGAAGATGATGCTCGTTATACTGTGGTCTTGGATGTTTTATCGCGTGTGATGAAGCGTTTGGCGCAACTGATTATTCGTGATGGGGAAGGGGCGACCAAATTCATTACTATCACGGTTGATGGTGGAAATGACACACAAGAATGCTGTGATATTGCTTATAGCATTGCCCATTCACCATTGGTTAAAACGGCAATTTTTGCGTCTGATCCAAACTGGGGGCGTATTCTTGCTGCGATTGGTTATGCTAGCGTGAAAGATTTGGATGTTGAAAAAATTCAAGTCTGGTTAGACGACGTGCAAATTTGTAAAGATGGTGGTGCTGCTGAAGACTATACCGAAGAAGCTGGTGCGCGTGTAATGTCACAGACAGAAATGACCATTCATGTAAACCTTGGTCGAGGGCAGGCCAAAGATACGGTATATACCTGTGACCTATCATATGATTATGTGAAAATTAATGCGGACTATCGTTCTTAATTACTGATTTTTTAAGGAGCCTCATTCGTGAGGCTTTTTTATAACAAAACATTTTTCGTGGTGAATTTATGTGCGCTAAACCGTACAATCAATTCACAAGTGTATAAACGCTAGCATGATGCCAGCGACAAGGAAAGAGAAGACCTCTTATGAATGATGCGAATAATTTAATTGCCAACGAAGCAAAATCGGTTGTGCAAGCGCATTTAGATCGTTTAGGTGAACCTAAGGACAATAGTCTGAGTCCAGTGGTAAAACAGCAGAAGTTTGCGCAAATTAAAGCTGAGTTGCAAAAAAACAATGCTGTTTTGGTGGCACATTATTATTGTGATCCAGATGTACAAGAACTTGCGGAAGCGACGGGTGGTTGTGTTTCTGATTCTTTGGAAATGGCACGTTTTGGACGTGATCATGAGGCAACTACTCTGGTTGTCGCTGGGGTTAAATTTATGGGAGAAACCTCAAAAATTCTTTCTCCTGAAAAAACAGTACTTATGCCAACTTTGGAAGCAACCTGTTCGCTTGATCTAGGTTGTCCTGTAGATGAATTTACTGCATTTTGTGATGCGCATCCTGAACATACTGTTGTGGTCTATGCCAATACCTCAGCAGCAGTTAAAGCACGTGCTGATTGGGTGGTGACTTCAAGTTGTGCTGTAGAGATCATTGAACACTTAGACAGTTTGGGCGAGAAAATTATTTGGGCACCAGACCAACATTTAGGCCGTTATATTCAAAAGAAAACTGGTGCTGATATGTTGCTTTGGGATGGTGCCTGTATCGTGCATGAGGAGTTTCGTGCCCGTGGTATTGAAAAGATGAAAGCACTGTATCCGAACGCAGCTGTATTGGTACATCCTGAGTCACCAGAATCAGTGATTGATATTGCGGATGCGGTGGGAAGTACTTCACAACTAATCAAAGCAGCTCAAACATTGCCACAAGACACTTTGATTGTGGCTACAGACCGTGGCATTTTCTATAAAATGCAACAAGCTGTACCGCATAAGACCTTGATTGAAGCACCTACAGCAGGTGAGGGTGCAACTTGTCGTTCTTGCGCACATTGCCCGTGGATGGCAATGAATGAATTAGATGGCATTTTGTCAGTTTTGCAAAAGGCTGATCAAGAAATATTCGTAGATGCAGCTTTGGCTGAACGTGCTAAATTACCTTTAGATCGTATGTTGAACTTTAGTGCTCAATTAAAACGATAGAAATTGTATAAAAAACATCTGAAATGTTTGATTAATATACATTTGACGTGTTTTTTTAACTTTTTTTCAAGATAGGTGTTGACGTCTTGTGGCGTCACGCCTAGAATGCACACCGTACCGCACGATGTGCGATACACAAAAGCTGAGATGAACGGAGCATAGCACAGCCTGGTAGTGCACCTGGTTTGGGACCAGGGGGTCGTAGGTTCGAATCCTACTGCTCCGACCAATTCTTCAAGGCAAGTTAATCTGTGATATTAGTATCATTGGTCATGCGCCTGTAGCTCAGTTGGATAGAGCATCCGCCTTCTAAGCGGATGGTCACAGGTTCGAATCCTGTCAGGCGCACCATATGTTGCTTGATACTATAGATCCTAAAACTTAATGTGACGGTGGATGTAGCTCAGTTGGTAGAGCCCCGGATTGTGATTCCGGTTGTCGTGGGTTCGAGCCCCATCATTCACCCCAATTCCCTTAAGTTTGTTGTAAATTCGGAGCATAGCACAGCCTGGTAGTGCACCTGGTTTGGGACCAGGGGGTCGTAGGTTCGAATCCTACTGCTCCGACCATTTAAGTATTAGCTTAAGTATAAATTATCCGCTTAGATGCGGTTTTTTTATGCCTAAAATTTGTGCTTGTCAACGAGTGTCAAATTCTATAGATCTAAAAAAAGATCTCCGTAGAGATCTTTTTCAATAAAGAGAAGATTATCAAGGAATAATAATCACAGCAACACGACGGTTTTCAGCTTTATTTTCTTCTGAATCATTTGCTTTAAGTGGCTGGTCAGCCCCTTTTCCAATCACTTGGATATTTTGTGGATTGAATTTTTGCTCAATAAATATATTTGAAACATTTTGAGCACGTTCTTTGGATAATTTTAAATTGTATTCAGGATTTCCGATATTATCGGTATGACCTACAATTTTAAGCTTATCGAGATGATATTTGTTTAATTGCGTGGCTAAACGAACCAATTCAGTTTGTCGCTCGGTATTAATATTCGATTCATTAAAACCAAACAATAAACGTTCTGGTAGTCCTAGACTCCAGCCTTCATCCGTTAATACAAAACCTTCTTTCTTGAGTACACGAGCTTGTTTATAGCTCAATCCACCTAGATTCATACAACCCGTAAGTGCTAGGCAGAGTATTGCAAGAATAGAAAGTTGTACGTTTTTTAAAGTCATAAAAACCCCCTAATATTATGAATGGTAAATAAACCAATGATGCTGTAAAGATTTTGCTTTGTACATGGCTTGATCTGCTTGAGAAATTAAGTCTTCTGGGCTTGATGCCTGACTAGAGATGGCAATACCGATACTAAAGCTAAAAGAAATCGATTGTCCTTTATAAATTAAAGGATCTTCACAACATTTAATCAGATTTTCCGCAATAGAGATGAGGTGTTCAATTTTAGAAATGGAACGTAATATAATTGCAAACTCATCTCCCGCAAGGCGCGCGACAAAATCATCTTGACGAATATGGCGTCTTAATCGTGAAGCCATTTCTTTTAAAACTTCATCACCGACCAAATGTCCATATTGATCATTAATGGCTTTAAAATTATTATTATCAATAAATAATAAAGCTAAATTCTCACGTTGATTGGTATCTTCATATAGATTACATAACACTTGATAAAAATAATTACGATTAGGTAATTCGGTTAAATGATCATGTTGAACTTGATAAGAAAGTTCACTATTCTCGTTTTGAAGATGGGTGTGCCAAGATTGAATTTCATCTAAGAGTTGGTTGAACACACTGTTTAAGTCTTGAAATTCTTTTACATCACTTTTGGGGAATCTTAAGTTGTATGCTTTCTGATTCCTTAATAGTTGTGCAATTTGTATAATCGGTAAAAATGACCCCATAATATGGCGATAAGTTAAGTTTACTGACCACCATACAGCAAAAACCATAAATAGCATGCCAAATGCTAAGCCCGTAAAAATTTTAAAAATAAACATTAAAATTTCATTGGAACTTCCATAGAGCACAACTTGGCCGACAAGCTTTCCTTGATGTTGCACGTTTAGCTTGATGGCATCTTTTAAAAAGATATGGTCAAAAAAGTTTTGAATATAGGAATAGTGTTCAACATTTTTTAGGCTTTCAGCAACTTTATGACCTTGATTATCATAAACCTCAATCAGACGTACTGAATGTTGAAAGGTATATTCATTGATAATCTGTGAAATCGCGATTCTATCAGAGAAGACTAGCGCAGGTTGAACACGTTCAGACACGGTTCGACTGATTAATAATAGGTTTTGTTTCGCATAAGATTCAACGGTAAATACTGAAATCGTGACAAAAGTAGACGTACTAATAAATAAAGTGATTGCAAAGGTCGTAAATTGAGATTTACGAAACAATGTTTGTAAGGAACTCGATTTAAAAAATTTATTCATCATTATTTTAATCCGAATTCTTTGCCAGCAATAAAACACGTGGATCAACATGTATTTTAGACTGAGCTAAACTATCTAAATTCACTTTAAAAATAGTATTTCCTGTTTTGTTGGTGGATAAGCAAAAAACGCTGCCAATTTCACATTCAGAATTACTTGAACTAAACGATAAAATAGATGAATTTAATGATTTCCCAATAAGGGCCTGTTCGGTTTGTGCTGAAGTATTCGAAAAAAATACCGCATCACAATGACGATTTTTTAGATCAGCGGAATGTATTGAATTTATATTAAAAGGAGACTTATTTGATTTGATATAAGCAGAAAATTGGTTTGCATAGGATGCATTATCAACGACGCACAATTCTGGATTAGGAGTGTTCCATTTGGCATAGCTTAATATAGACAATGTCATCATGAAAATATTATGTGACGAATTGGCTGAGGAATAGTTGCAACATAAGAGCAAAATTCCTAAACAGAAGCTTCTTCTATTTATAAAACGGGCCATATTCGACTTAATTTATTAAATGATAAAATTATTTCAAATAGTTTAAAGAAAAAAAACAAATATAAATAGCTTAAAATTTAAATAAAAACATGAAAGGGGTTGCTCTTATGATGAAAAAAGCGACAAAAAATAGCGGAAAAAGGACTTATTTTGCCATTTTGGTCGAAAAAATGTCCAACTGATAAAAAAATTTAAAAAAAGGGGTTGTGTTGAGTTGTTAATGCTGTAGAATGCACATCCATCGGCGGTGATGTTAAATAAAACTTCTGATAAATCAGGCACTTGATTAAGTTATTAAGATTTCGAATTGAGATTTTAAGATGAGATTGGAGTTGGGTTTATTAGAAAAAATAATTAACATTATAGATTGACTTTTTAGAGATAGAGAGTAGTATAGCCGACCTAGCTTGATGCTGACGAAGCATTGAGAAGATCATTAAGAGAATATGAAG
>NZ_JBBCMP010000015.1:0-101356 GCF_037152175.1 Acinetobacter sp. AS167
CTTCCACCAACTTCAGTGACCAATGGTTCGGTTATTCCGAGCGATACTACAGCACCAACATTTGTCAATGCGACAGTTGATCCATTGGGTACGACCTTAACGCTGAACTACAATGAAGCACTTGATCCATTAAATCCACCAGTTGCAGGCGACTTCGCAGTGACAGCGGATGGTCAAGTGGTTGCGATCACGGGTGTGTTAGTGGTGGGTAGTAGCGTGGTGTTAACCTTGGGTGCTCCAGTGACCTTAGGTCAAGCGGTGCAAGTGGGTTATACCGATCCAACAGCAGGTAATGATCCAAATGCGATTCAAGACATTGCGGGCAATGATGCAGTAACTCTTCCACCAACTTCAGTGACCAATGGTTCGGTTATTCCGAGCGATACTACAGCACCAACATTTGTCAATGCGACAGTTGATCCATTGGGTACGACCTTAACGCTGAACTACAATGAAGCACTTGATCCATTAAATCCACCAGTTGCAGGCGACTTCGCAGTGACAGCGGATGGTCAAGTGGTTGCGATCACGGGTGTGTTAGTGGTGGGTAGTAGCGTGGTGTTAACCTTGGGTGCTCCAGTGACCTTAGGTCAAGCGGTGCAAGTGGGTTATACCGATCCAACAGCAGGTAATGATCCAAATGCGATTCAAGACATTGCGGGCAATGATGCAGTAACCCTTCCACCAACTTCAGTGACCAATGGTTCGGTTATTATTCCGCCACTTAATGCTGTAAATGATGAATTTGCATTGGATCTAGGTCAGGAAACTCGTATTGATCGTACAGAAGTTGCTGGTTCAGATATCGCAGTGGTTGATATCTTGGGGAATAATGCTACCGGTCTAGATTTTTCAATTCCACAAACAACAGGCAATGCAGGTAAGGGGTCGACTGGTAATATTTCTGTCACGGTTTCGCAACAAGATCTGATTTCGGTCGGTGAGGCTGTTCAGATTGTTATTTATCAGCAAACTACCAATGGACCAGTGGAGGTTGCACGTGGTACGAGTCAAGGTGGTATTGTCACTGTTGGTGGTATTGGAATCATTGGTGTCGTAAATAGCAACGATTCAATTAAGCTTGATTTTACTAATTTACCAGAAGGTAATTATACGGTAGCCGTTCAGGCAGATGATAGTGCTCTAACAACCTTACTCAAAGATGTTGCTATTAGTGATCTTGGTGGTGAAGGGGAAATTCTGGGGGCTTCAAATGCTGCAGCTATCGGGGCAGCAATTACTGCAGTACTCGGCCCGGTTTTGGGTGCTCCAATACTTGCTTTAGTCAATACAATTTTAATCCCTGTTAATACAATTGGCTTACCACTTTCAAGCGTAGTTAACCAGCTACTGGACGTATTACCAATTGGAGTAATTGATTACATTGTTGATGCTGCTGTTGCTCCTCTATTGTCAAACTTGTTAACGATTTATGAAAAAACAAATATCAGTGTAACTGGAACTGAAGAAGTTTTTGCTAACTATGAATTAACAGGTAATGTTTTTGCTGATAATGGCAATGGGCAAGATGTAGTCAGTGGTGGTTCGATTATTGAAATAGATGGTTCATCTGTTGCATCAGGTACTGTTACGATTCAAGGAGAGTATGGCAACCTTGAAATTAATACTCT
The DNA here is from genome assembly GCF_037152175.1 of Acinetobacter sp. AS167. Taxonomy (NCBI): domain Bacteria; kingdom Pseudomonadati; phylum Pseudomonadota; class Gammaproteobacteria; order Moraxellales; family Moraxellaceae; genus Acinetobacter; species Acinetobacter sp. AS167. The sequence goes on from NZ_JBBCMP010000015.1 coordinate 1,632, forward strand.
AACAGGAGTCTTTACTTATACTGTGACAGCTGGAGAGGCGGCTTTAGGAAAAACTGAAATATTTGATTATAAACTGTCTAATGGAACAACATCGGATATTGCTCAAATCATTATTAATATTGCAGGAACACCAGCAGATCCTGGAGAGTTGACTCCACCAGATCATGTAGATCAAGTTGTGGCAAATGATGACCTTGCAACTGTTAAAAATTATCATGAATCTGTGGGTGATGATGTTGGTGAACAAGGACGAGCTTCTCAATTATTAGGTGTAAATTTACTCGGACTAAACATCTCTTTAGGTAATACCGTACCATTTAATTTTGAAGTTGAAGAAAACAGCACATCGAGTATTCATGTCAATGTGAGCGGTAGCGTTGTAAGTGCTGCGATAGGTGGACTTATTGGTGCTTTATTAGGAACAGCTGATAAGTTTTTCAATGCTGTACTTGAACGTCAATATGTAGATGAAAACGGCGTTATACAAAAAGAGCACTTCATTGTGGAAGATGCTGTAAAACTAACGCCACCTGGATTGTTGGGCATTATCTTTAATTATTCTGGTCAGATTAATATAGATAATTTACCACCCGGCGTTTATACAATCGCGCTACAAGAGAAACCAACGGATTCTGGTTTATTACAACAAATTTTGAATTTATTGGATTCGACAGCATCTGCCCAGTTATTTGGTGGTGTTGAATTAACCATGCAAGACCAAACCAATAAATATTTGGGTTCAAGTACCATTGAAGGAAATGTAATTTCAAGTGTGGATGGTGCAGATGAAGTAAATACAACAACATTTGTTACTAAAGTGGCCAATGAAGTGGGTGATCCTGCAGTCACATTATCAGGTGCAAACACGGTTGTTGTAGGTGCTTACGGAACACTTTATATTTCTCCAAACGGACATTATAAATATGTGAGTAATGGTGATGCTGCAGATATTGGCAAGGTAGATACATTTACTTACACGATCAGGGACTTTAATGGCAGTGAAGCAACAGCGAATTTAAATATTCGTATTGATGGTGATAACTCTGGCGTGGTTTGGGATAATGCAAACCCTCAAAATGATATATCTCTTCCAGCTCCAATTATTTTAGACAATGCAGAGCATGTCGCTATTGGTGCTGTAACGAATGTGGTACAAACAGTAAGTGAAGCGAATCAAGGTGCTAGTTTTGCAGTGGCAGGTTCATTAGGTGGTGGTGCTGGTACTTATACTCCGACGACATTTAGTGTGGCGAATACAGACTCTTCTCATGTTGTAGTTAAAGTAAATATCCCAGCACTTTCAGTTTCTCTATTGCCAACGATTGTTCTTACAATCAAAGATCAAAATGGTACAGTTGTTGGGACGATAACCGGTAAGCCTCTTCTCAATGCACTTGGAAGTTCAATAACTGTCGACATGCCTAATTTAGGGCCAGGAACCTATACAATTACAGCATCTGCATCGGGTAATATAGGTTTAGGATTTAATGCTACAGTGAGCTTAGCGCAAGATATTACCCATTATAATGAAATTGGCCCAGTAACCGCAGCTCCAATTATTGGCAACATGTTGACAGACGATACCTATAATCCATCTTATGCTAAATTTAGTATTGATACGGGTAATGGTCAGTTTGTAGAGGTTGGATATAATGGTGTGACAGTGCAAGGTGAGTATGGCAGTCTGTTCGTGAAAAGTGATGGAAGCTATGTTTATACACCAAGTGCGGGAGTAATCGGTCGTCAAGAAGTATTCGATTATAAACTCTCTGTTTTTGGTCAAGATCATACAGCATCTCTTACTGTAACAGTTGATGCACTAACCACTGGTGATGCTCTCCGCAATACACTGATTAGTGGTGAACTGAATGATACCTTTACGGGTAATGGAGGTTCAGATGTGCTTGTATATCATGTATTAGAAAGTGCGAGTGCAAGTGGTGGAAATGGCGTCGATCATTGGACAGACTTCCATTCAGGAAATGTGAACACTGATACGAATGCAGACATCATAGATATTTCTGATTTACTGATTGGTTTTAATAGTGCAAATATCACAACCGATTTAACAGCATCGGCAAACTATCTGAAAAACTATCTTGGTGTAAGAGTTGATGGTAATAATGTCACTCTCACCCTAGATCGTGATGGTGCAGGAACTACGTACACTGGCAAAACCGATTTACTCCAATTGGATAATTTAGCGCAATCAGGTGCTGCATTTAATGGCAAAACGGAAGATGATATCTTGAAACTCTTGCTTCAAAATCATCAGCTTGTTCTATAATTTAGTCAGTAAATTGAAAAACCCTAAGTTCGCTTAGGGTTTTTTATTGTCCCATGTATTTTAAAAGCACGTTATAATGACAATATATTGAGTTTGAATACTTTATTTTCATTATGGTTTATACACTTGTATCTGAAACGATTTTTGAGGAAGACATTAAAAAGAGTCGCTTTCAAGCCATTGCAGCACCTGTTGAAAATGAGCAGCAAGTTAAAATATTTCTGGAAAAACATTTAGATCTAACAACAACACATCAATGCTGGGCATGGAAAATAGGTCATAATGTTCGTTTTAATGACGATGGTGAACCTTCAGGTACAGCAGGCCGACCAATCCTTGCAACCATTGAGGGTAATGATTTAACCAACACAATTGTATTGGTCAATCGCTGGTATGGTGGCATCAAATTAGGTACAGGTGGTTTAGTTCGGGCTTATGGCGGCTGTTCAGGGCAATGTTTGCTTTTGGCTGAGAAAATAGAACTGATTGAAAAGAAGAAAATTTATTTTCAATGCCACTTCAGCGAATGGTCGATTTTTCAGTATGAATTAAATACCCAAGACATTGAGTATAAAGAACAATATACCGCTGATGGTGTTGAAGTTGAGGCATTATTACAAATACATCAAATTGATCCACTTAAGTTAAAAGTTCAAGATGTAACGCGTGGGCGTGAGCAACTTAAATTGTTGGAAGACATTGATGAATGAGCAAGATCCATTACTAAAATATCGTGAACAACATAAGCATCGCTTAAACTATATGCCATGGCTGTATTATTCACTTAAACCGAAAAATCGAGTTTGGGCGGAGCAGTGGCAGCAGCAGTACCAAGCGTATTTAATGGCAATGGAAACTGTTGAAATAGGTAAAAATTGTTTTATTTCACCTTTGGCTCATATTTTTGCTGAGCCTGGTCGGAAAATTCTCATTGGGGATAATACTTTTATTGCAGCGGATTGTACGTTGCATGGGCCGCTAGAGATTGGTAATGAAGTTGCGATCAACCATCATTGTATTTTAGATGGGGGTAAAGTCGGTATTAAATTACATGATCAAGTCCGTATAGCCGCCTATTGTCATCTTTATGCTTTTGATCATGGTATGGATTTGAGTATTCCTGTTTATCAACAAGCTGTGACTTCCCAAGGCATTGAAATTGGTCAAGATGTTTGGTTGGGGGCACACGTTGGTGTAAAAGATGGGGTAAAAATTGCTTCACATGCCATAATTGGAATGAATAGTATGGTCACTAAAAATGTGGCTGAAAGAGAAATTGTGGCTGGAAACCCAGCACGTTTTATTCGTTATCGTGAATGAATGCACAGTTTGTACAAATACATAATTAAATTATGGAATTAATTACATAAAGTTGTCCAAACTTATAAAAACTTGTGCTAATTTAAATAATATAGACCCAAAGCTGTAAAGCTAAAGCGAGGTTAAAATGAACAGAGTAGTGGCTTGTATTGACTCTTCTCCGTGCATCAATGCATTGGCAGAAGCAGCCGCATGGATTGCTCAAAAAACTGGTCGTGAACTGGTTTTATTGCAAGTATTGGATTATTACCCTGCAAGTTATCATTTAGGGGAAATTAGTGGGGTAATTGGCTTCGAAAGTAATGCGATGTTGCTTAAAGAGCTGGCTGAGCTTGAACAAAAGCAAAGTGAATTAGCACTGGATTACAGCAATAATTTACTTAAGCATATTTCAGAAATGATTCAAGAAAAATACAATATCAGACCTATTCAAATTCAAGCCAAAGGTGATTTTCTAGAACAAAGCTTTAATGAGTTGACTGAAGATGATATCGCTGTAATCGGTCGAGTTGGTGAGCGTTCAGCTGAGAAGAATAAAATATTGGGCAGTAATGTTGAAAACTTTATTCGTGGAACGAAAAGTACTGTATTAACTGTTGGGCAAACATTTAAACCCCCAACCCGTTTTATTTTTGCTTATGAGCTTTCTGAAACATGTCAAAAAATGCTAAAACGTGTTGAAAAAAGTGATTTACTTAAACTTTTACAATGTCATTTACTTTATGTCGGTGATCATCCTGAAATTCTCAATGAGCCTGCGCAACGTTTAAAAGATGCGGGTCTGGATGTAGTAGTAGAATATCGTTATGGTGATGTTGCTGAAAATATTTTGGATTATCAAAATCAACATCAAATTCAATTGATTGTGCTAGGTGCTTTTAGTCATAGTAAGATTCACCAGTTCTTTTTAGGTAGTGTGACAACCTCAATCTTTAGAAATGCCTCTGTTCCATTGTTAGTCGCAAAATAAGTTTTATCTTAGGAAAAAAAAGCAACTTCACCGTCGATATTAAGTCAAAAGATGGATGAAACAGAAGAAATGGAATGCCACAAATAATGGGATTTGTGGCATTTTTTTTGATTAAAAAATTTAATAAAAATATTGCATTTTGAAATGCAATAGCTTTTTAATGAACTGTGAATTTAACTGGTTGAAAATTAATCGACAATTAAAAATATTTTATTTTCATAGGCTTATTAAATCATTATTGAGTTATCCACAATTCTACAAACAAGTTCAGGGGATAACTCTAAGGAAGATGATCTAAGCTTGAATAGATTTGTTAAAATCATAGCTACAAAAAAGCTGCTATATAAATAGCAGCTTTTAAATTTAGGTTACAATGGTTTATTTCACAATTGCAATGGCAAAACCATCATGTCCTTTGCTGCCAACTGTTTGTAAAGCAGTACATGACAGAATTTTAGGATGGTTTTGCATAGCTTTATACATGTCACGAATCCCTTCAATACTTGGTTTAATATTCGCTGGGTCAAGAATATCACCAGCACGAATCACGTTGTCCAAAACAATGACTGTTCCAGAATGTGAAAGGTTTAAGCTTAGCTCTAAATATTCAGGATAACTTTGTTTATCTGCATCGACAAAAATAAAGTCGAAAGCTTTAGTACTTTCAGGCAAATTCTTTAAAATATCAGCTGCGCGACCACATTTTAATTCAACGGTTTGCTTTAGATTAGCACGATCTATATTTTCTTGACCTAAAGCAGCATGTGTATCACGACCTTCAATCGTTAAAATATAGCCATCTTCAGGTAGCGCACGGGCTAACCACATGGTGCTATACGCTGCAAAAGTACCTAATTCTAAAACACGTTTGCACTTGTTCATTTGAATCAACATTTGCAATAACATGCCCTGATTTGCGGCAACAGCAAGGTGGTCTGGAAATCCTTTATCCTCAGTGTTTTTTAATGTTTGTATGAGGATTGGGTCTTCAGGAATTAAATGTGATTCGATATAGGTATCGATGTCTGACCACATTTGTTGCATGTTATACCACCTAATTGGAGTCACTTCGTTTATGTAATTTGCATTTTAATCTTTTAAACGAAGAGTGCAATTTTAATAGAAACTTTTGAGTTAAATTTAATCAACTTGAAAAATAATAAATATATAGAACGATACATTCAGGTTTTATTGTTTTAAAGAAGCCAGATCGACTTCTATAAAACATGGTGATGAAACTGATTTATGCAGCGAAGAATGGGCTAAATCCAATTTTTTTTAATAAACGGCGATACATACTTGAACTGCGATCAGCAGGGAAGTGCGCCTCAATGGATAAATCTAAAGGTAGATATTCTGGTTTTTGTGTCTCAACGATCAAACGGTCTTCTTCAAAGATTTTAAGGTTGTATTCATAAGCATCTTCTATTGGTAAATCTTGATCATAGTTACGACAAATGGGGGCAAATAATCGAGTACTACGTGCTGTCATGGGCGAGGCAGCATTCATAATGACCTGTTTCGCTTGATTGGGGAAATGAATGGTTAATGTTGCGGTAAAAGGCAAATGAATTTCAAAATGGCGTAACCATTGAAAATCCGCTTGTCCTAATTGATCTAGACCAATCGGGTAACGACCTACACTACTGATATAATCAGCACTAAAACCATAGTCTGTTTCTTGCGTAGTGTAATCAGGCACTTCTGTATTTTCTGGGTCACCAAAAGTTTCTGGATGTACCCATGCAAAATGGGCAACATCGATAAAGCCTTCCAATTGTCGACCAGCAAAGCATTTTAAATCGACTTGAGGACAAACCAGTTGTTGGTACGCGGTCTCATCCCAATGCGGCATATTTGGAATATTGGCTATATCCTGTTCTTTTGCTAAAAGTGAACACCAGATTAATCCATAACGTTCAACAGCAGCATAGGTTTTTAGGTGGAAACGGTCCGAAATTTTATGATTGGGATGAGCAGGGATTCGATTACATTTACCATTTTCACCAAAGCGTAAACCATGATAACGGCAAACGATACCTTGACCATCATTTGTTCCGATGCTTAACGGAACACCGCGATGTGGGCAGGCATCTTTGGCAACAATAATTTCAGCACCTATTTTATAAATGACCAATGGCATATCCAGCAACATGGTTCCGAGTGGTTGCTCAGTAATATCTCTTGCTAATGCAATTGGATACCAATATTGGGCTAAGAGTTGCCAGTCATGTTCGGAGAAGCTCATATGAACGGGGAGGTCTGGGTTAAAGCTGTTCAGCGTTTTGCTATTCATATTCAAATCTTTTATGGAATGCTCATTTGAATATAAAACAATGCTGTGTTCTTTGAAATTTCAATTATTATGCGTAATGATGGAAAAAAAGAGAACACATGATTGACTACTAAGCATGATAAGCGGTGGATTTCCATATATAGGCTTAGCTGTAATAATCTTTTAACATTTTTCCAAAATTTAATAAAAAAGAACTGAGTACAATAAGTGCGATGGAGAAACTGCTGCAAAAGAAAATAATTTTTTGATAATTTAACCTGCAACTATTCATTAAAGGCAAATAGTAGACTTGATACATTGAGCGTAAGGTTTGCATGGTTAATATAAATAAACTGATGAAGCTAAAACTAATGACAATATTTTGGATCAGATTGTATTGACTAATTTGTGCCAATAAAAAGTAAATGATCCAACAGCTCATATAGATAATGAATGTAATCATGCTAGCTGAGGCTACCATTTTTAGAAAAGTTTCATGCCATTCTTTACGGTTTAATCTCATTATTTAAATTGCACTTTTTTATTTATTTTAAAGGTTTTTAGATGAGTAAATAAGGTTGATACGACGTATATTGTCGCTTTAAGTATGTAAACGTTAATACAGTTTTTGTGACATACACATGAAATATTACAATTTGAATTGTAATATCCTCAAATTTAAAAAATAGCACACAGTTGATTACATATTGAATTTAAAAGATTTTTAATAAAATCAAATGTGAATTATCAAATATCATAAAAGCGTCATAAAGCTGTAACTTATTTGTCATATTTTAAAATCAAAATGCAATTATCCGAAAAGTACTACACAACAAGAAGTGGTGTACTTCAAAATTGCAGTTTATTTAAGAGAGAAAAGAATGCGCATTAATCACATCGCACTTGCATTAGCAGTTTCAGGGGCAGCAGTAGCAGCAAATGCTCGTGATACCATCCAAATCGCTGGTTCTTCTACTGTACTTCCTTATGCGAGTATTGTTGCTGAAGAATTTGGTAACACTTTCCCTCAATTTAAGGCACCTGTAGTTGGCTCAGGCGGTAGTTCTGCTGGTCTTAAACAGTTCTGTTCAGGTGTAGGCGATAACACAATTGATATCGCAAATGCTTCACGTAAAATTAAAGATACTGAAATCGCAGCGTGTAAAAAAGCTGGCGTAAACAAAGTCCAAGAAATAAAAATCGGTTATGACGGTATCGTTTTTGCTTCAAATGCAAGTAAAGCAGCTTATAAATTACGTCCACAACACGTATTTGCAGCCCTAGCAGCTGAATTACCATCAAATGGTAAATTGGTACCAAACCCATATACACGTTGGAACCAAATTGATAAATCGCTTCCAAATGAGCCAATTACTTTAGTTGTTCCAGCTTCTAACCACGGTACACGTGAAGTGTTCCAAGAGAAAATGGTTGAAGCGGGTTGCGAAACTTACGATTACTTCAAAAAGTTAGACAAAGATGCACAGAAAAAAGCATGTTCTAACTTCCGTAAAGACGGTAAAGTAATTGAAATTGCTGGTGATTATACTGAAACTCTAGCACGTTTAAAAACATCTCCAAGTGCGGTAGGGGTATTTGGCTTAGGTTTCTATGACCAAAACAAAGATAAATTACGTGTTGCGACAGTGAACAACGTTGTTCCTTCTGAGCAAACTGTTTTAAATGGTACTTACCCTGTATCTCGTCCTTTATACTTCTATGTAAAAGGTGAACACTTACAGTCAATCAAAGGCTTAAAAGAATATACTGAATACTTCCTTAACAAGAAGGTATCTGGTAAAGGTTCTAAGTTAGACAAAGCTGGTTTGATTTCATTGTCAGATGCTGAACGTGCAAAAGTATTAGCTGGTTTTAAAGCTGGTAAATAATAAAACCGCAATAATGGAGCTGATGGTGGGTGACTACCATCGGCTTTCCTTGCTAAGTAGAGTTTTTTCAAAGCATTGAAATTGAAAAAACGGTGGAGAATACATGAATCTGCTACTCATTGGCGTGTTATTGGCTTTAATCGCTATCGCATATCAAATCGGGCTACGAAAAAGCCGAAGCCTAGCAGGTAAGGGAAATAACACTGCAATTTTACATTCGCGTCCTGGCTACTATGGCTCTTTGGTGGCGTTGTGGTGTGGAATCCCAGCTTTTTTAATTTTGATTGTTTGGAATTTGGTAGAACCAAGTGTTTTACAACATCTAATTTTAAAAAATGTTCCAGCAACTGTTGCTTCATCGCTAGATACAGCTGGGGTAGATGTACTGGTAGATCGTATTAAAGCAATTGCCTCTGGCTTTGGTGTGACAGATACGCCAGCAGCTTATGAGGTTGCAGCTGCAGAACAACTCTCAAAATTTGAAAGAATTGGCTCGTTTGCAAAATTTGCTGTGGTAACGTGTGCTGCGATCCTTGGATTGATTTGGGCAAGAAAAAGAATTAGTCAACAATTTCGTGCACGTAACGAAGTTGAAAAAACTATTAATGTTGTTTTGATCCTCTGTTCTGGTGTCGCGATTCTCACAACTGTGGGTATTGTGATGTCGATGTTCAGTGAAGCGATGCACTTTTTCCAGTTTGTAAGTCCAATCGACTTCTTCTTTGGTACAGAGTGGAATCCTGGGTTTAGTACTTCAGGAAATGCCGAAGGAAGTTATGGTTTGCTACCATTACTTTGGGGAACACTCATGGTCAGTGGTATTGCACTACTGGTTGCTGTTCCACTGGGTCTAATGATTGCAATTTATCTTGCTGAATATGCTTCACCTCGATTCCGTTCATGGGCAAAGCCAACAATTGAAGTTTTAGCGGGTATTCCAACCATTGTTTATGGTGTTTTTGCCATGATGGTGCTTGGTCCAATCTTCAAATCAATTGGTGATTCTATTGGCGTTGAAGTTAATGCGACTAGCGCACTAACAGCGGGTTTTGCAATGGGGATTATGATTATCCCATTTGTATCTTCTTTATCAGATGACATTATTACTCAAGTGCCGCGAGCTTTGCGTGATGGTTCGTTAGGTTTAGGTGCAACCAAATCTGAAACTATTCGCCAAGTGGTTCTCCCAGCTGCCTTACCAGGTATTACTGGTGCATTCTTACTCGCAGTATCTCGTGCGGTAGGTGAAACCATGATTGTAGTACTCGCTGCTGGTAATAGTCCATTGTTACATATCAATCCACTTGAAGCTGTTTCCACAGTAACAGTAACGATTGTAAAACAATTAACAGGTGATACAGACTTTGCAAGTCCGCAGGCATTAGTTGCATTTGCACTGGGTTTAACTTTATTTACCATTACATTGTGTTTAAACATTGTCGCACTTTATATTGTGCGTAAATATCGTGAGCAATACGAATGAGTACATCAAATACATCTCCTGTGGATCAAAATGTATTTGATCCTCAAGCCGCTGCTGAGTCGCGAGAAAAACGTAAAGCTAAAATTGCTAGCTCATTGTCAAAACGCCATCGTAAAGAAAAGACCTTCCGTATTGCTGGCTTTTCAGCAGTGATTACTGGCTTGGCATTTGTAGCAATCTTATTTGGAAGTATTTTATACAAAGGGTTGCCAGCATTTTGGCAAGCAAGCATGACTGTACCTGTGTATTTTGATCCCGCTATGATTGATGCAGGACCAAAACCAACGCAAAAAGTAGGGGAGTCTCCTGCTGTTTTTCAAGAGCGTTATGTAGACTGGCAAACTAAAATGGGTATGGTTGATTGGGATGCCTTGATTGTAAATGCAATCATTGCAAAAGATCCTACACTTGAAAGCCGTCGAGATGATCTTTCGGGTGTTTACACCAGCTCAGAAGCTTATCGTATCCGTGATATGGTCTTCAAAGATCCTGCATTGATTGGTAAAACAGTCGAACTCAACTTCCTTGCTGATGCTAATATTGATGTTTGGTTAGCAGGTCATATCGATCGTTCATTACCTGATGAGCAACAACAACTTAGCCCAGAAGTACGTCAACTTTCAGATGATTTGGCCGCAAAAGGGATTATTAACCGAACTTTTAACACACAAATGTTCACTAACCCTGATTCACGAAGTTCACCTGCAACAGCAGGTTTAGCAGGTGCATTTATGGGTTCATTGTTCATGATGTTAATTGTGATTGCGATTTCTATTCCATTGGGCGTGGCAAGTGCGATCTATCTCGAAGAGTTTGCACCAAAAAACTTTATCACAGACATTATTGAGGTAAACATCAATAACCTTGCAGCGGTTCCATCGATTGTATTTGGATTATTGGGCGCTGCCATTTTTATTGGTTGGATGCATTTGCCTATATCCGCACCTTTGGTCGGTGGTTTGGTATTAAGTTTAATGACCTTGCCTACAGTAATTATCACCACTCGTGCATCACTGAAAGCAGTACCTCCATCAATTCGTCAAGCGGCGTTAGGTATAGGTGCTTCTCGTTTACAAACAGTATTCCACCATGTATTGCCTTTGGCTCTGCCAGGGATTATGACAGGTGCGATTATTGGTATTGCTCATGCATTGGGTGAAACAGCACCATTACTCTTAATTGGTATGAGTGCTTTCGTTGCAAATATTCCAGTATCTCCATTAGACCAATCTACGGCTTTACCTGTTCAAGTTTACTTATGGCAAGGTAATGAATTACGTAACTTCTTCGAAGGGCGTACGGCTGCAGCCATCATTGTGTTATTGGCACTCATGGTCGGTCTAAACAGCTTTGCAATTTGGTTACGTAAGAAATTTGAAGTTCGCTGGTAAAAGAGGGCAGAATAGAGATGAATACTGTAGAAACTAAAAATTCCTTAAGACAGGATACAACCGTGAATTCTGAACAATCTCAATTTACATCGACTGACAGTAAGCAAAAGCAAGCAAGCACTTCTTTTGTATCCCAGTTTGAGTCTTCGACGCCGAAGAAAGAAAAAAATACAACTGTGAAAATTAGTGCTGAAGATGTGCATGTTTACTATGGTGAAGCTGAAGCGATTAAGGGTATTGATCTTCAAGTTTATGAAAATGAAGTGATTGCATTTATTGGTCCATCAGGTTGTGGTAAATCAACATTTTTACGCACCTTAAACCGTATGAATGATACGATTGATACTTGTCGTGTAACAGGTAAAGTGCGTTTAGATAATCAAGATATTTATGATCCAAATCTAGATGTTGTATTGCTTCGTGCTCAAGTCGGAATGGTATTTCAAAAACCAAACCCGTTTCCTAAATCAATTTTTGATAATGTTGCTTATGGGCCTAAACTACATGGTTTAGCCAAAGATAAGTATGATTTAGAAGAGATTGTTGAAAATAGTTTGCGTAAAGCAGGTTTGTGGGATGAAGTTAAAGATCGTTTAAGTCAGCCAGGCACAGGTCTTTCTGGTGGTCAGCAACAACGTTTGTGTATTGCGCGAACAATTGCTGTAAGCCCAGACGTGATTTTAATGGATGAACCATGTTCTGCACTTGATCCGATTGCGACAGCAAAAGTTGAGGAGTTAATCTCTGAGCTTTCTGCACAATATACAATCGCAATTGTAACCCACTCCATGCAACAAGCAGCACGTGTTTCTGACCGTACAGCCTACTTTCATTTAGGAGACTTAATCGAAGTTAACTCTACAGAGAAAGTCTTTACTCAACCAGATCACCAATTGACTGAAGCTTATATTACTGGTCGTTTTGGTTAAGTCGAGCACTGATTAAGTCCAGTTTAGTTGTGAAATTAAAGAGCCGTAAGGCTCTTTTTCTATAGATAAAGCATATAAAAATTTGAGAAAATGAATTAAATTTATGAGAATGGTAGATCAAAAAAATTAAAAACCTAAGCTGCCAAATAATAAATTGATTGTCTAAATCTTTTCTTTGTTGGGTGCTGAAATAGGGATGTAATGCAGTTTTAGTTAAGTCTAGTATTTTTTAATAAAACCAATTTAATAAGAATGGGTAAGGCTAAATAATTTAAGAGGTAGGAATAGATGAGCTATGCGTTCATATTTCAATATAAGTGCCATGAAATAAATGCTTAATTATTTGAGCTTATAAGAGCGGGAAATTAAACAAAGGCTTTTTTAAGACATACATCATTTTAAGCTTTGTGTATTAAACATATTTTTCAGTTAGGGCTTTATTTTATATGCGAATAGCAGTTGATTGTTATTTGTAATTTTCTGAGCTATTCATAGTTGCTTTATATAAAAAAGGAGCTCAAAAGCTCCTTCTTATTACCAAGATTGCTTATAGTATGTTTTTAATCGATTGGATCTTCACGATGTTGTTCAACTGCTTTAGCGTCATAGTGTGCTTTACTCGGATGAGCGAATGCAGCAGCCAGTTTGTCTTTGTCTAAAGCATTGTCCCAACGTGCCACAACAATCGTTGCACACGCATTACCGACTAAATTGGTCAGTGCACGGCATTCAGACATAAAGCGGTCAATACCTAGAATCAAAGCCATACCTGCAACAGGAACTGCTGGAACAACAGATAATGTGGCTGCTAAGGTAATAAATCCAGCACCTGTAACACCAGCAGCGCCTTTAGAGCTTAGCATTGCAACGAGCAATAATAAGATTTGGTCTTGAATACTCAAATCGATATTGCAGGCTTGTGCAATAAAGAGCGCCGCCATCGTCATATAGATGTTGGTACCATCTAGGTTAAATGAATAACCAGTAGGAATAACCAAGCCGACTACAGATTTTTCGCAGCCTGCTTTTTCCATTTTACGCATCAATGATGGAAGTGCGGCTTCAGATGAACTGGTCCCTAAAACTAACCATAATTCATCTTTGATATAGCGAATTAGATCTGTAATTCTAAATCCATTGTAGCGCGCCACTGCACCCAAAATAACCAAAATAAAGAGTAAGGCAGTGATATAGAACGTCATAATTAAAAGTAAAAGATTTCCAATACTTTCAATACCATACTTACCAATTGTAAATGCCATTGCACCAAAAGCACCAATCGGAGCAAATTTCATCAGCATTCCAACTAAATGGAATACGGGTGCTGTAAGGTTATTTAAGAAGTCTACAATCGGTTGACCTTTTTCGCCTACCGCAGCTAAGGATAAACCAAATAATACGGCAACAAATAGAACTTGTAGAATATCACCACTGGTTAATGGGCTAACGATGGTTGTTGGAAGAATATTCAGCAAGAAGTCGACAATCGAAGCGTCATGTGCTTTTTCAGCGTACTCAACAACTTTCTCTGATTTTAATGATGTAGGGTCAATATTTAAACCTTGTCCTGGTTTAATAATATTGGCAACAATCATCCCGACGATTAATGCGAGTGTAGAGAATGTTAGGAAATAAAGCATCGCTTTACCGGTTACTCGTCCTACAGTTCCCATATGTTTCATGCCTGATATTCCAGTGACAACCGTCAAGAAAATAACAGGTGCAATAATCATTTTGACCAGTTTAATAAATGCATCACCTAATGGTTTTAAACTTGCACCAATATCTGGCCAAAAGTGTCCAAGAAGGATACCAAGTACAATGGCAAAAATAACCTGAACATAGAGGATTTGATAAAACTTTTGTTTTTTAGGGGGGAGGTGTTCATCGTGTGAGGAGATATCCATACTCAATCCTTATCCTTGATGTTGATAAAATTAAACATTTTTTAAAGAAATGACACGCAAATGTTCATAAATTTTAAAAATGTAATTATTCTTTTTAACGTGTTGATTTTAAATAGTTTAATCAAAATAACAAATATGTTATTTAGATAAAAAGAGCTGTTAAATAAGCTAATATAAATTTTAAAAATGTGTGATATATGTTTATTTGTATTATTCGTTTGATATAAACATGTCTATGTTTTTTTATGTGAATTTGTCATAAGAAAAGCCAGCAAAAGTTCTACTAAGTGGCATTTGGCTTATTTTCAAGATAAAGTCGCTGAATATAATGAAATCATCAAAGCTTAACTTAGATGTAAAAACTATTAATAAAATCTTAATTTATTCACGATGTGCATCTTTACTCGAATTTTAATGCGTTTTAAAGTATAAAAAAAAGCTATATTATTCATAACTTAAATTTGGTTATTGTATTTTCAAAAGTCTTAATAAGACCGACTTTTATACTTTATATAGCCTAAGTGAGTTTAGCTTTGTCGAATTTTTCAAAAAGTGTATTGAAATTTACCTGATCCGTCCGCATCTTATTAGAAAAGCATTTCCTCAAATATTCGAGATTATAAATTCTATGTTATTCCATTTACCTAAAGTACCCGCAGAACTTCGCATTAGTCATTTAAATGCTCGAATTAATGAGCAAAGAAAAAGAATTGCTCAGTCTACTGCATCGAAATTGGAACTGTTTCAACTGACTCAACAGTTTGTAAAAGAAGCTCGTATACGTAAAAAGAATAATCAAAAAATCTATGTATTGGATTTTAAAGGAGATGTACAAGCTTCAGCGGTTGAGAATTTACGAGAAGAAATTACCTTAATTCTTGCGACAGCAAAAGCAGGGCGTGATCGTGTCATCGTACGTTTAGAAAGCCCAGGTGGTATGGTGCATGGTTATGGTCTTGCAGCTGCACAATTAGTTCGTTTACGTGATGCAGGCTTTAATCTGACGATTTGTGTGGATAAAGTAGCTGCGAGTGGCGGTTATATGATGGCATGTATCGCAAGTGAAATCGTCTCTGCACCTTTTGCTGTGGTTGGTTCGATTGGTGTTGTTGCTCAAGTGCCCAATTTTAATAGACTGTTGAAAGAGCATCATGTTGATTTTGAGCTATATACTGCTGGTCAGTTTAAACGTACTGTGACGATGTTTGGTGAAAACACTCCTGAAGGTAAAGCAAAATTTGAAGAAGAGTTACAACAAACACATCAATTATTTAAGCATTTTGTTGAAAAATATCGCCCACAACTCAATGTGGAAAAAGTTGCTACAGGTGAACATTGGTATGGTGAAGATGCGCGTAATTTAAATTTAGTGGATAAATTGCAAACTTCAGATGAATATTTGCTGAGCTTACTGCCACAACATGATGTATATGTGATTCAAACACGTCGTAAGCCAACACTTGGCGAGAAGTTAGGTTTGCAGGCTGCACAAATGGCAGATGCCTTAATTCCATCCGTCGTGAATAAATTGATGAGTGAGATCACCAAGCTAAATTCTTCTTTACCGATGTTTAAAGACGATAAATTCTAAGTTTTAATTGTTTATTGACAACCTAAAGAGTAATTGGTGAAAGCTGATTACTCTTTTTTTATAGAAAAGTCTTTTCTTTATTCGCAAAAATGCTCAGAAAAAATGACCTCATGTGGTCATGACAAGTCCGTAAAAAATGATTAGCATGCTAGGGATCATAAAATCAAAAACTCAGATTGAAAGGAATACAAGACATGTTGGCATATGATGCAGATTTAGAACTTTTTCGTGATAACTTTAAACGTTTTATGAGTGAACACGTTGCTCCATTTTATGAGCAATGGGAAAAAGAAGGTTTAATGCCACGTTCAGTATGGTCATTATTGGGTGAAAATGGCTATCTTTGTGTGGATGTGCCTGAAGCGTATGGTGGTTACGGCGTTCCAACTGAATATTCATTGATGTTAGTTGAAGAGTCTGCACGTGCAGGCTATGGTGCCTTGTCTACCGCAATTTCATGTCATTCAGAAATAGCAGCTCCTTATATTTTGCATATTGCCAACGAAGAACAAAAACAATACTGGTTACCGAAAATGGTGTCAGGTGAAGTGGTGGGCGCAATAGGGATGACGGAACCGGGCGCGGGTTCAGACTTACAAGGGATGCGTAGTAGTGCAATTTTAAATGGTGACCATTATATTTTGAATGGTTCTAAAACGTTTATTTCAAATGGTCAGCATGCAGATTTAGTGGTATTGGCAGCAAAAACTGATCCACAAGCGCGTGCAAAAGGTGTGTCACTTTTATTGGTTGATACACATCTAGATGGATTTAAAAAGGGCACCAACCTCGATAAAATTGGTTTGCATTCGCAAGATACCTCAGAACTGTTCTTTGATAATGTTAAAGTTCCAGCAAATCAATTGTTAGGTAGCGCAGGTCAAGGTTTTGCCTATTTGATGCAAGAGTTACCTCGTGAACGTACTGCAATTGCAGCAACGGCACTTGGTGCAATTCGTGGTGCAATCGATATTACCACTCAGTATGTACAGGAACGTCAAGCATTTGGTCAGAAAATTGGCAGCTTCCAAAATACGCGTTTTGTTTTGGCTCAAGCAAAAATTGATGAGTTGGCAACAGCAGCATTCTATAACCAAAATTTAGCTTTATATAAACAAAGTAAATTGGATGTTGAAACAGCAGCGGCTTTAAAAAGTTTTAGTACTGATATGCAGATGAAAATCATCGATAGCTTGTTACAACTGTTTGGTGGTTATGGCTATATGACCGAATATCCAATTTCTCGTTTCTTTGTAGATGCACGTATTCAGCGTATTTATGGTGGAACAAATGAAATCATGAAAGAAATCGTGGCGCGTGGCATCATTGGTCGATAATGCATAAATAAATAGCAACGATAAAGTATTCAAATAAAAAACCTTCTTTATTTAAAGAAGGTTTTTTATTATCAAGGTTTAGGGATTAAGCACTTAATACATTTAAACATTCATTGATAAAGATAGGTAACTCAAAAGTTGAACGTGAAGAAATATATAAATTGTTGTCGTTTACCACTTCGCGATCAAAAACCACAGCGCCAGCTTCTTTAAGTTCTTTGAGGATATCTTCAATTGAGGTTAAGCGCCGTCCAATGGCAATTTGTGCATCGATAAGCAAATGGCTACTGTAACAACATAAAAAAATAGGTTTTTGCGCATTGGCAAAATTACGTAAAAAATCAATAAAGCGTTCATCTTCTTTAAGATGATAAGGGGAATAGCCACCCGGAATCATCAGAGCATCAAAATCCCGAACAGAGATTTCATCAATGCCTAAATCTATACTGACCGAAGATTTTCTTTGTTTGCTATACACAATATTCCCCGCAGACTTTTCAATATTGCGCACAGAATGGCTTGCAGCTCGAAAAGCTTCAACGGGATGATGATATTCCGCATCTTCGAAATCATGGGTAATGAGAACAGCGATTTTTTTATTCATATTCTATGACTCGAAATGCGCTTATGCTTTTTATCATAGAGCGCAATGTTTAAAATTCTATAGCTGCTTTGTAATTCATTTTGTGGTCAGAAAATTTATAAAGTGATGACATTTTATTCAATATATAAGTTGGAAGTGAAACATTGAAAAATGCACTATTGCCCAACAAATTAAACTGAACTATTGTTATACTGTCAGTGGTCTAAAACATAGACTTCTCGTAATTCTCGACTTTAAAGGGCGACATAACAATGATCAACGATGATCAAAAAACGACTTCTCTAGATCTTGCTCAAATCCGTGAAGATATTGACTCTGTAGATCAGCAAATCCAACAACTTATCAATCGCCGTGCAAAACTGGCCGAATCAGTTGCTAAAGCAAAATTTGCAGCAGAAGAGAATCCGTTATTTTATCGTCCTGAACGTGAAGCACAGGTTTTACGTCAAGTTATGGAGCGCAATGAAGGGCCATTGTCAGATCAAACCATGGCACGTTTATTCCGTGAAATTATGTCTGCATGTTTGGCACTTGAAGCACCACAAAGTATTGCATTTTTAGGTCCAGTCGGTACTTATACCCATTCTGCTGTATTAAAACATTTTGGTCAGGATGCTGTGGTTCGTCCACTACCAACGATCGATGAAGTGTTCCGTGAAGTTGAAGCGGGCAGTGCACATTATGGTTTAGTTCCAGTTGAAAACTCATCTGAAGGTGTAGTCAACCATACTTTAGACTGTTTTAAAGCATCACATTTAAATGTGATTGGTGAAGTTGAATTGCGTATTCATCACCAATTCCTGATTTCTTCAAATACCCGTAAAGACAGTATTAAACAAATTTATGCACATCAACAAACCCTTGCGCAATGTCGTAAGTGGTTGGATGCACATTATCCGGGTGTAGAACGTGTAGCTTTAAGCTCAAATGCAGAGGCTGCTCGCCGTATACGCAATGAATGGCATTCAGCAGCAATTGCATCTGATGTGGCTGCAAGTATTTACGACTTAGAGGTTCTCCACGGCAATATTGAAGATAATCCTGAAAATACCACACGATTCTTGGTCATTGGTCGTGAAAAAGTACCACAAAGTGGCAATGATAAAACCTCATTACTGATTTCAGCACATGACCGTGCAGGGGCTTTATTGGAAATTCTTGCACCATTTGCAAAACACAACATTAGTTTGACCAGTATTGAAACCCGTCCAGCATTACCTGAAAAATGGGCTTATGTATTCTTCATTGATCTTGAAGGTCATGTGGAACAGGACAATGTTAAAGCGGCGATTGAAGATATTCGCCCACTGGTTAAAGAAGTACGTGTACTGGGTTCATATCCGATTGCTGTGCTTTGATGTCGTTGTGAAATAGGTAGTTCAAAATCGTTATGTCACAACCTTTATTTAAAAAAGTTGCTTTTATTGGACTTGGATTGATTGGTTCAAGTCTAGCCCGTGTGATTGCAGCGGAACATCTTGCTGAAAATGTTGTTGCATCAACACGCTCAAAAAAAACATTGGAAGATGCAAAAGCTTTAGGAATTATTTCTGCGGGTTTTAGTGATCCTGTAGACGCTGTAAAAGATGCAGATTTAATCGTTCTGGCTTTACCCGTTCGCGCGACACAGAAAGTACTTGAAACGATTCAAGCTTATGTTTCTGAAAATGCCATCATTACCGATGTCGGAAGTACCAAAGGGAATGTGGTGGCTGCGGCACATGCTGTTTATGGTGAAAATCTTCCTGTAGGTTTTGTACCTGGTCATCCAATTGCTGGCGCAGAACATACAGGTGTCCATGCCGGTAAAGTTGACTTGTTTGTAAATCATAAAGTGATCCTAACGCCGTTGCCGACTAGTGCTGATTGGGCAGTTGAAAAACTGATTCAGCTTTGGCAGGCTGCAAAAGCTGAAGTCATTTGTATGGATGTGGACAAACATGATGAAGTGTTGGCACATACCAGTCATTTACCGCATCTGATGGCATTTAATCTGGTCGAACAGCTTGCAAATCGTGAAGATAACCTAGATATTTTCCGTTATGCCGCTGGAGGTTTTCGTGACTTCTCACGTATTGCTGCCAGTGATCCGCAGATGTGGCATGATATATTTTTTGCCAATAAAACAGCCATATTGAAAGCAGTTGATGGTTTTGAAACGCAACTTGCGACATTACGTCAACTGATTGAAGATGAGAATTCACAAGCCCTGATGGGATTGCTAGGACATGCACAAGCGGCACGACAGCATTTCAATCATATGCTCGCCAATAAACCTTTGATGGAGAAAAATAAGGTGACACAACAATTTACCATTTTGCCGGGTGAGAAGACATTTAAAGGTAAATTTACCGTGCCGGGTGACAAGTCAGTGTCACATCGTTCCATCATGTTTGGTGCAATCGCTGAAGGTACAACCCATGTTACAGGTTTCCTAGAAGGTGAAGATGCTTTAGCAACACTTCAAGCATTTCGTGATATGGGTGTCAGTATTGAAGGCCCTAAAAATGGTGAAGTGATCATACATGGTGTGGGTATTCATGGTTTAAAAGCACCCAAAACGGCACTGTACATGGGTAATTCTGGTACATCGATGCGTTTGCTTTCAGGCATGCTTTCAGCACAACAGTTTGACTCTGTGATGACGGGTGATGCGTCTTTGTCTAAGCGTCCAATGGAGCGTATTGCAAAACCTTTACGTGAAATGGGTGCGCAAATTCAAACCACGGGTGAACGTGGTACTCCGCCTGTTTCTATCACTGGCGCTCAAGCACTGAAAGGGATTCATTACGATTTGCCAATGGCATCTGCGCAAGTCAAATCTGGAATTTTATTGGCAGGTCTATGGGCAGAGGGAGAAACCTCTGTGACTGAACCTGAACCAACCCGTGACCATACTGAGCGTATGTTACGTGCTTTTGGTTATGCTGTGAAAACGGAAGGTAACCGTATTTCACTCCAAGGTGGTGGCAAGTTGGTTGGGACAGAGATTCAAGTGCCTTCTGATATTTCTTCTGCTGCATTTTTTATGGTGGGTGCTGCCATTACTGAAGGTTCAGATATTACCCTTGAAGCTGTTGGGATTAATCCAACTCGTACAGGTGTAATCGAAATCCTTAAGCAAATGGGTGCAGACTTAACTGTTGAAAATGAACGAATTGCAGGCGGTGAGCCGATTGCTGATATACGTATCCGTGGTACCCGTACACTGAAAGGCATTCATATGCCTGAAGATCAAGTACCGTTGGCAATTGATGAGTTTCCATCTTTGTTTATTGCTGCTGCATGTGCTGAAGGGAAAACGGTGTTAACAGGTGCTGCCGAATTACGGGTTAAAGAGTCTGATCGTATCCAAGTGATGGCAGATGGTTTAAAAACCATGGGGATTGATTGTACGCCAACTGATGATGGCATCATCATTGAAGGAAAAGGTAAATCGGGCGACTGGTCTGCTATTTTCTCTGGCGGTGAAATTGAATCGCACCATGACCATCGTATTGCAATGAGTTTTTCGATGGCGGGTTTACGTAACTCTGGCGAGATTAAGATTATTGGCACTGAAACAGTAGCAACAAGTTTCCCCACATTTACTGAACTCACCAATCAGGCGGGGCTTCAGATTGAAGTCACGGAATAAATCAGTCCTTGTCTAATATTTGTATAATTAATTAAAAACAGCCAAGCAAATGCTTGGCTGTTTTGTTTATATTGCTTATTCTAAAACCATACAACTATAAAGCCTTTTGGATGAAGCAATGAGAACATTACAATTTACAGCAAACTGTGAGAATCATAGTAACAGTCACAATCATGGTGAAAATGTATGTTATGTCACTCAGGAATACGTGACGACTTTGTTGTTAAAACAATTGTCTCAATATGGCTTTAAAGCGGAAACAACACACTCCGATGAAGACCTTGCTGTCAGCGTAGAAAATCATCCAATTGGTTTGGGGGTTAATTGTCATTTAAATGATCAAGGATTATTAACTTGTGAAATTTCAGCACATGCTGATGAAGAGCAAGCATGGTTTAAGAAGATTGCAACCCAGAGCATGATTAAGCAATTGGCAAATGCTGTAGAAAGTACATTAAAAGAAGATGATGCGTTTAGTGGATTTGAATGGAAAGTATAAGCAGGGCTAAAGAAGATACTTATGCAATTACAAACATTTATCAATAAATTTTCAGTAGATCAGGCGGGAAACACAGTAAGCCCTGAAACTGTAAAAAAATATCAAGCATATTTACCTGAAGCGCTCTTAGAGCTTTGGCAAAATCATGGTTTTGGCTTCTATGGTAATGGTTTGCTACAGATCATTAACCCTGAGCTTTATCAAGATGTACTTTGGGCATGGTTAATGAAAGATCAACCTGATATGACCCGATTACCCATTGCTATTTCGGCATTTGGTTTGGTGTTTTATTATCGTTTATTAAGCGAAGATGGCGATGAGGATGTATCCTTTATCGACCCGCACAACTCGGATATTGGGGTAACAGCTTGGTCATTAACAGATTTTTTTAATGACTGGATTTGTGATGATGAGATCATTGAGCAATTTTTAGAAAAATCAGCCTTAGTAAAGGCGCAAACTCAATATGGTAAATTAACTGATAATCAAATGTATTGTTATCTTCCTGCACTGAGATTGGGTGGGCGTGCCAGTGATCTCAATTTAGATAAGGGTGATGCTGCCACACATTTAGATTTTTTATATCAACTTGCTGTGAATAACTGATTTAAAAATCATTCAAAATAGATGCTTAGAAATGACAGTTTGATTGAGATAAAACTGTCATGTCTATTATGAATTAAATTATGCTATTACTCGACACGTAACCATGTTTGGCTACGACCTACTGCTGAAATACCTAAATATCCACGAAGAAATAGTTTCTTGCCATTTGGGCTGACTTTACCTTTTAAGCGATAGATTTTACCTGAAACTGGGTCAATAATTTTCCCATCAGTATAACTCACATGATCATCTGTCTTTAGCCCAGAGATTACCTGTAAGCCAATAATTGGCTTGTTGGTATAAGGTGCAGGGCAATTGGTGCAAAATTCTTTTGGAGTGTAGCCTGGGCGTGGTGTTGCTTTTAATGCTGTACCCGCATAAGTACCGTTACTTTGTTTTTCAATTTTAACCAGTCCCTTTGCTTCACCAGTTTTGTCATCGATATAACGCCAAGTTCCCACGATATCTTCTGCAAAAGTTGTCGATGTTAAAAATGCGATACATGCTGTCCCCAATAAAACTCTCATCATTTCCCTTATTCCTTAAGTGGGTATTTTTTACTTTAAAATCATACTTATTTAAGGCGTTGATTATATAATGAATAGTTGGGTCATTTATTTACATAATGTGCCAATAAGTATGAAATTTAAAATGAATTGGCACATAAAGATAAGCCATTGATGAGCTTGTAAACTGGATTTAGCATAGCTGAAGCTTATGTGCTGACACTCACCTTAAAAATATCATTGATTGCTTCAAAGTGAATTTCACAATCTAAGAATTTTTGAATCATTTCAGCTTGTGTCGAGGTGTGTTCACTGACAACTTGAGCAGTAAACTCACCACCTTTACCTAAAGCTAAAGGTAATAAAAGTTGGTCTGCTAGATATTCGTCAGCCACAGCATCGCAAGCTAAAAAGGATTTAACTTCTTTGGCTAAATCATGCGCTACTTTTTCTGCACTTTTCTTCATTTCACCTAACGCAGAAAATACTTGTTGATGGTGTTGGTAATTTAACACCACAAAAGCTGTATTCCCTTGACTAATCCCTTGAAAATTTAGTCTATTACGTTGGCTTAAGCTCAATTTGTTATGTAAGACTTCCAGTTCACGATCCGCAATATTCTGTTGAATATTTAAGGCAGCGGCATAGCCACGTATTTCCAGTAATTTGCCTTTATTTAATACTGAATATTCAAGCTTATCTATCCAAGGATAAGTTGTAATATTGATTTGACCCGCACCAATTGGAAAGAAACCAGCACGTTCACATTCAAAATCAACCTTTATTCCAATTTTATGAAGAGCAGGTAGAAAACAAGACTCTATGAAATCTGCAGTCGGTGCCATTGGATTATGTGTTCCGCCGTGGATACTGATTTGACTGATTTCATTTTGCATCATCAGTGCAGGCAGTAGTGTTTGTAAAACCAATACTGTGCTACCCGCTGAACCAATATGAAAATCATATTTACCTGCCTGAACTTGTTGGGGCTGAAAATATAATTTTTGTGAATGTAGTTCAGCACCTTCCACAATGGCATTACTGATGCGTTGTGATGCTTGTACACAGACTAAATGCTGTCGCATTAAGCCCGGCTTTTTGCGCCCTGCACGAATATTCACAAGCTCAAATGGAATACCCGTTAACATAGACAATGAAAGGGCAGTTCTTAAAATTTGCCCTCCACCTTCGCCTTGTGAGCCATCAATTTGGATGGTTTTATTTTTTACTAATGTGTTCATTTTGTTCTTCATCATTTTTTTCTAAATCATTCGGTTTTCGAACATGTTTTAAAAATCGTAATTCACTTAAACTCTATTGATAATTATCTTGTGCTTCTACTAATGAGATTGCATTTGCGCCACTTTTTGAATTCGGATGAATATTTTGTACAGGATTGTCTTCCCAAAAACAAATTGGACAAATCTCAAAGTCAAAATTACCTAGAGGCTAATCTTTAGTGTAATGATGACAACAAGAACAAGGGTAATTCATTAAAATTCCTAAAAGGGGTGAACATACTGTCAGTGCATGGTGATGCTCGGTGCATTGTAACTTTGTTTTCACAAAGGTTGGCCTTGTACGTAGTGATGGGTTGATTTGTGCTTAAAGTTTTAAGCTAACCCGCTCGCTCATCAAGCCACTACACCTTATTTTCAATCCTGTGTTGTGGAGGTAGGGGATCTTGCACTCGCCCAGTATGTTCGGGTGATCTCAAATGACGAATCACTTGAGAAAAGGTCAAATATATTGTCAGTACGTGGTAATGCTGTGTAAATAGTCACTCTGATTCACAAAGGTTTAAGTGCTGATAGGTGATGGATTTGATTAGTGCGTTTCCGCTCTAAATCCGCTTCGCTGTCATTACCCAAAAATGATGCTGACTTTTATTTCAATCTATGCAGCCTTAGATCTTGTACTCGCCCAATATATTTCGAGATCTGATAGGGTAAGCCCTATCAAAGCTTTTAAATGATGGCTTTAAACGTCAAGTAAATCAACTTGCCAATTGGTGGCTTGTATCAATACATTCAAGTCGCGTAATTTGGCACTAATATCATCGGATTGTTTTTGCAATGATGATACTCGAATGACCTTATGCCATTTGATTTCACGTGTACTATAGCGATCAGGCTCACGTTGTGTATTGCTGATAGCAGACGTTAAAATTTTATGACGCTCTACAAGCTCATCACGTTGAGTAAGTAAAGCCAATAATGAACGACCATCTGTTAATTTTGCCAAAGCATTGGTTTGATGAATGGCATAAACAAGTTTTTGGGATTCTTGAGTTAATGCAAATACTTGCTTTAATAACTCATTTGGATCCTCGGATGGCTCATCACCGTCTTGTACCAATACGTTTGCATTGATACGTTGTTTTAATGAAGCGAGTTTCTTTTGTTGATCGCTTCGTAATAAAAGTGCTTCTGCAAGTTTCATTTTATTTTCCTTATCGCTTTTAATAGTCAATAAATATTTAACACAACGATTTCATATAAAGTTTGCTGGGGTAAAGTATCAATTGGGATTGATCCGGCAAATTCGATAACATCTTCTAAAGTTTGATTTTCATGCCAAGTGGTCATGAAATTATAATCATCGTCTTTAGGTAGATCATAATTACAAAATTCTAAATAAGAATAATCCAATGCATCATCCCAAATTGAACATTCATGGCTCCAAGCTAAAGCCCAATAGCATTGTTTAGATTTTACAATCCAATCACTGCATTGATTGCGCCAATCATTAGTTACATTGTTGTTATGTATTGCTAGCACAACAATGTATGGCTCTTGTGGTAATTCAAGATGGATTGCTTGATTAGCCAAAAGATCGTAATGACTGATCTTGATTTGTTTAGAGCGATCCATTGGCATTACTCACATTCAATTAGGAGGAATTTGTGAAAGACAAAAGCTTTATGATATATAAGTCCTTTTTCAATCCATACATCATATGAAAAAGAGTGAATATTTCGTTGTAAGGCTATAATCTCATTTCTCCAGATACAAATATCTCCATGCTTTATCTGTTTGGACTCACTCAAATACCGTTGTAAAACCAAAGTTTTTTTAAAGGGATCACTTAATCTTTTAAATTGATAAGCAACCATATAGTAAAGCAGATACTTAAAATAATTCTGCTTATTGCATTTGTGGTCTACTGCGAGTTCCAAAAAAAGTAATAATTCATCTTTCCAGACCAAGTATAAATCCCATTCAGTCGTAGGCAGATATGTATCCGAAAATGCCCATGCTCGAATTTCAGTTATGCTCGGATTGGAGATGTTGGTTATCACTATATTATCCCTTTACACAAACAACCTGACTTAAGGTATAAACCACTTCCACCAAATCACTTTGTGCTTTCATCACATCTTCAATTGGCTTATACGCAGATGGAATCTCATCAATCACGGCTGCATCTTTACGGCATTCCACACCTTTGGTTTGTTCAATCTGATCTTCCACAGTAAACAACTTTTTTGCCGCAGTACGGCTATGTACACGACCAGCCCCATGCGAACATGAACAGAAAGACTCCTGATTTCCCTTACCTTTGACAATAAAAGACTTGGTACCCATTGAACCCGGAATAATTCCATACTCACCCAAACGGGCACGTACAGCACCTTTACGTGTTACCAGTACTTCCTGACCAAAGTGTTCTTCTTTATCCACATAATTATGGTGGCAATTAACGGCTTCAACTTTGGCATTAAATGGTTTGTTGATGATGATTCGTAAAGCTTGAACCGCTGCTTCCATCATTAACTCACGGTTTTTCATGGCAAATCGTTGTGCCCAACCCACTGCAAACCAATAATCATCAAAGTGTTCAGTCCCTTCCACTAAATAAGCTAAATCTTTATCAGGCAGATTAATAAAGTGCTTTTGCATATCTTTACGTGCAAGCTCAATAAAGTGGTTACCAATCGCATTTCCAACACCACGAGAACCTGAGTGCAACATAATCCATACTTGTTGATGCTCATCTAAACAGACTTCAACAAAATGGTTTCCTGTTCCCAAAGTACCCAACTGTTTATGGTTGTTGGTATTTTTCAAACGGGGATGCTTGGCACAGATATATTCAAAATCAGTCACCAACTCAGCCCAAGCCTGATCAACACGTGCAGTAGGTGTATCCCATGAACCTTGGTCACGACGACCACGACCTTTGGTCATACCATGCGGAATTAAACGTTCAAGTTCGGTACGCAGTGCGTATAAGTTATCTGGTAAATCTGATGCGCTTAGCGAAGTACGTGCAGCCATCATTCCACAGCCAATATCTACACCGACCGCAGCAGGGATGATTGCGCCTTTGGTTGGAATTACACTTCCAATCGTTGCTCCGATTCCTACATGTACATCTGGCATTACTGCCATCCATTTATAAATAAAAGGCATTTGTGCTGTTTTTAATAATTGGTCTTTCGATTTCTCATCGACAGGGACACCTTTGGTCCACATTTTTATAGGAACACCTTTAGCATCCTGAATTACGTTATAAGTACGTTCCTGCGCTAAGGAAGTTTGTTTTTCGATTTGTTCTGTGACTAACATCGTCATTGCTTTGATCCTTTTCAAAACCTGCCTGCCAAGCGGTTGCAGGCAGGTGATATTTATATACATCTCATGATGTATGCTCTATATATTGCAGAGAGTGTGCCAACTTTGTTTTTTAATTGATTTTGGTTTATAAGATATTGATTTTTAATAAATAGATAAATTTAAATTTTATTTAAAATGTATATTTTAAAAAAACTATGCTAATTTAAATATTATTTTAGATAGTAATTTATCTATTTTTATATTTTAAATGAAATATAAAACAACCAATTCCTAGACATAATAAGAAAAGTAGGCTAAAACCAATTGAAAAGATGAGGCTTATTTTAGAGCCTTGTAAATAGGCAAATAAAGTGATTGAAAATATTAGGCTATAAATACTACTAAGGAAATATCTTCCGCAATGTGGTGCAAATTTAGTTGTAAAATAGCCGAGCCAAATAGCTATTGGGAATGTTGATATAATTGAAAAATAATAAATTTTTGAGCAGGTTGGGATATCTTCTTGCTGGAAACCGCAACCCAAAGTGAGTGAAAGCAAAAAAATGACGTAGAAGAAAAATAAGAATATAAAAATTACTAAAGGAAATAAGAGGAAAGCAAACCAAGTACGCATTGTTATTATTCAGGATATTTATCATGTTACAGATTATAGTATGAAATCTAGTTTGGGAGAATTTCTTCTCCCAAACTAGATTTGATGAAATTTGTGAATCTTAATTTTTGTTCATATCCCATATCGTATTATCATCAGTTGGTTGATAATGTTCTTCGATATGGATTTTTAACCTCAGTGCGAGAGGATCATCTTCTAGGATTTGACTATGCCCATGTAAAAGTTTCAGTTCGCTTTTTTTACGACTTTTACTTGGCGGTTTTTCATGATAGTTCTGGCATTTCTTATACCAGTGGTTAGTTTCTAAATAGTACTTTTTGACTCTTAGTTTCTCTAAAGCAAGATCAAGATTGTTATCGTCAACAATAACTTGTATAGACATGATTTGCGTTTTACAGACTGACACCTGTCTTTGGTTTTAAGTTGGACTCCAAGCTAGCAAATTTTTTGTTGATTCACAAGCATCGCTTTTAAACATGATAAGTTTAAAAAGAAAAGCAGCCACAAACGTTAAGATTGGATATTGTGAGTGAACACGATAGGAGGGTTTAAACCCTGCACTAAGGCGTTACCATGTAATCCAATTTATATTCGTGACTGCTTATCGTGTAAATCTATTTATTATAATGAGAGTACATCAACAAAAGGCTGAAGACAGTCGTGGCTCTACCAACTGAGCTACTGTATCTTGTTATACAGGGTGGTATCGAAGCACCGACAAACGCGTAATGTAGTCCTCAAAGCATTTGATCTACTTTCATTATTGCTTATACAAGATCAAAAAAGTTGGTGTTGGATATGTGCAGTACCCGAAATACTGTGCGTGAGATCGTGATGTAATCCAACAGGCATTTGATCGTTTAAACATAGGTCAAAGCCCATCAACAAATTTGATTATAAGACAAACAATTCACCGCTTTTGCTTTAAGCGACTGTATGTATATACAGCAGAGGAATCTAACCTCTGATCTGTGAATTCTAATGTAGTCCTATGCGTATTTGATGGACTGATGACCCCAGTATATTTTCATATACTGCCCTACAAGTGAATCAACAAGTTTTTCAAAGACGTTCGTGCCTTACCGCTTGGCGACCATCATCGAAATGATGGGGTGGATTCGAACCACCGATGACGTCAATTTTAAGATGTAGTCCTTGAAGCATTTGATTCTTTTACTGCTTTGCATAAACAAAATGTTAAAGACGTTTCGTTGCTCTATCCAACTGAGCTACTTTTCAAACTTGCAAAAGCGTGAAAAGGGTGGATTTGAACCACCGACCTACGCATTAAAGATGTAGTCCTTAACGCATTTTATGCGATGTATTTTGCCAACAAAGGTGTCGATAAAACATCAATTATTCAAAGTAATGTAGTTCTATCTGCATTTGGCAATTTCTTACTTAGCACAACAATTAAATATAGAAACAGCATAATCTTGAAATGTAGTTCCTATGGCATTTGTGCTTTTTATCTAACCCAGTCTTATCAAGTGTGGACATTGTTAAATGTAAACACTTGAAGAGACTCGATCAAATTTGTTTATACATTCAACTTGCATAAAGCTGAGTTTGTGTAATATCTATTTTTTCAATTTCGTTTACCCAATGATCTGCATGCATTTCATTTTTGGCAAAACTTTCAATCAGTTGAAATACCGTATCGGAAAACCCACCGACATTCATCACATCGCTATGTTCAGGCATTTGCGTAGTGGTATAGGGTTGCAGATCAACACACACCAGTTTTGCATCTGGGTTATGCTGTTTTAGCTGTTTCCAATAATGCATCATCCCGGTTTTTCGGTGTGATCTTGGAACTTGATCTGCCCATGATTCATTATCAGAGAAGAAAATTACCATATCAACTTTGGCATTTTCTTTCACTAACAGTTCCAAAGGCTTAGAGCAATCAGTTCCTCCACCACACATGCTGGCAAACTTTTTAGCCAAACCAAAAATATCAATTTCTGAATTTTGCTGTTTTCCAAAATGTTTTCGTTTTAAATATTCCTGTACTTTGCTGAAATTGGATAATTGACGAACTTCAGTATCAAACGGCATCAAACGAATATTTGGATTTACATATTTAAATGCACTAGCAAATAATGCAGCAGCATCTACGCAACGTAACTGAGAGGTTGCACCCTGACGATAACCTGTCACAGAACTTGACATCGAACCGGAAACATCAATCGCAATCACCACATTTCCTTCAAGTTTCGGTACATTGGCGATGGCACGCTGCATAGCAAACTTTAGCGCATTGGCAATTTCATGTGGCATATCCTCTGCAAGTGCTGACCAAGCCATTATCAATTGATATGGAAATACTCGACTTTTGGCTATGGCTTGCTCATCCATCAATTTATCGGCAATGATTTTTGTCATTCCTTTGATTTTAAAAACATCATGGCGTAAGAAGGTATTTAAGTTCATACGTAGCATTTGCCAAGAACCATTTTTTGCAATTTCGGCCCATTGTTTCGCATTCAAATTTAAATTGGTTAGAAGCTGCATCGGTACTTTAGGTACTTGTGTTGCTGTTCCCAATCGAAACTCTTCCAATGCCTGCACTTGAGTCGGTAATTGGACAAGTTGGTATTCTTTTCCTAAGACATAGGCAAAAAAAGCATCGTGTTGAACTGTCTTTGGTTTTGGATGAGTCATTTTTAACACATCGGCAAGTGAAGGGCTGTTTCCAATATTGGCCGCAATCAATTGTTGATCCGATGCTGAAAGAATCCATTTATTGACCATACGTTTCGGTAATGAACCTAATGACTTACGACCAATCATTCCAGAGCGCATGATTTGAACAAAATTTCTCAACTGTTTTCCATTATCAATAATCAAAGGAAAAACTTGCTTAAATAATTCTGCATCAAGTTCAGAAAGTAAAGCCAATAACACTACAGGTGTATCTTTCATATGTGCCTTTTGGCGTGCATAAATTGCAGTTTTAGCCACAAATTCAGGCTCTACTTCAAGCGCTAGGTTTAGAATATTATCAAGTTGCACTTGTGCATTTTGATAAAAGGTCTGATTCAGTGTACCTGTTGCAGCAAGCTGCGCTAATGCGGCACGAGATTTTAATTTATATGCGCGACCACCAGCTTCGTTGTATTCAATGGTTTTTGGTTTTGCCTGTTGTTTAGAGGCAAAAATTGTCTTGTTCGCCATGACAGCATCCTCAAGTGATTTTTTAATTTCTTGAGATAGATATTGCAGAGAGTGTGCCAAGTTTTGTTTTGGAATGAAATTTTATTTTTAAGTGGCTGATTTTATAAGTTTAAAAATTTAAAAGTTCAGTGGTTATTTGTTTTTAAATTTAAAAGGTATAAAATAAAATATCTTTATTTATAGATTTTTATCTTTATTTCTATTTTTAAAATAAAAATCAATGAGCCTAATGTTGTGCAAATAAAAAAGGACACTAACTCCAGCTAAAAGCAAAGTTAGTTGGGATATAGTCAACCTATTAAAAACTCAGGCACAAAAAGATGTTTTTTTTAATTCATATTTTTAATTAAATTAATTGCATGGCGGAATAAACTATTTGAATATAAAAAGCTTACACTGCCACACCTTTTGAAGATGAGGCCAAACCTTGCGCTGCAAACAAAGCTGAGCTTTGTTTTGCTCATGTTGGGCGAGGGATAGATCCTGTACCCAGCGTTCCTACACAATGGGCGATATCCATATCTCCACACGATAGAACGACCATCTATGATTCAATAATATTGCATAGCGTTAAATTGAAGTTGGGAAAATTACTTTTCCCTGGGTTTCCCAGTGCGAAACTGTGTTAATTCGCCATGCATATTTAGTTCATACTGATCAAAATCATCAGCAATGTAAAAATTGCCATGATAGTACTGGGCAATTTCATTACCAATGCTTTGCACACCTTGTGCATCGTGGTAACGGGCACTGAGATGCGTTGCAATTAAATTGGATAGCTGAATCGATTCTGCAAACTCAGCGACCATTTTCGCAGAACTGTGCATTGGGCCTGCGCCTACTTTGTCTAATATCGATTGAGTATAGGTTGTTTCATGAATCAGCAGTGCTGCATCCTGACAAGCGTTCGATAGTAATTCTGGCTGATCGTTATCTCCACCGACAATGGCATAAACACTTTGAGTGTTTTGAATGAGAACATCTTGACTTAAGACGGACTGCCCATTCCACTCAATATTTTGACCTTGTTGTAGATCACCCCATAGTTTACCTTTTGGAATTTTGAGTTGATTTAAAACCTCAACATTGAGTTTGCGCTGAGTTTGTGTCGCTTTAAAGCCATAAGCATAACTTGTCACACGGTGGTGTAAGTGATGAACGTTAATGGAAATATGCTCATCCAATTGAAAGGGATTCGTCAAAGTATTTACATCGATAAAATGTATTGGATAAGGCAGAAAAAGTTCAGTGAATTGACAGGTAACTTCTAACCATTGCTGAATTTCTTTGGGTGCAATCAGCGTGATTGGATCTTTACGTGCATTCATACCAGCACTTGCCAGTAAACCCATCAAGCCATAACAATGATCGCCGTGTACATGCGTAATGCAAATGGCTTTTAAATGTTGTAAAGAGAGTTTTGCTTGTTGAATACGATGCTGTGTACCTTCGCCTGCATCAACCAATATCCAGTCTTTGCTTTTGCAATAATGAATCGCTAAACCTGACACATTGCGTGTTAATGTGGGCACACCAGAGGATGTCCCTAAGAATGTAAACTGTAACATGAGGAATTAAAACCTATTGAATATTTAAAATGTTTTCTATGATTGTTTTTACAACAAAGCAGGGTGGATTCCATCAAAAAGTGTCGAATCAGACGGTGATGGGAGAAGTGAGTAAAAGCTTTGTACATCAATAGTATAGTCGCATTATATTCAAAAGAGAAACTGAGATTTTTAAAATATTAAAAATGACGGTATAAACAGTATTTGATTTTTGACAAAATAAAACTATGCTTTAAGCAAGATATATAAAATTTTATAGATTTATAGAAATATGCAAAAATTTAAAAAAACAGTCGTGATTGGTTTTGTGGGTTCAACTTTAGATCAAGGGAAAAAACTTGATCGCTGGCAACGCTGGCGTCCCACCATGAGTTTGTTGATGCATGAAGATTTAGTGGTTGATGAGCTGGTTTTATTGCATGATCGCCGAAATGTCAGCTTAATTGATCATTTGCGACAAGATGCTTTAGAAATTTCACCGCAAACCCAAATTACTGGCCATAAGATGAATATCCGTGATCCCTGGGATTTTTCAGATATGTATGGTGCATTATATGACTTTGTAAAATCATATTCTTTTGATACTGAGAACAATCATTATTTATTACATATCACCACAGGTACTCATGTTGCGCAAATATGTTGGTATTTATTGGTTGATGCGCATTATTTACCAGCCAAACTCATTCAAAGTGCACCTACAGGTAAACAACAACCCGAGGGTGAATATCGGATTATAGATTTAGATTTATCTCGATATGCGGCATTAACCCAGCGGTTTGAACATGAACAATCTGAAAATTGGCAGCAGTTAAAAGCCAATATTGCCACGAAGAACCAAAACTTTAATCAAATGATTCAAGAAGTGGAATTGGTTGCAACACGCTCAAGTGCGCCAATTTTGATTATGGGTGCAACAGGGGTTGGTAAGTCGCATTTAGCCAAGCAAATTTATCAATTGAAAAAGGAAAAATTTCATTTTTCAGGACGCTTTATTGATGTGAACTGCGCAACACTGGTTGGTGATAGTGCGATGTCGACATTATTTGGTCATAGTAAAGGTGCATTTACAGGCGCTATTGCAGCACGTACGGGTTATTTGAAAAGTGCGGATAATGGCATTTTATTCCTCGATGAAATCGGCGAGCTAGGGTTGGATGAGCAAGCCATGTTGCTCAAGGCCTTGGAGGATAAGTCATTCTTTCCTGTAGGAAGTGATAAAGAGGTTCAGGCTGACTTTCAGTTGATTGCAGGAACCAATCGAGATTTACGTGAGGAAGTCCGTGCAGGGCGGTTCCGTGAAGATCTATGGGCTCGCTTAAATACATGGACCTTCTTTTTACCGAGCTTAAAAGATCGCGTAGAAGATATTGAACCGAATATCACCTTTGAATTACAACGTTTTGCTGTTGCGCATCAACGGCAGTTGCGTTTTCATACCGACGCCTTAGAAAAATATTTAAAATTTGCGCAATCTTTAGACGCCAGTTGGCAAGGGAATTTTCGTGATTTAACTGCAAGCGTGACACGTATGGCGACTTTAGCCAATGGTGAGCGTATTGGTTTACATGAAGTAAATGCTGAGATTGGCCGACTACAACAAATTTGGAATATTGCTGAAAATAAAGATACTTTAACGCAATCGTCACTGATGAAAATTTTAAGTGCTGAACAAGTGGCGCAGATTGATGAGTTTGATCGTATTCAATTGCAGGGGGTGATTGAGGTTTGCCAAAAATCGAAATCCATGGCCGATGCTGGACGGCGTTTATTTTCTGTATCTCGCGAGCAAAGACAAACCACCAACGACAGTGATCGCGTGAAAAAGTATTTGGCGAAATTTGGTTTGAGTTGGGATGATGTGAACGGATAAATAAAGTGACTCATTCACCTTATTTATCCTAGAATTCTTTTTAAATTCAGATTTATGGCACAAGAAGAAAACGCGAAATTGCGATTCTTAACTGCTTTAAATAACCTGTAAAGAAATGGTTTGCGCCTGGCAATACTGTAATTAAATGGCGCTGAGGTTTTGCCCATTCAAGCAAATCAGAGAGTTTAGTCGTCGGATCTGCTTCACCATGTACAAACAGGATATCGCCTTTAATGGCTGGGGTAACATAATGACGCAGACCATCTACAGTGGATGTTGGTAAACCACATAAGATCACTTGTTGCGGTTTAATTTCATCAGGTAGCGCATGATAGGCTTTTGCCATTACATGTGCACCAAAACTAAAACCGCCAACGTAGAAAGGTAGACTTTTGTGTAATTGTCTAACGTATCTAATGACCTCTAGAATATCTTCAGTTTCAGCAAAGCCTTCGTCATGGATTCCATCGCTTTGTCCAGAACCACGAAAACTTGGGCGATAGACCACACAACCCTGTTCAGAGAGGATTTGTGCAAGTAAAGCAGGAACTTTATGTTGAGGTGTACCACCTTGCAGTGGGTGAGGATGACAAACGACAGCAAAACCTTTTACTTCGCCCACAGGATAGTCAACAAAAACTTCAATTTTGCCAACCGAACCTTGAATGAACAGTTGTTCGGACATAATTTAAACGATCATAAGCAGGGAAGTGCGATAGTTTACCGATTCTGTTCACAGAAAACATGAATTGGAATTAAAATATCCCGACTGTTATAGTTTGATTAGTTATTTTTTGATCAGGAAGACCATGCTCGCCTTAATTTCCCCTGCTAAGACGCTCGATTACCAGTCAGCACTCCCGACCGATACGCACACTCTACCAAGACTGCTGGATCAATCTCAACAGCTTATAGACCTAAGTCGTAAACTCTCCGCTTCAGATATTGCCAGTTTGATGAGTGTCAGTGAAAAAATTGCCAATCTCAATGCGGAGCGTTTTCGTGACTGGAATGCTGACTTTAGTTTTGCCAACGCGCGACAAGCAATTTTTGCATTTAAAGGCGATGTTTATACAGGTCTGGATGCATATAGTTTGTCGCAAGACGATCTCAATTTTGCGCAAGATCATTTACGCAGCTTATCTGGCCTATATGGCTTATTACGTCCTCTTGATTTAATGATGCCGTATCGTTTGGAAATGGGAATAAAACTTGCCAATACCCGTGGTCATAATCTTTATGAATTTTGGGGGGATCGAATTACCGATTTGATCAATCAGGATTTGCAACAAAGCGGCTCAACGTTATTGGTCAATATTGCTTCTGATGAATACTATAAATCGGTCAAGGAAGCAAAAATTCAGGCTGATATTATTAAACCAGTATTCTTAGACCAAAAGAATGGTAAATATAAGGTGATCAGCTTCTATGCTAAAAAAGCGCGTGGCTTAATGGCTCGATACATCATTCAAAATCAATTGAAAAAAATGGAAGATCTTAAATCCTTTAATACCGATGGTTATTATTTTGACGCCGAGAGTTCATTGAAAGGTGAACTGGTATTTAAGCGTGATGAGCAAGTTGCTTGAGTTTTTAAAGCGTTTAATGTATTGAAAGAGAGTTGGCTTGCTTTAAGCCAGCTCTTTTTCAAAAATAGTATATTTATGACCAAGCTAATTTACCGCTTTGATTTAAACAAAATTAAACACATCTTTAATTAAATCAATTATTTGATGATAAAAATATAGCACTGCCACACCTTACATTTAATGTTTAAATAGCTTTGCGTAGGCGATGCCTCACTTTTCGCAGGGATTGCCAAACCTTGCGCTGCAAACAAAGCAGTGCTTTGTTTTTGCTCATGTTGTGCGAGGGGTACGTCCTTTTACCCCCGCCCCACGGTAGGATCACCATCTATGCTTCAAAAGCACAAAAAAAGCTTCATTTTTGATCAATGACTTGATAGAAATCACTTATATGAATAATTAGCTGGTTTGACTATGTAATGATCTGCTGGTCTTTCGGTGATTTGTTCATGTGTAAACTCATCACCAAACATGGGATAACAGCCAAAAATGTTGTATTAATATATAAAGTCTTAGATGTTCTATAAATATGATCATAGCTAAAACAGAAATTTACCTCAAACCATTCAATCAGTATTGGGCTGAATTTGCGAATCAGATAGCAATCGAAAAAGAGCAGTGTATTTTTTTACAGCAGTTGCTTGTTGCTGCTTATACTGAGCCACAACGTCATTATCATACGGTTCAACATATTGTTGAATGCCTTGAGTTATTTCATCAAGTAAAAGCGCAATTGAATGATCCTATTGCTGTTGAGCTGGCAATTTGGTTTCATGATGCCGTTTATAATCCACAAGCAAAAGATAATGAACAACAAAGTGCTTACTTAATGCAAAAGCATTGTACGAATATTTTAACGCAATCAGTCTTAAACAAAGTTTCTCAATGGATCATTGCAACACAAGAACATCAGCCGTCTAATCAACATGATTTAAATTATTTACTTGATATCGATTTGGCAATTTTGGCTAGCCCCCCTGAACGTTTTGCAGAATATGAACAGCAAATTCAACAAGAATATGCATGGGTTGATACTGAAATCTATAAAGTCAAAAGAGCAGAAGTTTTACAGCATTTTTATCAAATGCAACCTTTGTATCAGACTGAATATTTTAGAAATCATTTTGAGCAAAATGCGAAAGTAAATTTGTCAAAATTTTAAAGGTGAATCTAGATCAGCATAGAAATCGTTATTATTCGGTTTTTTATAGATTTGTTGATTTCATTTTTATAGTTAAATCTCATATCATTAAGTACTTACTCCATTATTAAACCTTACATAAAATTTTACATCAAACCCTATTTATATTTAGGAAAATATTTTGAACATCATTAATATTTTGAGTTTATCAGGACTTGTTTTCTTAAGTGCTTGCTCTCAGCAAAATTCTCAGAATGCAGCTCAAGTAGAGTCTACGAAAAAAGTTGCGATTGCAGCAGATAATGACAAAGTTGAGAGTGCAAAAGTTGATACAGGAAAGGCAAGCAGTGAGATTGAAGTCGAAATTCCTATAACTATTACTGAAGCAAAAATAGAGCGAAAATCTAAAACGTTAAGTTATCCTGATGAGCTTATACAGCAGGTAAAAGATGCACAGAAACATTGTAAGCAAGCTGTAGCGGTTGATATGAAAGATGTTGTTACGGTTGTGGATTTAATTGGGGATGATCAGCCAGAATATATTTATGAACCTGACTCAATTCGGTGTGTTGAAGATGGTGTATTTAGAGGGCATGGGGGAGATCAGCTGGTGATCTACCAATCTAAAGATCATAAAACCATACAAGAAATTTTTAACAGTGCGGTATTTTCTTATCAGATTATCAATAATCAAGCCAAAGCTATCGTTCAAGTTGACGTTGGTGGGGGATACTGTGGGCAAAACATGGCAGAAATTAGCCGTGCAGAAGCAATCAATTGTAAGCGTAATTTGGAATGGGATGAGAGCCTAAAACAGTTGAAGATGGGTAAGATGTATGTTGATGAACCGAAGGCTAATGCTGAATAAGTGCTATTCAATATAAATAGCACTCTAAGCAGTCAATTATGTACGAATAATCATACAGGTCGCTGTTGCATGTGCATATAATTTGCCATCTTCATCGACCAATTTCCCTTCAGAAATGGCAAGACTTTTACTTAAATTAATCAACTGTCCAATAGCAAATAATTGCTTATTTTGAGGTACAGGGCGGCACATTTTTACATTTAAATCGATAGTGCCATAACCTACGCCTGCTTCTAGGGTGGTATGTACTGCACAACCTGTTGCTGAGTCTAAAACTGTTGCTGCAAAACCGCCATGTACGCCGCCTAAAGGATTTAAATGACGTTGGTCCGCTTTGACTTTAAAACTTGCATGACCATGCGAAATTTCATGTAAATCCATCGGGATGGTTTCACTAATCGATGCTCTAGGAATTTGTCCAGCAACCATTGCTTGTAGAAATTCAAGCCCTGTCATTTCTTTTGGGTGTTTCATATATTTATCCTTTATATAGGGTTCTAAAAGAGAACTTAAAGTAAAATATGATGTTGGGGGATTTACTGTCAAACTTTTTATTGAATTTGAACGATTGAGTTGATCTTTTTAATGTTCAAAATCGTAGAATTTTTCAATATGGTTGGATTGATGAATGATTTTTAAATCAATTCTTTCACCCGTTGCCCACGTGGCAATCGATGCTTGTAAGTCGACATCAATAATATCGAGCTCTTTACATAAGGTCTGATCAGTTTCAATCACAATGAATTGAGGTGATTGTGTCTTTAGGCACTTTGCAATATACCGTTGAATATTTTGGAGCTGATAAACATCTATAATTTTATAACGCATACTTTTCCAAATATTATATTTAAATTGTTGTATTGACTAATTTAGAGTGAATCATTTCGCTTTTCAATTAAAAAACATGGATATGATAAAAAATATCTGTTTCACTATAATTTCACTACATCATCGTAGTATCTTTGTGGAAAATTTATAAAACAAGGAAATCATTATGAAAGGGCAATGTGTTTGTGGGGCAACAACTTTTACGGTTGAATTAAAAAATCATGATGTTCATGCGTGTCATTGTTCAATTTGCAGAAGACAAACGAGCGGTGTAATTATGACGATTGATGTCGAACAGGGCAGTTTACAGTTTACTCAAGATGAGCACTTAAGTATTTATAATTCTTCTGATTGGGGCGAGCGAGGCTTTTGTAACTGCTGTGGCACAAATTTATTTTGGCGGACTAAAGACCAGAGTTATTGCAATATCAATGCATTTGCATTGGATCAACAGCCTCAAGATATAAAATTCGATATGGAAATTTTTATAGACAATAAGCCTGAGTTTTATGCTTTTAACAATGAGACAAAAAAACTAACCGAAGCAGATGTAATCGCGCTTTTTGCAGGAACCACTGATTTATAAATAAGTTATTCACTGATTCGGATAAGACCTTAGATTTTTATAAAACCAATAATCCTATGCCAGCCAATTTAAGATTGACTGGCATTTTTATGTGCTTGGACGCTGAGTTTAAGGTTTATAAAGCCCAAGCTCAGTCAAATGTAATCTTAAAATCCGTCTAAGTTCCAATACCGCTTCAGGTGTCTCTTGGATTGAATGGCCACCCTTGATAATTTTCTCAGATACTGCGCCGTCTAAATGTGAGCTGGTATATGGAACGATTCCATCCGTCATGACGTTAGGATCAGTGCTATTGGTGATATTCCCCATAATTGAATGATAGATCATGTCTTTCTTTGGCATAACGTTTTCAGTCAATTTGGTGAAGTTTGAGCTATGGCTTAAGTCACTTGGACCATTTTGAATCAGTCCATGCCCAACATCTTTTAAAAAGTTTTTTGCATTTAAATCACGATCATCAATAGAGTCAGCTAAAGCCCCCAAGAATGCGCCTGGCAACTTAATAATTCGACGAGCAGCTAAAGTGAACCAGCGATCAGCAAATGCAGTGCCACGATGTGGTGCTGAAATAAAAATAGCACGATCAAAATTAGGTATAGATTGAATAGTCAAACGAGATTTGAACATTGGATCATCTTTAAATTTATCAAATTTACGATTGTTCAACATCTTTAAGGCTGGTTGTGTCAGATTGGCATCACTGACGAGTAAGCGCGCAATAATCCCGCCCATACTATGCCCAATCAACACAGCATCTTTAGCAGAAGCAGAATTTTGATTAATTGAAGCAAAACCTTGATTAATGATGGCATTGATCTGAAAACGGCTTTCTAAGATCGGCATATTGGTGGAATAAAAGACCTGCCAAACTTGATAGTGCTCACGTAATACATTGTCGCCCATAATATCATTGGTTAAACGAATCCAAGCTTCCGGGCTACTGGCGAGACCATGTACCAAAACAATCACTTTCTTATTTGGGTTGTATGGTTCAAGCATATACAAATGAGGCATAGTCAGGCTTTGATCGCGATCAATTAAGCTCAGATAAGCCGCAATACCTAAATTATTTTGAGCCAGCCATAGACCATAGGGCGCTGAAAAGTTTGCCGCAAGCGGGTATTGTTTGCCACCAATTTTTAAATTTTCAATGCTATAAGGATCATAAACATTCAGTTGAAAATTTGGGTTATGTAAGATGTTTTGTAGTGATTCCTTTGAATTTTCAGGTTGTGCTACAATACTGACCGATAAATAACGTGGTTGATGAATGTTGGGATTCATGCCATTTTTGTATTTATAATCAAATGGATTTACAATATATTTGTTTTCTTCAGGTGCTGTGGTGTTGGGTAAAATTGCAACAAATTCTGCACCGAAACCGTCTCTACGGTTGATTGAGCGTAACCCTGAGAAGTTTAAGTTATAGCTCGAAACAAGATCCTCAAGTTCAATCTGAGCCAGTGCAGGATAGCCATTAAAATTAATACGATAAGTGCTTTTGCCAACTTTAATTTGTTTTGCTACTTTTTGGTTTTTATTTCTTAGGGCATATGTCGAAATCAGTTTAGCTAATGCTTGATTATAAAAGTCACGTATCTGAACTTGTCGGTTATTAAAAATACGGTCTTGGGGTTGGCGTTCAGTTTTAAATAAATAGGCATAACTATAGCGGATGCTATTATCTAACATCACCATCTGCTGATCTAAACATTGCTCATAGTTTTTTTGGGAGGATTGTTGCTTGTCAGTGGATTGATGTTTAGAAAAAAGACTGACTTTACAATCTGATGAGTCGCCCAGATTGATTGCTTTGGTTAAGTAAATTTCACTTGCGGTCGAAAGTAGTTGTTCATCTTGAATCTGTGGGATTTCAGCTAAATCTGCCACACATTTTTCGGGTTCATCTGTACATGATTTGGCTTCTCGTCCAGTCATTGACAAAACATTTAAGCTGGCTTCACTCATTTTTGAACGTGTCAAAATGCTGTCACGTTCATTGGCAATAGTTACATTAACCTTTTGATTTTTTACACTGACAACTTGGCATCCGGATAAAATCAATGGACAAATTGCCAGAGCACAAAGCAAAATATTGTTTTTTGAGTATTGCATAATCATTAACTAGATCAATCTTTGTCTGAATCATACGTGAGTTTTATTCAATTGATAAACAAAAAAAATAGACTGAATGTTCAGTCTATTTTTTATATTTTATAAATTTATTTTGCCTGTGCTGGGTTTTTTAATACCTGCCAAACGTTGTAACGACCTTGTTTTTCAATTTCTTCAATTAAACGATCTGCAACTTCAGCTTCTTCTGGGTATTTCACTTTATAATTTTTCAAGGTTTGGATTGCATTTTTCTTTTGCTCCATACCAATAAAGTTATTTGCAGAAGATAAATAGGCTTCTTGAACACCTTGTTTGATAGCTTTATCTAAATATGGGATGGCTTCTTTTTGACCGCCACCCTCTGATAAAGAGAAACCAAACCACAAGTTTGCTTCAGCATCATCTTTGTTGATTTTAAGAATACGTTGAGCATATTCTAGTGATTTAGTTGTATAAGATGAACCAAGGTCAAGGTTACGGCCCAAAATACTTGCTTTAAATGCACGAATCAAAATATCAAAAGAAGCATTTGGTGCAGCGGCTAATTGGTCAAGCTGAGTAGAGACTTCTTTTAACTTACCCTCAAAGCCTTTACGCTCTTTACGGTCACTAAATTGTGGTGGGTAATGGCGTGCTTTACCTTCAACCATTTGCAAGAAATCATCAATAGCAGTGATGTCAATTTCATTGTTTTCCGCAAGTACTGCATACTTCATAGCACGTTGTGAGCTATTCACTGTAGGTACAATTAGTTTATTGGTATCTAAAATGATTTTTTGGTTTGGATTTGCTGGATCAGTAACTTCAAGTTTGTTTACAGGTTGAGCCGATGCTTTTTTTAACTCCAACTCAAAAACAGGTGGTTGAGAGTAATCGAAAGGGTTTAGTGCATAGAACGGAGGAGACAATTCAGGCTCAGTATAAATAAAAGGCTCGTTTACATCTACTTTGTTTTGTTGCTTGATGGGTGTTGTTGAACACGCCGTAAGTACTGAAGCTGCGAGTAATGCATATGCCAAAGGCTTAATCGTCATGTGTTTCTTCCATTAATTTATATTAAAAAACGTGCATGGGCATCAGTCTATGAAAAGACGTCTGAACATGCAACTTGATTTGGTTCGTATTATTAAAAATTATACATTACAGTCTATTGACACTTCATTTTGTGAAGTATTAAGCAACCTTATGCTTTCGATGAATGGTTTTGCGCCTCACATTCACGTCTAACTTCTTCAATGATTTTGATTTCATCTTCACTCAAAGGCTGCTCAATATTGTGTTGTAAATTGAACGTTGGGTCTAAAATTGATAAACGCTGGCACAAAATATTGAGGCGCTTTTCATTTTGTTCTAAGCGATCTAATAGAACACGCATACCATCAAGCATAGGATCGGATTGTTCTGGTACAGCTGCATAGGCTTGAAATTCTGTATTTTCAATAACACTGCTCATTTCTTCTGGACAACTTGGTTCAGGTGTTGAGATGATTTCTTTATCTTTGCTAATAAAGCGAGCAGGATTACCTACCGCCGTGACACCATCCGGTACAGCTTTTGTCACCACAGCATTTGAACCTACTTTAGCATTTTTACCCACCACAAAAGGGCCTAGGATTTTTGCACCTGCGCCCACCACAACACCGTCAGCTAAAGTAGGATGACGTTTACCTTTATTCCATGTTGTGCCACCTAAAGTCACTCCATGATACAGGGTGACATCATCACCAATTTCTGCTGTCTCACCAATTACCACACCCATGCCATGATCGATAAAAAAGCGTTTACCTATTTTAGCGCCAGGATGAATCTCAATACCTGTTGCAAAACGACTAAAAGAAGACAAAATACGCGCTGAAGTTTTACAATCTTTTTCCCATAATTCATGGGCAACACGATGCATGATTAATGCATGTATCCCAGGATATGTGGTTAAAACTTCAAATGTATTACGCGCAGCAGGATCTCGCGCAAATACAGCTTGGATATCTTCTTTAAGCTGTTTTAGCATTAGTTTTGATCCTCATCTTTTGACTTTTTCCATGTACCATTATTTAAGGCTTGAACTCGACTAAAAATGCCTCTTAATAAATGATATTCCATCTTATCTAATTGTATACGCCCAAATAATCGGCGCAAGCGTAAAGGCAGTAAACGTGGGTTTTTAGGGTCTAAAAACTCGATTTCAGCCAACATTTTTTCAATATGCGGATAAAACTGTTCCATTTGTTCGTGTGTGACCAAAGGTTCATCCCAGTGCATATCTTCTGAATCTGTTACACGCATCATCGCTTCAGTATCCAGTTTCTTATCAGCCAGTTCTAACGTTGCCATACGCATTTCATAGCACAGCACTTGAATTGCTTGAGCGACATTTAACACGCCATAATCACTATTTACTGGGACTGTAACGTGAAAGTTTGCCAGTGCAAGCTCTTCATTGGTTAAACCACGATCTTCACGACCGAAGACAATAGCGATTTCTTGCTGGTGTTGAATAACCGCTTGCATTGATTTTTGAGCCGCAGGGCGTGCATCAAGCAAAGGCCACGGAATGGTGCGACTACGCGCACTGGTTCCAAATACAATATGGCAATCTTTAATGGCATTTTCTAAGCTGTCGACAATTTCTATTTGCTCGATCAGATCTGCTGCACCAGCTGCCAACGCATCTATATCTGGGTGAGGGTAGGTTTTAGGC
This sequence comes from Acinetobacter sp. AS167, assembly GCF_037152175.1. Lineage (NCBI taxonomy): Bacteria > Pseudomonadati > Pseudomonadota > Gammaproteobacteria > Moraxellales > Moraxellaceae > Acinetobacter > Acinetobacter sp. AS167. The sequence goes on from NZ_JBBCMP010000015.1 coordinate 46,499, forward strand.
GCAACAAGCACAAGTTTAGTTAAGCCCATTGTTTTCATCGCACGTAAAGCACTTCCAATATTGGCAGGAAGTGTGGTATTGACCATGACAATACGTACATGACTTAAATGCTGTGAAATCACAGCATTGTCGAAAATATCCATGAATATTCCAAAATATTAAGCTTTAAATTCAAATAGGGAGGTTAAGAGAATTGGCCTGCATCTGACATATAGTCATCCATTGCATCATCCATACTCATATTTTCTGGTGGCGGTGCAACTTGAGTCGGTTGGGCAAGTCCACGATGATCAACGGCTTTTGCCGCTTTAGATTTGACTTGGTATTCAATATGAATAGATTCTTTACCGAAGTAATCACGTAATTTCGAAAGTAACTCATCCAATGGGGCAACTTTCCATTGTTGACCTAAATGTAACTCAGCTGTGGCATAGTCATAATCTAACTGGATCTGCATTGGGATATGTTGGCACATATCGACATTACAGAAGGGCAATAAGATCTTTTGAATATCCGAGGCTAAAGTTTTAGTCATCACTTCAGTATTCAGTGTTATGGCAATGCTATTGGCACGCTTTTGTCGAATTTCATTGAGAGTGAATGCTTTGGTCAAACGTCCCATAGGACGGTCAAAACCTTCACGTTCATAAATTTCACCTTCAATCACCACCACTTTTTCATTTTGAATAATGTCTTTAAAGCGTTGGAAGCGTTCATGATTCGCAGAGACTTCGATACGTGCTGTGCCGTCATCAAGGGTAATCATCATCCGATTTGGGAAATTGGCAATATCGACCACTAAACCTGCGAAAACAGTAGTTACACCACGGCGAGTTGGGGTTAATTCATTAATTTTATTTGGAATAAAGGATTTTAATTCTGCACGATAGACATCAATTGGATGACCTGTCAGATATAAACCCAATGTATCTTTTTCGCCTTTTAGACGCACTTCATCAGACCACGGTTTTACAGGCTTAGCCGGCTTACGTTGAACCTCTTCAACTTCACCAAATAAGTCCATGATACCCGTTTCACGATTTGAACGTGCCTGTTCAGCGGCTTGGACAGCTTCTGGAAGTTGTGCCATTAAACTTGAGCGTTCAATTCCCAAGCAGTCCAGTGCACCAGCGCGAATCAATGCTTCCAATGTTCTTTTATTGATTTTTTTCAAATCTACACGGTGGCAGAAATCAAATAAATCTTTAAAAGGACCATCTTGCTCACGTGAATCAATCACGGATTGCATGGCCTGTTCGCCGACACCTTTAATTGCACCTAAACCATAAATAATGGTGTTTACATCACTGGCATAGAATTGGTAAAACGACATATTTACCGATGGCGGCAATACCACTAAGTTGTTGATTCGGCAGTCATCAATTAAAAATACAATGTTATCTGTATTTTGCATTTCCGAAGACATGACCGCAGCCATAAATTCAGAAGGGTAATGTGCTTTTAACCAAGCCGTTTGATAGGCAACTAAAGCATAAGCGGCGGCATGTGATTTGTTAAAACCATAGCCTGCGAATTTTTCCATATAGTCAAATATATGGTTGGCTGTACCTTCATCAATATCTTTTTTCGCAGCACCTTCAATAAAGGTGGCACGTTGCTTGACCATTTCCTCGACTTTCTTTTTACCCATCGCACGACGAAGTAAATCTGCACCACCCAGTGTATAGCCTGCACAGAACTGTGCGGCTTGCATCACCTGTTCCTGATATACCATGATCCCATAAGTGGGTTCGAGTACACTTTCTAACAGCGGATGTAAGTATTCAAACTCACCACCATGCATACGATGGATAAAGTCGGGGATAAGGTCCATTGGACCCGGTCGATATAAGGATACGAAGGCAATAATTTCTTCAAATTTACTTGGGCGTGCTTCTTTAAGCATTTTTTTCATGCCCACGGATTCAAACTGGAATACCGCGGTGGTATTTGCGTCAGCAAATACTGCATAGGATTTAGGATCGTCTAAGGGAATGTTTGAAATATTTAACGGCTTATCAGATTGAATACGCTTATTGATATTTTGAATCGCATCTTCAATTACAGTAAGGTTACGTAAGCCCAAGAAGTCGAATTTTACTAAGCCCGCAGCTTCTACATCATCTTTATCGAATTGGGCAACCCGTCCTGTGCCATCAGCTTCACACAAAATTGCCGAATAATCGGTGATTTTGGTTGGTGCGATGACCACACCACCTGCGTGTTTACCTGTATTACGGGTAATGCCTTCAAGCTTGAGCGCCATTTCCCAGATTTCAGCAGCATCGTCATAATCTGGGTTGGATGGATTGGTAACGATATCTTTAAGTTGTGGTTCAGCCTCAATAGATTCTTCTAAGGTGAGGCCTAAAGGTTTAGTCGGAATCATTTTAGAAATACGATCTGCTAAACCGTAAGATTTACCTAAAACCCTTGCTACATCTCGAATCGCACCTTTAGCAGCCATGGTACCGAAGGTTGCAATCTGAGAAACCGCATCACGACCATAATGGCGTGCCACATAATCGATGACCTTATCACGCCCAGCGATACAGAAATCGATATCAAAGTCGGGCATGGATACACGTTCTGGGTTTAAGAAACGCTCGAAGAGTAGGTCATAACGCAGCGGGTCTAAGTCGGTAATTTTTAAACTATAAGCGACCAGTGAGCCTGCACCTGAACCACGACCAGGGCCTACAGGAACACCATTATTTTTAGACCATTGAATGAAGTCCATAACGATGAGGAAGTAACCGGGGAAATCCATTTTATTGATAATGCCAAGCTCATAGGCCAGACGTTCATCATAAGGCTTACGAATTTCAGCCCAATCTTCATCACGTGTTTCAACAGGATAAAGGAAGTCTAAGCGTTCTTCTAAACCAATTTCAGAAAGATGCTCAAAGTAAGAATGGATGGTATGACCTTCCGGAATTGGATAATCTGGTAGATCATGGAATCCTAAACGGAGTGAAACTGTACAACGCTTTGCAATTTGTAAGGTGTTTTCTATCGCACTTGGAATATCTGCGAATAACTTAATCATTTCAGCAGAGGTTTTAAAATATTGCTCAGGGCTGTAGTGCTTAGGGCGTTTATTATCACCTAGAACATATCCATCTGCGATACAAACGCGTGCTTCATGTGCTTCATAATCTTCTGGTCTAACAAAATGCACATCATTATGTGCCACAACACCAATATTGTATTTTGCAGCAAGTTTAACTGCTTCTTCATTGAAGCTTTCTTCTAATGGGCGACCTGTTCGCGTCAATGCTAAATAAACACGATTGCCAAATTTTTCGATCCATTGTTCTAACAGCGGTTCGGCTTTTTCAGGATAAGCTGCACAAAGCATTTCTCCGACATCACTATGTAGACCCAAAAGTACAATGATGTCTTGAGACTGTTCAAGCACCCACTCTTTTTGTACACATGGAATCGACAGTTGTTGTCCTTCAATAAAGCCACGAGAGACAATTTCAGTCAGCCCACGCCATCCCTTATTGGTCATCGCCAGTAAAGTTGCTTTATGGTTGGCATCGTTTAATCGAATTACACTGCCGAAAATAGGTTTAATCCCTTTCCCCAGCGATTTGTTGTAAAACTTAACTGCTGCATGCAGATTGGATAGGTCTGTAATGGCTAAAGCAGGCATTTCATCAGATGCGGCAGCTTTAATCAGATCAGGTATACGTACGATCGATTCTGTAATAGAGAATTCGGTATGAATACCAAGATGAACAAACTGCATAGACCTATCCTATATGAAACTGCCGGCTATTTTATCACGCTTAAACTGTGATGTGCTGAAATAAAATGTTCTGGATGAATTATTGATTTGCATTTAAGTTATTGAAATATATTTAAATATACTGAATTTTTTAATTTTGGCTTTTAGTTGCATGATTAACCAGCAGTCAGTTTGAGTTATATGTTGGCAGGCGGTTTTGCATGGGAATAAAGAAATTAAGCTTTATTTGAATCATATGGATTAAATAAAGTAGCAGTGTTCGTCCGTGCGATTGTGTTCAGATGAGACCAACACGCAGGGACACTTTAATGTGCGATAAATAAGTTTAGGATGACTAAGCCAATAAAAATATGATCTTTTATTGGAGAGTCTGCTATTCGCTTAGCTTGGTCATGTATATTGAACCGATTTATTTGATGAATAATTTAAAGCCCTGACTATTATTCAGTTAGAGCTTTGTATATCTAAAAAAGTTGGGCTTATAATGCCTTTAAACGTTCTGAACCAATCCAATGTTTAGAGAATTGATATGCTGCACGACCTGAACGTTGACCACGTGCCTGACACCATCTTAAAGCCTCCGCACGAACATCCTCAGTAAAGGGCATTGCTGCTTTTGCCAAATAATGTTCCACAATTTCTAAATAAAGATTTTGATCCATTGGATAAAAAGACAACCACATACCGAAACGATCTGATAATGAAATCTTTTCTTCGATGGCTTCTTGCGGATGCAACTCTTTATATTGCGGCACATCGACTTTGGTTACAGGCGTGTTTTCATGCATAAATTCGGGCAATAAATGACGACGGTTACTGGTTGCGTAAATCACAAAATTACTTGAACCAGATTGTAGCGAGCCATCTAACACGCTTTTTAAACTACGGTAATTTTCATCTTCAGCATTAAATGCCAAGTCATCACAATAAACGATGAACTTTTCTGGCCGATCTTTAATAATTTTTTGAATTTCTGGCAAGTCAGACAAATCATCTCGTTCAATTTCAATTAAACGTAAGCCTTGTTCTGCATACTGAGTAAGTAAAGAGCGAACTATGGATGATTTTCCTGTGCCGCGTGAGCCAGTCAGTAAAATGTCGTTGGCAGGTAAGCCGTGTAGAAATTGTTCAGTATTTTGTAAAATTTTAGCTTTCTGCCGTTCAATCCCTTTAAGATCATCCAAATGCATTGCTTTCGGGTTATAAATCGCTTTGAGTTGTTTATCGTGCCACCTAAAAGCCACTGCTTTAAAGTCAGTATCTTGTTTCTTTTCAGGAAGGACTTGATGTAACTGATCCAGAACAGTGGATAATTTTTGGATGATATTGTCAGGTAAGTCGAAAGTTGCCATATCCGTTCGCTATTTTCAGAAATTACATTGTGTGGTTGATATTAGCACAGTAATTTTATTGAGCTAATCTCAATAGGCGATAATTGGAATCTAAAGCAAGAATTAAATGACTTATGGTAATTGATTATCTGGTTATTTTTCAGCATAGTTTATCGACAGGTATTTAAAAGTGTCGGATTAAAAATCAAAGGAATATTAGAAATGTTATTAGAACTTACTCAAGATTTAAATCCGCATCAGGCTTATCGTATTAAAAAACTAAAAAGAAAACTGAAACATGCAGAAAACTATGAAGAGTGGAAATCTATAGCGTTAAAACTGGATGAAGAAACGGGGGCACAGGAGTGGAAGCTAGATAATACCTCACCATATTTTGATGCTGAAATTATTTCCCATCGATTAAATTTATTACGCCGTTACCGAATGCAAAATCGAACCCAAGACTTGATGTATATCCTTAGAGAGGGATTTAGTCATGATGTTGCCAATATTGGGCACCCGATGTTATTTGCGCATACCTATGTTGGGACAAAAAAAATAATTGAAGATTATATTGAGGAAGTGAGTAATAGTTTGGCATTCATCGCTTCAGATGGTTGCCAAACTTTATGTCATGAAAGTAAAAGGAAGTTTTTTGAAAACTGTGAAAAGGCCTATGGTCAACCTGCATTGATGTTTTCAGGTGGGGCTACATTGGGTTTATTTCATAGTGGCGTTTGTAAAGCATTGATGGAACAAGACTTGATGCCCAAAGTACTTTCAGGTTCGAGTGCTGGCGCAATTATGACTGCGATGTTGGGGGTAAATGAACCAGGTGAAATTCCAAACTTACTCAGTGGTGACCAATTTTATAGCGAAGCTTTTCACTTTCGTAGTGTAAAAGAATTAATCAAAGGCAATGGTGGTTTTGCAGATGTCCGATATCTTAAAAAATTCTTGGTTGAAAATTTAGGCGATGTGACTTTTCATGAGGCTTTTGAAAAATCAGGATTAGATATTAATGTCACCGTTGCACCTTATGATGTTTCTCAAGAAGATGTACGCATCATGAATAAATATACCTCACCAGATTTGTTGGTCTGGAGTGCAGTATTGGCATCCTGTGCTGTACCTGTTTTATTTCCACCTGTGCGTTTAATTAGTAAACGTTACGATGGTGTACATACTCCTTATTTGGCCAATACCCGTTGGGTGGATGGCAGCGTACGAAATGATTTCCCTCAAGAGCGCATGTCACGTCTTTATAATTTGAATTACACCATTGCCAGTCAGGTTAATCCACATATTGTACCGTTTATGCAAAATGATGAAGAACGTTACCGTAGAGATTTACTGAGTTGGCCTGAACGTATCGTACGTAGTCAAGGACGCATGGCTGCAATGGGGATCATGGATTTTGCTCGAGGTCGTATGGGAAGAGTGCCATCTATGCGTCGTTTACTCGATCACGGTTACGGTATTATTGACCAGCGCTACTATGGTGATGTCAATATTATTGGGGAGTATAGTCTACGCCATTATAGCTATATGTTACAGAACCCACGCCCATATCTATTTAAGCTGTTGCAACGAGAAGGTGAGCGTGCAACTTGGCCAAAAATTTCAAGTATAGAAACACATGCACGTATTGGTAAAACAATCCAACATTGTCTAGAAGTTTTGAATCATCCTATGACGAAAGATATACCAGCAGAACAATTGATCGAAGTATGAGCCAAAGCAGAATTCTTCCAGTTGCATATAATTCAATCCAAAGTCAAAAATTTGGTCGCCGTGTTTATCAAATTCAACAGGGACAGCAATGGTTTTGGTTGAAATTGCAGCTCAAAAATTCGAATCGCTGTTATCAACAGCACTTTTTCAATGAGCTAAACTGCTATAGCAAATTGAATGCATTGGAGACAGAATCTCAGCCTGTAATATTAAACTTTTCAATATTTGATCCATTTCAGCAATTTAAAATTGAAGAAGAGGTCATTGATCAAGCTTTATGGGTGGAAGATGTCCCAAAGCTTTTTCAGGATGCACCTGATTTACTTAGCTTGGCTGAAATTGGTATACGATTGATACTCAGCTTAGATGTGCTTGAACATCTGCATGACTATGGTTATCTGCATGGCGATATCAAAGTTGAGCACTTTCGGGTTAAGGGTGGAAAAAGTTATTTGATTGACTTTGAACAGGCTGTAAAAATAGCTCAAGACGCAAATCTAACAAGTATTGAGACACATACAGCAACACCAAGGTATATGGCACCAGAATTGTTTCATGCGCAAGCAAAATCATTTCAATCCGATATTTATGCGTTGGGAATCGTTTGGTTGGAGTGGTTGACACAACAGCGGCTATCTGCAAAAAGCTATCAAGATTGGGCATTTTTGCATTGTCAGGAGTTAAATGTGGTGTTACCAGAGCGATTTAAAATTTTTGAAATGGTTTTAACAGCAATGTTAATGAAAAAAACAGGGCAACGTTGTTCAAATATTTATCAAATAAAACAAGTATTAAGCCAAATTGTTTAAACAAAAAGCAGTATTTGCAACATTTGTTTTTTATTTAAACAAACGAGTGTCTTTTTCGAAAAAAGGGCTTGTCATAATAAAACGATCTCTATAATATACACAGCCATTGGGGACGTGGCGAAATTGGTAGACGCACTGGATTTAGGTTCCAGCGCCGCAAGGTGTGAGAGTTCGAGTCTCTCCGTCCCCACCAAGCAATTCATTTTGCGGTACTAAAGCAAAATGAAGTGTTATAGAGGATTGGTGTAATGGTAGCATGACGGTCTCCAAAACCGTTCGTCAAGGTTCGAGTCCTTGATCCTCTGCCAAGTTATTTAAAAAGACTAAAACGTTAGTTTTTATTCGGGGACGTGGCGAAATTGGTAGACGCACTGGATTTAGGTTCCAGCGCCGCAAGGTGTGAGAGTTCGAGTCTCTCCGTCCCCACCAAATTTAAAAAAGCATGATGAAAATCATGCTTTTTTTTATGGCTAAATTTTTATTCTGATGATGCTGTATCTTATCTTAGTCATAGGTTTGGGAATTTAATTTTATCCAGATCAAAAAAAGACCTAAACGAAATCGTTTAGGTCTTTTTAAAGAGAAACTTCATTTACACACTTACTAAGCCTTTAAGTGATCCTCAAACTCTTCACCGAGCTGTATCGCTAAGTTATTACCTGATAAATCACAAGTGACTAAACCATATTCTTTTTTAAAGCTGAAAGTAAATCCTTTTCCATCAGCTAAATTTTTTACTGAATAGCCTAATTTTTCTAACCAAATACGAAAAGCGATTAAATTCTTTGCCTTTACAACCTTTTTCACAGAAGATCTCCTTAATTCCTGCCTATAAATTTAATAGGGGTGATCATTAAATTTTTAAAGGGGAAACTTGATGAAAGTTATTTTTTATATCAATATTTGAGCAATTTGAGAAATGAGGCTTTTGTATCATTGCGTATTTTTTTGCTATAAATATGAATAAAATGTGAATTTATTATAAAATAGTTAAATAAAACAAATTGTTAAAATAGTGTGGAAATTGTCCTTGTAATATTTTGATGCAAAGATATCTATTTTTAAAAGCAGAAATTTTCTCATTATTAGTTTGAATAAATGTAAGTAAATTTAACAGAAGAATAGATTATTGCAGTCGAACAGGATGATGTTGTTGTAAAAAATCTAAAATATCACTAAATAATTCAGCCTGATCTTTGCCTAAGGTCATGAGGTGTCCTGTCTTGGGATAGCTTTTAATCTGTTTTTCTGTGGAATTGACATGATTATAAATAATTTGTGCACTGGATTGATAATGTACATCATCTAATTCACCATACAATAAAAAAATAGGCGCGCGAATTAAAGAAACATTGCTTATGGTTACGGCAATAAACTGATGCAATTGGTGTAGTTGTATTGTTGCTTTATTTTCTAAGCTTTTTATGTCTAGTTCTAAATCGCTATTCTGAAATTGATGAAGATATTCTGCATAGTGTTTTAATCGCTTAAAGAGATCATTTACATTTCGATCCTGTGGTGCAGACATGCTAATACAAGCATCAATCGGAAAGTACTCAGTGAGTTTTAATGATAAAATTGCGCCTAAAGATACCCCAATGATAGCAATATGCTTATAACCCTGATTTTCTAAGAATTGATAAGCATTATGTGTATCTCGCCACCAATCCTCTGTAGTGTAAGTGAGAAACTCATCAATCGTTAAACCATGTCCAGCGTAGCTAGGTGCATAGCAAGTGTAGCCATTTTGATGCAGAAATTTTGCCAAGGCCCTCATATCTTGAACGGTACTGGTATATGCATGTAATATCAGTACCGCCCGCTGAGAGGCTTTTAAAAACAGAGGCTTAGGTTGGCGCAGTTTTAACATTGTGAGGACAATAATCGTGATTGCTTAAAAATTATCTTTCAATGCGCGAATACGCGCAAATTCTTCAGCACTTTCGACACGTAAAAAAGGATTGGTTTCAAGCTCAAGTTCAATGGTACTGGGCAATGTGATTTGCCCATGTTCACGAAGCAGTTGGATCTCTTCGGCACGTTGTTGTATTGCTCGGTTCTCTGGTTCGATATGCAAAGCAAATTGTGCATTAGAAAGGGTATATTCATGTGTACAGTAAACTTTGGTTCTTGGTGGTAAAGCGGCGAGTCGATTGAGAGAGTGATAAAATTGTTCAGCAGTTCCTTCAAACATACGTCCACAACCCATAGCAAAAAGGGTATCACCACAGAAAACACTGTCTAATTCATCAATAAAATAAACGACATGTCCTAGGGTATGACCTGGTACTGCGATAATGTCGATGTTTAATCCATGAAATTCAAATTGATCATCGTGTTGTAGTGGGTAGGTAATAAAAGGAATGTGACTCAGTTCAGCGCGCGGCCCATAAACAGGAATATTATGGTCTGCGATCAATTCTGGAACACCACCAATATGGTCTTTATGCCAGTGTGTGAGCCAAATTTGTTTTAAATTCAGCTGATGTTCAAGGCAATAATTTTCAACGAGTGATGCTTCAGTGGGATCAATTGCAACGATATCATGGCTTTGACTTTCTTCGATCAGCCAAATATAGTTTTGTAATTGATTTTTTACATCTATGACGTGAATTTTAAATTGCATCGTTTAATTCCATGAATATGCTGACACAAATTTAATAGCAAAATCAGGCTATAGACAAGTTAGAAAGCTGATTACAGTCTTTTTTATGTGAAAACATATGTAATTCGATAGTGCGACATGTTATTTGCTTAAACAAACAAGTCATATGGTAGGTTATTCTTTTAGAGAATAGCATATAGATCAATATGCTATTCTCAATAAAACTTAACAGGCCATCCCTTGGTTGAATTCTAATTTGCTTAGTTTGCCATTTTTAAAATTAAAATTGACGTAGGCGAGATAGCCCGCTTCAAACTCAGCAGGATTTTTTAAAAACTCTTTGGCTTCCGATGCCGTTAAAATTAAAACACTGGTGCCAGTTTTGGCGCTGTTTGGGAAGTCTTTTTTAAATTGATTGATGCTATATAGATTAGTGATGGGTTTATTGTTAATCAGGATTGTATCTGTGATTGCTGGTGCATTTGTCCAAGAAAGCCAAACTCGTCCTTTGGTTGTGCCAAGTTGTTGAAAATTATTTTTGGTTTTATAGAAGGAGTTAGACTTAATCTGTGGATTGTCTTCACTATAAATTTCAAACATCAGTTTTTTCCCTGATGCAGTAGAGCTTGAATATTCATAGTTCCCACTACATTCAGAAAATGCTTTTATAGTTTTTTGAGAGGTGTTTCCGAGCAATTTTTCAATTTGCGTTGCACTTAGCGCTTGATTGAGCTCTACACCATTGACTTTTACTGTGGTGGTGTAATCGTCTGAAGCTTGCGCAAAACTACAAATAGGTAGCATAAGGAGTAGTGAGGCGATTGTTTGAGTAAAATTATTCATTTCAAATATTTCTTAAGTTTTCTATAACTTAATCAGTTCTGAAGGATTGATCAAGAGCAGATGATCAAATGAGTAGAATTAAAAAGGATCTATAAATTTTATAAGTATTTATATCTGTAGCTAACTCAAGAAATAAAAAAATACCCTCAACAAGGAGGGTATGATTTTAGAAGTAAGAAGAATTGAAAATGAGATGCAAAGATTATCGAAGCTTAGATAACCAATTTCCAAGACTCTGTACAATTTGTACAAGGATCAATAAGACAATCACAGTGAGATAAACCACACTTTGATCGAAACGTTGATAACCATAAGAAATTGCTAAATCACCAATACCACCAGCGCCTACAGCACCCGCCATCGCTGTTGCACCAATCAAGCTAATGGTTGCTGTGGTAAGGCTCAGGATGAGTGAGCTACGAGATTCAGGGATAATAAATTTAAAAATAATCTGCCAAGGCGATGCACCCATTGCTTGTGCAGACTCAATAATCCCTTCATTCACTTCAAGCAATGATGTTTCTACAAGACGACCAATATAAGGACCAACATAAATGGTCAACGGTACAATCGCTGCCCAAGTACCAATAGTTGTACCCACGATCGCTTTGGTGAGTGGGAAAACCGCAATCAACAGGATAATGAAGGGTAGGGAACGTAGCGCATTGACGATAGGATTTAAAATCTGATAAACAGCGCGATTGGGTAAAATGCCATTAGGGCGAGTAACCAGCAAGGTAATTGCTTGAACAAAGCCCCAAATGGTACCAAACAGCATTGCAAAAATGACCATTTGGATGGTTTCTTGCATCGCTGTAACAAACTGGTCAATGCTTAAAGAGCTTTTCCAAAATGGTGCTGTGAGCGTAGTGAGCCATTGTACAATGAGTTCTCTCATAGTCTAACTCCTGACTGTTCCACCTTGACCCCATTTTTTTCAAAGAAATTTATGGTTTGGCGAATGCTTTCGGTATCTCCCAAAAGTTGTATAAACATTTGACCGATCACTGAACCATTAATTTCAGTCATATTGGCAAATAAAATATTTAAGCTGACATCAAATTGCTTAATTGCTGCTTGTACCACAGTTTCTTGCGCTGAAGTACCCAAAAATTGCAGACTATAAATACTTTTATGATTTTGATTTTCGAGATTGTTTAAGATATTAACAGGGAGTTGTTGCTGTAAAACGGTTTGAATAAAGTTTTTAGTCGTGGGGTGTTGCGGTTGACTAAAAATTTCTAAGGTAGAACCTGTTTCAATCACTTTGCCTTGTTCCATGACGGCAACAAAATCACAAACAGATTCGATCACATCCATTTCATGCGTAACCATGACAATGGTAATCCCTTGCTCTTGATTAATCTTTTTAAGCAAAGCGAGAACAGATTTCGTGGTTTGTGGATCAAGTGCAGAGGTTGCTTCATCACAAAGTAAAATTTTGGGGTGGTTGGCCAAGGCGCGTGCGATACCGACACGTTGCTTTTGTCCTCCCGAGAGTTCGTCTGGAAAAGCATCTTTTTTATGCTTTAGATCAATGAACTCAAGTAACTCATTTAAACGTTTTTCACGTTGGTCTTTACTGACACCAAGCAATTTTAACGGCATTTCAATATTGTCAGCTACAGTTTTGGTTTGTAGCAAATTGAAATGCTGAAAAATCATGCCTATATTTGCACGTTCTTGACGTAATGCACGTGCATCAAGTGCCGTAAAGTCTTTTTGATTAATGATGACTTGTCCTTGGTTAGGACGCTCAAGCAAGTTAATCAAACGGATTAAGGTACTTTTACCTGCACCACTATAGCCGATAATGCCAAAAATACTGCCCGCTGGAATCTCAAGATTAATCTGATCCAGTGCACGTATGGTTTGACCTTTCAACTCATAGTGTTTTGAAATGTTTTTAAATTCAATCATATCGTCAAAAACTATAGCAAAAAGAAAAAACAGGCAAATTCACTTTGCCTGTTTTATGAGGGCCTATAGACCTTTCATAAAAGAATGGTCAATTGACCTGATCCATTATAAAACTATTTTGATTCTGTAAGATAGCTTACAGGTTTATTCACATCAACTTTAGTTCCACCGAAGTGTTCTTGAACATATTTACCTACAGCAGGAACATGATATAACTCACCCACTTTTTTCAAGAGGGCATCGTCTTTACGTGCATCTGCAACAGCAAGTACGTTGACATTCATTTTGGTTGTTTGGTCAACTGGCTCATAATAAACTGAATCTTTAAGCACGTTTAAACCACCTTCCATTGCTAAAGTATTGCCTAAAACAATTGCATCAACTTCATCTTTAGCACGTACCGCAGTCGCCATTTGAATTGGTTTGATGACAATTTTCTTTGCATTTTCAGTAATATCAGCAGGTGTACCTTTGACTAAATCAAAACCATCTTTTAATTTGATGAGACCAGCAGATTGTAAAAGTAACAATGCGCGCGATTCATTTGCGCCATCATTTGGAATAGCAATAGTTGCACCATTGGCAAATTCTTCAACTTTTTTAACTTTACTAGAATAAATACCCATTGGCTCTAAATATGTTGTAGAGATTGGTGCAATTTTTTCTTTGTTTGATTGATTGAAAGCAACAAGATATGCATAAGATTGGAATGCATTGATATCGACTTCTTTGTTTGCCACAGCTGTATTCATTGCAACATAGTCAGTGAAGTTTTTAACTTCTAATTTAATTCCAGCTTGTTTTGTTTCTGGTAATGTTGCGATATAGCGCCAAATATCTGCATCTGAACCTGTAGAAGCCATGGTAACGACTTGTTCTTTACCTGCATCTGCTTGGGCAGCATCATTTTTTGGAGCTTCTTGTTTTCCACAAGCAGAAAGAGTGAGCACAGACGCGCTAAGTAAAACGCCAAACAGCTTTTTCATGAATAAGTCCTAAGTAGCAAATGCAGTAGAATTTTGTCCTTTGCATTCTCGATCATTTAAATCGAATTTTTAACATTTTGAAAATAAATAATGCGGTGACGTACTTGTCTGATTGCGCTATCTATATTCTTTACATTTGAGGATTAGCAGCCTGTTTTAAAAGAATTTTAATTGTTTAAAACAAACTCTAAAGATTTGTTTATCATATCAATAAATGAAAATTATACATAGTGGCTGCGTGTTGACATTGGGTGGTGATGTCGTTGCATGAATATCAATGTTTTTATTAATTTAATAAAGAAAACAAATGCTTTTGTTGAATGCTAAACGATAAATGATTAAATTTTATACTTATTCATAATATATAAATTTTTTAGGATTTATTATCTTTTTTTTGAATAAGTAAAATAATCTTAGATCTGCATCTATAGCAGTGCTCTGATAAGCGTTATTTCAAATTGTTAGGCGAAATAGGGGGATTTTATTCAAACAGTGATTGACATTGACACTACTGTCATACTTTAGCATGAAGATCTTATGTACATCAAAGAGATCAATAAATGAAATTAATCATCTTTTTTTTAAGCAGTTTGTTATTTCTAAATGTTGCATATGCTCAAAATAATGTTTATATCATTCATGGCTATGGTGCAAAGGTGGATGATCATTGGTTTGATTATCTTGAGGAAAATTTACAAGATAAAAATACTAAAGTTGTAAAGATCGCATTGCCGAACTCTAACAATCCAAAGCTTTTACAGTGGAAGCAAACCTTAAAAAATAATATTGCTCAAATTGATCAACATACATTTTTTGTTGCGCATAGTTTGGGGTGTATTACGCTGCTTGATTTCCTGTCTGAATTGGATTTTCAACAGATAGGTGGTGTTGTCTGTGTATCGGGATTTTCGAATAAATTGGTAGTACTACCTCAACTAGATTCATATATCACTGAAACGAATAAGGATTTTTCTTTTAAAAATAAAATATTAAATCGAAAAATGTTTATATCGAGTAATGATCAATATGTTCCAACTGATTTAAGTATCTCGTTGGCAGAAAAACTGGAGTTTCCATATGAGATTATTCCCAATGCTGGACATTTTCTAGCGAGTGATGGATATCGGGAATTTCCTCAATTATTAGATTGGCTTCAAATGGTCATTGGTGGTGTTGAGGCGGTAGGTGATTCAAATGATTCAGCGAAAAATCAATCAAGGTAATTAATCTTATATTTATTATTCTGGAAGAGCATTACTCACTAAAAATTTACCAAATAAAAAACCCGCCTTGGCGGGTTTTACAACTCAATCGAGTTTAAGCATTTTCACGAGCAATCGCACGGTAACCAATATCTTTGCGGTATTGGACACCATCAAAAGTCACTCTTTGGCAAAGTTCCAAGGCTTTTGCTTGCGCTTCACCAATTGTGTTGCCTAACGCTGTAACGCAAAGTACACGACCGCCAGCAGTCACTACATCACCATTGGCATTATTTGCTGTACCTGCATGGAAAACTTTAGCATCTGTCATTTGGGTATCTAAACCCAAAATCACGTCATCTTTGCTCGAAGTTTCAGGATAGCCTTTAGATGCAAGCACAATACCAACAGTTTTACGCTCATCCCATTCAGCTTCAGCGGGTAAGTTACCTGCAATACCAGCTTCTACTAAATCAACCAAAGAAGATTTTAAGCGCATCATGATCGGTTGAGTTTCAGGGTCACCAAAGCGGCAGTTAAACTCAATGACACGAGGTTGCCCTTGCTCATCAATCATCAAGCCAGCATACAAGAAACCAGTGTAAGTATGACCATCAGCTTTCATACCATCTACGGTTGGACGCATAACTTCTTTCATGACTCTGTCAAAAACATCTGCAGTCACTACAGGGGCAGGGGAATATGCACCCATACCACCCGTATTTGGACCTTGGTCAGCTTCAAAAATACGTTTATGGTCTTGTGAAGTTGCCATAGGAAGGATGTTGTCACCATCAATCATACATATGAAAGATGCTTCCTCACCATCAAGGAATTCTTCAATAACAACACGCGAACCTGCATCACCAAATTTATTGCCTGCAAGCATGTCATCAATTGCATCAAACGCTTCTTGATTGGTCATCGCTACAATGACGCCTTTACCCGCAGCAAGGCCGTCTGCCTTAATTACAATTGGTGCGCCATTTTTTTCTACGAATGCTTTGGCTGTTTCCACTTCGGTGAATACATCATAGAATGCTGTAGGAATGTGATGACGTTTTAAAAAGTGTTTGGCGAAAGCTTTAGAGCCTTCAAGTTGTGCTGCAAATTGGGTTGGCCCCCAAATTTTAAGGCCAGCTGCTCGTCCTGCATCAACTACCCCATTTACAAGCGGTGCTTCAGGACCAACAATAATGAGATCAACGGCATTATTTTTTGCAAAGTCGATAATGGCAGGGTTGTTGAGAATATCTAAAGCAACATTTTCACATTTATGTTCAGTTGCTGTACCCGCATTTCCTGGTGCAACAAAAACTTTAGTGACTTGATCGTCTTGCGCAATTTTCCATGCCAATGCATGTTCACGACCACCACTACCCAAAACTAATATGTTCATCTTATGTATCCTTTTTTAATCCCTCCCAACCTCCCTTTATACAGGATGGGGTATCACGAATTTAAAGAGTCCTGTAGTTCGTGACAAGTCCCTCTTATGAAAGAGGGACTTAGGGGGATTTTTAAATAATGATTTATGGTGAATTAGTGACGGAAATGACGCATACCCGTGAAGACCATTGCAATATCAGCTTCATCTGCTGCTGCAATTGTTTCTTCATCACGCATTGAACCACCCGGTTGGATAATACATTTGATACCTGCTTTTGCAGCATTATCAATGCCATCACGGAATGGGAAGAATGCATCAGATGCCATAACAGCACCTTCAACCACTAAACCTGCATGTTCAGCTTTGATCGCTGCGATACGTGCAGAGTTTACACGGCTCATTTGGCCAGCACCGACACCAATGGTTTGACGGCCTTTAGCATAAACAATAGCATTGGATTTAACGTATTTGGCAACTTTCCAAGCAAAGATTAAATCATCAATTTCTGCTTCAGTAGGAGCACGCTTAGTTACTACTTTAAGATCATCTTTGGTGATCATACCGAGGTCTTGGTCTTGAACCAATAAACCGCCATTGACACGTTTATAATCGTATTGTGAAGCACGTTCATCAATTTTAGGAAGTTCGCCACATACCAGTACACGAACGTTTTTCTTTGCGCCAGTCACTTCAAGTACACCATCGGCAATACTTGGTGCAATAATCACTTCAACAAATTGACGGTCAACAATTGCTTGAGCTGTAGCAACATCTAACTCACGGTTAAATGCAATGATGCCACCAAATGCTGATTCTGGATCAGTTGCATAAGCAAGATCGTATGCAGCCTTAAGACCATCTAACGATACTGCAACACCACATGGATTTGCATGTTTAACGATGACACACGCTGGTTTTGCAAATGATTTGACACATTCAAGTGCTGCATCTGTATCCGCGATATTGTTATAAGAAAGTTCTTTACCTTGTAACTGCTTAGCAGTTGAAACCGATGCTTCAGTTGCAGTCGATTCTACATAGAAAGCAGCGGATTGATGTGGATTTTCACCATAACGAAGATCTTGTACTTTATTTAACTGGGTATTGAAAGTACGGGCAAATTTGTCAGCTTGACCTTCTTCTTTACCAACACGTGCACCGAGGTAAGAAGCAATCATGCCGTCATACTGGGCAGTATGTTCAAATGCTTTAACCGCTAAATCGAAACGAGTCGCATAAGATAAAGCACCATCCGCTTTAAGTTCTGCAATTACAGTTTCATAATCAGTCGCATTTACGATGATCCCCACAGAAGCATGGTTCTTCGCAGCTGCACGAACCATTGTTGGGCCACCAATGTCAATATTTTCAATTGCATCTGCAAGCGAGCAGTCTGGTTTAGCAACAGTAGCAGCAAAAGGATAAAGGTTTACGACAACAAGATCGATTGCATCGATGTTGTGTTCAGCCATGACAGCTTCGTCTAGACCACGACGAGCCAAAATGCCTCCATGAATTTTAGGATGCAGTGTTTTTACACGACCATCCATCATTTCTGGGAAGCCTGTGTGCTCTGAAACTTCAACTACAGCCACATTGTTGTCTTTAAGCAACTTATATGTACCGCCAGTAGATAAAATTTCCACCCCAAGAGCAACAAGGTTCTGGGCAAATTCAACGATCCCGGTTTTATCAGAAACAGAGATTAAAGCGCGTTTAATAGTCATGATCTTCGTCAACAGTTTTTAAGTCTAGAGATTGAACAGGTAGGCAAAATATAGGTAAAAAAAATGCCCACGCAAGCCGTGAGCATTTTATCATTTATTCACTCATTAAACCGTGAGCTTTTAACTTTTTGCGTAAAGTGCCACGGTTCAGTCCGAGAATCTCAGCAGCGCGAGTCTGATTCCCGCGTGTGTATTCTAAGACAACAGATAAAAGAGGTTTCTCCATTTCTGCTAGCACCATGTCGTACACTTGTGATGGTTGCTCACCTTGCAATTGTGCAAAATAGTGACGAACTGCGCGATCTACGTGAATACGAAGAGCGACGTCAGATTGTGCAGTAAAAATAGGAGATTTGCTATTCATGCGAGTTAATCCGAAAATCAAAATATTACTTGGGTAAAGTAATATATAAATGTGGTCTAAAAAAATCTGAGCTCCGTTTTAGATCCTAAAACGGTTGGCTCTAAAACAAGAACAATTAGCTTGCCACAAATCGTCGAGTTGAGTGAAAAATAAGCGTAACAATAGATTAATATTTGTTACAACACTCTTTTAAACAAAAAAATGTTCTACTTGCGCGATATTGGATATAAAGCACATAACAAAACAGTATTTTTTTTGAAAAAATGCGAGGAGTTTGCAGGACAAAGCTTTCGTGGCGCGTATGATACCATTGTCTAAGAAAAAATGAGCAAGAAAACTACATTTTTTTTCATTTTTTTATAATTTTTTTTAATTTTAAGGGTGAATAATGTCTAATTGGTACTGATCAAAACTTTTTCTTGGCTCTGTAACAACAAATTTAAAAGGATATGGGCTATTTTGAGGAATACGCTTAATTCCAACTAAACTTTCAATCAGATATTGCTCAGGTGTAATCACATGCGTAGCTATGACCTTATTTTGAGTTTTTAAAGTTACTCTTATTAGGGGTAATTCTAAGCTTTTAGAATATTGGTTATTGAGTTGACCTGAAAATTGAGTCTCCTGTCTATCAAGTGCTTTAACTTTAAGGTGACTAATCACAATTTGTTTATAGCGTTGATCAACAGTATCACACTGTAAGATGGCACAGGTTTGAGTAAAGACAGTATTCAAAAACGGATAACGATCAGTTAAGTTTGGATTAAACCAAAGGATTTGAAATAATAAAATGCTGAGTAGGGCAAGATTAATCATGCTCCACGCCAGATAGTAAAACTTACTTTTTGTTTTGATCAAATGTTGCCCGTGGTTATTTAAACCTTGTGATAGATTTAAGCTGGGAATGTTGTTGACTGGTTCATTGTTAAAATAATTCAAATTATTTAAATAAGTTCTTAAATCAATATTGGAGTTTTCAATTTTACGATTAAAAATATCTAAGACATTGGTTTCTATTTGACGTTTCGTCGTCATGAGGTTTTGTACCTCATTCTGCACTGGCGTATCAGGATTGCCCCTTGGTTGAGTAGGCTGGCTGTTTTGTAGATGAATTAATGCATTAAAATTATGTGAACATTTTGGACAACAAACCATACCCTGCGCAACGGTGAGTTGCGTAACTGATACTTTATAAATTGAAGCACAATTTGGGCATCGGGTTTGTTTTTCAGTCATAAATACTTATATTTTCATAGATTAAACAGCCTTACGTGACCCAGAAATTCTGCACCAGGTTTCTTCACGTTTCTCGACTTCTACTATATCAAAAAATTCAGAATAAATACTAGAAACATCAGTAACTTGCTCTTCAATTACGCCGGCAAGTGCGAACTCTCCCTCAGATTTAATCAAAGTTGAGAATTCTTCAGCAAGTGACATAAGAGGGCCTGCAAGAATATTTGCAACTAAAATATCGGCCTGTTGGTTTTTAAATTCTGCATTGAACTCTTCAGGTAATCCAACATAAAGATTTTCAAGAACACCATTCAGCTCAGCATTTTGCTTGGTCGCCAAGACAGCTTGTGGGTCGATATCTGTTGCATAGACTTTCTTTGCACCTAAAAGCAGTGCTGCAACACCTAGGATGCCTGAACCACAACCATAATCAATCACGACTTTATCTTTAACATCGGTTTTGCCTAACCATTGTAGACAAAGGAAAGTAGATGCATGGTTACCCGTACCAAATGCTAAGCCTGGGTCAAGTTTAATATTGACTGCATCCGCTTCTGGTGGTTCTATCCATTCAGGTACGATCCAATACTTTTCACCAATTTGAATTGGTTCATAGTAATCCATCCAAGAACGTTCCCATACTTGGTCTTCAAGAAATTCACTGCGCATCGGTTCAGTTGGGAGTTGGGTGCGAATAAATGTTTCTAGGGCTGTTACATCAATGTCTTCGCCTTCTTCTTGCGCGTAGATTCCAGTAACAATCACTTTATTCCATAGCGGAGTTTCGCCAGGGAGTGGTTCAAGCAAGTCTTGGTTTTCAGCATCATCTAATGTCACGCTGACTGCGCCTAAAGAACTTAACAAGGTTTCAGTAAAATCAACTTGAGCTTGTTCTACAGTAATATGAATTTGTAACCACTTCACGGCAAAGACCTAAATCGTTTTCTTAAAGGCAGTATTGTAGCCCAAACTTAGAAGTTACGCTTACATTCAGTAGCAAAATAAAAAATGGATGCTTAAGCATCCATTTTAGTTGAAGCACATGATGGCTTTATATCGCAGGTTCAGTTTCAGTTGCTGCATGTCTTGAAATTAACGCACCAAAAATAGCAGCGAAAATATACATAAAGATTGAGTAAACCGCGGCAGGCATTGCAACAGTAGAATTTGCGATTACAGTCAAAGCAATAGTCATAGCTAAGGTACTATTATGAATTCCGATCTCAAATGCGCATGCACGTGCTTGGGCGCTATTAATACCCAGTAATCTTGGCACAAAGTAACCAATAACTAGACTACAAATACAGAAAATCACCGTGGCTAGACCAACCTGCGTCAGGTACTCCATGATATGCGTACGTTCTTTGGTGATTGCTCCAATAATAATGAGAATTAAAAAAACCACTGAGAAAATTCGCAAAGGTTTACTTAATTTTTCAGTAAAGTGTGGCGCATAATTTCGAATGAGCATGCCAATACACACAGGAATTAAAATTATTGCAAAAACTTGCAGTATTTTACTGAATTGCATGGTGATTTGTTGACCATCATTCATAAAGTATTGTATAGAAAAGTTTACGATTAAAGGCAAGGTAAAGGCAGCAATGACCGAGTTAATTGCAGTTAAGGTAATATTGAGCGCAATATCACCTTTAAACAAATAACTAAATAGATTGGCAGTACTACCTCCTGGTGAAGCAGCAAGTAACATTAAACCAACGGCAAGCAAAGGTGGGAGTGCAAGTACTTTACAAATAATAAAAGCAATACCGACCAAAAGCACTAGCTGACAGAACAACGCAATCAATACGGCTTTAGGGTGTTTAGAAACTCGCGCAAAATCTTTTGGTGTAAGCTCTAAACCAAGTCCAATCATAATGATGGCGAGGGCGAGGGGAAGCATTATGGTAATAATCCCTGAATCCATAGTGTGATCCTTTTTGTTGTTTTACATTAATTAAATATGTGAATATTCCGTACTCAATTTGAGTGTAATCGAAAGGTGTGAAATTGAAAAATAAATTCTA
This sequence comes from Acinetobacter sp. AS167, assembly GCF_037152175.1. Lineage (NCBI taxonomy): Bacteria > Pseudomonadati > Pseudomonadota > Gammaproteobacteria > Moraxellales > Moraxellaceae > Acinetobacter > Acinetobacter sp. AS167. Next base: position 68,430 of record NZ_JBBCMP010000015.1, read on the forward strand.
TGACTCGGAAATCTTCTTAGAAAAATAAGTTATGAATATCTGTTCATATACCCAATAACAATTCTTTCGTAGCAGATGTAAAGCATATGGTTGTTATATCAAGAAAGTCTGTGTACTCGAAATAAAAAAAGGTGACCCATTTTTAAATGGATCACCTTTTTTACACATGCTATTTATAAAAACATGTATTTATGCTCAAAAGATATCATTGAGCTTGGATCGGATCTTCGCTCGGAGCAGCTTGACTAGGTTGCTCCATTGCTGGTTGTTCAGCTTGAGATGCCTCATTTGTTGCTGGTACATCTGCACTCGCTGGAGCAGATTGTTCTACAGCTGGGCGGTTTTCAATGGCCGGTTCAGGCGCTGCTGCAGCGGCAGTCGGGTTGCCACCTGCAGGTGCAGGGAAGCTAAATTGTAATTTACCATTTTCATTTGGTTCACAAGTACCATTAAAAGTTACCCCTTTATTGGCATAGGTCACCCAGTCTCCTTGTTTTTTCTTGGCACATACCTGAATTTGCTTTTTCACTTCAGCTTTGCTGGTGTTTTCATCAGCAGCATGGGCAAAACTAAATGCAACACAACTGAGTAAAGATGCTGTAATTACTTTAGACATGGTATTTTTCATCATGATATTCCTTATATATAAAGTCTCGAAAAAAATAATTTGTCCGTGTAATATCTATCGTATCGTGAGTTTTTGATAAGTTAAATTCTATTTGTAGGGCAGTCATGAAACGAAGTGTCAATTTATGTTGCCTATGTATAAGAGATGTTTAATCGTTCATATGCATGATTGAGGGGAATAATATTTGTAAAACTGCCTAAAACTAGAAGTAAAAATTTGCTATAATTTTCTGTCATTCTTTTATCTCTCATTAATCACTATGCATTATCCTAAAGTTTACGATGTCATTGTTATCGGTGGCGGTCACGCAGGTACGGAAGCGGCACTCGCTGCAGCGCGTATGGGTCGACAGACTCTGCTTTTGACTCATAACATTGAGACTTTAGGGCAGATGAGCTGTAACCCAGCCATTGGTGGTATTGGTAAATCTCACCTTGTCCGTGAAATTGATGCTTTAGGCGGTGCAATGGCATTGGCGGCGGATAAGGGCGGTATTCAATTTCGTATTTTGAACTCGCGTAAAGGCGCAGCTGTACGTGCAACCCGTGCACAAGCTGACCGTATCCGCTATAAAGCTGCGATTCGTCATACACTGGAAAATCAAGCGAATTTAGATATTTTTCAACAATCTGCAGATGACTTAATTGTTGAAGGCGATACAGTTAAAGGTGTAGTGACCCAGATGGGTATTCGCTTTGATGCGAAAACTGTGGTGTTAACCACAGGCACATTCTTAGGTGGCGTGATTCATGTTGGTCTAAATAATTCGTCAGGTGGTCGAGCTGGCGATCCGCCATCAATTTCCTTAGCGGCTCGTTTACGTGAATTAAATCTACCAGTAGGTCGTTTAAAAACAGGGACTCCACCACGTATTGATGCGCGTTCTGTCGATTTTTCTGTAATGATTCCGCAACCGGGTGATTTCCCATCACCGACCATGTCATTTATGGGGGATGCTTCGATGCATCCAGAGCAAGTAAATTGCTATATCACACATACCAATGCGCGTACTCATGAGATTATTCGGGGTGGTTTAGATCGTTCGCCAATGTATACCGGCGTGATTGAAGGTGTAGGTCCACGTTATTGCCCATCGATTGAAGATAAAATTCATAAATTTGCGGATAAAGATTCGCATCAGGTATTCCTCGAGCCAGAAGGGCTGGATACTCACGAGCTTTATCCAAATGGTATTTCAACATCTTTACCATTTGATGTGCAGTTTGAGTTGGTGCGCTCAATCCGGGGTATGGAGAATGCACACATTCTTCGTCCTGGCTATGCGATCGAATATGATTATTTCAATCCACAGTCTTTGAAATTCTCACTTGAAACCAAATCGATTAATAACTTGTATTTTGCAGGTCAAATTAACGGTACAACAGGTTATGAAGAAGCTGGTGCACAAGGTTTATTGGCGGGCTTAAATGCTGCACGTCGTGCATGGGATCAAGAGCAATGGACGCCTAAACGTGATGAAGCGTATATGGGTGTTCTTGTTGATGACTTGATTACCTTAGGGACCAAAGAACCGTATCGTATGTTTACTTCTCGTGCGGAATATCGTTTGATGCTTCGTGAAGATAATGCTGATCAACGTTTAACAGCAATTGGCCGTGAAATGGGCTTGGTTGATGATGAGCGTTGGGCTTCTTATTGTGAAAAAATGGAAGCAGTTGAAAAAGAAACAGGTCGTTTACAACACCTTTGGGCTGCACCAAACAATCCAATGGGGAAAAGATTCGTTGAGTTGACCGGCGCTGATCTTTCTAAAGAATGTTCTGCGATCGATTTACTTAAACGTCCAAACATCAACTTTTCACAAATTGCTGAATTAACTGCTTCTGAAGTATCTGCATTTGTAGGTGAGCAGATTGAAATTGCTGTGAAATACGAAGGTTATATTAACCGTCAGCAAGAAGATGTTGCACAAATGAAGCGTTTGGAAGATACCAAAATTCCTGCTGATTTTGATTATGATATCGTTTCAGGGCTTTCTCGTGAAATCACGATGAAATTGAAAAATGTATTACCTGAAACATTGGCACAAGCCAGCCGTATTCCAGGTGTAACACCTGCTGCTGTTCAATTGGTGATGATTACAATTCGTAAAAATAACCAAGCGAGAAAATCAGCTTAAGGTGGTGAATTGTAAAAAACCCGCTATATGCGGGTTTTTTATTGTCTCGAGCTTATCTTCGTTAGGGCACAATTTGTGATTTATCTTTAAAGGCATATTTTAAATACACAGATCCAATCTAACTTTATAAAAATAAATCCTAAACAGAATTGATGAAAAACAAAGCTGTTTTAATTATTTTTCAGTTTGCAAAATCATCGCTATAGTCAACTTACATTCAAACAAGAGGTGAACGCCATGACAATGAAATCAATCCGCTACAATAGTGCTGAACTTGCGTGCTGTAACATGTGATGTTTAACATACTCCAATAAATCCCATGTCTTGTGGACATGTAAAAATGTGACATGGGTTTAATATCTGCGCAAAAACAATAAAATTTAAAAATAACAATCAAAACAATAAATCAAAGAGCCGAAAGGCTCTTTTTATTTTAATTATATTGGCTTAGGTGAAGTTGTTAGATTATTCAATTTCATGTACAGCATTGAACACTTCAACAGGCTCAATTCGGACTATCTTTTTACCAAAACTTCTTAACCACCATACCAGTTGTGAGGTAAAAGGAACCACAGCACTGACTTGATACAGTTCTTCGTTCAGTTGTTCCACTTTTTGTTCTTTACTGAGTTGGCTTTCCGTGAAGTACTGTGCATCATCTTCGTGCATGACTAATTTTAATTCAACATTTTTAGTTGGCCGAGAAAAGTCGACTCTAAAGCCTAGCGCACCAGAATCGATATATTCATCGATATCGAATTTGACAGGGTGTAAAGCACGTAAATCTAAAACAGTTGCAGATCTAAAGCGATGTAATGCAAAGGTCTGAACTTCTGTCTTGTCATGACGCGTACAAATCAAATAAATAATTGCACCTTTTTGAACCAAACCTAAAGGATTCAGAATATAAGTTTTCTCTTCACCTTGATAACCACGTGCGCGGTAGACACATTCAATTTGTTTATCTTGTAGCAGTCCTTCATAAATGGCTTGCTGTGCATGTCTTTCCACCAAAGGTGGGATCACTGGTTGGCTTGCAGGCACAATTCGAACTCGGTTAATCCATTGTCGAACATTGTTCTGCGTAGAAAGACTACGCCGTGCCAAATCGAACCAAGGGTTCATTTCATCAATTAAACTTGGAGGTAGCAGGTGTTTTAAATGTTCTTCAACCATCATAAACGTGACTGCTTGCGAGCTGGTCATATGCGGCAGACTTTGGATCGGGGCATCTGAACGCCAACGCCAGCCTTGTGGTACTGTTTTGTTACTCTCGATAGGAAAGCGTTGAGCAATCTGATTTAGATCACGCTGAATCGTACGTAAGCTGATTTCGATCCCTTCACGTTCTAAAACTTCTTGTAATTCACGTGTACCCATCCACTTCCCTGTAGAGAGTCGGGACAGGATTTGCCACTGGCGATAGAGGCTATTGGAAGTTTCTTTTTCTTGTGCAGACATGGTTTGGTATCAATGGAATCGTGAATGTTTAAGGGAAATAAATCAGCTACACAATAGAAAATTAAAACTGATTCTGCAAGTTATATCCTGTGAGTAGTTGCTTAGGTGTTGAAAATATTAGCTAAAAAATTTTGAAACAAGTTCGATCAAAACTCACATTGAGTGCTATGGCAAACAATGAATTAATAAAATTGAGCCAAAAAGATTTAATTGTACAGCGAAGAATACTGAATACGGCGATTTAATAATATTTTGGCATCGATATTGCATTATTAAAGAAGCCATTAGATAAGATAAAAAGAGGTTTGTATGCTAAAAGAAAACATGGATACAAATTCAAGCAATGAGAATTATGCAGATCGCTTCGCTTTGCCAGTTGCTGAGGCAGAAGTAAAAACTGAAATGACGAATCAACAACAGATAGGAAATATTCAACAGGCCATTCATCTAAATATCGATGCACAACAAGCCTCACATCATTTACTTAAACAGATGAATTCGGTTTTTTTTAATGAAATGACAGACGATCACGTTCTTTCTCCTGAAACTGCTGAAAAAATTGAAGATTGGTTATCTCAACACAGTATTTACCAACTTGAAAAACTCAATGAAACAGCTAAAGCGCATTTTTTATATCAAGGAATTACTTTTGCGGTTTATGGTGAAACATCGGGAATTGATCGCACCATACCATTTGACTTAATTCCGCGTGTGATTGCCAAACAACAGTGGAATAAAATTGCAGCAGGCTGTGCGCAGCGTATTCAAGCGTTAAATTTATTTTTAGCTGATGTCTATAATCAACAAAATATTTTAAAAGAAGGCTTAATTCCAGCAGTACAAGTACTATCGCATGAAGCTTATCAACCAGTGATGATGAATCATCGTTTGAATGGAAATATTTACAGTCAAATCAGTGGAATCGATATTGTACGGGATTGCAAAGGTGAATTTTTTGTCCTAGAAGATAATCTACGTACGCCTTCAGGTGTGTCATATATGCTTGAAAGCCGTAAGATGAGCGAAAAACTTATGCCTGAGTTATGTAATCAACATGTCGCTGATATTGGGCAATATCCGCAATTGTTGCGTGAGATTTTGGCTGAAAACTCAAAGGTAGATTGCCCAATCATCGTGGTTTTAACCCCTGGGCGTTATAACAGTGCGTATTATGAACATTCATTTTTAGCAAGGGAAATGGGTGTTCCATTGGTGACATCGCGTGACCTTTTTGTTGAAAACGACAAGGTTTATGTGAAAACCATCCGTGGTCGTCAGCAGGTTGATGTAATTTATAGACGTTTGGATGATGGTTTTTTAGACCCATTAAGCTTCAGGCCTGATAGTACTTTAGGTGTGGCAGGATTAATGTCTGCTTATTTAAGTGGAAATGTGGTGATTGCTAATGCTCCTGGTACAGGTGTTGCAGATGATAAGTCGATTTATCCATATGTGGATCAAATGATTGCCTATTATTTAAATGAAAAGCCAATTTTGTCCAATGTACCTACTTATCAATGTCGTGAAGTTGAAGCTTTGGATTATGTTTTGGCAAATTTGGATCAATTGGTGGTAAAAGAGGCTCAAGGTTCAGGTGGTTATGGGATGCTCATCGGTCCTAAAGCAACTGAACAAGAAATTGATTTATTTAAAATGAAGCTAATGGCTTCACCCTCAGCGTATATCGCTCAACCCACCTTAAATTTATCTGTTGCACCAACACTAACTTCCCAAGGAATTGCAGAACGTCATATTGATTTACGACCATTTATTCTCAGCTCACCAGAACGCATAGAAATTGTTCCAGGTGGCTTGACTCGTGTTGCGATGCAACAAGGCTCACTGGTGGTCAACTCATCACAAGGTGGTGGAATCAAGGATACATGGGTAATTGATGAATATTCAATTTAACCCCACCTTCATACCAATCCCAGCCAAAGGAGAGCAAACATGATTTTACTCAGTACTAATGCACAGAATATATTTTGGTTAGGACGCTATTTAACCCGTATTCAATATTTATGTAGTCAATTCCCATTTAAAACCAATGAATTGGCTTTAGACTATGCGCATGCTTTTTGTTTACCTGCATTTGATGCAAGTTCTTTAAATGAATTGATTTTAGACAATGAGCAACCTGCATCATTTCATCAGTATTTTTTATGTGCCAAAAATAATATTCATGATTTACGTGGAGTGATATCAGCACAGTCTTTTGCTGAATTAAATCAGTTATTACAACAAGCAGAGCAAAATGCAGGTTTCATATGTGATGTTTGTGAAGAATGTAATGATGTTTTAGAGGCAGAAGATGATGAATTGTTATTTCTATTTTTTAGTTTAGGGCAAAAGATGGAACAATTTGATCGTCAATTACGCTTTAATCAAGATAAATCAGTCACCTTGACACAATTAAACCATTTAATTGATCGTTTAGACCAGCATGGTATGTGTAGTTTGCCTGAGGTTTGGCAAGAGCTAAAAAATCAACCTGACCGAATGAATTATTATCATTTTAGTGATCATATTGACTCGTTATTTGAATTGGATCGCTTATGAAGTTAATGATTAATCACCAAACCCATTATCAGTATTCTGAATGGGCAAAAAATAGTATTCAGTATATCAAGATGACGCCACAGTCTAATTTGCATCAACAAGTGACAGGTTGGCATGTCAGCGTCCCCGGTGAAAAACAAATCAAAAAAGACGCCTTTGATAATGTTTGGTTGACCAGTTCACAAATTGAACCTTATCAACAAATGTCCATTATGGCCCAAGGGATTGTTGACATTAATGTAGATAATCAATTTGGCATAGAAGATAAAGTATCACCTGTGGTTTTTTTACAACCAACCTCTGCAACATTGTGCAATACTGAAATGATAGCTTTTGCAGAACACTATATAACGCATAAGCGATGGATAGATTTCCAAAAATTAGCAGAAGCATTGTTGCAACATATGCCTTATATCAGTGCAAGTACGACAGTAACCCACACTGCAATGGAGTCTTTTTCAGCACAACAAGGAGTATGTCAAGATCATAGTCACGTCTTAATTGCGATGGCGAAAGCCTTGGGGGTACCAGCTCGCTATGTCTCTGGTTATTTATATGTAAATAATCAATCGCATTTGGCGAGTCATGCATGGACTGAAGTGTTTTTAGAGGGCAAATGGCATGTTATTGATGTCAGTAATCAATTGTTTCGACCAGAATCACACGTCTATGTGGCAATTGGAAGGGACTATTGGGATGTTGCACCAGTCCGAGGGGTGAGAGAGCAAGGTGGAACTGAAACCATGTACTCTATTGTTCAAGTACTTGCATGTTAATGGTGGCAGTGGTAAATAGTGTGAATAATTGCAGAATCTGATTACTCTCAAATTTTAGTTGTATAGGTAGTTCCATGACGTATTGCTGTGCTTTAAGACTCAAACAAGGTTTAGTATTTATTAGTGATACGCGAACCAATGCTGGAGTTGATCACATTTCTGTATATCGAAAACTTTATACGTTTGGGGTAAAAGGTGAACGGTTTATATGTATTCAAACTTCAGGCAATCTTGCAACAACACAAGCAGTAATTGGACATTTAGAAAATCATTTGGCACTCAAGCAAGAACCCAACTTGTATAGTGTGAACACAATGTTTGAGGTTGCAGGTTTAGTCGGACAAACTCTGCGTAAAGTTATTGCTGATGTTACTGAGGATACTCAAGAGCAAAGTAACTATTATTGTAGTTTATTGGTTGGTGGTCAGATCCGTGGCGAGGAAATACAGCTTTATAATATTTATCCGCAAGGTAATTTTATTTCTGCAACCAGTGATACGCCTTATTTCCAAATTGGGGAAAGTAAATATGGTAAACCAATTTTAGATCGTGCGTTGAGCTATGATATGCCCTTAGATGAAGCTCTACGTTGTAGTTTAATCTCATTTGATTCGACTTTACGTTCAAATGTATCGGTTGGTATGCCATTAGATGCGATGATTTATCTTAAAGACAGTCTAGAGGTGCCAAAAGGTAAGCGTATTACAGATAGTGATCCTTATTTTCAGCACATCAGTAAACAATGGTCTGAAATGTTAAAGAAAGGTTTGCAAGATTTACCCAAACCGACCCATGATTATTTTGAATAATTTTATGATGTGATTCAAAGCGGGTGTAATCTCGCTTTTTTAACTGTAGAAATAATAAGTAGATCATAAAAAATTAATTTCATAAGTTTCTGTTTTAATATTTTCACTGGATAAATAGAATAAGCTGAAAATATTTTGTGTGTTTTTAATGATGGATGCATATTGAATAAATTTTTAAAATAATAGATGAATTACTGTATAGAGATATTGCAAATATAAATATAGAAAAGTCGATAAGCACTTTAATTATAAAAGTTAAGACTTGTATATTCGTAAATAATTGTTTATAAATAATGAAAGTTAAAAAATAGAAGAATTACATGACTTTTCAATTATGCTATGCAAGTAAAACGACATCACCACCTCATCAAATACTCAATGATTTAAGAGATATTTTAGGTGAAGCGAGAGATTTTAATATACTTCATCAAATTCAAGGCGTCTTATATTTTGCGGATGAACACTTTTTTCAATGCCTAGAAGGCGATGAAATGATTATCTTACACGTGCTTGAAAAATTGTATAAAGATCCAAGACATCATCAAATTAAGTTATTTAGAGCGGGTCAGGTTAAGCAGGGGCATTTTTCACAATGGTCTATGAAATACGTTAGACGAAATGGCAAAATTCAACAATACTTTGAGAGTAAGGGTTATAAATACTTTCGCCCATTGAATTTAGATGAGCAGGATATTCCGACATTGCTCAAATTACTCTATGAGATTGAGCAGCCAGAAGAGTTTGTATAAAGTCATAAAATCGATTCAAAAAAATCCAAGCGATGGCTTGGATTTTTATTTTGAATAGAAAATCAGTGCTTAAAGTTTTTTACGGATAGGGCGAGCACTCATACGACAGAGTAACTCATAACCAATCGTACCATTGGCAGCAGCCACATCATCAACCAAACGATCTTTGCCCCACAGTTCAACGACTGTTCCTAGCGGTGCGTCTAAGCCAGTGACATCAATTGCGATCATATCCATTGCTACACGGCCAATGATTGCTGTCATTTGCCCATTGATGCTGACATAATTTTGTCGAGGAAAAGCACGCGGATAACCATCTCCATAGCCTATCGAAACAATGGCAATATCCATATCACTTTTGGCAACAAATGTAGAGCCATAGCCTACAGATTCATCTGCTTTAATATGATTGAGTGCAATGATTTCAGCGGTAAAGCTCATGACAGGTTTGATGTCTAATTCAGCAATGCTTCGATCTGCAAAGGGAGACGCGCCGTAAAGCATGATACCTGGACGTACAAAATCAAAATTCAGTTCAGGCCATTTAAAAATAGCAGCAGAATTGCAGCATGAAGCTAAGATCGGTTCACAAGCAGCTTTTACCTGTAATAATTGATCTTTCTGTTGTTCATTTAACGGGTGATGATCCGCATCTGCATTGGCAAAATGCATAGTCAGCACACAGGTAAAACCTTCTGCTTTGAGTGATTGAATCACTTCAATAATTTCAGCAAACTTAAAACCCAATCGGTTCATACCGCTATTGAGTTTTACCCAAACTTTTAAACCTTTGTCGATATATTGTTTTTTATGTGCACGCAACCAAGCCAATTGTGGCTGATGATGTACAACGACTTCAACATTGTTTTCAACGGCAGTGATCATTTCATCTGCACTGAAAATACCTTCGATGAGAGTAATCGGTTGTTGATAGCCTAATGCTCGAATCTCTAAGGCTTCAGCAAGGCTGGCGACACCAAAGGCATCAGTCGCATTTAAGGCGGCTAAACAGTCCTTGACGCCATGTCCATATGCATTGGCTTTAACCATACTGACAATTTTAGCGCTTGGTGCAAGTTGTTTGACTCGGTTTAAATTATATTGCAGTGCTTCACTGTCAATATAAACTGTTGCTTGACGCACCCTAGTTACTCCTGAGGAATGGCAAAGATTGAATAATGCTAAATCGCATAAATAGAGATAAAAGCCTAATTTTAAAAAAAGTGCAGCTTTAAAACGCTAAATATTGTAGTCCTATCAGCTTTAAATAAACATAAACATTTGTGTTTTGAATGGTTTATTGATTTTGTATCGATAAAATTTTTGCTAAGTGCTTTGCACATAATTTGTAAAGATATAGCTCTTTCTTTTTTAAATAAAATCGTACATTTTATATTTAAATTTAAGGATTTATTTCGGAGGGTGTATGGGAACATGGTCACATGAACCATTTGGAAATGATACTGCAAGTGATTGGGCCTATGAGTTTAAAGAGCGTGATGGACATGTTGTCATTGAACAAGCCTTCGATGAAATGATTGATATGGCAACCGAAGAGTTTATCGATGCCGATATTGGTTGTATTGCACATGCTGCGGCAGATGTTTTAGCTAAATCATTTGGTGAAGGAATTGAAGAAAATGAATATTATCCTGAACCTGTAGAAAAATGGCTTGAACAGAATAAAAACAATGTCAATTATGCACTTATTCCAAAAGCATTGACTGCATTATTATTATTGACCAGTGAAAACTCTGAATTGGATGAGCTTTGGCAAGATTCAGATGATTATGATGAATGGACTAAGAATATTGAAACGTTGAGAGAGACTTTAAGTTCTAAGATTTGAAGATTAAAATCTCATCTCTACAGCTGTGTTAATTGATGCTAATTCTATTGATTAATATTATTCTTCATCTTGATATTGCGCATAATACTCAGGCGATAGATTACTAAAGCGCGTGTATTGACCTTCAAAGGCTAAACGCACAGTCCCGATCGGGCCATTACGTTGTTTACCAATGATAATTTCAGCAGTGCCTGCTTCTTTCGACTCTTTGTTATAAACTTCATCACGGTAAATAAACATAATTAAATCGGCATCCTGCTCGATTGCACCTGATTCACGTAAGTCGGACATTACCGGACGTTTATTTGGACGGTTTTCCAAAGAACGGTTAAGCTGTGATAGTGCAATAACAGGGCACATCATTTCCTTGGCAAGGGCTTTTAAGCTTCGTGAAATTTCACCAATCTCACCGACACGGTTATCACCCATGCCTGGCACTTTCATCAATTGTAGATAATCGATCATGATACAACCCAGCTTGCCACCATGTTGTTTGGCAATACGTCGTGCACGTGCTCGAAGTTCCGTTGGTGGCAGTGCAGATGAATCATCAATATAAAGGTGTTTTTCTTGTAGCTGTAAAATGGTTCCTGTGACTTTAGACCATTCATCGCCATCAAGTTTACCTGAACGTAAATGCCCTTGATGGACTTTACCGTATGCTGAAATGAGACGCATGGCGATAGAGTCTGCTGGCATCTCCATAGAGAAAACCAGTGCTGGCAGATCACAGTTAAATAACACACTTTCTACAAGGTTCATGGCAAAGGTTGTTTTACCCATCGACGGACGTGCAGCAACAATGATCATATCACCAGCTTGCATACCAGAGGTTTTATTGTCTAACTCCATAAAACCTGTGGTTAAACCAGTGATATTACCTTCCATTTGAGAAAGTTCATTTAACTTATCAAAAACGTCTGCTACAACTGAGGTAATGGCTTTTGGCCCTTGTGCTTTGGCATTGTTATTATGTTGTTCTGCAATAGAGAAAATATTGGTTTCAGCAAGATCAAGAATTTCACTCACTTCACGACCTTTGGTGTCATAAGCATTTTGCAGGATTTCATTGCCTACTTTAATCATGCTTCTTAAGGTTGAAAATTCTTTGATTTTCCCGGCATAGGTTTCTAAGTTATAGAAACTCGAAGGCGAATCTGACATTAACTGCATTAAATACTCTTCACCGCCAATTGCATCAAGCAAGTTTTGCTTAATCAGCCAATCGTTAACTAAAACTGCATCATACGGAGAATTTTCTTGTGCCAGTTTTTCAATTGCACGGAAGATATATTTGTGACGTGTTGCATAAAAATCAGTTTCATTCAAAGCGTCACTGACTTGTTCAAAAGACTCAGCAACCGTCATCAATGCAGCCAGTACAGCTTGTTCAATTGCCAAGTTATGAGGAGGCGTACGAAACTCTTTTAACTGTGCATTATCTTTATTTTTTGCATCAGTGCTGAAGGGATTCTGTTGAGCTGTGGCAGTTGCCTGAGACATATAAAACCTTGATTTTTAAATCGTGCAAAAACATTATTTACGTAATGTACGTGTGTACTGAAGTACTCACTTATCTTAATGCAAAATACTAAAAGTATCTAACAGTAATACCGATAAGTAGGGGAATGAATCAACTAGAAACAATTTCAGCTGATCCGAGGTAAAATTTAAAGATAAAAAAAGAGCATACAAAAGTATGCTCTTTTTTTCTGCAAGAAATTACTCAGATACGATTGTAACGAGAACTTCAGCAGTAACATCATGATGCAATTGGATTGCGATGTTAAATTCGCCAGTGTGACGAAGTGCACCGTTCGGTAAACGAACTTCAGCACGGTCAACAACAAGACCAGCATTTGTTAACGCGTCAGCGATATCACGAGTACCGATTGAACCGAATAATTTACCTTCATCACCAGCTTTCGCGGTGATAACGATATTTACTTCGTTCAATTGGTCAGCACGTGCTTGAGCAGCAGCTAAAACTTCAGCTTCACCTTTCTCAAGTTCTGCACGACGAGCTTCAAAAGCAGCAGTATTCGCTTCAGTCGCTGCAACTGCTTTACCTTGAGGGATAAGGTAGTTACGGCCGTAACCAGCTTTAACTGAAACTTTATCGCCTAATTTACCAAGGTTTTTAATGCGTTGTAATAAAATAATATCCACGGCTCAACCTCACTTATGATTGTCAGTGTAAGGAATCAACGCTAAGTAGCGAGCTTGTTTAATAGCAAGCGCTAATTGACGTTGGTAACGAGCTTTAGTACCTGTAATACGGCTAGGAACAATCTTGCCGTTTTCAGTGATGTACTGTTTTAAAGTGTCGATATCTTTGTAGTCGATGTACGTAACGTTCTCAGCTGTAAAGCGGCAGAACTTGCGACGACGGTAAAAACGTGCCATTGATGTTCTCCTTATGCTTCAACAGAATCTTGAGCTTGTTGTGCTTCTTCACGTTGAGCTTTACGCGCACGTTTTTCTTCAGCACTCTTAGCGAGTAAAGATTCTTCAGTGATGGCGTTTTCACGACGGATAATCACGTTACGAAGGATTGCATCGTTATAACGGAACAATTCTTCTAATTCATTAAGCGTAGTTTGATTACATTCAAGATTCATTAAAATGTAGTGCGCTTTATGGATTTTGTTAATTGGGTAAGCCAATTGGCGGCGGCCCCAATCTTCAAGACGGTGAATTTGACCTTCAGCATCTTTGATGTGAGAAATGTAGCGTTCTACCATTCCCACAACTTGATCGCTTTGGTCTGGGTGTACCAGAATTACGATTTCGTAGTGACGCATTGTCAGCTCCTTACGGTTTATACAGCCCCAACCTTAAAAAGATTGAAGCAAGGAGTCACAATCAGCATAAGCTTTAAACAACAGTTTAAAAGCCAATAGATTGTGCCGCAAAAATTGCGAGGGCTTATTATAGGAAAGTTTGCGCACAAACACAATTTAATATTCAAATATTTATTGGAATAACCACTAAAATTTTACAGATGCGAGATTGAATTTCATCTTGTACCTATTTAGATTGAAAATGAATAAAAGTATGGATAGCTAAAATGACAAACTACAGCGCTGAAAAACTTGAAACCATTGAATCTTATATTGAAAATCCTACACAAAATTTCTACTTTGATGTTTTTGATGGTCGTTATGATATTGTCATGGTGGTGGATTGGAGAGAAGAGGATGATGCAATTATTGGCTATTGTGAAAACATTTTAGAAACTGGACAATTGTCTGCTGAACTTGAAGATGCTGATAATCAACAAGGTTTTAGTATCACAATTCATTATGGTGAAAAATCATTGTTGATCCCTTATCAAGGAAAAGGTGCTGATCGTGATACCACACTACGGGCACTCAATGAAATTTTACAACCTGAGTATGAAATCCGTTTCTGCAAAGCTTCTGATGGTTCCGACACATTAGAATTTATTCCACTTCCGAAAAAATTATGGCATCAACTTGATATGAAATATGCGGGAAAAATGGATGAGTTATTTGCTCGGTTTGAGCATGATTCAGTTTTTTTTGGAAGTTAATTTGGTTAGTCAATTAGAAGTTAAATTACTAAAATAAAAGCATGAATTTATTTATTGTGCAAATATTCGATTTTGATTGATGTAGATGCCATCACATATTTATTGGATTAATTCACGATTATTTTGTCGTAATAAAAATACCACAAAGCCCTTAAAATTTGGGTCAGTATCAAATCTAAGTTGGTGATCCCATTTACCATGTTGTACCAAACCAATTTTATAAGGCAGTTTCAATGTTGAAGCCTTAGTCAAATAAGCCTGATAATTTGGAATAGTGGTAGAGCCTTGATAGGTTTGAATCACCATTTCATCAATATTTTCTCTAAATAGCCTAAGTGTATCTGGATCGCGAAGATTGCCCCAATCCATCAAACTGGTGATGCTAAGTTGATAATGTTGTGGTAACTGCTTTCTAAGCTGTTGTAGAAATAAGCCATACGCTTTTAAATTTTTAGTTGGTACATCAAAGTCAATTTGAATACCTTGAATGTGATTGCCTGCGCTTTCCCATTGTAGGACGCGTTGTAAAATATTTTCTATTTCAGTGCTTTGCCAATTTAAATGATGATTTCGAAAAACCAACCATATTTTCTGATGTGGAATTTTAACCACAGAAATGCCTTGTTGGATCAAGATAGAATGGTTGGAACTTTTCTCTAGCCTAACTTCACCTTGTAAAATATAGATTTCCTTTGCATTACTTAAATAAGGCGTAGACTTGATATTTCCCCAAATCCAAAAGGCATCATAGTCATTTGCATTGACCTGATCGGAGGTTACCGCTGATTGACTCGGTTGACATGCCATTAATCCTAAACAACATTGGATTGTCAGTAGAGCCGAGAAAAACTGTTTAAGCATCAATAAGCTACCAATAATATTTTAAAGATTTTGCCCATGTGGTATTTGGATAGTCACGTTTAATTTGTGTGTACCATTGTTTACGTGTGGATTTTGTGGCGTCTTTTCCACCACAGACATTTATACTACTCGGCGAATAACACATAACAGCGCGATAAAGTGCATAAGCTTGTAATTCACTTTTAGAATTTGATTTAATAATTTCTTTATAGACTTCACCACGACTAAAAGTTTCACCTGTAAAGGCATTTTTCGGCTGGTTAAAACTTGGACCATAGTAATAGTCACCATAAAAATTTCTAAAGCAGTGCCTTGATTACGCATATATTCGCCTAGGCATAAACGATAAGTTAAATTTTTTGGATTTTTTTCTAAACCAGCTGTTAAGGTGCTTAATTTAGGGCATTTGAGCGTTGGTGTAATTTCATGACCATTCCAAACAAAAACTTCGAAGCGGGGTTCTGACTTATAAGCGTTAATTTTGCTGTTATATGCTTTGTATTCTGAGGCATCTTGAGGTAACCATGTGGTAAAGGCTTTATTGAATACCGCATAGTTTTGAGTCATTAAGCTTTTATCTAGTAATGTATATAAAGCCAGATTCTTTTTATCAACTGAACTGTCTTTGGCAATAATGATACTTTGCAAAGCTTTGACATCGGAAATTTGAGTAATGAATGCTTTCTGTAAGGTTGCTTGTTTGATTTTTGAATGATTTCCTAAAAAGGCATTTTGGTTATTGGTGTTTTTATAGTGAATCGCTAGGGCGACTTCTGCCAAAGTTTTTTGATAAGGATTAGCAGAAATTGCGAGTAAATGGTTCCAATATTGTTCAACCAGATTTTTATCACTACTTTTTTCAAGAATGACCCCTTTAAGCGTATATTGGCTGAGTTCTAAATAATTTTGAATAGAATTGGTTTTTTGTTTCGGTAAATAATTTAACGCATCTTGTGGTTTTTTCTGAATAAAATATAAATGAACAGCTTGTAAATAACGGAACAGCTCAGGTTGTTCCTTAAATACAGTTTTTTGTGCATTTAACTCGGACCAACTAATTGGCTGGTACTGCTTAGAATCACTCTGACGCATATGCATCAGATCATAGATAGCTAAAAAGAAAGGATCGTTGAGTGTTTTTGCGTTGAAGTTTTCTAAACCAAATACCTTGCGATCTATTTCGGCTGCCAATGTGGACATATCGAGATTGTAATAATCTGATTTTGGGTGATCCATCTGCCAAATCATCTCTTTGACTAGAGCATCTTGTTGATTAGCAATCCAGTAGCCTCGGCGTAAAAATCCTCTGGCACTGGCTACGTATTGGCCTTTAGGGTAAAGTTTAAAATAATCAGTAATGCGATTGAAAAAAGTTTTAAGAAGTGCTTGATCAGCTTTCAGAGTATCTAAATCACCGTAACTTCCTAATGACTGGCTATACAGCTCATTTAATGATGTGCGGATGAGCATGTATTGAGCTGTTTCTTTTAACCAAGGGTCATCAACTTGGCTTAAGGCTGTAAATATTTTAGTTGCTGAGGAATAGTTAGCTTTGTAAAATAAAATAATCCCATTTAAATAAGAAGCATACTGTTGAGCGGGCTGTGTCCATTGTGAATTGACTTGAATCAGTGGAATACTTTGTTGACAATTTTTGATCTGATTTCGTTGTTCTAACAAGCTGCTTTTTTCGTCTTGAGATATTTTCTTGTGATTTGAAACCTGTTGAAGAAAAACTTCAGTACCAGATTTTAGTGTTATACAGCGTTCATCATAGACGTGATCATTTGCATCGTAAAAAGCACGTTTATTTGGAATCTTATTTTCAGATGCTTGAGTTAAGTCAGTAGGGTAAAAAGGAACTATGCCACTAGAAGTATCCCATAAACTCATTTTATCAACTTCAAATGCTTTGATACTTGCTAAACCTTTGTCACTTAGCAGTAGCATCATGTTGGTTCTATTGTCATTGGCTGGATAGAGTATGGGGAGGTTTAATATACGATATTGATTGTTGTTTAGGTCAAAAGTTGGTGATGCGACTTCTTCTGCAGCGCCCGCAAAACTAGAAGTTGGATAAACAACCAAAGGTAAACCAACAAGAAAGGCATATTGCAGTGTTTTATTTTTAAAAAGCATAAAGTGCCTATCGTTATAATAAAAATTTTAATATTTTAATTTTATTTATGCAGATAAAAAAAAGATAGAGAGAACTCTATCTTTTTTTAAAACAGTGGCAAATGTGGTGCAGGGGAGACATAACTAAAACTAAAGCTCACACTGAGTGCTGTAATTAGAATGACGGAATACAAAAAATATTTTTTTGCCCAGACCTGATCATTTTCAGCTTTAAATCCAATAATCGATAAATATACCCAATAGGCACATAAAGCATTAAAGGTAATAAGGAAAAAGATGTTGGTATAGCCAAAACAATACAATCCATTTAAAACTGCAGCAAACAGAATAACGTATATTAAACTTTCAACTTTTGTGCGAAAAATTGAACGAGCTACAGGTAAAATTGGAATATTTGCATTTTTATAATCATCAAATCGGTAGATTGCAATTCCCCAAGAATGTGGCATTTGCCAAAGTGCGTAAGCTAAAAAAATCAGCAAAGCAGCAACATCAAATCCGTTGGAAACAGCAGTATATCCAATTACAGGAGGGCTTGCGCCTGAAATACTTCCAATCACAGTTTGGTGAATGGTGGTACGTTTACTCCAAAGACTATAAAAAATCACATACACAACAAAGCCGAGTACAGCAAAGCCAAATGCGTAGGCGTTGACAAAAAACCACAACAAAGCAAAGCCAATTAAACCGAGCACAGCTGAAAAAATTAAAGCAACTGTTGGACTGATGGTTTTTTTGACAAGCGCACGATTCATTGTACGTTGCATTTTTTGGTCAATGTCTTGGTCAATGACATTATTCACCACACAGCCAGAGGCAACGACAAGCGTAGTGCCTAGTAATGTGATGAGAAGTAAAAGGAAATCTACAGAACCTTGAGCGGCTAAGAAAAAGCCGCCCAAAGTGGTAACGAAGTTACCAAAGAGAATTCCTGGCTTAGTCAGGAATAGATATTTTTTCAACATGACACCCTAGAGCATCATGTTTGAATGTAAGTAGTTCATGATCCATACAGAACCAATTAATAGAACTGCAATCGTCAGAATCGTATAGATGAATGCAATCACATTCCAGCGTTGTTCAGAAGATGAATTCATGTGCAAGAAGAAAACTAATTGTACAAGAACCTGAGCAATCGCAGTGATCGCAATCGTTGCAACAACTGCACCACCAGTCATTCCTTTCATCACCATCCCGAATGGGATGATGGTCAAAACGACAGAAAGGATGAAGCCGATAGAGTATTGTTTGATGTTTCCGTGCGAAGCACCAGCAGCATTATGATCATGACTCATTATAAAGCTCCCAGTAAATAAACTACGCTGAATACACAGATCCAAACGATGTCAAGGAAGTGCCAGAACAAACTTAGGCAAGCAAGACGACGTGTATTTGGTACAGTCAAACCATTTTTCTTGATTTGAACCATTAACACAATCATCCATACCAAACCAGATGTTACGTGGATACCGTGCGTACCTACAAGGGTAAAGAACGCAGACAAAAACGCACTGTGGCTAGGACCATGACCAGCGTGAACTAAATGATTAAATTCATAAAGTTCCATACCGATGAATGTTGCACCAAAGAGCCAAGTGATAATTAACCACATAAGCACTTGGTTTACATTTTTCTTGTAAGAAGCAAGTACCGCAAAACCGAAAGTCACAGAAGAAATTAAGAGAGCAAAGGTTTCAACAAGTACGAAACCTAAAGACTCGCCAAATAACTCTTTTGGACTTGGAGTACCAGGCGGAATATGACTGCTTAATACAGCGAACGCGATGAAGAGTGTACCGAATAAAATCAAGTCACTCATCAAGTATGTCCAGAAACCAAAGACGGTGATGTCTGTATCATCGTGATGATGATGTTCATCGTGTCCGTGGTTGTCGTGATGAAGTACTTCAGCCATATCCTTAGTCCTTCTTCAAGTGTTTTTCAAGTAAAGCATAACGCTCGTTTTCGATACGTTCTACTTCAGCAGCAGGTACGTAGTAGTCCACTTTTTTAGTGAATGAACTTACGATGAAGCTGATAACAGCACCAAGGAAAGTTGCAACGACTAACCACCAGATATGCCAGATTAAAGCGAAGCCCATTGCTGTAATGAACAAGGCAATAACAAAACCAGCAGCACGATCAGTTGGCATATGAATATCTTCATATTTCTCAGGACGTGCATACGCTACACCGTTCTCTTTATCATTCCAGAAAGTATCAATACCATTGATTTTTGGAATTTCAGCAAAGTTATAGAACGGAGCAGGGGATGAAGTAGACCATTCAAGTACACGGCCATCCCATGGATCGCCAGTGTTGTCCATGTTGTCGTGACGTTGTAAGAAACCAACAATAACTTGCATTAAGAAACAAGCAATACCGATTGCTACAAGCACAGCACCAAACAAAGCAATTGCTAAGTATGGATCCCATTCAGGGTTGTCATATGTATTCAAACGACGTGTCATACCCATGAAACCAAGGATATAAAGTGGCATGAATGCAAAATAGAAACCAAAGAACCAGAACCAAAACGATGCTTTACCCCAAGTTTCATTTAACTTCCAACCAAACATTTTTGGCCAGTAGAAAGTGATACCCGCGAACATACCAAATACAACACCACCAATAATTACGTTATGGAAGTGAGCGATCAAGAATAACGAATTGTGTACTAAGAAGTCAGCTGGTGGAACAGCCATCAATACACCCGTTAAACCACCGATACCGAAAGTCACAAGGAAGCCAAGTGTCCAGTACATTGGTGATGTAAAGGTAATGCGACCCTTATACATAGTGAATAACCATGAGAAGATTTTCACACCAGTAGGAATCGCAATAATCATGGTCATGATACCGAAGAACGCGTTGACGTTGGCACCAGCACCCATGGTAAAGAAGTGGTGTAACCATACCACGAAAGCAAGTACTGTAATCGCAATCGTTGCATACACCATAGATTTATAACCGAACAACGT
This sequence comes from Acinetobacter sp. AS167, assembly GCF_037152175.1. NCBI lineage: Bacteria > Pseudomonadati > Pseudomonadota > Gammaproteobacteria > Moraxellales > Moraxellaceae > Acinetobacter > Acinetobacter sp. AS167. The sequence goes on from NZ_JBBCMP010000015.1 coordinate 88,938, forward strand.
TTTACGAGAGAACGTTGAAACGATTTCAGAGTAAAGACCAAAAGCAGGTAATACTAAGATATATACTTCTGGGTGACCCCATGTCCAAATCAAGTTCACATAGAGCATTGGGCTACCGCCAAGCTCATTGGTGAAGAAGTGGAAACCGAAGTAACGGTCAAGTGTTAACATTGCAATTGTTGCAGTCAATACTGGGAACGATGCAATGATCAATACTGCTGTACAAAGTGCAGTCCAAGTAAAGATCGGCATGTCCATAAGTTTCATACCAGGTGCACGCATTTTGATGATGGTAACAAAGAAGTTAACACCGGTTAAAAGCGTACCTAGACCAGAAACCTGGAGTGCCCAGATATAGTAGTCAACACCAACACCAGGAGAATATTGAATGCCAGAAAGAGGTGGATATGCCATCCAACCTGTTGCAGCAAACTCACCTAATACTAGAGAAACCATCATCAAACCAGCAGCACCAGCAAATAACCAGAAGCTCACAGAGTTTAATAATGGGAATGCAACGTCACGTGCACCAATTTGAAGTGGTACAGTAATGTTCATCATACCAACAACAAGACCCATTGCTACGAAGAAGATCATGATTACACCATGTGCGGTGAAGATCTGATCGTAATGGTCGGGATGTAAGTAACCTTCACCACCACCTTTTGCAAGGAACAGTTGAAGACGCATCATGATTGCATCAGCGAAGCCACGAAGTAGCATCACAACAGACACAAGAATATACATAATACCAATTTTTTTATGGTCTACAGATTTAAACCATACATTCCAGAGGTAACCCCATTTTTTGAAATAGGTGATACCACCGAAAACTGCAATTGCACCAAGAGCCATAATGACCATTGTTACAAGTACAATCGGCTCTTTAGGGATTGCATCCCAATTGAGTTTACCTAATAACAAAGACATGTCTTATTCCCCTACAGAAGCAGTTGCATGTTCAGCACCTGCATGTTCAGCGCCTGCATGGTCTGCACCATGGTAGTTGCTCATGTAAGTGTTGATGATGCTTTTGAACAAGTCAGGCGTAACTGAAGAATAATAAGTCACAGGATGAGGCTTAGTAGGGAATGGACCTTTACGTTCAGCTTCGTGTGCAGCTTTAATTTCTTCAGGAGTATGCGCATTGTTCAGCATTGCTTCAATTTGGTGTTTAGAACGATCACCATCTTTGAGCGTAGCAAATTCTGTCGCATCAAGCGTGGTTTTTTGGATCGCTTCAGGATTAATTGAAGTACCTTTACCTGCTTTAATAGCGTCTACCCAAGTGTTGAAGTCAGCATCTGAAACAGCATGAGCTCTAAAACGCATTTGCGTAAAGCCGTAACCGCTATAGTTCGCTGAGAATCCACGGTAGCCGTCTGCTGGACTTGGGTGTTCTGCAAGCATATGTAACTTAGTTTGCATACCCGCCATAGCATAAACCTGACCTGCTAACTTAGGAATGAAGAAAGAGTTCATTGTAAAGTTAGAAGTGATTTGAAATTCAATTGGTTTATTGACTGGGAAACGAACTTCGTTAATTGTAGCTATTTGTTGTTCAGGATAGATAAACACCCATTTAAACTGTTCAGCGACTGCTTGAATTTTTAAATGTTCTTCCATCTGACCTTGAGTATTTGTTAACGGTCTATAAGGGTCATATTTGTGTGAACCCCACCATGTTAAATACGCAAGAATAGCAATAATAATACATGGGATACCCCATACTACAATTTCAATCGCAGTAGAGTGTGCCCATGTAGGTTTATAGTCTGCATCTTTATTTGACGCGCGATATTTCCAACCAAACCACAATGCCATTAAGATCGAAGGAATTACGACCAATAACATTAAGTAAATCGCAGTCATCATCAGGCTACTTTGACCTTCAGCGACTGGACCTTTAGAGTTTAGAAGTACTATATCACCACCACACCCAGTTAAGAGTGCGGTGATCGCAGATAAAGACAATACAGCTAAAGTCGTTTGTCTCATTTTACAACCTCGGTGAAGAGTCCCATTCCCTATATAAATATGGGATAGCGATTAAAGTGCCGCATGATTGAAAATGACTATTATTTCTAAATAGAAAACATTCTCAATGATCTGACACCGCTACGTTGTAGGGCATTATGCCTCATATCGGCAAACTTAGCTATACATAGAGAATGAATATATTGATGTAAAAATACCTGAGACTTTTAGTCGGAATTATAAAGAAAACAAAAACATAAATTATTAATTTCTGAATGTTTAGCTTTAAAAAATGGCGGTATAACCGCCATTTGAATTATTCTGAAAGATCAATAACTTTGGTTTTAGAAATACGATCATGCAATGCATAATTCTCTTTAGAGAAAAACATAAACAAATCAACAATGAAAATGATGGCGATAAGCGGCAATATACTCATAATTTGTGACAGAATGAGAAATAAGAATGAACGAACAAAAAAGCCTCTTAAAGAACCTGGTAATTGATTGGTATTTACATCAACAATCTGTAGTTTGAATATTTTTTTGCCAATAGATTGCCCAAATTTAGTAATCATAAAACATTGAGTGATCAAGAGAATGAGTACAAATACCATCAAACCAATATTGAGATAAGCTGGCATACTTTGGCTAATCATTTCTGCAATTTTAACTTGGTTTTCTACTGAGAAACCGTCTGAAGCAACTTTGACCGCATCTTCTGGCATGAAGTAAGCGATAGCCATAATTTGCGGTAAAAATAATAGGGCAAAATCTACAAGTTTAGCTGAAATTCGTTTGCCTACTGGGGCTGCTTTAGTGATTCTTTTTGTACTTTTTTCAATTTTAATATTTTTGATTGCAGGGTTTTGTTGAGGATCAATTTGTTCACTAGTAGATAATGTCGGAGAGACATAACCAATAGGTTCATAAACGAGTTTACCTTGTGTAAGTTCACCAAGCGCTTTCCATTCTGTTAATCCTTGATGCCAAGCTAAATCCGTTAGAAGCACTTGCTGGCTTGCAAGCATTTGATTCAGTTGTTCAATTGAATACGGACCTGCTTGTTGGTTATTTCTCGCCAAGTAAATTTGCATAAAACTCAATTCTCAAAATAAATCTAAAAGTACATAATTGGTAGATGAAAATGAACACAATCGCAACTTTGTTCACCTACTTTTTTAAACCACTATGTATACTAGATTTTTGAATGTATTAACATTAAATTTACACGAAATCTTAAAATATCAAGAAAATTTAACTTATCTAGTAGAAGAGGGTTGATTGTAAAACTGGGTCTAACATTTAACCTAAGTGAAGAAAACTTTAACTTACGATCATGTATCGAGTGATTGATATCTGTGCTGAAAGTAAGAAAATTTGAACTAGATCTTTGATATAGCTTAATTCAAAATTTTAAAAAATGTACATAAAAAAGACCCTGCTTGAGGGTCTTTTTTAACTGATTAGATTAAGACTGTTTAATCTTTTCTTCAGCAAGGAAGAACCAAGTATCTAAAACTGAGTCTGGGTTTAATGAAACAGATTCAATTCCTTGTTCCATTAACCATTTTGCAAGATCAGGGTGATCAGAAGGACCTTGACCACAGATACCTACATATTTACCGGCTTTACGGCAAGCATGAATTGCCATAGAAAGTAATGCTTTAACTGCTGGATCACGTTCATCAAATAAGTGAGAAACAATACCAGAGTCACGGTCTAAACCAAGTGTTAACTGGGTTAAGTCATTTGAACCAATAGAGAATCCATCGAAGTGTTCAAGGAACTGTTCAGCAAGTAATGCGTTTGTTGGTAATTCACACATCATGATTACTTTAAGACCATTCTCACCACGTCTAAGACCATTCTGAGCCAATAATTCAATAACACGTTTCGCTTCAGATACTGTACGTACAAAAGGAATCATGATTTGAATGTTGGTTAAACCCATTTCATCACGTGCTTTTTTCAATGCACGACATTCGAGTTCGAAGCAGTCACGGAAGTTATCAGATACATAACGACTTGCACCACGGAAACCAAGCATTGGGTTTTCTTCTTCAGGTTCGTAAAGCTTACCGCCAATCAAGTTTGCGTATTCATTTGACTTAAAGTCAGACATACGAACAATTACAGGTTTGTCAGCAAATGCGGCTGCAAGTGTAGAAATACCTTCAACCAATTTTTCAACGTAGAATTCAATCGGTGATGCATAACCTGCTGTACGTGCTAGAACTGCTGCACGTGTTTCGCGTGGTAGGCTGTCAATGTTTAACAAAGCTTTTGGATGTACACCAATCATACGGTTGATGATGAATTCTAAACGTGCAAGACCAATCCCTTCGTTTGGAATTTGAGCAAAGTCAAATGCACGGTCAGGGTTACCGACGTTCATCATAATTTTGAACGGTAGTTTAGGCATAGATTCGATAGAATTACGTTGAATTTCGAAATCCAATGCACCTTCATAAATAAAGCCTGTGTCACCTTCGGCACAAGAAACAGTGACTTCCTGACCATCTACAAGCACTTCTGTTGCATTACCACAACCTACGATAGCAGGAACACCAAGTTCACGTGCAATAATTGCAGCATGACAAGTACGACCACCACGGTTAGTTACAATTGCAGCAGCACGTTTCATCACTGGTTCCCAATCTGGGTCAGTCATGTCTGATACAAGAACATCACCTTCTTGTACTTTATCCATTTCTTTAATCGAAGTAACGATACGAACTTTACCAGAACCAATACGTTGACCAATTGAACGACCCTCACAAAGAACCGTACCTTTCTGTTTAAGGAGGTAACGTTCCATTGTGCCGACATTCTCACGGCTTTTTACCGTTTCAGGGCGTGCTTGAACGATATAGATTTGATCATCATCACCGTCTTTTGCCCATTCGATATCCATAGGTGCTTGATAATGTTCTTCAATGATCAATGCTTGTTTAGCAAGTTCTTGAAGCTCTAAATCATTTAAAGCAAATTGTTGACGATCTGCTTTTTCAACATCTACAACGACAACAGATTTACCTGCAGCACCTTCTTCACCATAAATCATTTTTTGGTGTTTTGAACCAAGATTACGGCGAATGACGGCATGTTTGCCATTTCTTAGAAGTGGCTTAGAAACATAGAATTCGTCAGGGTTTACTGCACCTTGTACAACCATTTCTCCCAAACCGTAAGAAGCAGTAATAAATACTGCTTCACGGAAACCAGATTCTGTATCAAGTGTAAACATTACACCTGCAGCGCCTGTTTCAGAGCGAACCATACGCTGAATACCAGCAGAAAGCGCAACAATATCATGTGCAAAATTTTGGTGTACACGGTAAGCAATGGCACGGTCATTATAAAGTGAAGCAAAAACTTCTTTAATTGCGATGAGAACGTTGTCGATTCCACGAATGTTTAAGAACGTTTCTTGTTGACCCGCAAATGAAGCATCTGGTAAGTCTTCAGCAGTTGCAGAAGAACGTACCGCAACAGCAATGTCAGGATTACCATTAGAAAGGGCAGCAAATGCTTCGCGAACTTCAGTCTCTAGACCTGTAGTAAGTGGAGTTTCTACAATCCATTGACGGATTTTTGCACCAGTTTCTGCAAGTGCGATTACATCATCTACATTTAATGCTGCAAGTTCTGCATTGATTTTAGCATTTAGGCCACTTTGCTCTAGGAATTCGCGATATGCATCAGCAGTCGTTGCAAATCCACCTGGAACAGATACGCCAGCATTTGCTAAATGACTGATCATTTCCCCAAGTGAAGAGTTTTTACCACCCACGATCTCAACGTCGTGTTTACCTAGTTTTTCCAGACCGATTACGCGTGCTTCCAAAGTTGTTACTCCACTTATGCAGTATTAATCACTATCTTGGCATGAAATTATAACAAAAAACTTAGCATTTTGATTCAACTAAGTGATAGTCATGTAAGATGGGCTTACTATAAAGATTATACATCGCTAAGACAAATGTTTGAGGAGATTTTTAATGTCAGAAAGTAACCAAATAAAGCGGAGCGTATTTTTTATTTCTGATGGTACAGCGATTACGGCTGAAACCCTTGGGCATTCATTATTAGCGCAATTTCCTCATGTAAAGTTTGATATCCATATTATTCCCTATATTACCTCTGAAGAAGCTGCAATGAATGTGGTCGAAGAAATCAATAAAAGGGCGGATAAAGATGGTCAACAACCCTTGGTATTCGATACTTTGGTTGATCCTTATGTTCGAGATATTATTAACACTGCAAATGCTGTGAATCTTGATGTTTTTGAAGGGCTTATCAGTAAGTTGTCCGACGTTTTAGGTACTCCGCCTACAACTTTAGTCGGACAAACACATGCAGTGACTGATTCTGAGTCGTATAAAGCACGTATTGATGCTGTTCATTTTGCTTTAGATAATGATGATGGCGCACGTACACGCCATTATGATAAAGCTGATTTAATTTTGATCGGTGTATCGCGTTCTGGTAAAACACCCACTTCAATTTATTTATCTTTACAGTTTGGTATTCGGGTTGCAAACTACCCATTGACCGAAGAAGATTTGGACGATAACCGCTTACCTGCAGTATTGAAAGAGCATAAAAATAAACTATTTGGCCTGATGATTGATGCTGAACGTTTAGTCGCAATTCGTTCTGAACGTAAAGCTAATAGTCGCTATGCGAGCTTTTCACAGTGTCAGATGGAGCTACGCGCAGTCGAGGGAATCTATATTTCTGAAGGGATTAAATATTTAAATGTTTCAGAGATGTCGATTGAAGAGATTTCAACACGTGTTTTACAGATGACTGGGCTTAAACGTCGTATTGGATAATCCATTATTATGTTTTTTGATGTGTATTGTAATGTAAGGACAGTAGTGAGCTGAATCAAATTTGGCTCTTTTTCTTTTATGTTTATTATTTTTTATAGTGTGATTTGTTATATGAATAAGATATTAAAAATAAGTTCATTTTTCATGCTTGTAAGTGTACAAAGTATATTTGCACAACAAACCAATGTTGAATCATTGAGCAACTTTGAAAATGGTTTGGTTGAAAAATACTATCAAAAAACTTGTTCAGGGCGTGGTGAATGTGATCAGTACAATGAAAAAATTTCTAGTGAAATTGAAAATAAAATAAAAAATGATTCATCTAGTTTTGCATATTCGTTTGCAAAACTCACTGAGAAAAATATGCTGGATATCCATTACAGTCCTGATCGAAAAATCAAATTTTATACGATGGACGTTTCTGCTGGGGGAACGATGAGAGAACCATATAGTTTAATTCAAGTGAAACAAAGCAATGCTTTTGCTTCCCAAGAGTTATCTCAAGTTGGATTTATCGATAAAATTGTGCAAGTCAAAATTAAAAATCAAGATGTTTATTTGGTCACCAGTCTATTTATTAATAGTACCTGTTCAAGGGGCTATCGGATTCACTCCTTTGTGTTGAATAACGGCAAATTTGTCGCGCAACCCATTTTTGAAACCAAAACTCAAAAACTTGATTCAATTGGTATTGAAAATGATTGTCAGGGATGGGAACATTCTGCTGATGATTTTATCCGTATCTCAAAAGATTTAAAAAATATAGATATATTAGTGGTGAATGCTTCAGGAAAATTGACCAATAACTATTTACGTTACCAAAAGACTCCACAGGGTTATCGTTATAGTGGTGTTGTCAAATAATAGTTAATCTAAAAAATAAAAGAGGCTAAAAAGCCTCTTAAACTCGAATCTTCTAAACCTATTATTCGTAAGTAGTAATAATCACATCCACTAAATGTTCAATTCCTTCCATACTTTGTACGGCATGCTCAGTAATTTTAACGACTGGCCAAGTGATTAATTTACAGTTTTTACGTTGCACCGCTGTATAGTAGCTATCTGATTTTAAAAAGACTTTATTCTTTAGCGCAGAGTTCGGCATCAATTGACGTTTTAACCATTGTTCCTGAACTTGCGATTCTAGATAACGAATCGCCAACATTGATTTAACACGATGATTAAATAATCGACGGTTTTTGATGATCAAAGGGTGTGAGATTAGCTTTTGGACACCTTTTTCAGTTTGCGGTAAGATAAAAGAGGGTATGATTTGAAAAACTTTTACAAATTCAGCACTGTTTAAAACATGGCTAAGATGTGTGACTGTAAGTTGGTTTGCACCGATAATTGCCACGTTTAAACCTGTAAAATCGATGAGTTTAATCTCGGTAGATGCAATAATTTTACCTTTATAATGCTTAAAAAATTCCGGCTGATTTTGAAAAAAACCTTCATTTTGACTCTTTTTCCTGTCGAGCATATTATTTCCTTTTTATATTAATTGGTCGCAGTGGGTTCAGATGTTAATTGATATATCCAACTTGGAACTTTAGGTAAAGACTTTTCAGGAATCTTGTCAGTCACGCTAACCATGGCATCAATCGGAATATGGAACCATTTCTTATTGCGATCTACTACATTTTTGCCATGAAATTGAATGATTTGAAACCACGGGTTACGGCGTCCCTCTACTGTTCTTCCGCCAATTTTCGAAAATTTATTCATTGCTGCATATAATTTTTCTTCGGGAAGCCCGAGCTTAATAACATTGTCACGCATTTTATTGATCAGTGGTAAGTAAGCCAAAATACCGAGCATCAAACGTGGGTCGATTACCCTTACAGCCATTTGGGCAAGCTCAATAACGCTTTTATTGATCCCTTGTGCTTCCATCACACTGAAACCTACCCCTAAATGCCGTGCTTCATCACCATTAATCAGTTCAAAGGCTTGGTGGCAAACTGGATCATCTACAGTATCCAATAAAAAGGTGCATAAAGCGCCATCCAAAGCAACTTCAAGCATGGGAATTACTGCGCCTAAAATATAAAAAGGCATTTCATCGGCATAGGTATCCAGCCATTCAATAATTAAACGTAAATTTTTATTTGGTTTAGGGATATCACCATCTAACATTCCCCAGCGTTTCATAAGCGCCATTTCTGCATTGGCATGGCGTTGTTCTTCAGCATGGAAGATGGCGTACATTTCACGTAAAGTTGCCGTTGGAGCTTTTTTTGACATTGCTGAAAATGCACGAGCACCGACATGTTCAATCCACATCAGATCTGCCATAAAGTCTTTAAGTTTTGGCCATTGTTCGACTGTAACCAGCTCTCGACCTGGTGCATCCCAATCAATATCGGATAAAGTCCATTGTGTATTTTTGACTTTATCTAACATTTTTTCTAAGTCAATTGAAGCCATAGCAAATCTATCAAAAATAAGGATTTCATTGCATTTTATTTAATATCTCTGTGAATCAATTGGCAAAGATATTCATTGTGGAATGATGAAAAATATCAACGCAGTAATGATTTGATTTTGAAAGTGAAAATTTAGCTAAGTGATTGAGATAAAAAGAAAGACTTATCATAAAAGGACAAGCCTTATCATTTGGAGCAATAGATTGTTTAACAATTAAAATTTATCTTCAGGTGTTTCTAGTTCTTTAACCTCAACTTGCTGAACAGGGTGAGGCTGAGGCAGTTCAGGCTGTGAATGAGTTCTGAGATATTCCAAGTCTCGAATATTCTTTTGTACAGCAACAGCACCGAAGAGGCTAAGTAAAAAAGCCATGATATAAAAGCCTTTCTCACTGAGTGTCATCGTCGCATTCCATAAACCCAATGCGAGCAGAACAATACAGATCACCACGGAAGCCCAGCACAGTCCATAATAAATTGCTGTCACTTGCTGACCTTCAAGTTTATCCCGAACAACTTTTTGCAGTGAAACAGCAGAAAATAGACCATAAAGGATCAGGATTAAATAATAGCCTTTTTCATTTAATAGAATTTGTGCATTGAATAAACCGACACAGTAGGCCGCCGCACCAGCAAGCAAAGCCACCCAACTGACTGCAATAAAAGCAGGGGTGGGTTTATTGATATATTGGTTCATTGTTGTTCCTTATTACTATTTTACTGATTTTTATATGTTCTATTATGCTGATTTGAAATGAGATGGCAAATCTTTTCAATTTATGAGAGCTAATTCAAATAAAATTTAAGTGTGGAAAATAGTAAATAGTATTTTAAATCAATTGGATATTTAAGCCATAGGGCAGTTTAATCAAAAAAAACCAAAATGAAATTTGTCATTTCATTTTGGTAAAGAGGAAAACATGATTGATTTGTATTATTTTTTTAAATCCATCAATAAACTAAAGTTGTCTAGGCGCTTCTGTGTATCATAAATATCGCAAGTGAAAATAAATTCATCTACCTGATATTTTTCTAAAAGTTGCTTTAGACCATTTTTCACTGTATCTGGTGAGCCAATTTGCGCCATACCTAAGAAGTTTTGTACGGAAATTTTCTCTGATGCAGACCACCGGCCTTCCATTGTTGCTATAGGCGGTTTCAGTTTTAAACTTTGCCCTGTCAGTAATGCAAGAATACGTTGATACACACTTGTGGCTAGATACTCTGCTTCCTCATCGGTTTGGGCAACGACAGTAGGAACCCCCATAGATACAAACGGTTTATTTAAATAGGCGGATGGTTCAAAATTTTCACGATAGAGCTGAATGGCTTGGCCTAACATTCTCGGTGCAAAATGTGAGGCAAATGAATAAGGAAGTCCTAATTTAGCCGCCAGTTGTGCGCTAAAAAGACTCGATCCTAAAAGCCACACAGGCACATGCGTACCTTGCCCTGGTGTTGCTTTAATTCTTTGCTGAGGCACTGCGTCGGCGAAATAGCTTAAAATTTCTAAAACATCTTGTGGAAATTGCTCTTCTGTTTCTTGACGACCACGTCTTAATGCACGCATGGTGGTTGGATCTGTTCCGGGCGCACGACCTAAGCCGAGTTCAATACGATTTGGATAGAGTGTTGCCAAGGTACCAAACTGTTCAGCAACCACTAAAGGTGCATGGTTGGGTAACATAATCCCTCCCGAGCCCACTTTAATATTTTTTGTATTGGCTAAGATGTAACCCAGCAATACAGCAGTTGCGGAGCTGGCGATACCGTCCATATTATGATGTTCAGCTAACCAAAGGCGATCAAAGCCCAACTGTTCTGCATGCTGGGCAAGTTGTAATGCATGCTTAAGTGAAAACTCAACTGTTTGATCTTCTCGAACAGGTGCGAGTTCTAGGATAGAGAACTTCGTATTCTTTAATGCGGTATCTGTTAAAGACGACATTTTTAAACTCGAAAATAATATATATCGAAATAATACGATATAAGTGTGCAAATGTATATCGAAAATTTTCGATATTTAGTGCTTTTGATGTTGATTTTATTATCCAAAAAAATTAAGCACCCGAAGGTGCTTGATTTAAATAATTGGATATTAATTTTGCAATGAAATTAATTTTTCCAGTTATTCCAACGGTTTTTGTTTTTGTAGTGACCATAATGATTGCCATTGTCTTTGCGATATCCACGGTCATTATAGCGATAATCAACATTACGATAACCGCTACGATCATAACGATCATTGTAACGTCCATAACGGCTGTCATAGCGGTCATCATAACGACGGTCGTCACTGACTTTTTGACCTAATGCCGAACCACCTGCAGCACCAAGACCTGCGCCAATATAGCCACCAGTTGAAGTTCCCGTCACATTACGACCTACGGTATAACCACCAGCACTACCTAAAGCGCCACCGATGATCGCACCATTACGGTCACGTTTATTTGATGAAGCGCCTGCGCCAACACCACCACCGATTGCAGAACCAATCATCGCACCTGTTGAACCACCCATTTGTTGCCCAATTGCAGCACCCACCACACCACCAAGTGCAGATGTTAATGCTGTATTGGTTGAGTTGCCTGCATGTGCAGTCGTCATCATTGTTGCTGCAATTACAGTTGCACCAAGGATTGCTTGTAATTTCATTTTAAACTCCTGATCGAAGCTTCTTCGAATTCTTTAACTTGAGGCTAGAATAACGAAACATTTAGCAATAATTATGGATTTGAATGTAAGCAATTTCTCTGTTTTGTGTGTGGATTGTATATTTGGCTGATTAATTTATTCATGATTAGTTTATGTTGATCTTATGAGGGGAATATTGTTGTCGTAATAATCATGATGATATTTTAATATTAAAATATCTTTTGAGATGCAGCTCTACCAATGTATAGCCATAACATACAGTCAACCTATTAAAAAACTTATATACAAGAATATAATTTCTCTTAATTAGCATTTTTAATTAAATCAATTGTATGGAAAATAAATTGTTTGATGATAAAAAGCTTGCAATGCCACACCTTACATTCAAAGTTTAAATACCTTTACGTAGGCGATGCCTCACTTTTCAGAGATGAAAAGATACCGTCTTAACTGTCAAGCAAATTATTTAAGGATTCATGCCTTATAATTTGCCTGATAAGGTTGTTGGTTTTTAAGAA
>NZ_JBBCMP010000016.1:0-69809 GCF_037152175.1 Acinetobacter sp. AS167
GGTTTAATCTTTTCAGGAAACTCGAAGTTTTGATGACAAACCAAACTCTACAATTTACGTGTAGTGATAGCTAATCACTACAAAGAACAAGATACAAGATGACAAAAATCTCGCGTTGGGCGAGGTTACGTCCTGTGCTCCCACATTTCTATACAGATGTGGCGGCATCCCTGTCTCCCTACGGTAGGATAACTATATAGGATTCAAAAGTATGAAAAATGAATTGATAACCAATAGTTTCTAAAATTTCATAAAAACTTAAGCTTTATTTATGATTAATGACTTGATGGGTTTGAGAATAGATAAAAAATTGTGCTGTACCTACAGCAAGTACACATGAGGCAAGTATAAATTGCTGGTGATATGAAACTCCCCAATGTTGCAAGCTACTAAAACAGATTCCACCAATCAATTGAGTTACTGCAAAAGCTAATGTTGCCATGCTCCATAGTTTTTTATAGGCCACATGATAAAGATGTAAAATGGTATATGAAGTAAGGAAAACCACAGCAGGATTAAGCAAACCAGTAAAAAAGGATGATGTATAGGTAAGGATTGGATGAGTTGAAAAAATAGCAATCAAGATCGCAAAAACATACAGACTATATAATATTTTTAATGCGGTAGAATTGCCGAATTTTCGAGCTAATAAGTAAGCACTGATTGCACCTAAGGCACTGCCTGCACCATACAAAATCCAATTAAAGTTAATCAAATATAGATTAAGATGTAGGGTATTTTTAAGATAATCAATCCAAAACAGTGAGTGAGGAACATAGGCAAAAGCACTAGAAGCATAGACAACCAGCAAACTAAAATACATACCATTAACTGTCCCTGTTTGATTGTTTGTTACGTTGATATGATCCAGATGATCTTTAAACTGATTGAGTAAATAAACAATGACCAAACAAATGACAGCAGAGAATGCAAATAAAATCATCCATGCAGATTGTGTGTTGATTCTGTCAAGATAAGGCAAAAACAGGGTTGCCAATAATACTCCAATGCCAATACCACTAAAGCCGATAAAATTGATGGTTAGCCGTTCTTCAGCTTTGCTGCAATGTGCAACGATACTGGGAGCTAGGATCATCAATAAGCCACCACTGATGCCTGAAATGACTCGCCAAAAGACATACCAGCTTTCGGGAAGACCTGAAAAAGCACAGCTGAGTAAACTCACCGTTCCAGAAAATGCCGCCAAAATGATATATCGAGGCATGGTAAAGTTTTGAGGCAATTTCATTGCCCAAAATGCACCAATTAAATACCCCAACAAATTTGCACTGCTTAATATACTGGCAAAGCTGGAGTCCCAATGATAAGCAAGACGGGTAGAGGGCAATAATGCAGTATAGGAAAATCGGAGAATGCCAATGCCTAAACACATACACAGGCATAGGAAGATACTCAGCTGAATTTTATTCGATCCTATCTTGGTCATTATGCAGATTATCCATTTTCCGTTAATTCACCTTAAGGTGAATTTAAAAAAATGACAATAAATAATCAGTATTTAGTTTAGGAATAATCAAGGCTTATTCACACAACTTAACCAGAGGGTAAAATCGGAGCTTATTGCAGGATATGTACGATTAAGATCAAGGGCTAAGTCTCTTTAGATCATTGTACAATTATGAATTGAACATGATTTAAAACAGATTGGCCCATCGACAAGCAAAAATTCGTAAGGATTAAGCTTATAGATTGGCATCTACAGGATCTCCGATCGTATAGTAATGTCCACCTGCAACATGATGTAGGCTTTTCCATTCAGCACCAACTTCATGATAATACCAGTGACCATTTCGGAATACGCGATCATCCGCATATGCAGCGACGACTTTGCCTATAAATAAATCATGGCTTTGTTGATTATGCGGTTCAGGAATCAGTTCACAAATTAACCATGCAGCGCAGCCTTCAACCGCAGGGAGATGAAATCCCTCAAACCGGAAAAGTGGCGTATGGCAGTGTGAGAGTTTTTCAGGATCATTAAACTGACTGATTGAACCTAATTGTTGTACCAGTTTAAGTTGTTTAAGTGTCGGTACTTGCAGGATGAAATGCCCTGACTTTTCAACTAATTCACGAGTTTTCGTACTTTTGTCTAAAACCACACTCACTTTGGCAGGCACAAGTTCTAATGCACAAGCCCAAGCTGCTGCCATGACATTATTTTCGTTTTCATACTGGGCTGAGACAAGCACGGTTGGACCGTGATTTAATAGGCGATAAGCCTTAGAAAGTTCAACAGTTTGGATATGTGAATTCATAAGATGGCCTATATTCTGGGTGTTAGTCTTTATTTGTATAAGCTTATACAAAAAATTCATGAGTAAGCTAAAGTAATGTTTTTATTATTAATAGTACATGTTGAGAAAACAACACTTAAATATCAAAAAATGCTAAAGACTATTGGATATTTCACAATAAGCTTATAATAAAACGATCAAAACTATTGGAACTCGAATGAACTATACGCTCATTTTGAATATTGTCATATTCATTGCCTTGATCATACTGCTGATGCAAACCAGAAAGACAGATTGGAGTCTGGCTAAAAAAGTGTTTGCCGGTTTATGTTTAGGTGTGGTATTTGGGCTAGGATTACATTGGGTTTATGGTACAAATTCTGAAATTTTAACTGAGTCTATTCAATGGTTTAATATCGTTGGAAATGGTTATGTAAAGCTTTTGCAAATGGTAGTCATGCCATTAGTGCTGGTCTCGATCCTGAGTGCTGTGATTAAGTTACATAATGCATCCTCATTAGGCAAGATTAGTATTTTTAGCATTGGTACATTACTAATTACCACATTTATTGCCGCTTTGGTTGGCGTGTTTGTGGTCAATTTATTTGGATTAAGTGCGGCTGGTCTTGTACAAGGGACACAGGAAACAGCACGTCTTGAAGCAATTCAATCTGAATATATTGGTAAAGTCACAGACTTAAATGTACCTGATTTTATTTTATCTTTTTTGCCAACAAATCCATTTGCTGAACTCACTGGGGCACATCCAACCTCAATCATTAGTGTGGTGATCTTTGCTACGATGCTTGGTTTGGCAGGGCTTAACCTGATCAGAGATGACGCCGAAAAAGGCCAACGTATCGTCACTGCAATTGATACTTTGCAAGCATGGGTGATGAAGTTAGTTCGATTGGTGATGACGCTTACACCTTATGGTGTATTTGCCTTGATTACGAAAGTCGTAGCAAGTTCTAAAGCCGCTGATATTGTTAATCTTGGTGGTTTCTTGGTTGCCTCTTATCTGGGGCTAGCCATCATGTTTGCAGTACATGCAATTGTATTGTTGTTGACAGGCGTTAACCCAATCCGCTTCTTTAAAAAGGTTTTACCTGTATTAACCTTTGCTTTTACCAGCCGTTCGAGTGCTGCAAGTATTCCATTAAATATTGAAGCACAAACTCGCCGTTTGGGTGTGCCTGAGTCTATTGCTAGCTTTTCTGCTTCATTTGGTACAACGATTGGACAAAATGGTTGTGCGGGTCTATATCCTGCGATGCTTGCGGTGATGGTTGCCCCAACAGTAGGGATTAATCCACTTGATCCGATCTGGATTTTAACTTTAGCTTGCGTAGTGACTTTAAGTTCAATTGGCGTTGCTGGTGTCGGTGGTGGTGCAACCTTTGCTGCACTGATTGTTTTACCGATTATGGGTTTACCCGTAACTTTGGTGGCTTTGCTGATTTCCATTGAACCTTTGATTGATATGGGGCGTACTGCGTTAAATGTTGATGGTTCGATGACTGCAGGTGTTGTGACCAGTCAATTGATGGGGCAGACAGATCAAAGCATTTTACTTTCAGATGAGAGAGAAGAGTTAAAACATAGTTAACCTATTTTTCTATATTATTTAAACGCCATAAAAAGCACCTAAATTACATTTAGGTGTTTTTTTTCAACTAAAGTTTATCAAACATACTCTTTTTAATTAAAAGCTGATTCATTAAAACAAGTCAGAGTATTCTCGACTATAAATAGCAGTTTATCACGATCATATTTCTGATAAATATGATGGCCTGCTGGTGCTAAAGCGTTCTATTTTGCAGCTTGATTACACTCAGCCAATTTTTTTGAATTTTTTGTCCAAATTTTTCCAGCAGAATTTTTATAGAAGGTGATTTTCCCAATTCGAGATACCAAACTTTGGCATGAGTCGATTGAAAGTTGATTACCCCAAGGTCCAGACATTCGACATACAGTACCATCACATTTCCAAACCACATTAGGGCCATTCTCTATAGGTACGGTAACTGTCCCTTTATGTGTGGTTCCAGCAATCCAAATGGTATCGGCTGCAAAAGTCAGTGGAGAACATAGGATTAGGCTGCTTATAACGACGCTTTGGAGTTTTATGCTTATTTTCATCGTGCTTATTCCATCATTATTGATCTAGGAAAGATTATAAACTTCAAATGAATCTATAAAACAGGTGTATTTTGAATGGTCAATACGATCAAGCTTCAACTGTAACCATTTTAAAACTTAGACTGTATCTGTAATCATTTTTAGTATTGCTTAGAATAGATTAAAATGAGGAGTTTTGACAATGAAAATGTACCAAGTTGATGCTTTTACACAAGAATTGTTTAAGGGCAACCCTGCTGCTGTATTGGTCTTAGATGACTGGTTGGATGATGCTCTGATGCAAAATATTGCTTTAGAAAATAATTTGGCAGAAACTGCTTTTGTCAAACGCATGGATCATGAAAATTATCAAATTCGCTGGTTTACACCACAGGTTGAAGTCGATTTTTGTGGGCATGCAACCTTAGCTTCAGCATTTGTTTTATTTAAAGACTATACCCAAGCGAAGACGATTCATTTTCATGTTAAAGATTTGGGTATTTTTATCATCCAGCAAGCTGAGGATGGAAAGATCCTGATGAATTTCCCGATTCGTCAGCCACAAAAAGTGATCGATTATCCAGCGTTATTGAATCATGTCATTGATCAGCCTTTTAAAGAAGTCTACCTCAATGCGCAAGCGTATATTTTAATTTGTGAATCTGTACAAGATGTGATTGATGCAACACCAAACTTAACCAATATCCGAAAAATTGCAGAACAGTATCATGTGAGTACCGCATTAACTGCTGAGTCTGCAGGCTATGATGTGACCATTACCGCAGCTTCAAACGATTATGATTATGTTGCTCGCTATTTTGCTCCACATAAAGGAATAGATGAAGATCCTGTAACAGGTTCAATGCATACTGGTCTAGCGCCCTTATGGGCTGAAAAGCTAGGTAAAACACAACTTATTGGTTATCAGGCATCAGCGCGCGGTGGAAAATTGTTTTGTGCTATTCAGGATAGTCAACGTATAGAAATTTCAGGCTATGCACAGTTATTTATGCAAGCTGAGATTTTTATTTAAATTGATTTTAAGATAGACATGTTCAAATCATTACAAAAGCCGTTGAAATAAACGGCTCTTTTTTCAAAACTTTACTATAAATTTTGTTCAGAATTTCTTAAGATGTTTAGCTTATAAATGTTTAAAATTTAAAAAATTCTGGATTCTCCTATGCTCATGCAGTTGAAAAAACTCACCTTGTCGCTTTGTATTCTTGGTTTTAGTGCGTCTAGTTTTGCTCAAGCCATCCTGGTTAAATCTGAACATAATATCGAAGAATATAAGCTAGAGAATGGCTTTAGAGTTTTACTTGCACCGAATGACAAAGAAAGTAAAGTCTTTATGAATACGGTTTATTTGACCGGCTCTTTAAATGATCCACAAGGCAAAGGTGGCCTCGCACATTTACTTGAACATTTAGCGTTTAAAGGCACACAAGATGTAAAAGGTGAGGAATTTCAACGCCGTTTAGATCAATATACGTTAATGACTAATGCCAGTACCGATTATTATTCTACTAAATATACCAATATTGTACGTCCAGACCAAAATACCCTAAATGAAGTGATTTATTTAGAGTCACAACGTATGGACAAATTGGTGCTTCAAGAGCAATTCGTTCCTTCAGAAATCAATATTGTGATGCGGGAACGCGAAGTGCGTATGGATCAGCCTTTTGCTGTGCTGATGGATCAAATGTGGAAAGCAGCCTATGGCAACAAGTCATTGGGTCGTTTACCAATTGGTGATCTTGCTGAACTACAGTCAATTAAAATGAATGAATTGAACAAATTCTATAAAGACTGGTATGCACCGAATAATGCGGTAATGGTGATTGCTGGTAAATTTGATAAAGCAGAAGTTTTAAAAGCCATTGATAAAAACTTTAGTGCGATAGCTGCACGTAAGATTCCTCAACAAGCAACAGTACCTTTACTTGATTCTTCAACCATAAAAAATCGTAATTTTGTGGTGAAAAAGGGCAGTGATCTTGCCAAATTCAATATTTATATGAATGGTAAGAATGAAAAAATTCAGCCAGTATTAGCACTTGCGCCATATTTATATACCTTACAACCGAGTGGTCATCTATATTCCAGCATGGTAGAAACTGGTGTAGCGACCAATGTTCAATCGACAACATGGTTAGATGATGATTTTAATTTGGTGTTTATGGGGGCGATTTATGCACCAAACCATGATGCTCAAAAAATTGACAGTGCATTGATTGCCGGTGTAGAAAAAAATAAAAGCTTTGATGATGTCGAATTAAAACGGGTTAAAAATCTAATCCAGAATGCCAACGAGAGTTTATTGACCAGTGCTGCTGCTGTTGGTGGTATGTTAAGTGATTATGTGGTGTCGTCTCATGGTAATTGGGCACAATATTTTAAAGATCAACAAGCCATTCAAAAGTTAAGCGTAGCTGAAACTAATGCAACTTTAAAAGCATTTTTAACTGAACAGCACCGTTTTAATGGTGATATTCAACCGACACCTGAAGACCAGAAAAAGGCCTTAGAGCAAAAGCAAGCTGCTGAAAAACCAAAAACTTTAGATCAACAAGCTACTGCAGTAGAACCGTTAAAAGATGTCAGTGTTTATCAAGCGGAAGTTGCCCAATATGTTGAAAAATCGAAACAATATTTAACTGCAACAGAGAAAAAGATTCAACGTGGCACTTTAAAAAATGGGATGAAGTATGCTTTATTCCCAACCTCGACACGTGATGATAAAACCTATGCAACCATTGAGGTTAATTTTGGTACAGCTGAATCTTTAATGAATAAGGCACAAATTCTCGATTTTACGGCTTATTTATTATTACGTGCTTCTGAGCAATATAGCTTACAGAATATTGCAGATAAAACTATTGAAGCAAGTGGTGCAGCAACTGCGACGGCATCGGATAACGGGATTACTATTCAAATTTCAGCGAAAAAAGAAAAATTTGAAGAGTTCTTTAAATATATCGTGTCGGTGATGAAGAGCCCTAAATTTGAACAATCACAATTTGATTTAATTAAATTACAAAGTTTATCTAGTTTGGATCGACCATATACTGAGCCTGAAACAGTATCCTCTTTAACCATTGCGCGCCTACTTGAAACCTATCAGCCAGGTGATTTACGTTATCATTTTGAACCAGAACTGGCTAAACAACAGATTCAAGCAGCAACCAATCAACAAGTTATTGATTTGTATAAAAAATACTTTGCAATGGACCATGCCTTTATTTCTATCACTGGGCAATATGATGCAAAACCGATCAAGAAGTTACTTGAGCAACAATTTGGAAATTGGTCAGCTAAACAACCTTATCAGCGTTTATCAACAGAATTTACCCCTTATAAAGCGCAGAAAGTGCATGCCCTTTCAGAACAACGTGAGTTTGGTAGTTATCAAGCTTTGCAGACCTTACCTGTAGGTGTAGACAATAAAGATGCCGCAGCACTGATTGTCTTTAGTTATATTTTGGGTGACTCGCAATTGTCTTCACGTTTAGGACAAGAGCTTCGTGAAAAAAATGCGTTGGTTTATGGTTTTGGTAGTCAATTAAACTTGGACTCTTTTAATGAAGCAGGTGCATTGTCGATCGAAGCCAATTACACAGCAGGAAAATCTGCTGAAGTATCGCAAGTGGTGCGTAAAGTGCTGAATGACTTATTAGCGACTGGAGTAACCAGTCAGGAGTTGGAAGCGGCTAAAGCCAATATCATGAAGCAACGTGTAACGTCTTTAGAAGATGAACGTGTGATTCATCGTATGTTAAACAGCCAGCTTGAACGCAATAAGAAAATGGATAGTCGTGCTTTAAGAGATCAAGAGTTTGCTCAACTGACCAAAGCGGATGTAGATGCTGTAATTAAGAAGTATATTAAACCTGATCAATTGGTTGAAGTGATGGCTGACCAATATGGTCAAGCTCAGAAAAATCTAAATTGATGATTTAATTACTCATTGACTTAAGGAAGCCATACATTTGTATGGCTTTCTTTTTTATAAAGATACAAGATTTATAAAAAAGAGCCGTCAAACTGTACTAATTTATATTCATTAAACTCAAAAAACCGAGGTATTGGACCTCGGTTTTCAGTTTAACGATGCTTGAAAAATAAATTATTTTTCAACAAATGCGCGTTCAATCACATAGTCGCCTAAAACACCCATTTTAGGTGATTCTTTGAGGCCGTGTTGATCAAGGAGCTCGACAACATCGTCAAGGAATGCTGGGCTACCACACAGCATTGCACGGTCAGTTTCTGGATTAAAACGTGGTAAGCCAATTTTTTCAAATAATGCACCAGATTCAATCGCAGTGGTTACACGACCTTGCGTATGGAAATCTTCACGGGTCACAGTTGGGTAGTAAACCAATTTGTCTTTAATACCTAGCTCTTCAAAAAACTCATTGTTTGGAAGTTCGTTGAGGATCAGGTCTTGGTAAGCCAATTCAGAAATAAAGCGTGTACCATGTACCACGATAACTTTCTCAAAACGTTCATAGGTTTCAGGATCGCGAATCGTTGATAAGAACGGTGCTAACCCCGTACCCGATGAAAGAAGGTATAAGTTTTTACCTGGATTCAAATCATCAAGTACCAAAGTACCTGTAGGTTTTTTTGAAATTAGAATTTCATCGCCAACTTTTACTTTTTGCAAAATAGAAGTTAAAGGACCATCAGGCACTTTAATTGAGAAAAACTCTAATTCTTCTTCGTAGTTAGCGCTTGCAATAGAATATGCTCGCATTAAAGGCTTACCATTGACTTCAAGACCAATCATCACAAATTGACCATTTTTAAAACGTAATGCAGTATCACGTGTGGTCTTAAAACTGAATAGAGTGTCATTCCAGTGGTGTACGTGAGTAATCTTTTCGACGTTGAAAGCAGCCATTAAAGGTCTCAATAAATTATCAAATTAGAACAGCCTGCTATTCTAATCTAAAATCATTCTCGATAAACTGAATATATTTAATTGAACTTATCAGAAAAAATGATTATGACTGAGTTAAGTCTCCCGATTATTGGGATTATGCGTTCTCCTTATGTTGAAAAATTTGGTATTCCTCGACAACCAAATCTGGTTCAGGTGGAGTCTTTTATCGAAATGCATGCACCCTACAACGTCTTGGAAGCATTTGAGGGAATCGAAGAGTTTAGTCATTTATGGTTGATCTGGCAGTTTCATGACAATAAAAATCAACAAGATAAAGATAAATTCCGTCCTCAAGTGAGGCCACCACGGTTAGGTGGAAATAAAAAAATCGGTGTATTTGCAACACGCAGTATGTATCGTCCTGCACCGATTGGCTTATCTGTAGTACAACTTAAAGCCGTTAAAAAAGAGGGTAATGCAGTTCGTGTATATGTGACAGGCAGCGACCTTTTAGATGGTACGCCAATTGTCGATATTAAACCTTATATTCATTATTCTGATGCTGTGGATGCGGCGCAAAGTGGTTATGCCCAGCATGAGCCTGTTCGTAAACAGGTTATTTGGTCTGAGCATGCACAGCAATTAAAAAGTAAATTTCTTCAAACAGCTGACATGGACCAAAAATATATCGCTGAACTTGAGTCGGTACTGGCTTTAGATCCTCGACCAGCTTATCAGCATGATGATGCACGTATTTATGGAATGCGTTTTGGGAAATTTAATATTAAATTTAGTTGTGTAGAAGAGGGGATCCTGATACAGGGCATTGAGTCGTTCAGTTATTGAAAACGTGATTCCATATCCTGCTTAAAACTTATGCGCTTTTGTTCGCAGTGATCGGAGCATCTCGGTTTAAAGAGCAGGAGAGTATCTACAATTACTCTAAAGTGGCTGTCTTGGCAAACTGCAGCAAATCTTGTTGTGATTTCAGCAAAAGCCGTTGCCGTTCTGCGGCAACCCAGCCCAAAGCAAACCAGACTTGGGGTTCTGTTTTGACCAATTTTTTTAACACATCTTCAGCAACAATCAGGTCATTGTAGAGACCTAAACTTTCTTGAGCAGGTTTAATGGCTTTTAAATATTTTTTGACTTGGCTTTTATCCGATAATGATGCTACAAACTCAATACTATAACGCAAACGCTTTAAGTTTTTACGAGTACGGTGCCGTGCTTCGATGTCTAAATTTAAATAGTTTTTCGCATCAGTTTGAATTTTGCGATGTAATTGCCTAACTTTTTTAAATGCTGCTTTATGTACAGCTATTTGAGATTTTTCATTTGATTCTTGGGCAATAAATTGAATCAGGGATAGGACTAAATAATTAAAATTAAAAGATCTAAACAGTTTGGTTAATTTTTGCGAATCAACATCTTGAGGTTCTGGAAGTTTAAACTTAGGTGCACCAGCCGCTTCAAGCTGAGGTAATAACTCTTCTCGAATCATATCTAAATCACGAGCCGAACCAAGTTGTCTAAATAGTTCGGTTAACTGAGTTTGCCAAGTGGGATCGATATGCAAAGACCAATTCGAAAAGGTTTTTAAAGCGCTTCTTAAGCGACGTATTGCCACACGTGCCTGATGAATATGTTTGGAATTAAAGTTTCCAGATGCAATTGCTGTACTGTTGGGGAGTAGATGAGATAGACAATTATTCACAATCTTTTTTAATGCATTCTCAGGATGATCCTTTGAATCAAGAATAAGTGGCGTTTGCAACTGTACGGGATTGTCTGGAGTATTTTGTGCAAGCTGAAAACCTTGTTGCGCTTTGCTACGGGTATCAAGCCATAAGTTATAGCGTTTCATCCGAGGTAAGATAAAAGAAATTAGATCTTGAACAGTACCTTGTTTCAGTTCAAATTCTAATTCACGTAATGCGAGATGCTGTTGATGGGCGATGATATGACCATGATCATAACTGACTTCAATTTCACTATTTTGAAATTTAAATAAACTGAGTTTTCTTTCGATGTCTGTTTGAAACTGAACTTCTAATCCGTCTTTATGTTGCTCTAATAAGCGTTTAATATTTTTAGCAATATGCTTATTACTGAGATAATTTTTTAGATCTAATCCTATTTCTGAGCTTCCGATGTTTTCCTCAAATTCTGCACGTTTGAGTCTTTGTTCTGTTGGAAGTTTGAGGGTTTGTACCCATTGCTTATTTTCTTGATCATCTTCAAGGCGTTGACGAAGCGAAATGGAATGCTCAGACAAAATAAATTGTGCCGTATCATAGTATTTGGCTTGTAAGTGCTGAATATTGGTATCTTTTCTTTGAAACGCTTTAATGAGCATTTCTTGCTTTTCTTCAGGTATTTGGAATTTCAATTCAATTTCAAACATGCTTATCGTTCCATTCTTATTACTTATTCTTTCGATTTTAATCCGATAAATTGTTTTTTTTGAGTTTTTAATGAATGATTACAAATTCGCAACGTGAATACTCACGCGACTACTATTCTTCAATTTTATGCAGTATTTAAAGAGATGATTTTATTCAATAACTTTAATCAATAAAACCATCTCTTCTTGCTGCTGATTTATTTTAAAAACTTACGGCTAACCAAGAACTGTTCTGTCGCTTCAAGCAGTTTTTCCGCATAAGCTTCTTGTTTTGCGGTAAGCCAGCCTAAGGCAAACCAATCACTGGCTTCTAGGTCGGTTTGTTGTAGGTAAGATGATGATGAAGCAAGCACTTGATATTGCTCACAAGCTTGTTGAGCATCATTTAAAGATTTCGCATATTTCTGTAAGTTCTTAACATCATAGATATTGGTTAGGATCGGAAAGCTAAATTTTAATTCATTTAAATGCTGAGCCAGCGCTTCTAAACTTTCAAGGTCAGATAGATCGGCTTCATTTAAACTTTCTTGTAACTGTCGATACTGATTTTGCAATGTATTTTGCGCAAACCATTTTAAGTCATGGGTTGGCGCTTTCGCAGACTGTCCTAAACTGAACATGAGTAATTCTAAATAGTGCTGCACATTTTGAGTTGATTTGACCAAATTGATAAGTTTTTCATTGGCATACAAAATATCCCGATCTAAACTTTGCGCCGTTTTCGGATTTTGCAGTAAAGCACCTAATGTGCGTTGCATATGTTCAAAATGCTGTAAGTTTTTAAAATGACTCTCAAACGCTGAAAGTTGATGTGACCATTTATCCGTTTTGGTATCTGTCCAATCCTTAAAAAGAGAAAGACTTAAGTGTAAATGGTGTAGGGCCGTCTGTGCTTGAATAATATGTTCAGGTTGGGCAACCTGTGCAGAAATCGCGGCAATATTTGGCAATAAATGTTGTAATTGACTGGCAATAAGCACTCGTAAATTTTTATCTGCAGTGTCTTTTTTATTTAAAATGGTTTCTTTGCTGAGCTGTGCTGGACTGACTTTTTGATCCACAGTTAATAAGTGTCCAAACTCAGCTTTGCTACGTACATCAAGCCACAAATGATACTTTTTAACCCACTCAAAACTAAAAGCTAAAAGCGATTGAATTGAGCCACTTTTTAACTCAAATTCAACCTCATGAATTTCTTGTTTTGAGGTTTCGGTTCTGACTTCACCAATATCGAGGCTGATTTCAATTTCAGCATCTTCAAACTGAATCACACGGATGGTACGTTGGATGTCGGTTTCAAATTGTAATTGGAGTTCATCAAATTTATCCCCCAATGCATTTTTTAAAACAGCAAGTGCTTCGGGTTTATTCTGGTAAATATCAATATCTAAATGTGGGGCTTCAGCAAGCTCACCTAAATCAATATTGTCTTCAAAGCGTTGTAAATGGCTTTTGGTGGCGGCTTTTAATGTTTGTACCCAACGCGTTCCTTCTAAGCGTTGACGTAGTGCAGCGCCGTGTTGGGACATCTGACGATCAGGTGTGTCGTAGTATTTTGCTTGTAATTGAATAATTTGGGATTTTTTAGGATCTAATGCTTTGAGGAGTGCATTGCGGCGGGCTTCCGGAATTTGAAACTTTAATTCAACTTCAAGCATGTGAGGGTCCTAAGTGTTAATCATGGTTATTAGATAATTAAACATTATTGAATGTTTAATCGGGCATTGTAACTTAAAATGTGTCATCAGAAGACTTGTATAGCATGCCATTTGAGTATTTTTTACCGCAATATCGTTACTCATTAAATATTTAGAATGACAAAATTTCCTATTTCGTGACTTGTATGGTCTGGGCAATACTTGAAGTCGTAAATATAGATGAATTGTCAACAGACTTGATA
This sequence comes from Acinetobacter sp. AS167, assembly GCF_037152175.1. Classification (NCBI taxonomy): domain Bacteria; kingdom Pseudomonadati; phylum Pseudomonadota; class Gammaproteobacteria; order Moraxellales; family Moraxellaceae; genus Acinetobacter; species Acinetobacter sp. AS167. Next base: position 13,581 of record NZ_JBBCMP010000016.1, read on the forward strand.
TTGAATTTGGCTGTTATTGCAGCATAAAATAAACTAAGCTGATTAAAAATAAAACAGGATGATTGATCATGAACGCGTATGTTGAGCCTAAATCGGAATTAGAGCAAAACCCGAAGTTTGAATTACCAATTAAAAACTATTCAGAATTTTATCGTTTTTATTTAACTGAACACCGTAGCATGATGAGTCGCCGTTTGCATGCAGCTGGAAGTAGTGTCGGTATTTATTTTTTTAGCAAGGCAATTCGTCAACGTAAAGCAAAATACGTGGTCTATGGACTGCTTTCAGGCTATGCATGTGCTTGGGTGGGGCATTTTGTATTTGAGAAAAATAAGCCAGCAAGTTTTAAGCAACCATTTTATAGTTTTATTTCAGACTGGCGTATGCTTTCCGATATTGTACGTGGCAATTTAAGTTTAAAAGACCGTAGTCTAGATAAAATTGAGAGCTAATCTTGTCAGTATAGTAATAAATTAAACAAAAAAGCTTAGAGATTTCTAAGCTTTTTTGTTTTTGTCACGTCTTCGCTGAGAAAACTTGCTTATAATCCATTTATTTGATTGTTTGAGAATATTGAATGCGCGGTCTTTACCTGATTACCAACGACGATCCAATCCAATTATTATTAGAAAAACTCGAAGCTGCTTTAAGCACTAAGCAAGTCGCTATTCTTCAGTATCGCCGTAAAAAAGTAGCTCAATCTGACCAAGCAAATGAAGTGAAGCAGATCAAGCAACTGTGTGAAAACTATCAGACACCATTTTTGATTAATGATGATTTAGATTTAGCTGAACAATTTAGTTTAGGTGTTCATCTTGGGCAGTCTGATGGTGAAATTTCAGATGCAGTGCAACGTTTACCACACGGTGTCATCATTGGGCGGACTTGCTTAAACTCAATTGAGTTGGCTGAAAAAGCAATCGCTGAAGGGGCAAGCTATGTGGCCTTTGGCGCAATTTATGCAACATCGACCAAACCTGAAGCAGGGAATATTGGCCTAGCGACATTACAGCAGGCATCTGAAAAGTTTGATTTACCTATTTGTGCTATTGGTGGTTTAACAGTTGAAAATTCTCAAGCTGTGATTGAGGCTGGTGCTGACCTTTGCGCTGTGATTAGTGATATATTAGCTTTATCAGTTGAAAATATTCCTGCCCGTGTCGCAGCTTGGGCACAGTTATTTGCAGAAACTGCAAAATCTTAATTTGTATCGTGATTTTTTATATCATTTTGAAATTTTAGTATTCTACAGGATTGAGTCGATTTATGAGCCTATCTCCAAAACAAGAGCAATTGTTTAAACAAGCCAGTAAACATATTCCAGGTGGAGTGAATTCTCCAGTACGAGCGTTTAATGGGGTGGGTGGTACGCCAGTATTTATCGAAAAAGCCAAAGGTGCTTATTTATACGATGTCGACGGCAAGCGCTATGTGGACTATGTGGGTTCTTGGGGGCCGATGATTTTAGGTCATGCACATCCTGATATTATCCAAGCAGTTCAAGAAGCAGCGGTTGATGGTTTAAGCTTTGGTGCACCGACGGTACATGAAACCACACTGGCTGATTTGATCTGTGAAATCATGCCATCAATTGAATTGGTCCGTATGACCAACTCAGGTACTGAAGCAACCATGACGGCTATTCGTTTGGCACGTGGTTATACAGGTCGTGACATGATTGTGAAATTTGAAGGTTGCTATCATGGACATTCAGATTCTTTATTGGTTAAAGCGGGTTCAGGCATGTTGACCATGGGTGAGCCAACATCAAAGGGTGTACCTGCTGATTTTGCCAAGCATACGGTGACCTTGCCATATAATGATATTGAAGCTGTTAAAGCTTGTTTTGCGAAATATGGTCAAGAGATTGCAGGGGTAATTGTTGAACCTGTTGCTGGAAATATGAATCTGGTTAAACCAATCACAGGTTTCTTAGAAACGATTCGTGAGCAATGTGATCAATACAAATCAGTATTTATTATTGATGAAGTGATGACAGGTTTCCGTGTAGCACTCGGTGGTGCGCAAGCATATTATAATGTAAAACCTGATTTAACGACTTTGGGTAAAATCATTGGTGCTGGATTACCAGTTGGTGCATTTGGTGGAAAACGTGAAATCATGGAATGTATCGCGCCTTTAGGCGGGGTTTACCAAGCAGGAACCTTGTCGGGTAATCCTTTGGCTATGCGAGCAGGGATCAAAATGTTTGAAACCCTTCGCCAACCTAACTTCTACAGCGATTTGTCTGCAAAATTAGATCAATTATTACAAGGTCTACAAGCGGCTGCAGATGAAGCTGGAATCCCATTCTTTACTCAACAAGCGGGTGGTTTGTTTGGTCTTTACTTTACTGATCAAACCGAAATTAGCAGTTTTGACCATATTTTAAAATGCGATATTGAAGCATTCCGTAAATTCTTCCATGGGATGTTAAATCGTGGTGTAAACCTTGCTCCATCTGCATTTGAGGCAGGCTTTATTTCAGCTGCACATAGTGATGAAGATATTCAGTTTACCATTGATATGGCTAAACAAGTCTTTGCTGAAATGCAAGCTTAAGGGGATTTAAGACCACTTCGATTGCTTGAATAAATGAGCAGAATGGACAGTCTTTTTGAATCAAGTTTGATTTAGAATAAAAGCCTGTAGTCCTTAAACTACAGGCTTTTTTTGTGATTTTAGACATTATAATTCAGGAAGAAAATATGCAAACCAAACACTATTTAACCTTATCTGATGCAGAGTTTTTATTGAATAAAGCACATCAATATGCAATTGATCATGCTTTTAATGTCAGTATTGCCATCGTTGATGAAACGGGCAATTTATTGGCAATGAAGCGTATGGACGGTACTTCTGCATTGACGTCGAATTTCTGTTTGGACAAAGCCAGATGCTCTGCATTAAGTCGTAGACCGTCAGGATCATATGAGACCCTTATCAAAAATGGTCAAATGGGATTTTTAACCATGCAGAGCGGCTCAGGGATGTTGGAAGGTGGTGAACCTATTTTGTATCAAGGTCAGTTGGTTGGTGCAGTGGGTATTTCAGGAGTGAAATCATTTGAAGATGCTGAAATTGCACGACATGCAATTCAAGCCTTTCTTGCTCAATTTAATTAAAATTCTATACTTAAAAATTATGTGTATCAGTAAATAAGTTTGAAGAGGTGTTTAAGTAAACACCTCTTTTATCTTGTAAAATTACAAACGATAGAATTGTTTGGCATTATGGTGGAAGATATTTTCCAGTGCATTTTCATCATATTGCATCACGATATCACTAAATGCATCAATGATATTCACCAGACTGGTATTGACCCGATCCATTGGGAAATTGGAAGCGAACATCACCCGATAGGTGCCAAAACTTTCCAAAGCATGCAGAATTAGTGGTGCAACAAGATCAATGATTTGTTGCTTAGAGGCCAGTTGTTTTTTCTTATAAAATTGATGACCAAGCACTGGCATAAATAGACCAGACATTTTGGTATATACATTTGGATAAGCAGATAATTCAGCAATAGCATCTTGCCATTGATAAAAAATATTTTCACGTGCTGTTTTTGATAAGCCTGTATTTTGTCCAATTTTACCAAACAGGCCTACTGGTGTACCAAGGTGGTCTAAAACAATTGAGGTTTCGGGGAACTTTTTTGCCAGCTCAATTACATCGGGAATTTGATGAGAATACACCCAAGCATCAAAACTCAGGTTATGTTGCGCGAGTTGTTCAAAGCCTTTTAAGAACTTTTTCTCAGTATATAGGTGTGGGAGATCCGTCCAATTATGCACGCCTTTATCTTCATGAAAGGAAGCCATGCGGCGTATACCGCGCAAATGTTTAGATGCTTTTTGGTGTAACTTTAAAATCTTTTTGAAATTAGGATCGCACGGGTCCGCGGTAGCCACGATGCCACCAAGTTTTACGGTATTTTCATTAAAGGGTAAGGATTCAATAAATTCTGTTTCACCTACGACACCTTTGCCTTTCTGTTTGGCCCAACTGGCTTCAATATGCACCACTTGTTCGACCGTATATGAGCCAAGATCATGTTTATAGTCTTGTGGTAAATAGGGTCGGGTAATGTGTTCCGTTAGTCCAACCGTTTCAATCAAATCTTTAGCTTTGACTAAACGAACCATTTTATCAAGTAGGAATGGATGCTTGCCCAAAAGCTTTACCGCAAATGCTGCTGCATGAGGGGTGTTGTAGGGATCCCATTGGTGAATATGTGGGTCAATGATTGGAAAATTCAAATCTTGCATATAACGTCCAAATTGTTATTTATTATCAAAATACAATACATGAATTTTATAAAAGATGAATATTGTCGCTTGGTAAAATTTATGAAGTAAAGCCATTGGAAGGAGTCAGTTGATTTATTGTTTTGGGGTGACTGCCAAAACAGTTATAAAAAAATAGCCTCATTAATGAGGCTATTTTATCAATGCTTAGATCAATCTAAGATGATTTAACTTACATTAGTGTTGATGATCATGGTCATCATGATCATGTTTGTGGGTATGAAAATCTTCGTTTTTACGGAAGCGGAGATAATTTTCAAACTGTTCACAATACTCATCATAGTTGTCTTCAAGCATCATTTGGAATTGTTGCAATATATAAGACATGACTTGTTCTTTGGCATCACGCATTTCATCACCATCTTTAAAGGTGTTTGCAGCAACCCAAGTATTAAAACGTGCAGTAGCGAAGAGCATTGCTGAGCTGACTTGTCCACGAAGTTCTTCTGGCTTAGGTTGCTGTCCTTTCGCTGGGCGGCAAAACTCATTGGCTTGTTTGATGAACTCATCCGCACGCTCAAAAAAAACAGCATTTAAGGCTTCTTCTTCGGTGACATCAGTAGCATCGATTTTTTGAGACATGACTTTTCCACATAGCGTATTTCATTGGTGCGCTATTATAGGCAATCCACAGGTTAAACGAAACGCTTTACTTCCTCTGTATCTGAATTTGAAAAATAGCTGTCAAAATTTTCTTGATATTCATCAAGATGATCTTCAAGCATGAGTTTAAATTGTTCCACGTAATAGTCTAAAATGACTTGGCGATCTGTTTTAAAATCTGGCGCTTGCTGGTAAGCGCATGCTGCATGCCAAATGCTATAACGGGCATTGGCATACATAAATGACGCACTGATCTTTCCCGGGTGTGCTGTCAAGTGAGACACTTGATGATTTTGATCTGCAAATTGATTGGCAAGTGCGATAAATTCATCCGCGCGCTCATAAAAGTATTCGTCAGCTTCAACTTCTTCAGATTCTTCAAAAAAATCATTATTTTCGGACATTATCATTCCTTTTCATAGACTTGTTTCATTGATATAACTATAGCATACTCAAATAGCCTAAGCTTAAAAAATACTCAAGGAGTAGATAATGCAAGATGCGATTGCCATACAAAGCTTGAAAAGTGATATTGCATTATTACGTCAAAATATTTGGCCACCTGTAAACTTGAGCAATGTTGAAGGTTTGCCTATTTATTATGGGACACAATCGGAAGTAGATACCTACTATAAACAGTGGCTTGGCTTGGTTGAAAGGGCACAAATGTTGTATCAACCTTTTATGGATGATGAGGTTTTAGATGTTGCTCAATTACCTAGCCATTTAAATTTACCTTTGTTTTTCTTTCATGTAGATCGGATTCGGATTAATAAAACCCGTGCCAAAGAATCAAAGACTTTTCGTGGAATTGCTGCATTGGTAGAGAAATGTGGGCAATTTGAACCCAGCCAAATTAAAAATATGTCACAGTGGTTAAACAGTGATGATACCGCAGCCTTGGTTGCACATCGTGAGTTCATTGATTTAAGAACCTATATTTTTCAGTTTGGACAAAGTGAATATACGAGAACACGATTTTATGTGAATGGTTTAGTGCTGAGCACTGAAAAAGATTTTGAATTGGTGGATGCCCGCGATAAGCCGCGCAAGTCAAGAAATGATAGCTATGCTGATCCTTTAGCGGATAACAATCTCTGGAAAGTATTTGGCAAATATCGTTAGACTATTGTGAAATAGAAGGTTGTAGATTTTGTTAAACCTGCTGTGATTTTTAACTTTGTTATTTTTCTAGCTACAAATTGAAACGAGTAAATTATTTTAAACACTGACTAAAAATAAGATTTAGTCAGTGTTATATAAAAGAATATCTTTTATTTTACAGCATCAATTGCAGCACTTGCTGTTTTGTTAAATAGCGTACATTCTGACTTTAAGCCATTTAGATAAGCTTCTTGTAACTGAGCATTTATACTGTTTTTACCAAACTCAGCAACAGCGTCTTGATAATCTCGTTCATATTGCTTAATTTTGTTTGAAAGTATGTCATATTCACCTGCAGTATAATAGTTTGCTGGGTAATAGTCAGAGCCGATTTTAGCTACAGCATCAACCGATGTATTCAGTTGCATGTCTCGGGATAAATCTAAGTTGAACTTTCCTAGCACCGTTGAAATATAACCGTCTTTAAAATATTTTGATGGGTCGTAATTATTCAGACGATAGCCTGAATAAAGATCAGCGAAGCTTGTATTTGTTGAAGAGGAAATAGATCGTAAACATGTTGATCCAGACGGGAATGTTTTGCCTTTAAGTTTTTGCACATAATATGAAGAATAAGTGCCAACTATTGAGCTAAGCGCAATATTTGAGCCAGCATAATGCTCAAATCCATCGATATATGGACTAATTGCTTTGCCTGTTAAGTTGACTGTTTCAAATTTTTCAGTTAATTCTAATTGGTTATAGTTACGTGATGAATAAGGTGTAAATGTCCAAACTGTCGCTGTTTGCGATTTCAGCGTTGCATATTGATAGCCAAAATCAGTTTTACTTTTAGGCGCATCATAGAGTCCATCTGTTGCTAGATAATCACTTAAAAGATCAGATGAAAGGAACTGTGTTGAACCATCAACGTTATATTCACCATTGATGTACATTTGCTTATTGTTAAAACTAAACTTTACTTTAGTAAAGAGGTTAATGTCTTGGGTTGAAGCGCCAGTTTCATATCCAAACCATTCAGACTCATTGTTTGTTGTATAATCCCCAGCATCTGAATCACCTCCACATGCGGTTAAAAATAATGAAGAAATGATGGTAAAAGACAGTAATTTAATTTTCATGAATTATTCCAAATTATAAAATATTAAAATTTATGAGTATAAAAATTCTCGCTGTCATCATATTTAAACATTTTATTTTTTCAACGTTTTTTTGATGAAATTTTAAAATTCTCTTAATTTTTATAATTATATATTGATCGAAATCTTAAAATAATTTTGCTGCTTTTCAATTTCATCCTTGCAAAAAGTGCTTTAATATTGAAGAACCCAAACAAAAACTGTAATAAACATCGTCATATGCAAAATTTGAATTGGAGCAAAGATCAAGGCATAGCGGCTGCCACCACTTAAAAATGCATTTATCGATTTCGCAATGGCATGTGCTGCTAAACCTAAAACAAAGGCGAGAGATAAGATGTGATTACTCGGTTCTCCCTGAATGACAATTGTGGCCAAAGCGCCATGAATTTCAAATAATGAGGCCAAAAGCGTACCTGCAATTAAACCCGCATCACCCAATAAAAGATTTAGCCCATATACACCCGCCTGAATCAAGGTTAACGACACTGCAATAATGGCTGCTTCATTTAGACTAAACATACGACTATCTACAAGCTGGTTATTCTCAATCGGTTGTGTGTGACGCATAAACCATAAGGCAAAAATGGTTAGTATCGCGATAGCGATTAGGCAGGGCAGTACAATGAGTTTGAACCAAGTAATACTGATACCAATCACAATAATCATGAGTTGTAGTAGGGTTGCCACGCAAGACATTAATGCTGCCCCAGCATTGGCTTTGGCTTCTGCACGTCCATTTCGGACTTCTAATCCTAAGCTGGCAATGGTAGCGGTACTGGAAACAAAACCTGAAGCAAGCGAAGACAACAGCATAGCATTTTTTGATGACAATAATCGTTTGGCAATATGTGCAAGTGCTTGCACCGCCAAGATTAAGGTGAGTAATTTTAAAATAACATAGGGGTTAAGCACAGCACCCCATAAAGCTTTGTTTGGTGTCAGTGGCAATGCAATTAATAACAATGCCAGTAAGAAAATTCCATCTTTAAATTCAGATTCTGTAATCCATTTCCCGGCAATGCCATGCATAGAATGTTTGGTCATCAACAAGACGGTGAGGATGACCGATAAACCTGCGGCAAAAGAAATATTCCAAACGCACATTCCACCGATAAAATAAGTGAGTATAAATGCAATTTCAGTAGTTATACCGGGATCATCAGTTTGATTCTTTAAAGAATAAATGACGATACCACCTGTAATGAATGCACCCACAATGCCAAAATAGGGACCAAACAAAAAACAAACAGCACCAAGTAAAGCACAAATAGCAAAAGACCTTAAACCCGCAAAACTATTTTGATTTTCACGTTGCTGACTTCGTTCACGTTCAAGACCGATAAGTAGACCACAACCCAATGCAGCCGCAATGATGGTGAGGAAATCAGTATAAGAGCCAAATGAAAATGGATATAGCGATATAAAATTCATAGTGCTCTCCAAATAAGACCATGAATTAATAGAATGATTTCAATGTATCGCAAAGTTTTAGAAAAACAAAAGTTTATTTTTTAGCCTTACGTTAAATACATTATTGAATTTAGAAAATCCAAGAAATACAACAATTAATTTTGTTATAGTAGATTGAGTTTCGGGGATATAACAATGCAATTTAATTTTGAAATTGATACAGCTTGGTGTTTAGAACAATTATTAAAAGATGGTCGTATTACAGAGCGTGAAAAACTATTGGTACAAACCACCCATCGACAACGCGATCAGTTGAAGTGGCATCCTTTGCAATGGATTGCCAGCTTTAAGCTCGTCGATGCTAAAAATCCAATAAAAAGACTGACATTGACTACGCTAACAGAATGGTTAGCTGAAAAAGCCGAACTCAATTCATTTACGATTGATCCATTAAAGGCCGATGTGACTTCACTAACCAATGTCATGTCACAAGAGTTTGCAATAAGAAATAAAATTTTAGCAGTTGAAGTCAGTGCCGATAAAATTCTGATTGGTACAGCACAGCCTTTTATAACGGATTGGGTACATAATTTAGAACGTAGTTTAAGTCCAAAAAAAATCGAAAAAGTAGTATTGAATCCTGAGTTATTACAACGTTATTTAACTGAGTACTATCAAGTCAGTAAAGCGGTCAGCAACTCACAAAAATCCAGTGCCTATGATAAAGAAAATAAGGGTGTAGAAGCACTTTTACAATTGGGTGATACCCAGAATCCAGATGCCAATGATCAGCATATTGTGAAACTTGTCGATTGGGTTTTACAGTTTGCTTTTGAGCAAGGGGCGAGTGATATTCACTTAGAACCGCGTAAGGAAAAAGGTAAAATTCGTTTTCGTATCGATGGGGTACTGCATACAATTTATAATATGCCAGCCAATACCTTAACCGCAGTTATTTCACGGATTAAAATTTTAGGCCGTATGAATGTTGCAGAAAAACGTAAACCTCAGGATGGGCGTTTAAAAACACGAACACCGAAAGGGCAAGAAACCGAGCTACGTCTTTCAACTTTGCCAACTGCTTTTGGTGAAAAGTTGGTGATGCGTATCTTCGACCCAGAAGTTTTGGTACGAAGTTTCCAACAATTAGGTTTTGATGAACATTTATTGGCACAATGGCATGCTTTAACTCAACATAGTCATGGCATTATTTTGGTGACTGGCCCCACAGGTTCAGGTAAAACTACCACGCTTTATTCTTCGTTAAAACAATTGGCAACCGAGCAAGTGAACGTCTGTACCATTGAAGATCCAATTGAGATGTTGGAGCCAAGTTTTAACCAGATGCAGGTCAATCAAGGGATTGAGCTAGGTTTCGCTGATGGTATCCGTGCTTTGATGCGTCAAGATCCAGATATTATTATGGTTGGAGAAATTCGTGACCAAGATACTGCCAACATGGCCATTCAGGCTGCGTTAACAGGTCATTTAGTGCTTTCAACTCTGCATACCAATGATGCGCCATCAAGTCTGACACGTTTGCATGATTTAGGTGTGCAACCTTTTTTAACCGCTGCAACGATTTTGGGAGTATTGGCTCAGCGTTTAGTGCGTAAGCTTTGTCCGCATTGCAAACAAGAAACCTTTATCAATGAACAAGAGTGGAAACATTTGACATTTGGCTATCAGACCAAAATGCCTAATTTTGTATATAAAGCAGTTGGGTGTGAGGAATGCCGTCAAACAGGTTATAAAGGTCGTGTTGGGATTTACGAGTTTATGCCAATTAGCCTTGAGGCAAAGCAGAGAATTAGTGCAGGCGTGACTTTAGATGATTTAAAAATGCAGGCAAAAAAAGAAGGCATTGAACCATTAAGAATTGCTGGTGCACGTAAAGTATTAGAAGGCATAACCACGCTGGAAGAAGTCCTTAGAGTTGTGCCTTTAAATTAATTTTGACTTAAAATAGCAAATGAAGAAATCCTAAGATTCACCTCATGTTGGTTTGTTTTAATGCTTCTATCGAAACGATGAACCGATATGAGGACACAACAATGAACATCCTTGCGAAAACAATTTTAACCACAAGCTTGATTGGTTTAACAAGTTTTGCCACTGCAAACACAGCAGTAAATCAATCAGCGCTTACACCAAGTTTAACCACAGTAAAACAAGCTTTAACATTGAAAGATGATACCAAAGTGCAGCTTCGTGGTAACGTGGTCAAAGCAATCGGTGACGAAAAATATCAATTCCGTGATAGCACAGGTAGCATTACTGTCGATATTGATGATGAATTATGGCAAGGTAAACCGATCGCGGCAAATGCTACAGTGACATTGTTTGGTGAGGTCGATATCGATTATAAACCGACAAAACGTGTAGAAATTGATGTGGATGCCGTGAATTTTTAATTATTTTATCCATTAAAACAAATCACAGCAGATTCTAGTTATATTCTCTAAGACTACATGTGTATGCATGTGGTCTTTACCTATGTTCAATAAGTATGAACAGCAACAAACAGCAGATTTTATTTTGATCAAGGCTTTGTCTGCCTAAAAGGAGAGAGGTTCTATGCGAATTTTGCTCGCTGAAGATGATAGTTCACAAGCTGAAAGTATTAAATCTTGGTTGGAAATGGATGGCTACAATATAGATTGGGTTGAACGTGGTGATCATGCAATTTTAGCCATAGAACAGCATCAATATGACTGTATCTTATTAGATCGTGGTTTGCCCAAAGCCACTGGTGATGAAATTCTCAAACTGTTAAAACGTCAATTTCCAGAAATTCCTGTGATTTTTCTTACGGCGAGAGACAGTATTCAAGATCGTGTGCAAGGTTTGGATCTCGGTGCAAATGACTATCTGGTAAAGCCTTTTAGTTTAGAAGAATTATCTGCCCGAGTACGGGCACAGCTCAGACAAACTCAAGTCACAAATTTACATGAAATAAAATATGAAAATTTAGTGTTAGATACTCAAGCGAAAACGGTATTTCAGGATCAGCAAGTTGTTCATCTCACCGCAAAAGAATTTCAAATTTTATATAAATTGATGCAAAAGCCTGAACATATTGTGACACGTGAGCAATTGGAAGAATCACTTTATGCTTGGGGAGATGAAATTGAAAGTAATGCGATTGAAGTTTATATCTATCAATTGCGTAAGAAGATTGGTGGACATTTGATCAAAACAATCCGTGGCTTGGGCTATCGTATGAATAAAGAGCAAGATTGAATATTTCATCATTACTTTTAATGATTTCAATAGGATGAATATGACACAGGCAGTATCACTACAAACCAAGCTGATTAAGACCTCCATGCTCAGTTCAATTGTGGCAGGTATTTTTGCGCTGATACTTTTGGTGAGCCTTTCGATTTATCACAATATGAAGGTACAAGATGAAATCATGGATGAAGTTGCAGATATGCTTCTGATCTCAGATTTAAGTGCGACTTCTGGTTTTCAATTGGATGAGTTAAGTGATGAATTTGATATTCAGTACCGATTGATGAATGGTGAGGTGATGTTGACCCACTCACCCGAATTTGATTTGCAACAAGGTCAAGCCAATCTCCTATCTGAACATGAAGGAAATGGATATGGATTTATTTGGTCAAAGGATAAGTTGTTACGTAGCTACCGAGCGATTGATCAAGATTCTCAGTTAAGCGTCTATGTTGTACAGCCCTTAAGTGTCCGTTTTAAAGACTTATTACAAAGTTTTATCAGCTATTTATTGGTTTTATTAAGTCTCTGGTTGCTGCAATGGCTGATTTTACATTTCTCAGTTAAAAAACAATTTAAATCCATTCAACTGCTTTCGACGGAAATTGCTGAGAAAAATGCCAATGATCTCAGCTTAATTCAGCGACAACCTGCATTTAAAGAACTTGAGCCGATGGTTAATCAGCTTAATCAAATGCTTGTTCGACTAGATCAAGCTTTAATTGCTGAACAACGTTTTACCGCAGATGCATCACATGAATTACGTTCGCCACTTTCTGCGATACAAATGCGTTTGCAGTTATTACAACGCAAATATGCAGAGGTTCCTGAGATTTATCAGCAACTCAATAGTATTCAAAATGATGTGAATCGAGGAACGCTGGTCCTTGAAAATCTTTTGCTTTTGGCACGATTAGATCCAGCGGATGCCAGTGAATTACCGAAGACTTGGATAAGTCTGGGGCAAATGACTCAGCATGTGTTAAATAGCTTGGCCCCATTTATAGATGACAAGCAGATTCAGATTCATATTCAAAGCGAAGATGTTCAGGTCTATGTAAATGAAGAATTACTGTTTATTTGTATTCGCAATCTTGTCGATAATGCAATTCGTTATACGCCATTACAGGGCAATATTTATATTCAGATTGGACCATTAAATAATTGTAATTTCTTTGAAATCCAAAATGATGGTGAGGGTATTCCTCAAGACATCCTAGATCGTTTAGGTGAACGTTTTTACCGAGCTTTGGGGAGCAAAACACAAGGTTCAGGCTTGGGTTTGTCAATTTGTAAAAAGGTGATCGATCTGCATCATGGAGAGATTCAGTTTACTGCTTCCGAATATGGTGGTTTAAGCGTTTGTGTTTATTTACGTTAAAGCTGTGCGATTAAATGGGCATTTTTATTGAATGTTTAACATTTCATTGGTGGATTGTTTTATAGAGATAGGGTGTTGTATAAAAATCAATAGACAAGCATTAAAATTCAACTGACAAAATTAAAAAGCAGTATGCGCTGATTCATACTGCTTGTTCCCACGTTTTTTGTTTTAACTTAATGTTTTTATAGTTATTTGGTCAAAATTAGACGATTGTTACGTGTTAAACGTAAGCGATATTCTTCTCCAGCATGCATGATGCGAATTTCGCGCCCTAATGCAAATAAGTTATTTGAATGTAACATCGGAAGAGATTGGTGAGCTTCTGTGTTACGTGTGAATAGGCTAAAAGGTGCGTTCATTATTGTTACTCCGTGTGGGGTGCTGTCTAAGTGATTTAAATGATAATCATTATCGAATAGATCTGTCAACGATAATTTTTATCATTTATAAAATTTCTATAATTGCTTACAATTCATTAAAAATTCAGGTGTCGATTTTTATGTCTAAACCCAGTATTCATGTGGCTATTGCTTTATTACTTCATCGTGGGAAGGTGTTGGTCGGTTGGCGCAATGCAGATCAGCATCAGGGTAATAAATATGAATTTCCTGGTGGCAAAATTGAAGCAGGGGAAACACCTGTCGAAGCATGTCGTCGAGAGATCTTTGAGGAAGTTGGAATAGGTATCGAGCAATGGCGTGCTTTTGACCTGATTCATCATGTTTATGATGATGTTGAAGTGTTTCTCCATTTTTTTCATGCTACGGTTCCTGAACAATATTTGCATGATATTCAGAAACCTTGGACATGGTATGGACGTGATCAACTATTTGCGCTTAATTTTCCTAAAGCCAATCAAGCGATCATTCAACGCTTGTACTGGTCGCATCAAATTAAAATCTCCGACAATCTTTCAGCATTGAGCATAGAAAAAAGTCCAAATGACAATGCGCAATTTTTTTATTTTAGAACGATTGCAGATCAGGTTGCTGTAACACAAATTTCACAGTTAGCTCCAAATGCCTTATCTCGCTTGATTGTCAATATAGAGCTGTGGCAACAGTTGTCTGAGCATCTTCAAAAAAGTATAGCTGCTGTACATTATAAACAGCATCAATTGATGGATTTACACATTGGGCAGTTACCAATCGGTCTACGTTGTATAGCAGCATGTCATGATCTGGTGTCTATACAGCGAGCACAGACATTGGGTTTTGATGCTGTGATTTTAAGTCCCGTATTTGCAACCCAGACCCATCCTGAAGCCCATGCGCTTGGATGGGAAAAATTTGCTGAATATGCCAAGACCTGTGATTTACCCATCTTTGCATTGGGCGGATTAAGCCAAGCTGATTTAGCGATTGCACAACAGCATTATGCATACGGGATTGCTGGGATTCGAAATTTTTAATCGAGCAGAGATATTGGCTTAAACAGTTATAAGCGTTGTAACTGTTTTTGCGCTTCTGCAATGCTCTGTTGACTTTTTAATTGCTGAGCAGCCTGCAAAATAACATTCCAAAAGGTTTTCTTTTGGGATGGACTTTGCGCATAACTTAAACCACGTCGCGCTAGAGATTCAGCATTCGCATACTGTTTCTTCTGATTGGCAATTTGAGCCAAATAAGAGAACACTTGTGCCGATTGTGGTGCTATACGTTGTGCATGGATTGCATAACGTTCAGCTTCATCCCATTGGCCCTTTTGATATGCGGTTTGAGTTTGTTGGATGAGCTGTTTAAATGCTGGGATATTTTCCCCATCCTCAAATTTTTGCGTTTGAGGCTTGGATTGCGGAGCAATCACGACAGGAACTTTTTCACGTTTAATTTCAGGGCGTTCATAAGGGGTAATTTTTACCCCATCTGGTGTAGCAACCCCATAGTCAGGTTGTTTAGATTTTGGCTTTTCAACAGATTTGCTCGGTTTAGAATTTTGTTGGGGTGTTGTTTGACACCCAGCCAAAGTTAATAGTCCGCTTAAACTTAGAATATAAGCGATTGTGCTTACATTTCGTTTCATCACAAATTCCTATTTAAAGCCAATTTACCCGTATATTTAACAGACCCTAGTTGTTATAACTACCACTCGAGATCACATGACCTCTTGAGTCCTGATCTAAACTGTCTTCACTTTCGCGAATATAGTTTTCTATACTATCACTTGAATGTGGTTGTGAAGTGTTTTGTTGCGTATCAGGTGTGGATTGAGGATCAACTTGATAATATGGCATGCCGCACTCTGTCGCACGATTAGGGACAGTGTGGCGTAATAATGGAATATATAGCGCGCCTTCACAGCCTTGTGCTGAAAGCTCCCCAGTTCGAGAGTCAATCCATTGCCATGAAATATCATCTGTTTGACGTAAATTCACTGGTTTTTGGCGTAATTGCTTCATGACATTGATCCAGACAGGTAATGCACCTGATGAACCTGTAAGCCCAGTAATTTTATTGTTGTCTAAGCCTAACCACACCACTGCTAAATTATTGCCTGAGTATCCAGCAAACCAAGAATCACGGGTATCGTTGGTTGTACCTGATTTACCCGCAAGTTTGAGATCAGCAGGTAATGTGTTGTAAGCCGCTTTACCCGTACCCGCAGACATAACTTGTTGTAAGCCAAAGTTCAATAAGAAGGCAGCAGAAGGGTCTATGGTCTGTTGTACATTTAAACCAAAACGTTCCAATAAACGACCATTAGAATCTACAACAGTACGGATAGCTTTGGTTGGATATTTAAATCCACCTGTTGCAAAGTTACCATAAATACTCATCACCTCCATTGGTGACATATCAACAGCCCCAAGGAAAATAGATGGGTAGTTTGGAATCTTTGAGGTCACGCCAAATTTAGACAAGTTATTGCTAAAAGTAGAGATCCCAAATTCATTACCTAAACGCACAGCAGACAAGTTATATGAGTTTGCTAAAGCTTGAGACATCGGAACATAGCCATGACCTGTTCCGCTATAGTTCTTTGGTGTCCAAGTTTGATTACCACTGACAGGTAAACTAATTGGCGCATCTTCGATTTGTGATGCCCAGTTATAACGACCTGATTCCAACGCGCTTAAATAAATCACAGGTTTAAGCAAAGAACCCACTTGACGTTTAGCATCTACAGTACGGTTAAAGCCAGTAAAGTCTTGGGTTGAACCAACAGCGGCAATTAATTCGCCATTTTCAGGGCGAGTAACTAAAACAGCGCCTTGTAGGTCTTTTAATCTTGCTGGGTTCGCATTGGCTAAACGGCTCACCGTTTCTCTAAAGCTCTTTTGCACTCTAGTTTGTGCAATTGGATCAAGTGTCGTAAAAATTCTTAAACCTTGGTTGGTTAAATCTGATTCTTGGTATTCAGTTTTAAGTTGACGACGTACAATATCTAAGAAGTCTGGGAAGCTTGCTGTACCTAATGTTGGTTTACGAACCACATTAAGCGGACGTGCAATTTCTTTTTCATATTGCGCTTGGTCTAAGTATCCCATCACCAGCATATTATTTAGCACAATATCGCGACGTTTTTTTGCGCCTTCAGGATTTTTCCAAGGGTTAAATAGGGTAGGACCTTGAACTAAACCGACCAAAAATGCTTGTTGTGAAATATTTAATTCGCTGAGTGGTAAGCCGAAATAGAATTGTGAAGCTAAGCCATAACCATTGACAGAATAGTTACCACTTTGACCTAAATTCACTTCATTTAAATAGGCTTCTAGAATTTCGTCTTTGCTGTAATGAAGCTCTAATAACAGCGACATCAGGGCTTCATTCACTTTACGTTTTAAGGTCTTTTCAGGGGTTAAGAAAAAGTTCTTAACCAACTGTTGGGTGAGTGTTGAACCACCCTGACGTTTACCACCGGTCACGTTACTGAGTAATGCACGCGCTGTACCACGGAATGAAATACCATGATGGCGATAAAAGTTTCTATCCTCTGTCGCGATTAAAGCTTCAATCAAAGGCTTAGGAACTTTATTTAATTTAATGAGGACACGGTCTTCATTGTGTTGCGGGTAGATACCCCCAATTAACATTGGCTCTAAACGTGCGATCCCAGTATTGGTCGGTTTGGTGGCTTTTACATCTGTAACAGTATCACCAGCAAAGGTCACTTGTAGGACTTGTTCTGGATCTACACTGTCACCAAAGTCAAAGCCACGTGTATGAACGTAAATTGTATTCGGTTGGGTAATATAGGTTCCCGATTTGGTATAGCTATCACTGTTTTTATAACCGAGTAATTTGAGTTCTTGTTCAAACTCTATTTGGGCAATTGGCGCAGTTGCATAGATTTCTAATGGACGAGCGAATACTTTCGCAGGAATATCCCAGCGATTGCCTTCAAACTTATCTCGAATAACATTGTCGAGGCGAATTAAGTAGACGCTAAATGCGAGAAATACTGCAATAATTAATACACAAAAAATCAGTGCAATTAAGCCTATACCACGTTCGGTCTTCATATACAGATAATAATACCCAAATTTATTTTCGCTAATCATGCGAAGCTTTTCTTAATTTTGCAATAATAAATCTGTGAAATACACAAATTTAAAGGCTTTTTAAACATTCTCGTTATTTTTCGTATATGAATGATTTTATAAACATATACTGAGAGTGTTATTATATCTCAGAATTTCAGTGGAGCTACCGCGTCTGTGCAAATTTCACCAAAGACCTTTCGTAATATCGGTTTAATTGGAAGACCAGATAAATCATCTGTGGTTGATACGCTTTGTCTTATACACGATCATTTATTAAGTTTGGGTCTGCATCCAGTTTTTGATACTGCTACAGCACAACTTGTACCTTATACCAATACACAAACTGTCAGTAAGAATCTGCTCGGTGAAGTGGTTGATTTGGTAATTGTTGTGGGTGGTGATGGTTCTTTATTACATGCTGCACGTGCATTGGTAAAATACAATATTCCTGTACTTGGGGTGAACCGCGGTCGCTTAGGTTTTTTAACAGATATAAAACCCACTGAAGTGCTGTTTAAGTTAGATCAAGTTTTAAAAGGTGAGTTTCAGCTTGATCGTCGCTTCTTATTGGAAATTGAAATTCGCAGTAAAAATGAAATAATTTATGATGCAATCGCTTTGAATGATGTGGTACTTCATTCTGGTAAATCTGTTCATATGATTGATTTTGAGCTGAACATTGATGGGCAATATGTTTATCGCCAACACAGCGATGGTTTAATTGTATCGACTCCGACAGGTTCAACGGCATATGCCTTATCTGGTGGCGGACCAATTTTACATCCAAGTATGGATGCGATTGCTTTGGTTCCAATGCACCCACATACGTTGTCATCAAGACCGATTGTGGTGGGTGGGCAAAGCGAAATTAAGATATTGATTCGTGAAAACCGTGTGTTGCCGATGGTCAGTGCCGATGGACAGCATAGCGTTTCATTAAATGTCGGTGATAGTTTGCATATTCGTAAACATCCCTTCAAACTAATACTTTTACATCCACCAGGTTATGACTTCTATATGGCTTGTCGTACTAAACTTGGCTGGAATCAAGATTTTGATTCTTTTCAGCGGGATTGACCATGAATATTGAACAGATGCTTTCTATTTTAGATGCTGACATTGTTGAGCGTTTAAAAACTGCGGTAGAAATTGGTAAATGGCCAAATGGTGTGGCGTTGACTGCTGAGCAACGTCAAACCTGTATGCAAGCAGTGATTGCTTGGGAACATCAGAATATACCTGAAAAAGAACGTACAGGTTATATCGATAAAGGGCATAAAGAAGAAGGTGAGGAATGTGATTCGCATGTGCCTGAGCCAGAATTTAAACCGATTCGTTTTATCTAACTGAGCAAAAGAACCCTTGAATCACAAAGTAGTTTCACTTTGTGATTCAAACACTCAATTTAAAAAACAATAATATTTAAACTGTTTCAATCATGATGCTATTAAAAAGATAAATACGTTTAAACGAGAAGTGCGTAATAAGGTGATAAAGATATTCAGAATGATAAAAATCTTAAAAAAAGATAAAGAGATTAAAATGCTCAAGCTGCTCAAAACAATAACGCGACTAAAAACAATAAAGCTTGCTCGACTCAGTTTATTTTGTATCACTGCAATTTCGACCAGTGTATTCGCTGAGCGAACAAGTGATGCAAGAAGTATTCAATGTTTATTAGATGTTACCGTAACCGCAAGTCAAAATTTCCAAACGCCTGTTACACAATATACATCAATTAAAAATGATGGTTATCCCATGCTGTTAATTGGTATAAAGATCCGTAATGCTTATACAGCCGACGCATCAAAAAAGATAAAAACGCATCATCTATATTGTTCAAGTCTGATTGGAAAGCAAAAAGATGCTTATTTATCTGGTCCTTATCAATCCAATAATATCGATGTCAAAATAGGTGATCAGTTGCAACTCATCAATATTCATTCTTCTGGAAAAAGTTATCCCTATTGGGCTGATTTTTATTTTATCCAAAAGCGTGATCAATAACGTTCACGCTTGTGTTTAAAGATGAAATTAGAAACGCGTGTTCCAAAGATGTTTTGCTTTACTCATGGCTTCTGGATAGTTATTTACAATACCCATGGTATATAAAGCAATGCCCATTGTTTCAGTGATGGCAATTTCTCCATACTCATGTGCTTGTTGGCCTTCCCAAACCGCTTTAAAAACAGCGAGATCAAGCTGTTCTTCTGTTGGGCTGCGGTTATCGGTTAATTTAGGCAATTCATGTTCATAAAGTTCACCATGTTGAATACCACAGATGAGGGTTTTGGCATCTGGATTGCGCTCAAACTCGCCACCTTCACCTTTAATCACAGCACTATTTTTATAACCTAATTGAAAGGCAGCTTGTTGATGTGAACTACGATAAGCAGGGTGGAAAATTGCCTGTAAGGTTGCTTTGGCATTGAATGGATTAATCAAACGAGCCAGTGTGTGAATCGGTGAGCGTAAACCCATCACATTCCTAAGATTGATCAAATCTGCCAAGATTGGAGAGATTACATTTAAAGGCAAATAAGCAAAATTTTGGGTGTCTAGTTGCTGTTTGACCTGTACTTCATTTTGGCAAATTGGAAAGCCTAAGTATTCTAAGACTTGTTCAGTATACACACGGTTCATGGTATGTCCGGATGCACCATGCATCACGATCTTATAGCCATGCTTTGAGAGTGTTAAGGCTGCCAATAAAAACCACGGGTAATGTTTGCGTTTACCTGCATAAGAAGACCAATCTAAATCCACAGCAAGTGGTTGAAAATTCAATTGGTCTTTGGTCGCTTGGACAAAGCCTGTCAGTTCATCTACAGACTCTTCTTTGACCCGAAGCAACATTAAAAATGCGCCAAGTTGTACGTCTAAGACTTCATTTTTCAAAATCATTGAAAAAGCTTGATAAGCTTCATCATAAGTTAATGATCGTGCACCATTTTTCCCTTTACCAACAATTCGCACAAACTGCGCAAAAGGATGTTCAAAGTCTTTATAAAGATTGCGTTTTGTATTCATGTCAAATGGATTAAGGGAGAGGAGACAGTGGAATACACTATGCCATAAATGGATCTAAATCGTATAGATATAGACGATATTAGACTAAGGTCTAAGCATAAATTGCACAGATGTTAGGCGAAATTAACATTTGCATAGAGATTGATCATCAAAAATTAATTAAAATAGCCTTGAAGAGCGTTTTATTTTTTATCTCCTGTTCTGTATTTATTCTTTTGGCCAAGGTGCCAGCGAGAATAAATCTTAAATATCGTCATTCGTTGTCATTGTTTTGGAAAACTGTCGTTTTCTGAAGGAATTTTTATTTGCTAAAAACCGACTTCCCAGAAGTTTTTATCGGGATTTTGGGCTGTGTCAGCAAATGGTAGCATTAACATTGGATATTTCTTCAAACAGAAATATAGAAAGAAGTAATTATCATGGCTAAGAAACCGCTGTATAAGTCACTCTATTTTCAAGTGATTGTTGCCATTATTTTGGGTGTGATAGTAGGGCACTACTTTCCAAGTGGTACTCAATTGATCAATGGTGTAGAGAAAAGTGTTCCTGGTTTAGGCGAACAACTCAAACCTTTAGGTGATGCTTTTATTAAGCTCATTAAAATGATTATCGCCCCTGTGATTTTCTGTACCGTGGTCAGTGGGATTGCGGGCATGGAAAGCATGAAATCAGTGGGTAAGACCGGTGGTATTGCACTTTTATACTTTGAAGTCGTATCTACCATTGCCCTGATTATTGGTTTAGTTGTTATCAATATCGCCAAACCGGGCGTTGGTATGAATGTTGATCCTGCGACTTTAGATACCACTGGTATCAGTAAGTATGTGGAATCAGGTGCATCACAATCTACCGTTGATTTCTTTTTGCATATCATTCCAAATACCGTTGTGGGTGCATTTGCAGAAGGTGAAATTCTACAAGTTCTTTTATTTGCCTTATTGTTTGGTTTTGCATTACATAAACTTGGCGATGCTGGAAAACCAGTATTAAGATTGATTGATCAAATTTCACATGTGTTCTTTAACATTGTGAATATGATTATGAAACTTGCGCCAATCGGTGCTTTTGGTGCGATGGCATTTACCATTGGAAAGTATGGGATTGGTAGCTTAGCGCAACTTGCACAGTTAATTCTTTGTTTCTATATCACGTGTTTGTTGTTTATCTTTATTATTCTAGGTTCAATCAGTCGTTTCTGCGGATTTAGCATTTTAAAAATGATTCGTATGATTCGTGAAGAATTGTTGATTGTATTGGGTACATCTTCTTCAGAATCTGTATTACCACGTATGCTGAAAAAGCTTGAAATTGCTGGCTGTGAAAAGTCTGTGGTTGGCTTGGTAATTCCAACAGGTTATTCATTTAACCTTGATGGTACCTCTATTTATTTGACTATGGCGGCGATCTTTATTGCACAAGCAACCAATACTCAACTGGATATTTGGCATGAAATTACCTTGCTTGCAGTCTTGTTGATTTCATCAAAAGGCGCAGCAGGTGTAACTGGTTCAGGCTTTATTGTAATGGCAGCAACTTTGGCTGCTGTAGGTAATATCCCAGTCGCTGGTTTGGCTTTGATTTTAGGTATTGACCGTTTCATGTCTGAAGCACGCGCATTGACTAACTTGGTGGGTAACTCTTTGGCAACGATTGTGGTTGCCAAGTGGGTTGGAAAGCTGGATGTTGAGAAGCTCAATGATGCTTTAAATAACCCAGCTGAAGTGGATCGTAAAATGCTTGAAGAATCAAATCAACCTCAATTGGATTTGCAGAAGTCTTAATTTTATTCTGTTGTAAATCAAGGAAGCTCAGGCTTCCTTTTTTAATGTCAATATTTAGATATAGCTTGTTTCATAAATGGTTTTATTTGCAAAAGACAGTAAGCTGTGCCTACTCTTATATTGCTTTTGTGGACGCAAATTATCGATTTGATTTAACAAAATTCGATCAGCAATGACATAAATCGTAATATTCTGATCACCTACAATTATTAATAAATTTTGATCAGCATATAAATTAAAAACTTGTTGAGTTTGTTCGGGTATTTCCCAATAGTTTGCTGAATAATCATCGTCCCACATTGTTTTTGCGAGTGAAAGAAGATGTATTCCTGATCGATTTTTAGGTTCAGGTTTAAGGTCAAACTCTTCTTGATCCCACAGTTCAATATTCCAAATGGCAACATGTTGATCATCAAGCCAGCACATTAAAGCATTCCAGTTTTCTCGATAACATAATGTTTGGACACTTGAGCCATCTTCACTTTCAAAAGGGTTATGTTTAAACCATTGACTAAGTGACCAAACTTTGGGAGAAGCTACAGGATGCCATATCCAACCATCATCTAAAATATAATCATTGTTTGGACTGACATATAACGCGCCATGAAAGTAATCTAAATAGTGTTTAGGAGGTTCAGTTTCATAAGCTGCAATATAGCGCTCAGTCAAAAGCTGATTTGTGGTTAAATTAAATGCTTCAAGTCGATTCCAGTCACTTCTATAAATACAAATATCTTGTGAATTGAACTGTGTAAAAGCCAATGAGAAAGACACGGTATCTTCATAATAACTTTGACTATCAATGTGTAGAACTGTCTCCAGTGTTTGAGTATTTATTACAACTCCAAATTGCCCATGATCGACATAAACTGCGATAAATTTTCCATTGGTACTACATTTAATTTGGTATTTAGGGGTACCGTAATGACGGAGTTCTCGATTATTTAGAATTGGAAGCGGAAGGGGCGTTATGGATAGCTGTTGTAATTGCTGTTGAGTTAAGTTGTAGCAATATAAATAGCCTTTTTCGGTGACGATATAAATTTTGCATGTATCTGAATCAATAGCTGTAATATCTAAAATTTCGCTATCTAAACCTTTTAAATTATAGTGTTTTTGTTTCATGTAATTCTCTTTTTAACATATTTCTACTTCTTAAAACTGCGTATAGCATTGCCTCGCTCGATCAACGCGTGTTGTAAATGTTGAGCGTGTTTCTGATGGGCTTGCTGGCTCTCCATCTGTTGTCGTAGTTTGAGTGCAATCAACTCTTTTGCCACACGCTTATTGGCATGTTGGCTCCGTTCAGACATGACCTTTACACTTATTCCAGATGCAACATGAGTTGCATGAACAGCAGAGTCAGTTGTGTTGACATGCTGTCCACCAGCACCAGAAGCACGACGGGCCTGAAAAGTGATGGTGTCATCTGGAGGGAGTTGCAACGGTGTATCGAAAAGCGTAATGCCTACAAACCAGTTTTTACGTTTATGTTGTGGGCGAATTGGACTTTGAAACTTCCATTGAATTGTACCGAGCCAAGTATTGAGCCATATTCGGGCATTCTCATCGATACTGAGCAGCACCGAAGAATAACCATGTTGAGTCGCATTGCTTTCAATTGGTTGGAGTGGATCTTTTTTTGTTTTGGCTTCTTTGTGTATTTCTTCAAGCGTATATTTTACAGCAAGTTCACATTCTGCGGGTCCAAGCGCAGCACTGAGTTGGACAATAGACAATATAAGTTTTCCTTAAAATTAATTTGGACGATCGAAAATCAAAAAAATGCATGCAAATAAATAGAAATTGTGAAATTCATAAAATTAAGTGTGATTTAATTTTGAATTATTGATTTTCAGCTAACTGATTATAGAAAAATATGTGAATAAAAAACAATCGAAATCTAATAAAAATATGCATTATCAAGCCTCTGATCAAAAATGTTTAAGAAAATTCATGCTCAGCTGAATAATACTATTCGAGAAATTTTTGAAAATATGGCAGAATATGGGGTTTTAAAGATTTTAGAGGATTGGCAACATGCGCTTTGTTGATGAAGCAGTCATTACCGTAGAGGCTGGCGACGGTGGCAATGGCGTAGCCAGTTTTCGCCGTGAAAAATTTGTACCATTTGGTGGTCCAGATGGTGGTGATGGTGGTCGTGGTGGCAGCGTATATATTCAAGCTGACAACGATACCAGTACCTTAGTAGATTATCGTTATACCCGTAAATTTCGCGCTGAACGTGGTAAAAACGGTGCTGGCGCAAACTGTGCTGGTCGTGGTGGTGAATCAGTTATTCTGAAAGTTCCAGTAGGAACAACCATTGTAGATACAGAATCTGGCGATATTATTGGTGATTTGGTTGAAGATGGCCAAAAGGTTTTAGTTGCACATGGTGGCGATGGTGGTTTGGGGAATACTCATTTCAAATCATCGACCAACCGTTCTCCGCGTAAATGTACACATGGTATTAAAGGTGAATATCGTGAAATTCGTTTAGAGCTAAAAGTTCTAGCGGATGTAGGTTTATTGGGAATGCCGAATGCAGGTAAATCTACCTTTATTCGCGCAGTATCAGCAGCTAAGCCAAAAGTTGCAGATTATCCATTTACAACAATGGTACCGAATTTAGGTGTGGTCGATGCAGATCGTCATCGTTCATTCGTTATGGCAGATATTCCTGGATTGATCGAAGGGGCGGCGGAAGGTGCTGGTTTAGGGATTCGTTTCCTTAAGCATTTAGCACGTACACGTATTCTGTTGCATATTGTTGATGTACAACCGATTGATGGTTCAGATCCTGCCTACAATGCCAAAGCGATTGTGGAAGAGTTGAAAAAGTTCTCACCTACATTGGCTCAATTACCGATTGTTCTTGTTTTAAACAAACTTGATCAATTAAGTGATGATACTCAAGAAGAATGGTGTAATCATATTCTTGAAGAATTACAATGGGATGGTCCTGTATTTAAAACTTCAGGCTTGCTTGAGGAAGGTACCAAACCTGTTGTGTATTACCTCATGGATCAAATCGAGCAACAACGTGAGTTGGAAGACGAAGATCCAGAGTATGCAGCGAAAATGAAAGCATTCCGTGATCAGCTTGAAGCTGAAACACGTGAGCAAACGATTGCTGCAAAAGAAGCTTATCGTGAAATGCGTCGTCAACAACGTCTTGCTGGTATTTTGGCAGAGGAAGAAGATGATGAGGATGACGATGGCGAGGATGATGGCGAAATGGAAGTGTACTACGTACGCTAATTTCTAAGGGTATCTATCATTTCCAACGATACCCATTTAGAAAAGAAAGACCGAGGACAAGATGATAGAAGTGGTAGATGGGCAACGTCAGCTCAAGGCTTTAAAACGTATCGTTGTTAAAATCGGATCATCTTTACTCACAGCAAATGGGCAAGGTTTAGATTTGGATGCAATTTCGCATTGGGCGAAACAAATTGCAGATCTACACAATGCAGGACACGAGATTATTCTTGTGTCTTCAGGTGCTGTGGCTGAAGGGATGGTTCGTATGAAGCTAGAGAATCGACCCACCGATTTACCCAGTCTACAAGCTTGTGCTGCCATTGGTCAGATGGGGTTAATTCATACATGGTCAAGTGTGTTGGAAAAGCATTTTATCCAAACAGCACAAGTCTTGTTAACTCATGATGATCTTGCCGATCGCCGTCGTTATCTTAACTCATGTGATGCCTTGCAAAATTTAATAGATTGGAAAGTGATTCCTGTAATCAATGAAAATGACACAGTGTCTACTGATGAAATTCGCTTTGGTGATAATGATACGCTTGCAGCAATGGTTGCAGGGCAAGTTCATGCAGACTTACTGATCATTTTGACTGATCAGCAAGGGATGTTTGATTCAGACCCGCGTTCTAATCCAAATGCAAAATTGTTCCATACTGTTCGTGCAATGGATGAAACCTTGTTTGATATGGCCGGTGGTGGTGGTAAGTTTGGTCGTGGTGGTATGTTGACCAAAGTTCGCGCTGCTCGTCTGGCTGCCAAGTCAGGTTGTCCAACGCTGATTGCCAGTGGTGAAAGTGATAATGTATTGGCTCGTTTAATGGCGGGTGAATTATTGGGTACTTTATTCATTACTGATGATGATCGTGTTACAGCACATCAACAGTGGTTAGCTGCACACCTTCAAACTGCAGGGCGTTTGGTTTTAGATGATGGTGCTGTCAAAGCCATCAAGGAAAACCATCGTAGTTTGTTGCCTGTAGGGGTGAAAGCTGTTGAAGGGCATTTTGATCGTGGTGATGTTGTGGAATGTGTTGATCAGTATGGTCATCGAGTCGCGGTTGGACGAGTGAACTTTAGTTCGCGTTCTGCTGAAACTGTCAAAGGTTTGGCTTCGGATAAAGTGTATCAGGTGCTAGGTGAAGCACGTTCTTTAGAAATGATTCATCGTAATCACATGTCAATTTATTGATTGGTTTTAAGATTTCTAAGAAATATAACCTCGCTTTGGCGGGGTTTTTATTTGGGTGTGATTAATGGTGATTTTTCGTTGTATAAATCGGATTTAAAAACTTTATGGCCGACCCATGACTTTAAGTAAAAGTGTTGGTCATGGAAGCGAGAGCCTCCTTGTACGCCTTTGCCAAAATTTTCATCGTTATTTAATTTACGTTTGATCGCATTAAAAAAGCTTTTAATATTTTTATCGGGTGTTTTTGAGATGATTCTTAAACTTATTTTTTCTAACGTATCCTCTGTTTCTCGACCACCTTTACCTGCAATGGCATATATACAGTATTCATCTTTGTAGATTTTATCTTTACTGATGTATTGAGCTTGATCGAGAAAATAGAAGCCAAGATTTGGATGATCATATTGGCTAAGTTGTTCTTGTAAATTATCAGGAGTGGCAATTTTCATTTGAATTTTATGATCTGAATCAAAATATTCAATTGCCATTTCAATTTGATATTTCTCTAACTCATGTTGAATATAGGGATAGAATTCAGCGAGTGGCATGATGATATTGATATAGGACATTGAAAAATCTCAGTGCTGAATTAGGCAAATTTTTTTTCGTCTTCTAAATAGGGTAAAACCTGATCCTTGCCAACCATATATTGATAGTCGGCCAAATGAAGCATATCCAAATCTTCTTCACTGTTGCCATAGGCAAATATTTTGTCGTATTGGTCTAAATCATATTTTTCTAAGATGCGTAGTCGTTTTTGTTCACAACTACAATCTGGCGTGGAATAGTGACCAGTAAACTTTCCATCTATAACTTCAGTACCCGTACAGATTAGATCTATATCCAATATTTGACAAATGATTTTGAGGTAAATATCTACTGATGCTGAAACTAATACAACATCATCACCATTATCTTGATGTTTTAATAATTGCTCATAAAGGTTTTGATCCAGTTCCCTGACCAAACGTTGGGCATATTCATTTGCAATATCTTGAATTTCATTGGCATCGGCTTGTTTAAACATTGCATTAAATAATTTGATACGCATGGAGTTGGCAGGGTAGATGTTTAAATAATAGGCCTGAATCCACGGTAAAATTTTGATGCCTTGCTTTACGATGTGTCTTTTTGATAAAGCATAGAAAATAAACCCTGTGAAACTGTCTTTTTTACACAAGGTACCGTCAAAATCAAATAATGCTAAATTTTTAAACGTTTTGCTCTGTGCATACATGTTTCATATCTTCCGTTTACGCGGCTTGCGTACCAGTTAGTATTATAATCACGACTCAATTTAGGCCCAGAAATGACAACTTCAGGCATTATGGCATACATTGGATCTTTGCCCGTTTTATTCTTATAAAGTTTAGATACTGCGATATAAGTTTGAGTTTTTTCAAAATCTTGCTGCTTTTCGTCTTTTAAATCACTACGTAACTGTCGAGGGGTAACTAAAATATTATTTTTTGAAAATAAAGCAGTAAGCGCCTTCTCTGTATCAGTAATCGCTGGACGTGGATCCCCATTTTTGTCATAAGAGAGCAAATCACCATCAAGTGCAAGATCAGCTTCAGTCAGCTTATCGATCATTTTTTGAAAAGCGGCATTTCGACTCGAATACATCCCTGAGTTATAGTCGGCAAAACGATAAATCGGTTTATCATAGTCTGCCGGATACATCATTAAACGATGAATTCCATAGTATAAACCACCAAATTCGGTATACAGGTCATCACGTAATTCATTGATGTTCATACTGCTACGTTTATGCTCTTTGGCATAATTGATATGAACCTGCATGGAACCTAATGTGGTGATTGGGTTCATTTTTTCAGCAATATCTTGACCAACAAATTTGGCCGCACCCGTCAGCGCACTCACATGATAATGCTTTGCCATATAGTCAAAGATTTCACGATAAAGTACGTCTAAATCTTTTTCAGTGCGGACACGGCTCATTTGTTTTAAATAGTTATCATTTGGCGAGGGCTGGTTTTTTAAAACATTCTCAAAATATGAAGCAACAGTACCACCAATTGTGGTTCCAAGTTTATCTTCAAATTTTTCATTTAAACGTGTGGTGACTTCTTTTACCGCTTTATCCCCCAAACCTGGTACAACAGGATTGGCAACAAAGTTAGATTCCTGATCAACCACCGCAATGATGGTGCAGATATTTTCTTTGTTGGTTGGAATTTTTAATTCATTGGAAATATCGTAGATGTCTTTTGCCCAAGAGTCACGTTGATTGACACGATTGGGAATCAGTTTTCTGATTTGCTCTTGTTTTAATTGTTCATCATCTTCATTGGCAAACCATGAACCTTTACCACAAGCAACTAGGCTTAAAGAAAGAGCTAACACGCTGAAAGATTTAAGAAATGCGTGATGTCGAACTAATTTTTTCATATCGAAGAAAACATACTCAGAAAATGATGAGCCACTATGGCAGATGCAGTATACTATGAAGGTCTAAAAATGTATGAATATATATGTATATTGGTCCTTATCAACTGTCAAATAATTTAATCGTTGCACCTATGGCAGGAGTTACAGACCGTCCGTTTAGGACACTGTGCAAATACTTTGGCGCTGGGCATGCGGTAAGTGAAATGATGACCTCTGATCAGACCTTACGTATGACCAAAAAGAGTTTATATCGGGCAAATTTTGATGGTGAATTAGCACCGATTTCAGCGCAAATTGCAGGGTCTGAACCAGATCAGTTAGCTGAGGCAGCACGTTATCAAGTTGCAAATGGTGCGCAAATTGTCGATATCAATATGGGATGCCCAGCAAAAAAAGTTTGTAATAAACTGGCAGGTTCAGCATTGCTGAAAGATGAAGATTTGGTTGCCCGAATTTTAGATGCAGTGGTTAAAGCGGTGGATGTGCCTGTGACGTTAAAAACGCGGTTAGGTTTTTTAAATGGTCATGAGAATATTATCCGTGTGGCGAAACGAGCAGAAGAAGCAGGAATTGCAGCCTTAGCCTTACATGGTCGTACCCGTGAGGATATGTATTTAAATACGGCACGTTATAGTTTGATTAAAGAAGTCAAACAGATGCTCTCTATTCCTGTGATTGCCAATGGTGATATCGACAGCCCTGAGAAAGCCAAATATGTATTGGACTATACTGGTGCTGATGCCGTTATGATTGGACGTGCAGCCCAAGGGCGTCCGTGGATTTTTCGTGAAATTGCCCATTATTTAAAAACAGGTGAATATTTAGCAGCACCAGATATTCAAGAAGTAAAACAAGTTTTACTGGGCCATTTGTCTGAACTTTATCAGTTCTATGGTGAATACTCAGGTTGCCGTATTGCACGCAAGCATATTGCTTGGTATACCAAAGGTTTACATTCAAGTAATGAATTTCGTCAAAATATGTATAAAGTGGAAAGTACAGTTGAACAAGCGAAAGTCGTTGAGGATTACTTTAATCACTTGCTTGAACAAGGCAATACGATGAGTGATGTACAGGTTGAATCGGTAAATTTATTGGATGTGTAATCAATAAGGTGTAATCAGTATAGGAGCGAACTCCCATACTGAACTACCTAATCACTAAATGTTTTTTTAATGCATTATTTAAAGGATAAATACGTTGTTTAGGCAAGAGTTTTTCAGCGTGATGATACTGTCCTAAACGTCGAAATTGCGCCATCTTATCTACAAGAGGGGTGATATCTTGGATTGAATGAATCGCAGTGTTGTTAAACGCTTGAATTAAAAAACGACTAATCCCAATTTGAATACTCCGCTGTTCAAGCTTAGTTCCTTTTAAATTCCGTTCAGGATCCCACTGAATATGTACCCTTGCATTTTCAAAAGCTTCAAACCATTGCTCACCATTTTTATGCCCAGAGAGTGTCGGGTCGGTATGTACACTTTGTTCTAGTAAATATTCCCAAAAATCACGTTTGATACGGATTGCTAAGATATGATTTTGGTTGGATTTTGTCGCCCAATGACTGCGTCCCATTAGCCATAAAAATGAAGGTTTTATCCATGTCATTCTTTGAAAGGAAAAAGGTGAAACAAATTTTTGTTGTTGGACTGCCAAATGGGCAATATGTTGATTATAGGCTTGATAAACCGTAATCGTGTCACGGTCATATAGCGCACGTATTTGATGATAGGCAGACATGATAAATCTCACTTTTAATTTGAATAAGTTGTTGAAAATTTATAACTTAATCAAATAAGTGAAAAATGAT
The DNA here is from genome assembly GCF_037152175.1 of Acinetobacter sp. AS167. NCBI lineage: Bacteria > Pseudomonadati > Pseudomonadota > Gammaproteobacteria > Moraxellales > Moraxellaceae > Acinetobacter > Acinetobacter sp. AS167. Next base: position 44,770 of record NZ_JBBCMP010000016.1, read on the forward strand.
TCACCGATTGGCAAAAAATTTGATTTAACATGAGCATCAAGCTAGCTTTATTGATTTTATCGCTATTCTAGTCAAAATGGCATTTTTATCAAGCTGATTATATTTTATACACCCATAATAATGGTTTATTTAAGTCATGAATAAAGATTCTTTGAGAATACTGGCACAATACAATATATGGGCAACCCAGCGTCTTTGTGAAAGTTTAAAAGCTGTGTCCGATGATGATTTTAACAAAAATGTTGGTCTTTATTTTAAAAGCATTGCTGGCACTTTGAATCATTTGCTATTGGGGGAACATTATCTTTGGTATTCACGCTTTAAGCAGGGTGTATCACCTGCAATTGCATTAGATACTATCATCCAAACTGAAAAAAACCTATTACTGGACGAATTACAAGAGAAGTCGAATAACTGGATTGAGTTTCTAGAGCAGTTAGATGAAAAAACCTTAAATGCAGATTTAACCTATAAACGAGTTTCTGGACAAGAACTGACTTTGCCTTATGCTGCTACTCTTATGCATGTATTTAATCATGGCACACATCATCGTGGGCAAATTACTGCTGCAATGACAGGATTGGGGTATGTATGCCCCGAATTAGATTTGGTGTATATGTTAGTTGAACAAAGCCAAGCATAGTAAGTATAAATAGAAGCTGTCGCAGTTCAGCTTCTATTGACAGCTTAGTTAAGAATTAAGAATGGTTCATTTCTACAACCAGTTGATTAACTAGATCTCGAGCTTCTAATTCACGGATCAGTCCAACATTACTTCCAGCCCAGAATGCACCAAAGCCAGTATCACCATGTTGAACAGCTAAAGCATTCAGTTGTTTAGCTAAATCATAGGCATAAGGGTAGGCGGCTACATGTGGACGGTCGGGCTGATCAATCCTCGCTTGCCAATGATTGATGATGCCGCGTGCTGGGCGACCTGAAATGCTTGAAGTAATTTGAGTGAGTGGGTGATCAAATAAAGCCTTGCGGTATGCTGCATTGGCATTTGAAGATTTACATTGTACAAAAGCAGTTCCCAATTGAACGGCATCAGCACCAAGGTTTAACATGGTTTTAGCTTGTTGCCCATTCATAATACCACCTGCTGCAATGACAGGAAGTGAACTATATTTTTTGATGAGTTGGACTAAATCAGCGGTTTTAATTGCGCCATCAATTTGAGCATTAAAAATACCGCGATGTCCACCTGCTTCGATACCTTGAGCTACAATAATATCAATCCCTGCTTCTTCGATAGTGAGCGCTTCAGTTAGATTGGTTGCAGAAACAATTGTGATGATACCGGCTTGTTTTAATTTTTGAATTTGATATTCATGCGGAATGCCAAAGTGGAAACTTACTGCTTTGGGTTGAGTGTCTAAACAAAGGTTTAAAAAATCATCATTGTCTTTAAAGCTAGGGTAAATACATTTTAATTCTGTAGGTGGGCTTGCACCAAATTTTTCAAATTCAGTTGCTAAATGTTGACTCCATAACAGATTAGATTCAGTGTTTAATGCTGCTGATTCATGACAGAAAAAGTTTAATTGAAAAGGATGTGGTGTTAGTGCTTGAGTTTCATGAATTTGTTTTAATGCAGAATCTAGTGTATTTGCACCGAGTCCTAAAGCACCTAAAGCCCCTTGATTTGATACTTCTGCAGCCAATAGTGGGGTAGAAACTCCAGCCATTGGTGCAAGTAATATGGGATGTTTTATCCCTAATTGTTCTAATAAAGACATACTTAAGCTCCTTGTGTTTTAAGTTACTTTGCCGAAGCGACTGCAAATTAGCAAATTATGTTCGGTATTTATTATAAAAATATAATTTAAATACATCTTTAAGTTGCGACTTATTTTATCAAGACATAGATTAAATTGGAGTGACTTGGAACAGTGAACCAATCCAGCTTGAGAACGCCATTGCGATAATTCCCCACACAGCCACACGGAAACTACCTTTGAGTATTGATGTACCAGCAAAATAGCTGGATAACGCACCCAGTATGACTAGAGATAAGATACCGACAACTAAAACAATTTTCTCTAAATATGCTTCCGGGCTAAACACAATTGATAATGTCGGAAATAATGCACCAATAGAAAAAGATAATGCAGAAGAACCAGCAGCCTGTAATGGTCTTGCAGCAGTTGCTTCATTGATCCCAATTTCATCACGTGCATGTGCTTCCAAAGCATCTTTTTCTGTGAGTTGAACAGCAACTTGATGCGCCAATTCAGGATCTAAACCACGTTGAATATAAATGTGGGTAAGTTCTTTGAGCTCTAAGTGCGGATTCTTTTCTAATTCTAGAGCTTCTACTTTTAGATCTGCTGCTTCAATATCTGACTGTGATTTAACGGAAATATATTCACCGGCAGCCATTGAGGTTGCACCAGAAATTAATCCTGCAATACAGGTAATCAGCAGGGTGTGGCTTGAGGCACCGCTTGCTGCCATTCCCATCACTAAACTAGTCACAGAAATAATGCCATCATTTGCACCTAAGACGGCTGCTCTTAACCAGCCTGTACGTTGTATAAAATGCTGTTCTAGGTGGTGAGAATGAGACATAAACAAAACTCCATGTGACTGAAAGTCGGTTAATTTATAATGTAAATATATGACAAATGAAAAAAAGCTCCTATATTTAGGAGCTTTTTTTCATATTAAAACTATTGGCTCGCTTTTTCTTTAACGTCAGCAGCACCTTTTTCAACAGCACCCGCAGCAGTTGCAGTGGCATCTTTAGCAGCATCAACAGTTGCATCTGCAGCATGGGCAGTTGCATCAGCTGCATGATCTACAGCAGTCGCAGTTGCATTTGCTGCATTATCCGCAGCTTTAGCAGTCGCATCCGCTGCATTTTGAGCCGCGTGTTCTGCATCATGTTTTGCTTGTTCTACGGCATTTGCAGCATGTTCACCTGTAGTCGCACCCGTTTCAGGTGCTTTGTCTTTATTACAACCAACAAGTGCAATCGTTGCAATCAGACCAAGAGAAAGTAGAAGTTTATTCATTGTCTTGTACCTTTTTTAAATTAATTTTTGGCATCCAGCAGTTGGATAAAATAAGGGCTCGTTAATATTTCATAAGTAGCTTGCGTTGTAGGCTAAAATTGAGCAAAGCTTGTATAAGTCACTAAGGATGAAAAAAAAAGAATAACGGATCTCTTTTAAGTTTCATAACGCCAACAGAGCTAATTTTAGTTGCAACCAGAGTAAGAACAAAGCACTGCTTTATTGGCAGCACAAGGCGAAGCTCAGGGACTAGTGTATTTTTTACTGTTACCTTGTTACGAACTACTCATTTAGAAAGACTAAATTTCATATTTCGTGCCTAGTATCATCTAAAACACACACTGTCGCAAACATAGAGGAATGATCAACAAATCCAAATATAAACACAAAAAATAACCAAATCAAAAAATAAAATGTAAATTTTTTATAAGATCAATTTATCTTATATTGAATAATAACTGATCAACATAATTTTAATAAAAGTTTAATATAATATGAATACACTCGCTTTATATCTAAAACTCAAGTATCAATAAAATACTTAATGAAAAAATAAAAAAGTTGTTTCTATGTTTTATCGTTAAAATTAAATCAAGACATAGTTTAAGATCTATACAATTTATGATATTAATCGATTAAAAGTGACGAGTAGTACTAGATCTGACAATTTTGAACTTTGGAGACAAAATCAGTGCTGTAAAAATAAATTAAAATTGAAAAAAAATATTTACAAGCCAATAAAAACAGATAGAATTGAGCTAAAATGTGAAGTATATCAAATAATTCTGTCACTAGAAAAAGTCTAGAAAACATGTTTTTCGGCTTTTAAAAATGCTTAATTTACAAATTAATTTATGGGGTTTTCTTGAATATGCTTGATCTAAACACATCTCGAAAAGTACCCGATGATTTTGTCATATATGCTGAAAAACAAATCAGACAACTTTTGAACTCGGTCAGTGGTGTAGAGTTCATCATGTTGTGTACTTCTGATGGTTTTGAAATTGCTTTAGCCAACAAGAAAAATATTAACAATTCTGGAAAAATTGCTGCAGTGAGTAGTTCGATTTTGGCCTTAGTGACAGCATTTGTTTCAGAAATCAATCTTGTTGGATGTCAAACAATTACCTTAGATGCAGAGAATGGAAAAGCGCTATTAACCGCAATTCCTCATCCAAAGCATCCGTTGGTTTTAGTGGCGATGACCAACAAAGATATTTTATTGGGGCAGATCCTATATGAGCTCAAATCTACTTCTGAATTACTCACGAGAAACATATAGGGAAGTTATTTTAAAATATGTGATGAGGTTCACATTTTTTTAAAAAATGAGATCTATACTGATTTTTTTTCGAAGCTGTTATTTTTTGGAATTTTTTGAAAGCTTTAAATAGTCAAATTAGTTATTTATTTTTTAAATTTCTATTGAATAATTAATATTTTTTATGCTATTTAAATGAGTGTGGAAATAATTAATTAAAATTGATTATCAAATAAAATTAAATGGGTATTCAAAAAGAATACTAATTTATCCATGTTAGTTAGAAATGAAAATTTTTAGCTATATAGTAAAGTGTTTTAGTAAAGCAAAATAAAAATTGAATTGCTAAAACGAACAACAATGTTGAAAGCAACGGGGATGCTCATGGCTCGTATCACACTAGATCAATTAACTGATATCGATGGTTTCGTTTGTGCTGCATTAGTAGATAGCGAAAGTGGTTTATCTTTAGCGACTGCGGGTGCAGGTTTAGACTTAGAATTAGCAGCAGCAGGTAATACTGAAGTTGTTCGTGCTAAGCGTAAAGTTGCAAAAGCACTAAAATTAGATGATGTAATTGAAGATATTTTAATTACATTAGGTAAGCAGTATCACTTGATTCGTCCACTTGATTCAAATGAAAATTTATTTCTTTATCTGGTTTTAGATCGTTCTAAATCAAACTTAGCAATGGCTCGTCACGAGTTAAAAGCATTTGAAAAAGGCTTAGACTTTTCTTAATTTAAAAATTGAAAAGCATAAAAAACTCGTCTTCGGACGAGTTTTTTCTTTGGCTATCCTGTATAACATAGATATCGTATTTAGAGTGTTGAGTGTAGATGTTAAAAGCTGGAATTTATAAACATTATAAAGGTAATTTATACCAAGTCTTTCATGTCGCAACGCATAGTGAAACCCGTGAAAAAGTTGTGGTTTACCAATGTTTATATGAGGATTATTCAATCTGGGTTCGACCTTATGAAATGTTTTGTGAGCAAGTCACATTAGAAGATGGTCAAGTCCAAGCGAGATTTGAATTTTTACATGCTGTTTAATCCATATGCGTTAGACTTTATAGGTTGATTAAGTCATGTAATAAACCGTAACGATGTAACTTGTCAAAAGCTATGTATTGTCATAGCAATGACGTAAATGATTGAAATAATAACAATGATAGTGAAAAGGAAGATCTAAACATGAGTTTAAGTAACCCATTTTTGCAACGATTGAATGAACTATATCAATCCTTTATTAAGTTTGATGCCACACAGTGTGATCGTATTAAACGCTATCGAAATATCGAACCTGAATCAGCATTGTTTTTAGCCATGCAAGTGCGAATTCAGCAGTCTAAGAAAATTTTAGAGATCGGAACATCAACAGGTTATTCTACATTGTGGCTTGCGGATGCAGCCAAAGTGACAGGTGCGAAGGTGACAACGCTTGAGATCGATGAAAAAAGAACTCAGCAAGCGCAACTGCATGCTCAAGAGTTAAAAGTTGATGACGTGATCGATTTTTGGGTGGGGGATGCGCAAAAATACTTAGAACAGTGTCAGGAACAATATGACTTTATTCTACTTGATGCTGAACGCAATGCTTATTTAAATTACTGGGTATATCTACAGAAGATGCTTGTAGAGCATGGCGGAGTTTTGATTGTTGATAACGTAATATCACATGCGGCTGAAGTTAAAAGCTTTATCAAAGAAGTTAAACAAGATGAAAGGTTTATGACAACAACCTTGTCGATCGGGTCAGGTCTGTTTATGGTGACATTAAAAAACTAACACAGTTTTTATATCAGGGAGAAATCTCCCTGACTTTACTTTAAAAGCGCCGCTCTAAAATTATAAAATTGAAAGCCTTTTAAAATGTAAATCATATTCTAGGTATTTATGCACGAATGCTGTTTTATCACTACATCGTAGTAAATTATTGTATATAAATTCTGGTACGGGATGGTAAAGTTCACCAGAACCATTGTTATAAAAAATTTTTAAATACCGTGAAGAAGCATTATACTTCCAAGAAGTCACGGTAATCATAGATCCCATAAGCAACCCCTTAAACTTTTGATTGTTTTACAGAAAAAATATTCTGTATCTTTTGAAATTAGTCTATTCACTTAAAGAAATGTATAGTGGTTTTGTAAAAATCCTAATGATTGTTTTGATAAGGTTATTCATATTTTGACATTGCGTATTTTTGCAAGATAAACGCTTAAAAATCATAATTAAACGAGATAACGAGTTTTTTTAATAATTTAGGGATAGATTATGATTCTTGCAATAGATGTTGCCTATACAGAAAACGCTGCACAAGTTGCTGGCATTGTATTTGAGTCTTGGACGAGTTCTAGTATATCGAACCATTACCTTATCACCATCAAGCCAATTGCTGACTATGAGTCAGGTCAATTTTATAAACGTGAATTGCCGTGTATTTTAAAATTATTGGATTTGGTGAAAGAAACCATTGATATGATTGTGATTGATGGCTATGTTTATTTAGGTGTTGAACAAACAGTTGGTTTAGGACAGCATTTATATACTGCCTTAGCTGATAAAACTCCTGTAATTGGAGTGGCTAAAAATGAATTTAGGGGAACGCCAAAGGAATTTGAAATTCTACGTGGACAAAGTGTTAAGCCCTTATATGTCTCTGCCATTGGAATAGAATTAGCGAAAGCGAAACACAATGTGCAGTCCATGTATGGGAAATACCGTATTCCTGAGCTACTTAAGCAAGTTGATCGTTTGAGCAAAACAACGCAAAAATAATTACGCTATTCTAAATCGAGTGGTTTAAATGCATTTTTTATATGCTAATGCTTTGTTTTTTTATTAAAAAAATATTTTATAAATTTATGGTGAAACATATATGGATCAGTCAGCGTCTCGTCAAAAAACTTCAATAAACTATATTGAATTTAAGGTGAAAGACATCCTCCAAAGCAAAAAGTTTTATCAAAACTTAGGCTGGACTTTTACTGACTTTGGTCCTGCATATTGTGAGTTTGATTCAGGGGAGATAAAAGGTGGCTTTACCCAATCTGACAATGTGCAAAGTTCTGGTGGGGCATTAATTGTCTTATATAGTATCCAGTTAGAACAAAGCTTAGCGTGTGTGAAAGAGGCAGGAGCAACTATCGTACAAGAGATCTTTAGTTTTCCTGGTGGGCGTCGTTTTCATTTTAAAGATTTAGACGGATATGAAATTGCAATTTGGTCTCATTAAATAAAAACCTATAAACGCAAAAACCTGCACATAAAATCCAATGTAAAAAAACCACGCTAAAAAGCGTGGTTTTTTTATGGGTTTAATCTAATTCAAGAATTAGATTTTACCGACTAAGTCGATTGAAGGTGCAAGAGTTGCATCACCTTCTTTCCATTTAGCTGGGCAAACTTCGCCAGGATGACCGTGAACGTATTGAGCTGCTTTAACTTTACGAAGAAGTTCAGAAGCATCACGACCAATACCACCAGCATTGATTTCGATGATTTGGATTTTACCTTCAGGATCGATAACGAAAGTACCACGATCAGCAAGACCAGCAGATTCAATTAAAACTTCGAAGTTTTTAGCAAGAACCCAAGTTGGGTCACCAACCATTACATATTCAATTTTTTTGATTTCTTCAGAAGAATCGTGCCAAGCTTTGTGCGTGAAGTGTGTATCTGTAGAAACAGAGTAGATTTCAACGCCTAATTTTTTGAATTCAGCATAGTTGTCTGCAAGATCACCAAGTTCTGTTGGGCAAACAAAAGTGAAGTCTGCTGGATAGAAGAAAACTACAGACCATTTACCTTTAAGATCGGCTTCTGTAACTTCAATGAATTGGCCGTTTTGGAAAGCTTGTGCTTTAAATGGTTTAACTTCAGTATTAATTAAGCTCATCATTATCTCCATGATTGAGGTGTTTATCTAATATTTAACTAGAATAATGAATTTTAGATTATTGGGGAAATAGTATTTTTTTATCGCTAAGATCGGAAAATCAAATTAACGTGCTCCAGATACATTTCACCAAAAACCGTTGTTTTGTCAGAGTTTCATCAACTAAAGCAAATCAAGATGATGTTTGAATGACAAAGCATCCTTTTTTAATCTGTTACAAACATGATGCTTCTGGGGCTATATTTCAAGGGTGATTTCTAAAAAAGATATAAAATTTATTTCAATGTATAGAATTTGTTCATATAAGATAAATTGAATTTTAACTACATCACATTTCAATGTTGTGCATCGAGCAAATGATACAGGGGCTGCTGTTTTGTGCTTGGGCATCACTTCAAGCTAGCTAGTTTTGTAGATCATATAGCAACAGATCTACGTCTATATGAATATTTGCAACCACAGCCAGTTGCGTAGTTGAGTAAACTTTAGCACCTTTTAAATATTATTTTTATAATACATGTATAACACAATGGTGAATTCACTTTGATTGGACTATCTCTCCTGTGCTTTACAGCGTAAAATATCCCGTTCAATTTTAAGTATTAGGATAATGCATCTGTGCCAAATCAGTTAAATGTCGATCAATGGGTTATGGTACGAGATCGCCATCGTTTAAATCGACTGAAAAAAGGAAAAGATGCTCATCCTGAAAAATTCCAAGAATTGTTTGAGAAATCAAATCATCAAGTCAAAAAAAGATTAGCCAGTCTACCGACAATCAAACTCAATCAGGATCTACCGGTTACCCAGTATGCAGATAAACTGATTGAAGCGATTCAGAAGCATCAGATTATTATTGTTGCAGGGGAAACGGGTTCTGGTAAAACTACGCAATTACCACAGATTGCAATGCTTGCAGGTCGTGGTTTAACTGGGATGATTGGTCATACTCAGCCTCGTCGTCTGGCAGCACGGAGCGTATCGCAACGAATTGCTGAAGAAGTTGGTGAAAAGCTGGGTGAAAGCATCAGTTTTAAAGTGCGTTTTAATGAGCAAGGATCAAATGATTCGATCGTTCGCTTAATGACGGATGGTATTCTACTTGCTGAACTTTCTAATGATCGTTATTTAAATAAATATGACACGATTATTATTGATGAAGCACATGAGCGTTCATTAAATATTGATTTCATCATGGGTTACCTGAAGCAACTGGTCAAAAAGCGCCCTGATTTAAAAATCATTATTACTTCAGCGACATTAGATGTGAATCGCTTTAGCGAATATTTTAATGGTGCACCAATTTTTGAAGTGGAAGGACGTAGCTTTCCAGTTGAACTGCGTTATCGTCCGATTTCAGAGATGACGATCGGCGGTAGTGATGATGATGACTTTGATGAGTTTGAAGAAAATTTACCACGCGCAGTGGTACAAGCTGTAGAAGAATGTTTTAAGGATGCTGAGTCTAAGGGACATCCTGAACATGCGGATATTCTTATTTTCTCAAGTACTGAACAAGAAATTCGAGAACTACAAGAGACCTTACAAAAATTTGGTCCTAAACACACGCAAATTTTACCTTTATATGCTCGTTTAGCTTTGGCAGAACAGCAGAAAATCTTTAATCCATCTGGTGGTGGTCGACGTATTATCATCGCGACAAACGTTGCTGAAACAGCATTGACTGTACCGAATATTCGTTATGTGATCGACAGTGGTTTTGCACGTATTTCTCGCTATAACTATCGTTCACGGGTACAGCGTTTACCGATTGAAGCGATTTCTCAAGCTGCTGCAAATCAGCGTAAAGGGCGATGTGGTCGTATTGCACCAGGTGTTTGCATTCGCTTATACAGTGAAGATGATTTTCAAAGTCGTCCAGATTTTACTGAACCAGAAATTAAACGGACCAATTTAGCATCGGTTATTTTACAGATGCAAAGTCTCGGTTTAGGTGCTGTAGAAGATTTTGATTTTATTGAGCCACCAGACCATCGTTTGGTCAACGATGGGCGTAAGTTGCTGATTGAATTAGGTGCTATCCATGACGCGCAAAATTCAAATAATCTTCCTCAAGCAATGGCACAAAATGAAATTGCGGTTTCCAAGCAGGGAACTGTAGGTGATGCTAAAGCAAAAAACCTTGCACAACCTGCTACTAAAAAAGCCGAACTTCAAAATAACAGTTTAACCAAAATCGGTCTACAAATGGCAAAAATGCCAATAGACCCACGCCTTGCACGTATGATTCTTGGTGGTGCTCATTTTGGGGTACTGAATGAAGTTTTGATTATTGTTGCTGCACTTGCAGTACAAGACCCACGCGAGCGTCCTGCTGATAAGCAAATGCAGGCGGATCAAAAACATGCATTATTTAAAGAAGCAGATTCAGATTTTCTATTTTATATTAAACTGTGGAATACACTGACTGAAAATCGTGAAACTTTGAGTGAAAGCAAAAGACGTAATTTTGCCAAACAGCATTTTCTTAGCTGGTTGCGCTTACGTGAGTGGAAGAAAACTCATGAACAATTACTGGATTTAGCACAAGGTTTAAAACTTTCATTCAATGAAAAGCAGGCCAGTTATGAAAATTTACACCGTGCCTTATTGACAGGACTATTGTCCTTTATTGCCAATAAAACTGACGAACGTAATATTTTCATGGCAGTTCGTCAGCAAAAAGCCCGAATTTTTCCTGCATCAACCTTACATAAAACCAATACCCCATGGGTAATGGCATTTGAAATGGTCGAAACCTCACAGGTGTATTTACGCACACTGGCAAAAATTGAGCCTGAGTGGATTCTTTTGGCTGCACCGAACTTATTAAAACATCATTATTTTGAGCCACATTGGGCGAAAAAACCGGGTGTGGTCAATGCTTATGATCAGATTTCATTATTTGGACTGATCATTGAACCGAAACGTGCCACCAATTATGAAAAAGTGGACCAGTTGGCTGCACATGAAATTTTCTTAAGAGATGCGCTAACTACAGGAAACTTGGGAACAACGCCACCATTCTTAAAACACAACCTATTAAAGCTTGAAGAAGTGGAGCGGGTAGAAGACAAACTGCGTCGTCGTGATTTAGTCGTCGATGAAGAAACCATTTATCAGTTTTATGCCTCTAAAGTGCCTACGGAAATTGCCAGCCGTCGTAGCTTTGAAGATTGGCGAGCAACAGTAGAACCGCAGAATCCTCGTTATCTTTTTGTTGATGATGATGATTTATGGATGAATGATCGTCCAACTACACAGCAATTTCCAGATTATTTACATAATGGACAATTGCGTTTAGCTGCCAGCTATCGTTTTGATCCAAGTCATGATGAAGATGGCGCAACTGTAAAAATTCCTGTACAGGCCTTAGCTCAAGTTGATGAAAATATTTGGTCTTGGGGGATTCCGGGTTGGCGTTTGGATTTAATCGAAGCTTTATTAAAAGCCTTACCAAAAGATAAACGTCGTAACTTGGTGCCGATTCCAGATACAGCCAATAAATTGATCAAAGCAGTCGATGCGCAACATTTGCGTCAGCATATTTTTGAGTTTTTGGCATTTCAATTACGTGGTGAACAAATTACCAATAAAGATTTTTCTTTTGAACGTATTGATCAATTCTTAATTCCATTTATCAAAGTAATTGATGAAAAAGGTCGCGTGATTGAAAAAGGCCGTGATCTTGCAGAACTTAAAGCACGTTGTCGAACTGAAACACACAGTCCTGTCAAACAGTTAAAAGGTGAGTTTACTACTTTTCCTGAAAGCTTTGTATTTGAAGCATCTCAGAAAGTAACTGGGGTTGTGGTTAAACAATATCAGGCACTGGTTCCAAGCAAAGACTTTGCTAAGTTAGAGTTGAAAGATGATTCTGGTATTGTGATTCAGACCTTTAATGATCAAAGTGAAGCGATTAAACAGCATCGTGAAGGCGTAATTCGTTTGATTCATATGCAATTGGGGGATTTGATTCGTCAATTGAAAAAGCAAATTTCCAAGCCACTGGCATTGGCATATTCTCCTTTGGGCGATAAAGCACAACTTGAGCAAATGTTGGTGTACGCAACATTACAAATGGCAATTCAAGATTTACCCATTAATGCTGAAGAATTTGCGATAGTCATGGCAGATGTGAAAAAGTCATTTTTAAGTTATGGTCAGGAAGCATTAAAGTTGATCAGTGAAATTTATATTCAATGGCAGGAAATACGCCAGCAATTGTTGATGCTGGATCAAGATGTATTTGCTAAAAATATGAATGATATTGAGGATCAACTCGATTTAATGAACTTATCCAATTTTGTTTATTCAAAATCTTCAGATATTTGGCAGGAATATCCTCGTTATTTAAAAGCATTGTTATTGCGTTTAGATCGATTGCCGAATAATCTAAATCGTGATGATGCTGCAATTAAAGAAGTAGATCCTTGGATGGATAAACTGTTTAAGTTTAAGTCGGATGTCCGTGTTAAAGAAGTCTACTTCATGGTTGAGGAACTACGTATTTCATTATTTTCTCAACCAATGAAAACCAAGATGCCGATTTCGTCAACCAGAATACAAAAAGTATGGGAAAAGCTTGGAATCGGTTAGAATAGAAATAATTTGAAATATTTGTGAATTTAAAAAGGAGTTTTACATGGGCATCCGTATTACAGGTACAGGTTTGTACCATCCTGAAGAAGTGATTACCAATGAAGAATTGGTGGATTGTTTAAATGCTTATGTGGAACAATTTAACAGTGAAAATGCTGAAAAAATTGAAGCGGGTGAAGTTGTTGCCCGTCGTGGTTCAAGTGCAGAATTTATTGAAAAAGCATCAGGTGTAAAGCGTCGTTATGTGATTGAAAAATCAGGTGTCCTAGACATTAATCGTTTACGTCCTCGTTTAGAAGAACGTTCAGATGAAGAGCTTTCAATCCAAGCTGAGTGGGGCGTGATTGCGGCAAAACAAGCGATGGAAAATGCAGGCGTAACTGCAGAAGACATTGATGTGGTGATTTTAGCTTGTTCAAATTTACAACGTGCTTATCCTGCTGTTGCAATTGAAATTCAAACTGCATTGGGGATTCAGGGCTATGCCTACGACATGAATGTGGCGTGTTCAGCTGCTACATTTGGTTTGAAACAAGCCTACGATGCTGTAAAAACGGGTGCACGTCGTGTGTTATTGGTCAATGTGGAAATTACCTCAGGCCATACTGACTATCGTTCACGTGACTGCCATTTTATTTTTGGCGATGTTGCAACAGCTTCAATTATTGAAGAAACGGATAGCAAAACAGGGTTTGAAATCGTAGATACCCATTTGTTTACCCAATTCTCCAATAACATCCGAAATAATTTTGGTTTCTTAAATGGTTCAGAATTAACTTCTCGTGATGATAAGCAATTTCGTCAAGATGGTCGCAAAGTATTTAAAGAAGTGTGTCCATTGGTTGCGAAAATTATTTCCACACAATTGGAAAAGAACAGTATTCAACCTGAAAATGTAAAACGTTTTTGGCTACATCAAGCCAATGCCAATATGAATGAATTAATTTTAAAACTCATTGTCGGCAAAGAAGTTGCAGAAGCAGATCCTGATTTGGTACCAATCATTTTAGATGAGTTTGCCAATACGTCTTCAGCAGGTGTGATCATTGCATTACATCGTAGTGCGGATCAGGTGAATGATGGTGAATATGGTGTGCTATGTTCATTTGGTGCAGGTTATTCTGTGGGTTCAATTCTTGTACAAAAGCACGTTGCTTAAATCATAATTTTATAAAATCCCCCCCCTTGCGTCGCTAAAAGCATAGTTCAGCTACTTTGAAAAGAAGGGGGGATTATCCAAAATTTAACTTATTTTATTTGTTCAAAGCTCTTCCCTGAAAAAGGAGCAGTCATATACTTAATGGTAAGATCAAAAAATGTTGAAAAGTATTTTGTAGAGATACAACATGACTGAAAAAACCTTGAAAATACGCCACAACGCTAAACTAATTCGATTAATAAGCAGCTTACAGCGCTTTTACTTTCGTCCAACATTTTTAGGTACTGAAAATTTAGTACCGAATAAACCAGCCATGTATGTCGGTAATCACACCATCTATGGTGTTTTAGATTCTCCGATTCTGATTGATTATTTATTTACAGAGCATAAAATCGCTGTGGTTAGTTTAGCTGATCATATCCATTTTCATATTCCGATTTGGAAAGAGGTAGTTAAACGTGTCGGTGGGGTTGATGGCGTACAAGAATATGCCAAAGAAGCGATGCGACAAGGCTATTCGATTTTGGTTTTTCCAGGAGGTGGTCGAGAAGTTATTAAACGCAAAGGTGAAGCTTATCAATTGATCTGGAAGCAACGCTTTGGTTTCTTAAAGTTGGCTCAGGAATTTGGTTATGAAATAGCTCCTTTTGTGGCTTTAGGTGGTGATGAAGTTTTTGATTTGGCTTTCGATGTAAATATTCTGCTCAAACAAAAATGGTTTAATAAAATATTATCAAATCCCAAAATAGGTTCATTGCTTAGACAGGGTGAGGTTATTCCTTCGATTCCAAAGCATATTATTCCAAAGCGGATTCCTTTCTATTTCAAATTTATGCCACGGTTATCTATTGAACAGATTGGGAGCATGGATGATATGATTGTATTTCGTGATCAATTGCAAGCGAGTATTTATACTGAAATTGAGGCCTTAAAGTCCTATCGAGCAGATGATCTAGAACAAAAAACTTAGAACAAAAAACAATCATTGAGAGCGCAATAATGTTTGAACTGCAAACCAATTTTAAACAGATACTTCAGCTATTAAATCCGCGAACTCAACCCATTCAAAGTACTGTGACTTTTCTTTCAGATCCTCATTATCTTGAATTTTTACAACAGTGTGGCGATACTGAAATTACCCCTGATATTGATTTATTTGGCTATGAAACTGCGATAAAGGAAAACCAGTATTTCGCAGAGCATGTGGAAAAATTATCCCAACAACTATGGAAAATTGGTCGTACAGGGCAAGGTGATGAATGGTTTTTAGATCGCAATAGTTTTGATATTTTATTCTATAATCATGATTTAGGCATGGATTTAGATGAGAGTTTAAAGCATGATCAGTTCCAGTCAATGCAAGTCAACTTTTTCCAATTTTTACAATTTGCTTTACTTCTGCAAGCAATGGATCAGCACTTGGATAAAAAACCATTGTCTACGATTGGATTGGAGCAATTTCAATATACTGTAAATCGTATCCATCCTGAACTTTTTTCACATTATCCATTTGATTATTTATAAGTTATAAGTGTTAAAATTGCTCGATAAAATGTGTTTACTCACAATATAAAGGAATAAAAATGTATACAGCTTCTTGTCTTTGTGGTGGTATTCAACTGAAAATTCATAGTGAAATCCCTCAAATATTTGTTTGTCATTGTCAGCAATGCCAAAAAGCTCAAGGCTCTGCATTTGTGGCGATTGCTCCTATTCAGACTCAAGATTTAGAGATTGTTCAAGGACAGGCACTATTTCAAGAATATTATGCCACTGAAAATAAAAAACGAACGTTCTGTAAAAGATGTGCATCCCCATTATTTAGTGCGCGTCTAGACTTACCAGAAGTAGTTAGATTACGTGTAGGTATTGTAAATGAGCCTGTTCAAGGCAAGATTGTTTCACATGCATTTACCGATAACAAAGCTGCTTGGTTTGAAATTTTGGATACTGCACCACAATTTGTCCAAGCGATTTGCTAAATAGTGAAGTTATATTTCAAAAGTAAGAATGCTGGATATTTATTGTTTAAATAAGATTTTGTGCGCTATCTTACTTTTTTAAGTATCTGAATTTTATATTTTTATAAATAATTCAGAAATTAGTTTAAGTCGTTTGTATATATAAATACCTTCTGTATAATTTTCAAAAAATACATTTTAAATCAATAGAAGGTATAAATGACAAGAATAGTCGTCGCTGCAAAACAAGACAAAATATTACTACAGGATTCTCAAGCAAAAACAGTCAGTTTAAATCAACCTGCTATTATTCAAATTGGTGTCACACAACAAGATGTGAAAACACTAGAGCGATTAGGTGATAAGCTGATTATTAGTTTAAATAATGGTGAGCAAATTGTTTTAGAGGGATTTTTTCAAACCAATGCAACTACAACCCATTCTTTAACTTTCCCTAAAGCGGATGGAAGTTTCTCACTTGCTCACTTTGATGATACTGGAAACTTTACAGACTATAGCGGTTTGCAAAAACTTGACACTTTACTCTATGAAGGTGCCAATACTGCGGGTGTTCAACAAATCTCTGCTTATGAAGATTCAACACCTGAGTTTTCATTTTCAAATTTATTTTCTTCAAGCGCAGTGAAAGCAGGTGTCGGTCTTGCTTCTGCAATTGGTTTAGGTTTGGCATTGATTGATGATGGTGGAAGTAATCAATCAAAGGGGGTTACTGATATTATTGCACCGAAAACGCCGACTGCAACATTAAATCCAGAAGGTACTGAAATTAAGGGTACGGCTGAAGCGGGTGCGACTATTTATGTAATTGATAAAAACCAGAAAGTGATTGCTACAGCAGTGGTAGATAAAGATGGAAATTATTCATTGACACTGCCGGAGGCTTTGCTGAACAATAATACTTATTATATCAATGCAAAAGACAAAGCTGGAAATGCTTCAACCTATACCTCTGTTGTGGGTACTAAAGATACTATTGCACCCAATGAGCCTCAGGGGCAGTTAAATGAGCAAGGAAATATTGTTACTGGTAAAGCAGAAGCGAATGCCATAATTAATGTGTATGATCCAGCGGGTCAACTGATTGGTACTGCAAAAGCCAATGCACAGGGACAATTTTCTGTTGCTATTTCTCCTGCTTTAACCACAGGCCAGATTGGTACAGTCGAAGCGATTGATGCATCTGGTAATAAATCAGAAAAACATAATATTGAAGTCGGTAAAGATACTATAGCACCTGATCAACCTAAGTTTGATGTATCTAAAGATGGAACTTCAATACATGGAACCGCAGAAGTAAATGCTAAAGTGATCATTCAAGATTCAACAGGTACGGTGATTGCAACAGGTGTTGTAGACGCCAATGGCAAATTCAATATCACCATTTCTCCTGCTTTAGATGCAAGCAAGACTGGCAAAATTATAATTGAAGATGCTGCAGGAAATAAGTCGAGTGCTGTAGAAATTAAAGCTGGACAAGATGTTTTAGCACCAGATAAACCCGTGGCCAATTTAAATGCTGAAGGAACTGTGATCACGGGTACCGCTGAAGCAAATTCCAAAATTTCAGTTTATGACAGTGCAAATAAATTATTAGGCACAGCAACAACAGATGCAAACGGAAATTATTCTGTCACACTTTCAACAGCGTTGACTGAAGCAAAAGTCGGCAGTGTATATGCAACAGATGCAGCTGGAAATCAGTCAGCGCTTAGCTCTGTAACAGGTACCAAAGATGTAACCGCGCCTGCTAGTCCGAAAATCACAGATGTGGTTGATGATGTTGGGACAACTGTAGGTTCTGTTGCTGCAAATGGGACTACAGATGACAAGCGGCCTGTGATTTCAGGAACAGGAGAAGTTGGAGCAACTTTAATTATTTATGACAATAATCAGGCGGTAGGAAAGGTCACAGTTGGTGCAGATAGTAAATGGTCATTTAGTTTTGCTTATGATTTAACTCTGGGAAGTCACAGTATTACCACTGTACAAACGGATAAAGCAGGGAATACCAGTTTAGTAAGTGATGCACGAACATTTACTGTAATAGAAATCGCCACAAAAATGGCAGTTTTTGATGAAACGTCAGCTTTTCATGCTGATTTAGCTGATTCGAATATTGATTCAGTTAAAAGTGCTGATGCGATTGGGTCAGGTGTTTTAAATTCTGAGCCAGAAAGTAGCGCTCAAGTATTAGGGCAATCATCACCCATAGAAAATCAATTTTCGCAGCTCCATTCAAATGTTTCAGATTTAGATCATACTGCTATAGCTGGCAGTTCAGCTATTCTCAGTACAAGCATAGCGACTGTACTGCAAGATGCGCTTGAGAATAACAAAGTTGAAGATATCAAGGTTGACAATACCAATTCTTATGACAGCACGGCCATTTCAGTCGATGAATTGTTGGCAAAGACTTCAGTTAATGATTTAACTACAAATCAAATTGATGACGTGCTTGCTCGAACAATTGATCAAAGCACTACAGCTATTGTCGATGATGCTAAAAGTACTGCATTGGTTGCTTTCAATAAAGTCGAAAATCTATCAGCTCAAGATATAGCGGTATTGCAATCTGATATGATCAAAGACTTGTTTGACCCACAATTACTGACCTTTTGATTGAAAATAAGCAGATCAGCACCTACGGGTGCTTTTTTATTGCAACATGGTTTTATATTGCTTGTTTAGCTTAAAACTGATGCATAGGGCTTTCTTTCCAATAAACGCTGAATAATTTCATTCAGCGTTTTTATTTTTATCTAAAACGTGAACTTATACATATAAAATACCCAATTTCAGGTATATCTCTATATTCCCCCATTTGATCTAATGATTGATATTTGATCAAAATGTAGATTTGGGGATTATCATGAACAAAATTTATAAAGTTATTTGGAATTCACAACTTAGGTGCTGGCAAGCAGTTTCAGAATTGGCAAAAAATCATAATACTTCACAAAGTACTGTAGACCATAAAAACGCACTGAAGGGCGGTGTTCATAAAGCATCAGGGATAAATTTAATCCGATTGGCTTTTTTGGGGCTGGCTTTATTGCCGTTATCGATTTATGCCGCAATTTCTAATACTGAACTGCCTACAGGCGCCAATATCACTCAAGGTTCAGCCAACATTTCCCAAAATGGCAACGTTTTAAATATTCATCAAAATAGTCAAAACCTTTCGACCAACTGGAATACTTTTAATATTGGTAAAGATGCAACGGTTAATTTTAATCAACAAAACCAGTCATCTATAGCCATTAATCGGGTTTTGGATAGCAATGCATCGCAGATTATGGGGCGTTTAAATGCCAATGGGCAGGTGTTTTTACTCAATCCAAATGGTGTGGTTTTTTCTAAGACAGCTCAAGTGAATGTTGGTGGTTTGGTTGCTTCAACTTTAAGTTTGAACGATGCGGATATTCAAAATGGAAAATATACTTTAAAAGCCCATGCCAATAGCACAGCAACGATAGAAAATAACGGTAGTATTCAAACTTTATCAGGTGGAACTGTTGCGCTGATTGCGCCCAATGTTAAAAATACCGGCTCTATTGTGACACCGAATGGCGTTACTCATCTCACTGCTGCCAGTCAAGTCACTCTTGCTTTACAGGATGGTTCACTGACCCAGTACCAAGTTGATCAAGGGGTATTAAAAGGCTTGGTGGACAATGGTGGTGCAATTCTTGCCGACAATGGCGCTGTATATTTAACTGCAAAAGCCAAAGACAGTTTAAGTAAAGCCGTGGTCAATCATAGTGGGATTATTGAAGCGAATCGCTTAAGCCAAAATGCCAAAGGTGAAATCATTTTGTTAGGTGATATGCAAAATGGTGAAACAAATGTCAGTGGCCTGCTTAAAGCTGAAGGGAAAAATGGTCAAGATGGTGGGTTTATTGAAACTTCAGCAGCCAAAGTAAAGATTAATAATAATACGATAGTGTCCTCTCATTCTGAGGGCGGGAAAATCGGAAACTGGTTGATCGACCCTACCGATTTCAGTATTAATTCAGGTAATGCATCGGCAAGTAGTAGCGGCATAGGCGCAACCACTTTAGCAAGCAGTCTTGCAACCAGTAATGTCATATTGCTAACTAGCTCTACGGGTAACCAAAAGGGTGATATCAATGTGAATGCTGATGTGACTTGGGGGAGTGCGACCAGCCTGACTTTAAATGCACAAAATGACATCAACATTAATGCCAACATCACAGCGACAAATAACAGTGGCAAACTTAATTTGATATATGGACAAAATACAGCCAATACCAATGCTAATTACTATATTAACACTGGCGCAAAAATAAACTTAAAGGCTGGGCAGAATTTTAGTACCCAAAAAGGAACGGCTGCTACCATTAACTATCAAGTCATTACGGCTTTGGGCGCACAGGGTTCGACTACAAGTCAAGATTTACAAGGGATCAACGGTAACCTGAGTGGTAATTATGTGTTGGGTGCAGACATAGATGCCAGTAGTACATGGCAGTGGAATGGCTATACCGGATTCGACCCAATTGGCTTTTATAATGCAACTTTAAGTCCAATGGATCTATCACAACAAGCTTTTCGTGGACGGTTTGATGGATTAGGTCATGCGATTAGTGGATTAAGTATTGACTCTATGTATCAGGGCATTGGACTGTTTGCGATTACGCATCAGAATGCACTTATACAAAATCTTGGACTGAATAATATAAGTTATTCAGGTTATGGAAAAACAGGTGGGATCGTGGGGCTTAATCTTGGCACGATTAATAATGTTTATGTCAATGCTGGCTTAGTCACAGGTAATACCGAGCAGTATGGCGGATTGGTGGGTTGGAACTATAATTCAGGAAATATCTTAAATTCTTATGCCAATGTGACTGTAAAAGGAAAATATTCTAATAATAATTATATTGGTGGTTTGGTTGGTTATAGTGACGGAGTTGTAAGTTCTTCTTTTGCAACAGGTGCAGTGACAGGAAATAATTATATTGGTGGTTTAGTTGGTGGAATATCAGGGCAAATCAATAACTCTTATGCAACAGGTACTGTCATCGGAAATCAATATGTTGGAGGACTGGTGGGTTTCAATGGCGGAAGTGTTGACAAAAATTATTCTTCTGGAAGTGTAACTGGGAATACTTTTGTTGGTGGTCTCGTTGGTGGTGGTAATGGTACAACCACAAATAGTTTCTGGAACACCATTACTTCTGGAAGAACAAGCAGTGCGGGTGGTATAGGAAAAACCACAACAGAACTTCAGAAAATTTCTACTTTTGCAGGTTGGGATATTGATGATGCAGGTGGTACAGGAAAAGTCTGGCGTATTTATGAAGGAAGATCTGCACCGTTACTACGTCATTTCCTTAAACCCTTGGTTACAGAAATTGTCGCTAATTTTTCTGACAAAATTTATGATGGATCGATAGCTTCTGGAACGCTGGCTTCAGGGCTGAATTATAAAACAACTGGTAAAAATGCAGGGATTTATAGTTTAAATGATGGCTCAATCCTGATTAGTGGTGTTCCAATCGCGGCAAATACAACACAGTTTGGCGATGATGTAATTTATAAAGAAAATGGTGGATCAGGTTCATTAACAATCGCGAAAAGAGATTTAAATATTAATGGCTTGAGCGTTGCTGACAAAGTCTATGATACATCAAAAGTAGCAACATTATCGGGTACTGCTGGAGTGACAGTGCTGTCAGGTGATTCAGTGACACTTTCGGGTATTGGATTTGGATCATTTACTGATAAAAATGTGGGCAATAATAAAAATGTGATTGTGTCGGGTTATACGCTGACTGGAACAGATGCTTTAAATTACAACTTGCTACAGCCGACAAATCTTAAAGCCAGTATAACGCCTGCAGTTTTAACCATTAATGGAATAAGTGTTGCAGATAAAACGTATGATGGCTTGTTCAATGCGACCTTAAATGGTACTGCTTCAATCAATCCATTTGCTGGAGATTTTGTTGGATTGACTGGTAGTGGTCTAGGAACATTTACAGATAAGAATGCAGGAATCCGATCTGTGATCGTAACAGGCTATAACTTAACAGGTGCGGATGCAGGAAATTATACTTTTAGTCAGCCTATAGGTTTAAGTGCCACAATTCACAAAGCACAAGCCATTGTAAAGGCCAATAGTTTAAATACGGTTTATAACGGTAAAGATCAAACGGCTGCTGGCTTTAGTGCAACAGGCTTGGTCAATGGCGAAACTACAACTGTATTGTCAGGCGTAACTGCAACAGTGACTGCTAAAGATGCAGGTCAATATACCAATACCGCAACAGGTATAGATAAAAACTATGAGCTCAGTTTTGTTAATGGCTCATTAGATATTGCTAAAGCTAAAGCTACTGTCACCGCCAATAGCGTATCAACCATTTATAACGGTAAAGACCAAACGGCTACTGGCTTTAGTGCGAAAGGCTTAGTCAATGGTGAAACAGAATCAGTATTATCAGGCGTAAACGCAACGGTGACTGCTAAAGATGCAGGCAAATACAACAACACAGTAACAGGTGTAGACAAGAACTATGATCTGACGCTTATTGATGGCTCTTTGGATATTGCTAAGGCCAAAGCCACCGTAACCGCCAATAGTTTAAATACGGTTTATAACGGTAAAGATCAAACAGCTGCTGGTTTTACTGCAACAGGCTTGGTCAATGGTGAAACTACAAGTGTATTGTCAGGTGTTTCAGCAACGGTGACTGCCAAAGATGCAGGCAAATACAACAACACAGTAATAGGTGTAGACAAGAACTATGATCTGACGCTTATTGATGGCTTATTAGATATTGCTAAAGCTAAAGCGACAGTAACAGCCAATAGCGTATCAACCACCTATAATGGTAAAGATCAAACTGCTGCTGGCTTTAGTGCAACAGGCTTAGTCAATGGTGAAACTACAACTGTATTGTCAGGTGTTTCAGCAACGGTGACTGCCAAAGATGCAGGCAAATACAACAACACAGTAATAGGTGTAGACAAGAACTATGATCTGATGCTTATTGATGGCTCATTAGATATTGCCAAAGCCAAAGCCACAGTAACTGCCAATAGCGTATCTACCACCTATAATGGTAAAGATCAAACTGCTGCTGGTTTTACTGCGATAGGCTTGGTCAATGGGGAAACCGAATCGGTATTGTCAGGTGTTTCAGCCACGGTGACTGCTAAAGATGCTGGCAAATACACTAATAGCGCAACAGGTCTAGACAAGAACTACGAGCTAAGCTTTGTTGATGGCTCATTGGATATCGCTAAGGCTAAAGCCACTGTTACGGCTAATAGCGTATCAACTACCTATAACGGTAAAGATCAAACAGCTGCTGGCTTTAGTGCAACAGGCTTGGTCAATGGTGAAACTACAAGTGTATTGTCAAGTGTTTCGGCAACTGTCACAGGCAAAGATGTAGGCAAATACACCAACACAGTAACAGGTGTAGATAAGAACTATGATCTGACGCTTATTGATGGCTCATTAGATATTGCGAAAGCCAAAGCCACCGTAACTGCCAATAGCGTATCGACTACCTATAACGGTAAAGATCAAACGGCTGCTGGCTTTAGCGCTTCTGGTTTAGTCAATGGTGAAACTGAATCAGTACTAACAGGTGTTTCGGCAACAGTGACTGCTAAAGATGCTGGCAAATATACCAATACTGCAACAGGTCTAGATAAAAATTACGAGCTTAGCTTTATTGATGGCTCATTAGATATTGCCAAAGCGAAAGCCACCGTAACCGCCAATAGCTTATCAACTACTTATAATGGTAAAGACCAAACGGCATGGGGCTTTAGTGCGTCAGGCTTGGTGAATGGTGAAACAGAATCAGTCTTATCAGGTGTTTCAGCAACGGTGACTGCTAAAGATGCAGGCAAATACATCAATACCGCAACGGGTCTAGACAAGAACTATGAGTTAAGTTTTATTGATGGTTCTTTGGATATCGCCAAAGCTAAAGCTACTGTCACCGCCAATAGTTTAAATACGGTTTATAACGGTAAAGATCAAACAGCTGCTGGTTTTAGTGCGACAGGCTTAGTCAATGGTGAAACTGAATCGGTATTGTCAGGTGTTTCAGCAACGGTGACTGCTAAAGATGCAGGTCAATATACCAATACTGCAATAGGTCTAGATAAGAACTATGAGCTAAGCTTTGTTAATGGCTCATTAGATATTGCGAAAGCCAAAGCCACCGTAACTGCTAATAGTGTATCGACTACCTATAACGGTAAAGATCAAACGGCTGCTGGCTTTAGCGCTTCTGGTTTAGTCAATGGTGAAACAGAATCAGTCTTATCAGGTGTTTCAGCAACGGTGACTGCTAAAGATGCTGGCAAATATACCAATACTGCAACAGGTCTAGACAAGAACTATGAGTTAAGTTTTATTGATGGTTCTTTGGATATCGCCAAAGCTAAAGCCACTGTCACCGCCAATAGTTTAAATACGGTTTATAACGGTAAAGAGCAAACAGCTGTTGGTTTTAGTGCGACAGGCTTAGTCAATGGTGAAACTGAATCGGTATTGTCAGGTGTTTCAGCAACGGTGACTGCTAAAGATGCAGGTCAATATACCAATACTGCAACAGGTCTAGATAAGAACTATGAGCTAAGCTTTGTTGATGGCTCATTAGATATTGCGAAAGCCAAAGCCACCGTAACTGCTAATAGTGTATCGACTACCTATAACGGTAAAGATCAAACGGCTGCTGGCTTTAGCGCTTCTGGTTTAGTCAATGGTGAAACTGAATCAATTTTATCAGGTGTTTCAGCCACGGTGACTGCTAAAGATGCTGGCAAATACACTAATAGCGCAACAGGTCTAGACAAGAACTACGAGCTAAGCTTTGTTGATGGCTCATTAGATATTGCCAAAGCGAAAGCTACAGTAACTGCCAATAGCGTATCGACTACCTATAATGGTAAAGATCAAACTGCTACTGGTTTTAGTGCAACAGGTTTGGTCAATGGTGAAACTGAATCAGTTTTATCAGGTGTTTCAGCCACGGTGACTGCTAAAGATGCTGGCAAATACACTAATAGCGCAACAGGTCTAGACAAGAACTACGAGCTAAGCTTTGTTGATGGCTCATTAG
>NZ_JBBCMP010000017.1:0-65937 GCF_037152175.1 Acinetobacter sp. AS167
CCTCTTAGCGCTGATGGTAGTGTGGGGTTACCCATGTGAGAGTAAGTCATCGCCAGCTTTTAAATCTAAAACACCCCGGTCTCTAACGAGAACGGGGTGTTTTTTTATGTGCGCTGTTTAGTGGCATAATGAAATAGAAATGTTTGGAAGAAAATATAAAAGCTCTATTCTTCAAAATAGAGCTTCAGGTAAAAGCGTTATTTAAGTTGTCTTCGGGCATGTTTTAATGCTGTTCTTAAGCCTTCTTCCAAAGTTGGATGATAAAAAGGTTTTGCTAATACTTCATCAATTGTTAGTTCTTCGGAAATGATCCAAGAGAGTAAGTGAGTCATATGTTCAGCAGATTCAACAAAAAGTTCAGCACCTAAGAGTTTTCTGCTTTGCTGATCTACATAAACTTCAGCAGCACCTTTATTTTTACCTAAAACCAATGCACGACCTTGCTTTTCATAAGAAGCAAAACCTGTAATAAAATCTATGTTTGATTTTGATAGTGAGGCAAAGCTTTGACCAGCAATTCCCATTTCAGGACTACAGAACACGATACCTAAAGGTGATAGGTTATTTAAGTTGTATACATTGGGGAAATTTAAACAACTTGAAATGACATTTCTTCCTTCATTCGCAGCCTCATGTTGTAAAGGTGTTTGAGTGAAAGCATCACCAATAATAAATATTGGAAAATCAGCCAATTGTTTAGTGTTGTAATGAACCGGTAATTGTTTTAAATCTGAGAATGCCTGATCAATATTTTCGAGGGATAAGGTTGATAAGTTTGTAGCACGACCAGTCGCATTTAAAATATAGTCAACCTGTATGGATTTAGACTCATTATTTTCGATAAATGATATTTCAACACCATTTTCAAGATCTTGAATTGAATCAGGTAAAACTTCAAATTTTATATTAAGTTCTTTGGATAATTCCGTTTGTGCAATTTCTTGTAAATTAGGGCTACTCAATACCCCTACTTTTTTGCTTCTTGCAAAAATAGTCGTATTTACGCCTAAGCGATGCATTGCTTGAGCCATTTCAATTGCAATCACACCACTACCGATTACGGCAATAGATTTAGGCAAAGTCTCAAGTTCAAATACTTCATCCGATGTGATCAGTTTATTGCCTATTTTATTTTTCCAATCCTGGTTATAAGTCGGTGTTGAGCCTACAGCAAGAATAAATGATTTAGATTGATAATGTTTTCCATCGACCTCAACCGTATTTGCATTTACAAATTTAGCTTCGCCATCAATTTTATGTGCAGTTTCCCAACTTTCTACATCTTTAAGCGTCGCACGAGCAAAGCGGTCACGTAAATTTCTGACATGTTGCATAACTTGACGTGTATCGATCTCTGCTTTTACCTCTAAAGCGACTTCTTTAGCATTTTGAATGTCATACATTCGATTTGCAGTTGAAATGAGAACTTTACTTGGCATACAGCCAACACGGACACAGGTTGTATCCCATGGACCTTTATTGATAATCAGTATGTTAGATGTATATTTGATTGCTTCTTTATATGCACTAATACCTGCTGTACCTGCGCCGATGATGATGATGTCGTACATATCTTCTCCTCATTTAATTATATTACAAGAAATATTAATTAAAGATTTAATAGCAATTTATAAAAAATATTCATATAAAGAGTGTCGTCAAATTATATTTTTTCAATATATCACAAGTATTAGATTGAAAAGTTTTGTAGATTTGAGTACATTTCGTGTAAAAGCCATAAAAGTATTTTTAGGGCAAAACTTATACTAAATACAATGGATGAAATTATGATTTACTTAACAAAATTTAAAGAATTAGGGGTTAAAGCAACAGTTCTGGCGTCCTCGTTAGCTTTAGTGGCGTGTGGCGGCGGTGGAGGTGGTGGATATTATGGGGATGATAAGAATAATGGTGGAACAGGTACAGAAAATGGTGGTAATGGTTCAACCACGGATACTAAAAAAGTTGTAGAAAGTTTGGGGCTTTCGCTACAAGATGCTGAAGCTAAACCAATTGATGTTGCTTATGACAATTCTAAAGTATTAATTTCAGTTCAAGCCTTGAACAGTGATAAAGGTGGTGTTGCTGCTAAACTGGTAAATTTATCGATTACAGATAGTGAAAAATTAGGTGTAACAAGTAAGAGTTCTCAAGTAACGACTGGTGATGATGGTGTTGCGGTATTTGAATTAAATATTCCTACACTGAATGCGAATTCTGGAAAAGTACAGCTGACTGCAACTGTAGATGGAACAACAATTAAACAGGTTTATAC
This sequence comes from Acinetobacter sp. AS167, assembly GCF_037152175.1. Taxonomy (NCBI): domain Bacteria; kingdom Pseudomonadati; phylum Pseudomonadota; class Gammaproteobacteria; order Moraxellales; family Moraxellaceae; genus Acinetobacter; species Acinetobacter sp. AS167. Next base: position 2,276 of record NZ_JBBCMP010000017.1, read on the forward strand.
CCTTAATATTAAAAAAACAAGCACGATTCAAAGTGAATATAATCTTAAAATCCAACAGGGAGTTGTGCTTAATTTACCAAAAGGTTCAGCTTCTATTACTGCCCAAGTCACAGATAAAAATGGTGGTGTAAAAGCGAATCAATCTGTATCTTTAGCTTTACCTGCTGAAATGCAAGGTAAATTTTCGATTACAAATGGTTCTACCTTAAAAACAGATGAGCTAGGCAAAGCAACCTTTAATATTACTGCGAATAGTGATTTAACGGCAGCTGACATTGCTCAACTTGTATTAACCTCGTCAAGTTTAGATTTTAAATTAGTGGATGAGTTTAAAGCTGAGAGCCAAGCAAAAGCATCAGTTACTTTTAAAGATGTTTCTCAAATTGTTCAAAAATTAGAAATAGTTACTCAAGATAGCCCTATCGTTGCACAAGGTGGAACGACGCAAGTTACTGTTGTTGCAAAAAATAGTGATGGTAATCTTTTAACCAATAAAAAAGTAAAATTATCTTTTACAGATAGTAGTGCTGTATATGGTGTCACGATTGATCAGGCAGAAGTGACAACTGATGCGAAAGGCTATGCAGTATTTACCCTTAAATCTGCATCATCGTATCCGATTGCCTTATCTCAACAAGGAATTAACTTAAAAGCGACTTATAGTGACTCCGCAGATATTTTTGCAACAGCAACAGTTAAAGTGACAACTGCTGATACTGGAGCATCAAACCAGCAGGCACTTCAACGTCTTGAAATTGCATCTTCGTATCAGATTAATGCAAAAAATGATTCGATTACCATTACTGTTAAAGGAATTAATAATAAAGGTGAAGCCGCGACTCAAGGTAAGGTCAAACTGAGCCTAAATGCTGAAGCGAATTCTAATGGTGTTACTTTTGATGGAAGTGCAGAACAGGAATTTAAAACAGGTTATGTCACTTACACCTTAAAAACCAATGCTAAAACGCCGGCAGCTGTTGAAGCTTTAGTTGCGGCAGGTATTACTGCAACATTTACCACCGATAATAATGTAACAAACAGCATTAAGATTACAGTAGAAGATGAAGCGAAGTCAGAGGAAGCATTAAGTTATCTTGCAATAGACCCGATTAATGTGGCCTATGATTACACTAAGGATCAAACCATTGTAGTCAAAGTGAAAGCTACAGGTGTAAAAGGTAGTGCATTAAAAGGAGAGACTGTTAATTTAGGATTTTCAAAGGCATATTCAGTTTCAGAGTTGCAAAGCCTAGGATTAAGTCTATCCAGTTCTGCGGATGCACTTACGGATGCAACAGGTTATGCAACCTTTACCTATCAGTATAAAGCAAGTGGAAGTCCAACCCAAAAAGCATTAGTTGAGAATGGTTTAGGCCTCATTGCTAAACCAACCAATGGAGTTGGCGCGGCAAGTACAGTCAATCTCAATTTCAAAGCACCAACAGCTCAAGGTGAAATTGATTTAGATCACTTGAATATTGATATGTTGGGTAGCCTCATTTTAACCGCAAATAACGAACAAACCTTCGATGTAACCGTTAATGCGTTGGGTACAGATGGTAAGGCGCTGCCGAATCAAAAAGTGTCTATCGGGCTAAATGATGCGGCGACAAGTAATGGAGCGAGCCTCGCTACGGCGGCAACACTTACAACGAATGACCAAGGTCAAGCAACGTTTAAGATTAAGGTGAAAGCCAATAATATAAGTGAGTTGGCAAACTTAGTTGCAAATGGCCTTACCGTGGCTGTAAAAGGAGTACGTACCGATGGCTCTGCTTATACCGTTACACGTAAAGTTGAGATCTCTCAACCTGTGGTTATCATTCCAGATTTGGCTGCGTTAAGTCTGAGCTATGATGTTCAAACCGTTTCTGTATTGGGTGGAGAAGTCCGTGTTAAAGTAATTGCTAAAGATGAGAATGGAACAATTATTCCAAATACATCTGTCGCGATTGCATTATCAAGTTTAGCGGGTTCTCGAGTTTCATTGTCAGACTCCAATTTAACAACAAATAGTAAGGGTGAAGCTGAATTTACCATTAGAGTTGCTGAAGGTGCTTATGATGCGAGCTTAATCAAGAATGGCATCACGTTTGCTGTCGTGGGTACAAATCGTAATAATGGTGATCGTATTCAGCAGACGGGTTCGATTCAGGTTGCTATCCCTCAAGATTCTGTAAACTTGCGTTTAACTGCTGATAAAAAAGAATTAGAGTTTGGCAAAAGTTATCAAGTTCAAGTTGCAGTTAAAGATGAATTAGGTGCTAATACAGGCTATCCTGTAAATTTAGCTTTAAATAAAGAAGCTTATGATGCAGGAATTCGTTTAAGTAATGATTCGCTAGTCACAGCAGCAAATGGTCAAACACAGATTACGATTACGATTCCAAAAGATATTCCAAGTGCTGCTAAACAAGCATTAATTGATTTAGGTTCTAAAGCAATTCAAATCAAAGGTACGATTAAAAATCCGAAGGGTGTTGATGTTGTATCTACCTTAGAATTTAGTGTTTTTGAGGCAGTGAATCCAAATCATTTAACTATAGATTCTTCTAAGGCAAGTTTAAGTGTTGCTGGTGATAAAACAATTGTTAAAGTGCAATTGCTTGATAACAATGGTCTTCCTGTTAGAGATGAAGATGTAACCTTAGCGGCGAATAATTCTGCGACATTGATTATTGGAACACCAGGAGATGGACACCCAACAAATACAAGTAAACCACAGACTGTAAAAACTGACTCAAATGGTAATGCTTTCTTCTCTGTGGAAGTGGATGGTAATACTGCTGATGGAGACTTGTTATTGGCAAGTGGTATTGAACTCACAGCAAGTAATACCAATACAAATGGTGCCTTAACAACACAGATTTATCGTTTAACGGCATTTAAACCTTCACCAACAGCACCTCAACCTGCGCGTTATAATTTACGAATCGAGTCGAATAAAGCAACACTAAATGTGCGTAATGATCTAGCAAATGTTACGGTGACTTTAGTCGATCAAAATGGTGGTGGTGTTGCGAATAAATATGTCAACTTGAATATCAAAGATTTTGTTCGAAATGGGGTACTTATTGTTGGTGCATCTGGTTTAACAACCGACCAAAATGGACAAGCAGTATTTAAAGTTAAGGTTGATGAAAGTGCACGTAATGCGACATATACTGCAGCAGCATTTGATGCTGATGATTTAAATTTAACAGCGACATTCAGTGAAGCTGGGTATTTAGACGCAACTCAAATTTCACGTATTGATGTTGTGCAGTCAGTTGTGCAGAATCCAGTTGCATCAATTGTTATCGGTGTTAATCCTACAGAAACGGGATCTTCAAATGACGGTGTGTACTACACGAAAAATTTATCAGTAAGTGTTGTCGATTTTGATGGTAAGCCGTTAGCGAATCAAAAAGTGGAAATGGATATTAATCCAACTAATTATGTTAAAGGTCGTTACATTTGGGCGTTAGCACCTGTGCCTGGCTCTGATCCAGTATTAAAATGGGTTGGACCTGGTAGTGGTTATTATAACTTGAACAATCCAAATATTTATTTAAGTAATGGTATTCCAATGAACAATAATGGAACGCCAGCAGATACGACTGATGACTTTCCTGCATTAACAACAATCAATTCAGCACATAGTTGTGCTGTAACCGCGCCATATAGTGCAATTACCAATAATGAAGTAAACAGCATTCCCGTTAAAGTACCAACATTCTTAGGACAAGGGGCTACGGCAACGTATACAACGGATGCTGAAGGGAAATTTGATTTTGTGATTCGTTATCCGAAGATTTATGCTCAATGGCTTAATGTACAAATTGGCGCATCATCACAAGTTGCGACATTACCATTTAGAACGACATATAATTTAGGGCTGGCTTCAGTTGCATCTGATTACAGTACTGATGGGACATTCGGACCAAATTTAAACAGTCCTTATGGTATCAATACGACTACATGCCCATAATTTTTATTGATAAAAAACAGCGCTTCGGCGCTGTTTTTTTATTTAATAGATGTTCCCATACTTACCCCAACCGTAGGTTTTACATTCATTGAACTACATGCAGATAAAATTAGGCATGAGATCAAGATAAGGCCAATGAACTTCATAGAAATATCCAAATTTTAAGTTGTTGTTATTCTAATCCCAATGATAAGACAGCGTGTGTAGTAAAATTATTGTCTTTCATTGATTGAGTTAAAATTTTTATTCAATTTCATTGTTGATATTGGATTCTATAATCTGAGGTGTTTAAAAGCCTAACGTTTTAAGCTTTTAAACTGTGTATATAAATAACTGCTTAGACGATGTTATGGCGTTGTAAATTGCAAAACACGATTCCCATATTGATCAACTAACTTTAACGTTTTGTCATAGACTTGATAACCTTTCACCTTATTGAGTGCTTCAGTATAGTCAGCCGCGAGTTTCATAGTGTCCTGACAATACATCCGAGTAGAGCCGAGTTGCCCTAAGGTTAAGTGCTGTCCTTTGATGGCGTATGCACCCATAATACGATTACAACCATCTGCACCACTTACCCGTAAATCTGAACCAAATTGAATACTTGGTACGTTGTGAGCATTTGGTGTTGCTTTATATTCTGTTGCACCAATATGCGTGAGTGTCCAATTTTTGTTTTGCAACAAACTTAAATTTTGGCTTTGTTGATCAGCACTTGGTGTAGATGCACATCCAGAAAATAAGAGCGTTGCTGTGATGAATGTGGTTGCGAGTATGGATTTAAACATGCGTATTCTCCTAATTTTTAATGATTATATAAACAAAATTGAGTTAAACCATAAAGACGAGCTGACTAAAGCTATACATTATTGAGCATGTTCATCAGGTAAACCAAAACGAATCACTTTAGAAAAGTTATCGCTATTTTGATATTTAAACTGAGCATATTCAGCCGTTCTTGGATTGATATGTGCTTTTTTATACCATTCTTTGATTGACCATTGATGATTTAATGCACCCAAATCATAAAGATAATTGGGTAAATAACCTGAAGCCAATAAACGATAATCTGTTGGTAATTTTTCAGGGGAAATTGCCTGAACCATATCAAAAACCAAAGTTGTACAGTTACTGGTTAGGGTGTTGTACCACTTTGGATGTTCTGCCAAAGCGGAAGATTTCAAAAGATACTCTTCAAACAATGCTTTGGTTTCTGCTTTTGGTAGTTGAATCGGGAAAAAATAAACCTGCTCACCTCGAATATTACTCCGTGTATAAACAATATCTTTTTCATCTGCAGCGATTAGACTTAGCTCAAACTGTCTAAAAAAACCACCAATTGCAGAAAAGTTTTCATTTTTTTCTTTTCGAATTTCAATGGAAAAAACGAGTGGGCGCTGATTTAAAAAATCAAAGCTAACCAAGGTATGGGCAATTTGTGGTCCCATCCAATAAGAGGTGATGATATTGACGCCTGTAATCTCATCTAAGTTGTAGCTTCTGGTTTCCCAGCGTTCGTCATATTGATCAGGGGAGTGCCAATTAAAGTTACGGACATTATGAATCGTGACAAGATGACCTTGCTGCTCGTAAGTAAAAATTCTGGAAACTTCAGGACTCCATTGACGATCTTGTTGCGCAGGAATATTAAAGTACCAGACTAAGCTGACAATAAAGGCGATGATATAGATCAAACTGTCAGTTTTTCGGCTAAATATATTTTTAGTAAAATAGATTCCAAGAATACTCAGTGCAAAAATAATCCAAATAGGGATGATGATATAACTGAAAATCTTTCCTAAGGGGTGTTGAATCCAAATTGCGAAACAAAACCACAGGCTGCTCAATACGACAAATAAGCTAAACAAGGAATGGATTATCCCCATTCCAAGTGTATGCAGTATTGATCTTGCTTTTAAGCTATCCATAAGCCACTATTTTTATTCATAAAGTTCAGTGCTATTTTCGGTATGTTGCAAACTCAAAAGCAATAGCTGTTTTGTCATCAACATGTGACTCGCTCGCAACTTTTTTAAATTCCGCTGGAATTTCTGGATAATACGCATCACCTTGTACATCGAGTTCAATGTGGGTGAGCTCTAAACGATCAGCAATGTGCATGGTTTGTTTAAAAATTTCACCACCACCAATGATAAAGATACTGGCAGGTTTTTCTGAGACCAATACATCAGGAATCGCTTGCTCCAAAGCAGCATCTATACTATGGGCCGTTTTAACCCCAGCAAAACTCCAATCCTGATCACGGGTAATCACCCAATTGACACGTTTAGGTAATGCACGTCCCATCGATTCAAGCGTTTTACGTCCCATCACCACAACACCACCTTGGGTGATTTCTTTGAAGTGCTTAAGGTCTGCTGAAATATGCCATGGAAGATCGTTCGCTTTACCAATGCAGCGTTGTTGATCCATTGCAACGACATGCACAATTTCAAAGTTTTTAAATGTCATAATGAATTCGCTTATTATCCATTGGAAAATTTTCCCTCCTATTGCAAGGAGGGAATAAGGAAAGACTGAATTAAAATATTTAAACAGCTACAGGTGCTTTAATTGCAGGATGTGACTCATAACCTGTAATTTCAATATCTTCAAATTTAAAGTCAAAAATATCCTTAATTTCAGGATTTAACTTGAGTTGGCACAGTGGTAAGGGCTCACGTGTTAACTGAAGTTTTGCTTGTTCAAAATGGTTAACATATAAATGTGTATCACCGCCAGTCCAGACAAAATCACCTACGCCTAAACCACAAACTTGAGCAACCATATGAGTCAGTAGAGCATAGCTGGCAATATTAAATGGCACCCCTAAGAAAACATCTGCACTACGTTGATAAAGTTGGCAAGACAACTTTCCATCCTGAACAAAAAATTGGAATAAAGTGTGGCATGGCGGTAAGGCAACTTTACCTGCTTCATTTGGATTCCAGCCAGACACAATCAAACGACGTGAGTTTGGATTGGTCTTGATTTCATTGACCAACCAACTGATTTGGTCAAAACCATCATTTTCAAACAAACCATTATCTTTTTGCGTAGCGCCAAAGTTACGCCATTGATGACCATAGACTGGGCCCAACTCCCCTTCAGGGCGTCCAAAACGGGCAGTCTGCTCAGCGGTAGACCATTCATCCCAAATCGAAACTTTATTGTCTTTAAGATATTGAACGTTGGTGTCGCCTTTTAGGAACCACAGCAATTCAATCACAATTGAGCGGAAATGAACCTTTTTAGTGGTTAGTAGCGGAAACCCTTTTGACAAGTCAAAACGCATTTGATGACCAAATACAGAACGAGTACCTGTACCAGTACGATCACCTTTGTCACCGCCATCGTCTAGGATATGTTGTAGAAGGTCTAAATACGCTTTCATATAGTGTCCAATTTGGGGCGTCCATACGACATAAATGACAGATTATGTCGCATGATTACCCATTCGTAATGTTTCTGAATAGCTTCAGAGTTTATACTAATCTGAGTTTCTTTTTAAGCTAGATTATTTTCTGTTTTGCATCCATCTAACAGCTAAAACTAAGAGTATTTGAAAATGAGTATAAATTTGAATGAGCTCCCAGCATGTTTACAGCCATATAAAACGCAAATTATTGCGACAAAAAAAGACAGTATAGAAATATCATTAGTGCCGACTGAAGATTTACAGATTTGGCAAAGCAAAGTGGGTGGAAATCCCTATTTACCTGTAGAGACGCAATATCCGCAGAGCGCGGAGGGTGATGACCTACAATTATTGGCGCAGATCAATTTTGCAGAAGTGCCAGAAAATCAACATTATCCAAAGTCTGGAATTTTACAGTTTTTTATCAATCCGCATGATGATTTATATGGTCTCAATTTTGATGATCAAAAAAAGCAAGATGGCTTTCGGGTGGTTTTTTATGACAAGATTGAGCAAGATCTTGCACTTTTACAAAGCGATTTTCCAAGTTTTGTTGAGGACGATATTTATAGTCCTATCGCAGGACAGTCTGCGATTCAGTTTGAGAAGGCTGAAAGCTATATTGATATGAATAATTTTGATTTTGCTCAAAAAGTCACAGACCCTTATGAAAAAGATAATGAAGAAGAGTTTTGTGATGAGTACAGTGAAGTTTTTTCCGCAAGCGGTCATCGTTTAGGTGGATATCCATTTTTTACTCAATCTGATCCGCGTGAATACAATGAATCTATTCAAGATTATATTTTACTGTTGCAGATCGATACAGGTGAAGCTGAAGGTATTGAGATCATGTGGGGCGACTCAGGTGTAGGGAACTTCTTTATTCATCCGGATGATCTTGAAAAAAGAGATTTCTCTAAAGTGGTGTATAACTGGGATTGTTATTAAGCACCGACGGCATAATTTCTAAAAAGCTGATGTTGATAACATCAGCTTTTTATTGAAAAAATCTTTCTTTGGCATACGATTTTGCTGAATTCATAAAACAAAAGTGTGACTGAATTGACAGTTTAATGTGTTGATTAGATTAAGAAAATATTTTAATGATACGGCCGAGTAAACCTCTATTGATTAATTTTTAAACAAACAAACCCAAGTGATGAATTGTGTAATGTCAGCAGTTTCAGTAGCTTGAGGCGTTACAAATGAGATTTATTAACACTTACATATTTTTTTACATGTTTTAATTCTACATTTTAAGAATTGCTGATTACTATTCATGGCTTGTGAAAAGTTGTTATTGATTTAAACAAGGTAGTTTGAATCAATTCAAAAGGGCAGTTTGAGGACAATGCATGATTTACGACCACAATGTTAATATGAATGAATACGTGAATCCCACGGTTCATATTCAGATTCGATCGGAAAATCAAAATAATAATTTTCGACCAGATGAATACTTAAAAAATAAAGCATTTGAAACTTTTAAAAATCAAACTGAAGCATTTAAGAAAGAAAGCTTAATCGATATTAGTAAATTTACTGAAAAACTTGTCAGTATGTCACGTAGTACTACTGCACATCGTTGTGCAAGATATGTGCGTATAGCGCTTGAATCAGCTGGTGCACGTTTTTCTGATCATCCAGTTGCGGCTTCAGATTGGGGTTCGACTTTAACTGAGATTGGTTATAAGCAAATCCGTCCTGACTTTGATAATCCTCAAGAAGGTGATATTTATATCATCAACAGTACCAGTCGCCATCGTTATGGCCATATTGCTGGATTTACAGGTTCTCAATGGGTTTCTGACTTTAGACAGCGTAGTTACGATGTGTATAAAGACCCAAATGTAACCTATGAGTATTATCGTTTAGCTGCTTAGTTTCACAGTCAAAATCATTTAATCTATTACGGATTAAAAGATAAAAAAGGAAGCTTTTGGAATGAAAGGCTTCCTTTTTTATTGCAATGCTTTTTTTTACAACATCTTTAGTCAAAACGTTTTGCGCGATTTTGATAAATTGACATGATAAATAGACCTAAAGCAGCAAAGCCAAGGGCTTGAATTGATGTCAATATTTTATGTTGTGCAGGTAAAAAAGCCATTAAAAGCATAAGTGCAAGAAAAGGGTAGATGGAAAATAAAATTTTGAAACCTTGAGTATAGACATTATTTTTAGAGATTCTTAGCCCGAGCATTCTTAATAAATGTGTAGAGATTCCAATCGCTAAACACATCACGGTAAACGTTGGACTTAACTTCTCAATCGTGGTGCAATAATAAATTATTGCGCAGGTTAAGATTGAAATGACGACTTTAATTTCACGACTACAGCGCGCTGAATACCAAAAATCTAACATTATTTAGAGACTTGTTCAGACGAATTTTGATTGAGTAGGGATAGTGGTGAAAAAATACAAACTGCTAGAGCCATAAAACCAATACCTTGAGCGCCTGGGATCAAAATTTCACCATTGTTCATATTTTTAAAAACCAATGCCAAAACTAAAGCCAGTGGAATCCAGGTCAATAAACGATAAAGAAATCCTGTGGGGTTTTGGGCTGCAAAATGAACTTTACAGTAACGACAAATCAGAAAAATAATACCTGTACCTGCAAAAAGTAAAATATTATCAAGGGTTAAAGGCTGGTACCAATAGAGTCCAATAGTGACCAGTACCAATAAAATAAGAAAAATGAGCTTCTTTGCAACCGAGACTTTAGGATCAAACCAAAATTCAAGCATAGTGATTTCGTTTAAATTGGATAATGATAATTTAGCATAAAAAAGGTGAAGCTTAGCTTCACCTTTTTCAACTTAGCTCATAAGGCTTAATTATTTTTTTGTGGACCCCAGTCAAAAATTTTCTTTTGGTAAGCATACCAAATTAACCATAATCCAATCAGAATCATTGGGAATGAGAGGATTTGACCTTTGGTCATCCAACCAAACAAAATATAACCTTGATCCGCATCAGGTTCACGGAAGAATTCCATAAAGAATCGAGCACAGCCATAACCCATTAGAAAGATTGCAGATACGGCATAACGTGGGCGTGGTTTAGCACTATAGAACCATAGAATAAGGAACAGCAGCAGTCCTTCACACAGCGCTTGATAGAGCTGAGATGGATGACGAACCAAATGTAGTGGATCTGTCGGGAAGATCATACCTAGCGCAAAGTTAGGGTCAGAAACTTGACGACCATATAATTCACCACCTATGAAGTTACCAATTCGACCAAACATCAAGCCCGTCGGTACACAGGGTGCAATGAAATCTAGTGTTTCAAACCAAGTTTTCTTGTATTTATGGCACCACAAAAGCATGGCGATCATTACACCAAGGAAGCCTCCGTGGAAACTCATACCACCAGTCCAAACTTTAAATAGCCAGATAGGATCTGCTAAAAATTTGCTAAACTCGTAAAATAAAACATAGCCTACACGACCACCGAGTACAACTCCAAGTGCACCAAAGAATACCAGATCTGAAACCATTTCAGAGTTCCAGTCAGCACGTTGTTTAGCGCGATAAGTAGCAAGTCCCCAAGCACATAAAAATGCCAAGAGATACATCAGCCCATACCAATGGACGTTGAGTGGACCCAGTGATATTGCAATTGGGTCAATATTCGGGTAGGTGAGCATTCCTAATCCTTGATTTTCTATTTTGCACAGATTTTAGCTGAAACATATTAAAAATGTTGTACATTCAATGTGTAAACTTCATGGAATGTATTTTATGTGTATTGTGGCATTGGCTTGGCAAGTTTTGGATGATTTACCTGTTTGTTTAATTTCAAATCGTGACGAATTCTACCATCGTCCAAGCACTCAATTACAATCATGGGCGAACAGTCCGATTATTGCAGGGCAAGATTTGCAATCAGGCGGAACATGGATGGGGGTTACACCACAGGGACGTTGGGCAGTGATTACCAATTATCGTGATGGTGCTGATAAACAAACTTATCCCACTACGCGTGGCTATTTGATTCAAGCCTTTTTAGCGTCAGATCAAACACCAATTCGTTTTGCACAAGCATTGGAAAAGCAGCAAAGAGATTATGCGGGTTTTAACTTATTTGTGGGTGATCGACAGCAAGCTGTTTATATGAGTAATCGCGGTGAAGCGCCACAAGTGTTATCCCAAGGTGTATTTGTCGTTTCAAATGGCTTGATGTCAGATGATTGGGAAAAAACCAAGCATTTACGTAAACGCTTTACCCAAGAATTTTTACCCATGTTGCAAGTCCCTTCTATCTCTGAGCAAGATCTACAATTCGCTGTTTGGGATATTTTAGAAGATGAACGAAAAATTATTCCTGATTTACTGCCCAATACTGGAATTAATCCTGAGATGGAAGCTTTATTGTCTTCAACATTTATTCAAAGCCCAATTTATGGCACACGCTGTTCCAACTTTTTAAGAATAAGCAGTACTCAGATTGATTGGGTTGAAAAAACGCAACAAGGTGAACATATGGGGGAGTTAGTCGAGATTCAGCGTGCTATCGAAAAATAAAAAGCCATAGCAACTTTTATCACTATGGCTTTAAAAAAATAAATTTAATTAACCCGCAATTACACCGCCATCTTTACGAGTAATGACGACCGTTGCCGAGCGTGGGCGAGCAGTCTTGTTGCTTGGATCTTTTTGTGATGCAGGCCAGTTACTTGATGGTTTATCAAAGCTAGGTGAGTCTTCACCTGGATGTTGAACATTGATAAAAATGGCTTTGTAGTCGGGTGTCATGGTGACACCCGTGATTTCACATTGTTTTGGACCTGTTAGGAAGCGACGCAGGTTTTCATCAGTGACTTGTTTACCCACAATCGTTTCTTGCCCAGCAGATGTTATTGCTTTTGCACCATCACCGACTTTACCAGGGAGTGCAGCAAGCATCATACAGTTGGTGGTATCTGTATAAGCACCATCATCCGTTTGAATCCAAAGTACACCACGTGGGTCGAACCACATACCATCTGGTGAAGATAAATCATTATTATCATTTAACCCAGACAAGTTGATGTTACTGGCCATTTTTGCTTCAGCACCAAAGAGGTAGATGTCCCAAGTAAAGCTTTCAGCTGTAGTTTTATTATCTTTTTCATGGAAACGGATAATGTGACCATTTACATTGCCTTTACCACCTTCTGGGTCGCTATAGTTTCGTGGATTTGCGGCATCTAATGCATGTGCTGTACCACGGTTCGAGTTATTGGTTAGTGTGACATAGACTTCACCATTCTCTGGGTTCACCGCAACCCATTCTGGACGATCCATTTTAGTGGCTTTGACTGAATCACCGGCTAAACGTGCAAAAGTAGTGACATCGGCTTGAGACTTGAAAGGATAGACGGTATTGCTATCATTTAAACCGTTTTTACCATACGCCAATTCAATCCATTTACCTGTACCATCATTATTGAACTGCGCAACATATAGCTTGCCACTGTTCATATATTTATCGCCAGCGCGATAGCCACCATTTACATCTTTTGCATCCCACTTCGCATCAGATACAAATTTGTAGATATATTCGCCACGTGAGTCATCGCCCATATAGAAGGCTAGATTTTCTCCTTCGATTAAACGGCTTGAGCGACAGTCTTCATGCGCAAAGCGACCTAAAGATGTTCGTTTAACGGGGTTTGAACGACTATCGAACGGATCGATTTCAACAATCCAACCAAAGGTATTTGCGCCGTTTCGATAATCTTTGTCTGCGGAGTCAGCAGTAATTGAAGAGTTCCAGCGGTCATATAAATCTTGGCTTTCGATTGCCCCAATCGCGGTTTCCCAGCCATAACGTGAGCTGGCACCATCTTTTAAACCATAGCGATTCAGTGCGATGATCTCAGCCGCACTACGTTTTGCATCATCACCTTTATTACGCACAAAGTATCCAATAAAGTTTTCTTCTGTGGTGAGGTAAGTTCCCCAAGGGGTATAACCATTACCACAGTTATTATGTGTGCCGCGTGTTTGCTTTGCTGAGCTTGAGTATTTGGTTTTCACCAAGTCTGAACCTGCAACTGTGCCTGCAAAGTCCATGACCGTTGACGCTGTAATACGGCGATTAAATGGAGAGCTTTTAACAATCTCTACTTTTTGTGTAGTTGCATCTTTCTTTAATTCAATGACGGAAACACCATGCGCATTGACTTCACGAATCACTTCATCTTCTGGGCGACGACCATTTACTTTTGTTGCACCTTTAGGATGTAAGAAGGTTTGATTAATGTATTCATGATTCATGACCAGTAAGCCACGGTTTGACGCTTTAGCATCATATTTAGAGCTATTGGAATTTAAGCCAAAATAGCTCATACCATCATGACAATCGCCTGAACGCGCTGTAAAGCTGACCCCTGAAGGAACATTGTTATCATCCCAGTCAGGGATCGTTTGCATTAATGGATCACCTAAAGCATAAAGCACATTTGCTTCATAACCAGCAGGAACAGTGACTATGTCATTAAGGTTTTTTGCAACAGGGTTAAAGGTGAATTTTTCTGGTTTTTTGACGATCGTTGTTGGGGTTGAGTTATTGTCATCGTCGTCATTACAGCCGACTAGGCTCGATGCTAAAGCGAGAGCAGCTGCACCACTTGCTGTTTTTGTAATTAAACTACGACGAGAAATCCGTTGTTCTAAAATGTCACGGAAATGTGTGTTATTCGAAGTATTGTTATCTAACTCTTGATTTTCATGATATGGCGTGAGGTCTGTCATACGATTCCCTTTGGCTTTAAGTCTTGATTAAATGTGATTTTGATTCAGCTTAAAAACATACAGAACAAATGTGTAAGATCTCTTACTCTTATATTTAATATTGGTTAAATTTAATCTTATTTTAAGAAAGTAATAGGATTGTCATATTTATATTTAGACCATTACTCCGTTGTTCAATTTCTATAAGAATGTAGGTTATGACTGATTAAGCATGATATCTGCTTAGTGAATTGAATAAACTGGATTAACTTTCAATTGTTTTAAAAAATAGAGATTTTTAACAAAGAGCTCTTAATAATAGGCTTCTTTTATAAACGCTATCAAAAGCATAGATCAGCATAAAATCGCTCTCATCCTATCCGTCTCACGAGGGGAGAAGGAACTTTCGATCGCAATATAATTCACTCAACATGATCATTTTTCGACTTGTGAAATAGATCTAATGTATTTGAATAAAAGGGCAGAAGATTAAGCAATAGACTTGTTTTAATAATTGTTTCTAAAAAAGAATTTAACAATCTTAAAATAAAAATGACCTCAAAAGAAGTCATTTAAATATTAAAAAGTTTTTTATTTTGATAGTTAAGCATCTACAGTTTTACGTTTTTCAATCACTTTACCCAGCAATAAACCCAGCTCAAATAGCATCCACATTGGAATTGCGAGCATGATCATCGAAATTGCATCTGGTGGGGTAATAAACATAGATACGAAGAAACATCCCACCACGATAAAGCGGCGCTTTTCAGCCAATGTTTTAGTGGTGACGAAGCCAACTAAAATTAACACTAAAGTAATGATTGGGATTTCAAAGGTCACACCAAAGACCAAAAATAATTTTAGACAGAAGCTTAAATAACTATTGATATCGGTCATTGGCGCGACGGTTTCTGGTGAAACACTGATAAAGAAATGCAGGATGGATGGCAATGCAATAAAGTAAGCAAAAGCGATCCCTGAATAAAACAGCACAATACTGCCAAACAACAATGGAAATGCTAGATTTTTTTCTTTTTCGTATAATGCAGGTTTAATAAACGCCCAAAGTTGATAGATGATAAAGGGCATCGCCAACATCAGTGCAATAAAGAAGTTTAACTTAAACGGCGCCATGAAGGTTGCTGTAACATCAGTTGCAATCATGGTTGAGGTTGCAGGTAATTGTTTTCTGAGTGGTTCTGATAACGCAATATAGGTCTTATTGGCAAATGGCAATAAACAAAAAAATATAGCGATGAGCGCGCCAACAATTTTAAATAAATGCTTACGTAACACCATCAGGTGTTGAGTAATCGGCATCGCATCTAAAGGCGGCGTCTCGGTAGATGAGGCATCATGTACTTGTGGTGCTAATGAGTCGCTCATACAGCCACCTTCAATTGCGGTACTTCTTTAACAAGAACAATTTGTGGTCGAGTTACAGTACAGTTTTGTTTATCTAACCAAGTCTTTGACATATAAATAGCGGGAACCGTAATATCAAGTTTATGATAAGTCGTGTGAATTTTATTATTGTCTGTTATTGCGAGATGACTTTCTTGTTCTACAGCAATTTTTTGTTGCTGTAACTCCTGCATCTGAGCCTGCATTTTTTGTTCAAGTTCTTGAATTTTTTGCATCTCTTGTTGCATTTGTTCTCTAAATTCAGAAAGACGTAATTCACGGTCGATGTCATTTTGGACACTACTAATTGCACGTTTAAATTTGCTATACCATTTGGCAGCAAAACGCGCAGCTTCAGGAAGTTTATCTGGTCCCAATACCAACAGAGCAATGATCCCAAACACTAACAGTTCTGAAAATCCAACATCTAACATGATCTACGCCTCACCGATTAGTGTTTTACTGTAGAGTTCACATCAGTATTGCTTGTTTGATGTTCTAGGGTACGCGTTTCAGTCAGTGAAGCAGTTGTTGCCTCTTCTTCTTTAATTGATTTCTTAAAATCTTTGACGGCACCACCAACATCTTTACCTAAGTTTTTCAGCTTTGATGTACCAAATAGTAGAATCACAACAATTGCAAAAATAAGTACATGCCAAATCGATAATCCAGCCATAGTTTTAACTCCTATTTAATAACAGCTATAACAACAGTTATCCATGACAAAAAAGTGACACTAATATTTCAATTTAAAGACAGACAATATTTATAAATTATTTTGATATGTTAAACATCATCTGTATTTGGAAAATGCTAGTATGTTCATGATTTGAGAATAAGGTGTTGTATTGTGGCTTTGTTATTTCCAGTTTTATCATTTATCTGTGGGCTGATACTGGCAAATAGCAAATTTTCAGTAAACTTAAAATCATTCATGTCTTTGCTACTGGCTCGCTTATTTATCCCGATTGTGATTATTTACAATATGGTATTTTATAAATCGGGTAGTATTGCTTTAATCTTATTTGCTTTTTTCTCATGCTTTACGCTTTTCTTTATTTATCTCACGCTGTCTAAAGATCGTTTAGCTTCATTGTGTTTTAGCTATACCAATATGGCATGGCTCGGCTTTCCGATTGCTTTGGCTATATTTGGCCCAGACAATAGTATGCTGATGATACCGCTCTATATCGGGGTTTCAATTTTTGGAAACTCTTGGGCGGTGACTTCGGTAAGTTCAGCCCCGCAATCCAAACAATTGCTTATCAAAAAAGTACTGCAATCGCCACCTGTGATTGCCTTGATCATTGCCGGGCTTTTACGTTGTTTTGATGTGCAACAGTTTCAGGCAAATGATTGGATTAATTGGATTTATACTCTGGCTAAATGGAGTATGAGTTTTACCGGGATGTGTGTATTGGGGATGTGGTTAAGAAAAACTAAAGTCCATATCGAGGATTTACTGTCCAGTACTAAGCTTGCAATATTAAAGTTAGTTTGTGGTGTTGTATTGTGCAGTCTGGCTTATTTCTTTTTACCAGTTCCACAGATCCATCAATATATTGGGGTGATGTTTTTACTGTTTTGTTTACCGCCAGCTGCCAATATTGTCGCATTGGAAACCCACTATCAAGGCACTGGGGTTTCAGCAAAATATATTGCTTCGGGAACGATAGTCAGTTGTGTGGTATGCATCCTATATAGTGTGTTGATTCATTTTTTATAGTTTTATCGGTTGATTGGTTTATTTTGCTTCGTTTTAGATAAGTTTTAGCGATATCCATCATATTCCTCCTTTGCTCAAAGGCGAGGAGGAATCTAACAAAATCGTATGATTTTAAACGGCTGGTTTTAACTGCTTATTTCAAGCTTGCTTTAAACAATTGCATCGCCTGACCACGATGGCTAATTTTGTTCTTTTCTGCTTTACTCATTTCTGCGCTTGAAATATTTAGCTCGGGTAACCAGAACAGTGGGTCATAACCGAAGCCATTTTCACCTCGAGCTTGCTCTAGTACTTCACCTTGCCAGATCCCTTGGAAAATTTGTGGTAAAGGGTCATCTGCATGTTCAACCAATGCCAATACACACACGAACATTGCTTCAATCGCTTGATCGTCTTGGCGTAAAGGCTTAAGGTTTTCCAGCAATTTTGTATTATTGGCTGCATCATCGCCATGTTCACCTGCATAACGTGCAGAGTAAATTCCAGGTGCTCCACCTAATACGGGAACGCAAATCCCAGAATCATCAGCAATCGCAGGTTTACCTGAAATACGGCTCGCATGACGTGCTTTGATAATTGCATTTTCAATAAAGCTTAAGCCATCTTCAATCGCGTCTTCGATATTCAGTTGACCTTGAGGAATCACTTCAACGGGTAAAGCCAATTCAGCAAACAATTTTTCAAATTCAGCAATTTTGCCTTTGTTATTGCTTGCGAGTACCAGTGTTCCTTGTGATAACCAATCTTTTGATGACATGATGCAGACTCAAAATTTAAAATTGAGTTATTTTAACTTAATCTGTGTCATAAAATGCGGCTAAATTCTCTCGTCCTTTACGCTTTACTGGATATGTTTTGCTTTTGCGCTAATGCGTTTATCTAACTGTTGTTTTAAATCGAGAACATCCTCATTTTTCATAAAACCTAGTCCAACATTGAGTTTCTGTTTGCTGTTATCTTTCATGATAAAAAGTAAATAGTATTGTCGATCAAGTAAGGTTTTTTTGAGCTCAACTTCATAGATCTCTGGTATTTTAATGTGTTTTTTAATGATCACTCTACCTTTAAAATCAATGCTTCTAATCATGTCTTGGGAGAGGGTTAAAATAGGACGTTGATTGCTAAATATCTGAATAGCTTTATTACTGAAAAAATAAGCAATGAGACCCAATGGCGTAACAAGAAATAGCGAAAAGAGACTTTTTAAGCCATTCTTCCATTCAAATATTTCCAAGATTAAAAGCACGGTCGCAGCCCAAAAGGGGCAGGCCAAAATTCCAGCAAAAATCGCCAAAGGAATTATTTGTTTGCGTGAAGCATAATATTTTTTCTTTTGCATATTTTTCCATACATAGAAGAACTCGATTTACTTCTCAAATGCACAAGTGGTGCCTTGGTGGAAAATCATTTGCCATATACCGTGATCATTCATAACCCAAATTGAACTGCGTAAAGCCACATTGTATTGAGCTTGAGTTGCCACATTGATTTGATGGCTTTGATAGGTCAGTAAAACGCTATGATCAGATAACGACTGAACTTGAAAATCCTGTGCTTGAATGATGTTGGTATCTGTATCGTTTAAAAGTGCTTCAATCATTTGGGCTTTATGCACAACCCACCCTGATTTGGTAATTTCTTTAAAATCTGGATGTAACCGTTGATCAAGTATTTGAAAGTTTTGACGATCACGATGATGCAACCCGCATTCATATTGAATTAATTGTTTGAATAGGTCTTGCATTGTCAACAATCCCAGTTGAAATACTTAAATGGATAGCAGTAAAAAAAGCACCCGAAGGTGCTTTTATGATCGATGAAAATCAAATTATTGAGCTTGAATCCATTGATCTGCACGTTGTGTTGCAGTACGAATTTGGTCTTGAGTTAAGTTAGCAGCCAAAGCAGTTTTTTTGGTTTGCGACATGTTAATCACTTTATTGTCTAACATACCATCACGTGTAGAAAGCTCATACCACTGATAAGCGCCCATGTAGTTTTTCTTTTGCTCTTCCATCACCGCAAGATTAAAGCTTGCACGGTTATCGCCGTGGCTTGCTGCTTTTTCAAAGTATTGACGCGCAGATGTTTCGCTTTTAGAAACGCCTAAACCATCAGCATACATACGACCAACATTCAACTGAGCCGCAGAAATACCTTGGTCAGCCGCAGCTTTAAACCATGTAAATGCTTGTTTAAGGTCTTTAGATACACCGCCAGTACCAGCCTGGAAATGTGTTGCTAAATAAAATTGTGCAGCAGGTTGACCAGCTTTGGCTGCTTTTTGCAAATCTGTCACATTCATATGTGCATATTGTGCTGCCATTGCTGATACAGATTGTTGTTGCTGCGGTACATAGTCCGCATGGGCTTGAATACTCACTAGCCCAAAAAATAACGTACTGCCTAATAATAATTTCTTCATAGAGCGCTCACTCGATAAATAGCGACTTCGCCGAACAAATTCGGTATGGCTTTACTTAAAAAGCTACCTTGTTGGTTCCCATTTACAGCGAGTCGATCAATAATTTGAATCTGATTTTCAGCACATAATGCTTCAAAATCACGAAAGGTGCATAAGTGGATATTAGGTGTATTGTACCACATATACGGTAAGGCATCAGAAACAGGCATCTTGCCTTTCAGTGCAAGGAAAGACCGTGTTTTCCAATACGCAAAGTTAGGAAACGTAATAATTGCTTGTTTCCCCACACGCACCATATCGCGCAGAAGCACATCAGGTGCATCTACAGCTTGCAAAGCTTGTGCCATAACCACATAGTCAAAAGACTGGTCGGCAAAGCGTCCCAAACCGAGGTTTAAGTCTTGTTGTATAATATTTAACCCTTTGCTGACGGCAATTGCAATCTTTTCTTGATCGATTTCTAGCCCATAAGCGTGAATTTGCTGTTTTTTGCTCATTTGTGACAATAATTCGCCATCACCACAACCTAAATCGAGCACACTCGCACCAGCATTGATCCATTTTTCTGCAAGCTGTTGGTCAATACGCATTACAAAGCCTCCTTAGGTGTTGAATTAAGGTGTTCAATACCACCTAAAAATGCACGTAAGGATTTGACGTACAAGGGGATAGGGAATAGGAATGAGTCATGGCCCTGCTCAGCATCGATATCCAAATAACTCACAGGTTTTTGATTGGTAATCAAGGCGTTGACAATCTCTTGCGAGCGTTCTGGGCTAAAACGCCAGTCTGTTGTAAATGACACTACTAAAAAGCGACATTTGGTATTTGATAGGGCTTTAGTGAGTGACTGTTCATATTCACGTGATGGATCGAAATAATCCAAGGCTTTGGTCATGATCAGATAAGTATTGGCATCAAAGTTTCGACTGAATTGTTCGCCTTGATAACGCAGATAGCTTTCAACTTGGAACTCAACATCGAAACCATACATAAACTTGCCTGATTTTAAATCACGACCAAATTTTTGTTTCATGGCTTCTTCAGAAAGATAGGTAATATGACCCACCATACGTGCCAAAATTAAGCCACGTTTTGGATAACTATCGAGTTCTAAATAACGGCCATTGTGAAAATCTGGATCAGACAAAATAGACTGACGTGCTACTTCGTTAAATGCAATATTTTGTGCGGAAAGCTTTGGTGCACTGGCAATGATGACACATTTTTGTAAACGGTCAGGATAGTCCACAGACCATTGTAAAGCCTGCATGCCACCTAAAGAACCACCAATGATTGAATACCAAACATCTATCCCTAAGCGGTCAGAGAGTAGGGCTTGGGTTTTAACCCAATCACGTACTGTCACTAATGGAAAGTCAGGACCATAAGGGCGATTTTCATTTTCAGGGTTAGGTGAAGTGGGTCCCGTTGAGCCACTACAACCTCCAATATTGTTGAGTGCGACCACGAAAAACTTCGAAGTATCAATGGCTTTACCTGGCCCAATACATGCATCCCACCAGCCTGTTTTTTTATCGTCTTCGTGGTGATAGCCAGCCGCATGATGATGTCCTGAAAGTGCATGGCAAATCAAAATTCCATTTGATTTATCTGCATTGAGCTCACCATAGGTTTCCACCATGATTTCATAGCGTGGCAATACTCGACCACACTCAAGCTCTAACGGTTCTTCAAATTCAAACTTTTGTGGAGTAACGAGCCCCACTGAATCAGCTGGAAAAGACACTGGAAATGTTCACCTTAAAGTTTTAGAAGGTCGATAAATTACGAATATTAGAGATATCTAAGACATCTATATAGCTAATAAATTAATGATATTCCATGGTTTTCACAATAGTGTTTTATCATTAAAGTTCACTTTCAGAATGAGTGATGATGTCTAGAGCGATAGTGAGTCGAAATGGAATGTCTTCACTTCACTGGCTTTAACTTATTTTCCATTTTGGAAAATGAAATGCAAAGCTTTGCAACAGAACGATCTTATGAATCACTACAGAACTTACTCGCTACTCATTCACAGCTGTCTGATCTCAAACAATCATGGATGAAATTTCCACGTATTTTTTATCTTTGAGAGGCATAAAGCTATTCGAGAAAGTCACTTGCTAATATCCATGAATGAAAGAAAGGATACCACTAGGGGGCATCCTTTCTAAAGTCTTTTAATTGATATGGCTTATACAGCAGCTGCGATGACTTGTTCAGTACTTAAAACACCTTGGTCAATCAAACGATTGGTTGCGGCAATGATTGCTTCAATTGAAGAGGTGACGATATTATCATGTACACCAGCGCCGAATGCAGATTTACCTGTGCCTTGGACTTGAAGTTCGATCAATGCCAACGCTTTTGCATGTGCGCCTGAACTGATACTGCGTTCTTCGTAGTTTAAGACATCAATTGGTAATTGAAGTGCATTTAAAATCGCAGAAATTGGACCATTCCCTTCACCACGTAAGTGCTGAGTTTCACCATTGATGACCACATCAAGTTCAATCACTTGACTACCATTTTCATCTGACAATCTATAGTTTTTTGCTGAATAATGTGCATCTTTTGCAGCAACGTAGGTATCTTTAAACAAGGTCCAAATTTGTTGAGCTGAAACTTCAACGCCTTCTTCATCTGCAACTTGCTGAACAATTTGTGAGAATTCAATCTGTAAGCGACGAGGTAAAACCACGTTATAGTTAGATTCTAGCAAGTAAGCAATACCGCCTTTACCCGACTGTGAGTTGACACGAATCACCGCATCATAATCACGACCTAAATCTTTAGGGTCGATTGGTAAGTAAGGCATATCCCAAATTTCTTCATCTTTTTGGAACTCAAAGCCTTTTTTAATTGCATCTTGGTGAGAACCCGAGAATGCAGTAAAGACTAAATCACCTGCATATGGATGACGCGGATGTACAGGCAAACCAGTACATTCTTCTATTGTGGCAATAATCTCGTTAATGTTTGAGAAATCTAACTCACATGCCACACCTTGTGTGTACATGTTTAATGCAATTGCAGCCACGTCAACGTTGCCAGTACGTTCACCATTCCCAAATACACAACCTTCAACACGATCAGCACCAGCCATGATCGCTAACTCAGATGCTGCAATACCACAACCACGGTCATTGTGACAATGCACTGAAATAATCACACCATCACGACGTTTCAAATTACGATGCATCCATTCGATTTGGTCGGCATAGACATGCGGACCTGAAACCTCAACAGTTGCAGGTAAATTTAAAATAACTTTATTGTCAGGCGATGCTTCCCAAATTTCAGTCACAGCATCACAAATATCTTTAGCAACCTCTAATTCTGTTGCTGTAAAACATTCTGGGCTGTACTGGAAAATAAATTCAGTTTCAGGCTGTTTGGTTGCATATTCTTTTACTTTGCTTGCCGCATTCATTGCCAATTGCTTTGCACCATTGACATCAACATTCAATACTTTTTTACGGAAAGTGGGTGAGTTTGAGTTATAGATATGCACAATGGCGCGTTTCGCACCTTGTAAGGCTTCAAAGGTGCGTGCAATTAAATGATCACGGGCTTGCACCAAGACTTCGATATAAACGTCATCTGGAATATGACCTTCTTCAATCAACTTACGGGTGAAATCAAAATCAATTTGTGAAGCTGAAGGAAAGCCAATTTCAATATGTTTAAAGCCAATTTTGACCAACATTTCAAACATTTTGAATTTTTGTTCGATGTTCATTGGTTCGAAAATCGCTTGGTTACCATCACGAAGGTCGGTACTCATCCAAATTGGCGCTTTATTGATTTCGTTATTTGGCCATTGACGGTCAGGCAAGTCTACACGTTGGTACATGCGACGATATTTTTTACTTGGATCAGCCAACATCATGAGGGAACTCCTTGTGTAGTTGTTGTTGCTCGTCTCTTGGATAAAGGCAACTTACTACAAATATAGATTGTGTCTATCTGTTCAATTTACAAGTGTTTTTATGATGAAAACAGTTATAAATTTTCATAAACTTATACGTGGGTAGCACGAGATAAATCTAAACACTGATAACTTACAAATGGTTTAACTTGAGATTAATTCTAAAACAATTATCTTGGAAATAATTTCCTTAATTTGCATAAAAAATATCAGTTGAGAGAAAAATTTTCTTTGAATGTCTTAATCTTGAAAAATATATTCTTGATTGATTTCTTTTACGGTAGCTGTTCCCATTAATGCCATGGTAATTTCAAATTCTTCCTTTAAAATTTTAATCACATGGGCGACACCTAAAGCACCAGCAACAGAGAGCCCGTAGATCGCAGGACGGCCAATCAGCACCGCAGATGCGCCTAATGCCAATGCTTTAAATATATCTGTACCACGACGGATTCCACCATCCAAAAGCAAAGGAAAATCATGAGGAACAACGGCCTTAATTTTTGCTAAGGCGATCAGTGGGGAAATACTCGTATTGAGTACCCGCCCACCATGATTGGAAACGATTAAGCCTTTTACTCCGATTTCGACTGCTTTTTTTGCATCGAGTGGATGTAGCACACCTTTTAAAATTACAGGCAAATGGCTATGGGCAATTATAAATTCGATATCTGCCCATTTGGGTGCAATTTGCATTAAGCCATTGAATACTGGATGTTGATGCTCAGAAATTTCGGGTAGAGGAATGTGGGTGGGGGTATGGGGGTGTTGCATGCCTTCTGGCAATTGGAAATTTACCCGACGTTCACGATCACGAATCCCTGTATGCGGTGAATCTACTGTAATCACAAGCGCTTTAAAATTTTGTTGTTCTGCGAGTCGAACTAAGGCCAATGATTTCTCACGATCACCTTGCCAATACAATTGAAACCATTTCAAAGGGTTTTCTTGTTTTAAACTTCGCATATCGGTATTGGTGAAAGTGCTCAGTACAATATTACTTTCTAAAACTTCGGCCGCTAGTGCAGCCGCAGCTTCGCCGTCAGGGTGGAACAATTGTTGATGCCCAATCGGTGCAAGAAAAATTGGATGAGGAAAATTTTGTCCTAAAATCTCACATTGGGTCGAGCCTTGAGTTAAGTCATTGAGCAGTCTTGGAATCAGTTGAATATTTTTAAATTGTTGTAAGTTTTCTTGAACACTTTGCTCATCCATCGCCCCACCTTGCAAATAGTGCCAAGTGTTTTCAGGCAGATGCTGTTCTGCTTGTTTCTCGTAATCCGCAATGGTCTGTAAATATGCTGGAATTTGAGTGAGTGGTGCTTGGATTTTTTTACTCATTTATTGATTGTCCAAATTTATACAAAACACTTTCATTACAATAATGACTTGCAAGCTAAAACTTATAAATCACTCCATTCACGTAGAAGGTTGTGATAGATCCCTGTAAGACTAATCACTTGCTCATGTGTAGCAGATAGCTCGATGGTCAGCTTTTGAATATTTTGATCTAAGTCAAAGAGAATTCGTCGTTGCGCATCGGATGATACAAAGCTTTGTACCCAAAAGAACGAGGCAATACGTGCACCTTCAGTGACTGGGTTGACCTGATGTAAACTGGTAGAAGGATAGACAATTGCATCGCCAGCTGGAAGTTTTACTTCTTGTGTACCAAAAGTGTCTTCGATCACCAGTTCACCGCCATCATATTCATCGGGATTGGTGAGAAAAACAGTGCAAGACACATCAGTTCTTAAATACTGATTGAGTTGAGGATGACGACGGATAGCATTATCAACATGCATGCCAAAGTTTCCGCCGTGTTGATAACAATTAAACAGCGGAGGTAAAAATGTTTTTGGAAGAGCCGCGCTAAAGAACAAAGGATTTGCATTGGCAGAATTTTGAATGATTTGTCCAAGTTCAAATGCTTGTTGAGAATCTTGAGCCAGTTGTAAATTATTTTTTAAATGCGCAGATTGATAGCCTGTTGTTACTTTTCCATCTGTCCACTCTGCTTGAGAAAGTGTCTGACGACAATGATTTAGTTCATCCAGACTAAGTAAATTTGGAATATGTAAAATCATGATTTTCTTCCCCAAAAAAGAAACAGCGCCTGATGAATCAGACGCTGAATTTTAACATAGATTGGCTAAATCTTAGAACTTATAGTTGATGTTGAATACGCCTTTGCGACCCTCACCAGGCATTGCCCAACCATTGTTACGGATATGGGTGTAGTACTTCTCATCACTTAAGTTTTGCCCCAATAATTGGAAACTTAAATCTTTGTTGTAGCTGTAGGTTACAGAAGCATTGTGAATCACATAATCTTCAGACTTGACCTGCGGCACAAGATTATTCGTCGCTGAACGTGTGCTTAAATACATTTCACCTTGATAGGTTAAGCCATAGCCAGCTTGCCACTGATCATTGAATTGATACGTTGTCCATAAGCTGCCTGAAATTTTAGGAACATTGACCAATTTGTCACCTTTTTGGAAGTCAGTATTCGGTGAACCATTGACTTTAGTTTGGTCGTATTCTCCTTCCATATAAGCAGCACTAGCGGTGATGTTCCATTTTGGCGTAATTTCACCAGCTAAACCAAGTTCAACACCTTGTACATAGTTTTTACCATCTAATTTGGCATCTGGTTGTCCAGGTATATCATTGGTTACACGGACTTTATCTTGTTCATTACGAAATACTGCGGCAGACACTAAGAAGTTTGGATTTGCTTGCCACTTTGCCCCCACTTCATAGGCAACTGCATTTTCTGGGTCTGTACTGCAAGAATTTGCTGTGATTGCATTGTTGGTAATAGTTTGAGAACAGCCACCACTTGCAGTATTTTGTACCGGCTTTTGAGCATTAGCATAAGACAAATAAAGACTGGTTGCTGGTGTTGGTTTAAATGTCAAACCTGCATTATAGGAAATTAAATTATCAGACTGTTTATAGTTTTGACCACGAGTTACCGCTGCATTAGTTGTTGAAATAGTATCTGAACGATATTGACCGTCAGTATAATCATTACGCACACCAAGGTTAAGTAACCATTGTTCACCAAACTTTAAAGTATCAAACAAATACGCTGAATAAACATTTAAGTAGCCTTCAGCAACAGCTGTTTTACGGAAATTTGTTGGACCATGCCAAAAGTTATCTGGATTGTACACATACATGTAAAGCGGGTTAGTAATAGAACTGCCTGCTGATGAACCATTTGAATTATATAAAAAGCCAGCTGTGGTAATCTCATAGTCTTCACGGCTAAAGCCAACCCCAGCAACAAGAGCATGATCGATAACCCCAGTTTTGAATTGCACATTGATGTTGGTGTCATTGGCAAATTGCTTATTATGGGTATCACGATAATAACCACGTGGACCAGAAATATAATATGAACCCTTTGGAACAGTAATCGTGGTTGTACCAGAAGTTACATTACAATTTTTATATCCAGTTTGGTTGGTATTGGTCAGTGCTGTTGGTGATGTGCCATCTGCTAAACAAAATGTTCCTTGTGGTGCAGAAACAGTTGCTTTTTGTTGAATATCACTATAACGAGTAATGGAGTTCAGTTTTGCGTTGGGACTGATCTCGCTTTCTACTTTAAATGTGACAACCTGATTTTCAATATCTTGTTGATCTAAGTTGCTATAGCCATAGTTATTTTTATCTGAAATCCCTTTGACAGGTTTGCCATTATAATAAGGAACGCCGTACTGTGGATCATTTTCATCTTTTTGATATAAGTAAGATAAAGTTGCCTTGGTCGTATCGCTGATTCCAAAAGTAACCGATGGCGCAATTCCCCAACGTTTCATTTCTTCATCACGACCCGCATAGGTGTTTTGATGCCCCATTATATTTAAACGAAATGCTAAATCTTCATCTACAACTTTATTAAAATCACCGGTAAAGCGTTTATAGCTATCTGAACCAAAACCTAAAGTAACTTCATTGCTGTCACGATTCTTAGGTGTTTTAGAGACTAAATTGACACCACCACTGATTTGTCCTACACCATTTTCAACAGAATTCGCACCTTTGATGATTTCAACAGCTTCATAGTTGAATAAATCAGAACGGTTGGTTAATGCTGCATCACGTAAGCCATCTACAGTTGTGTTATAGGTTGCATCATAACCCCGTAGGTTGATTTTATCGCCATAACCACCACCACCTTCGCCAGCACCAAAACTAATGCCTGGAGTTGTTGCAAGGGCTTGTTGTAGTGAAAGTAAGCCTTGATCTTTGAGTGCTTTTTCCGTGATGACCTGAACAGTTTTAGCGGTATCTAAAATGTTTTCTGTACGTTTAGTTGAAGATGTTTTTGCTGCTAAATATGCAGTATTTTGTTCTGCACGAGCTTGAATAGTAGGAAGTTGTACTGTTGTGTCTTCAGTTGCTGCAAAAGCTAGGTTGGGTAAAGCAATTGCAAGTGCAACTGTTTTAACTTTTTTGTTTTTTACAGAGTATTTTTGAGCCATTTTTTGCGTCCATCGCAGGTTGTATCAAACTTACCCAATACTGCTCAGGAAACATCATGTCGCAATAATGGAGAAATTGTTAGGGTGTGTAACCAGTGTTGCGAATTCTAATGATAATTATTTTCATTAACAATAAATATAAATAATTATTCATACGGAAAAACCGTTTAATCTGTTAAGAATAATTAAATAAAACTATAGGGGATATGATTGATGGGGTTTGATCATATTGCTGAAATTTAAAGTATTTTTACTTTTTGGTAAAAAGTAACTATTGGAAGTTATAGAATTATTTTTTAGTGAGGATTAATAACAATGAGATTTATCTTTAATAAAAGACACAACGAGCTAAATTGTAGGTAAAAAATGGCCCCTATGAAAAGGAGCCATTTCACTTTAATTTTTAAAGTATTAACTATTAATATTTAAAGTTAATTGATAAAACAGCATTACGGCCTTCAGCTTCAGTTGCATAGTGAGATGCATAGGCTTTAGTAAAATAACGCTTGTCCGAAAGGTTGTTTACGTTTAATTGTAAATCAACATTTTTGTTTACGTTATAACGAGCCATTGCATCATAACGTACATAGCCAGGAACAAATTTAGTATTAGCTGCATCACCATAAACTTTGTCCATAGCAATTGCACCAACGCCTAAATTCAACTGTGGAAGCACTTGATAAGTTGTCCAAAGTGTTGCGGAGTTTTTCGCAACGTTTTGAACTTGATTACCATTTGTTGAGCTTGGTGAATAAGTTCCATCACTATTTTTTGTAAAGCCTGCATCTACGATTTCACTATCTAGATAGGTATAGCCAGCACTGATTGCCCATTTATTGGTAATATTACCGTTAGCACCTAATTCAATACCATCGACACGAGTTTCACCGATATTACGCGTAAAACCATCTGTATCTAAAGCACGTGTATTTTGTTTTTCAGTGCGGAAAATAGCAGCTGTTAAATTTAACTTATCGCCAAAAAGATCCCATTTTGTTCCAATTTCATAGGTTTTAACTTCTTCTGGTTTTAAGTTATTAATTGCACGTGCTTGCTCATCCGATGTATTACGACCAGGAACGCTGATTCCTTCAGAACCATCACCAGCATCTACACCGACAGGGTTCGCAGAAGTTGCATAGCTTAAGTAAATAGAACCATTATCGGCAGGCTTAAATGTCACACCCAATTGATAGTTAAAGAAATCATTGTCAGAGTTATAATGTGTCCCAGCTTTAATTGCTGTAGCACCTGAACCTGAATCTTGATTATATTTCATGTCCGTTTCGAATTTATCCCAACGGATACCAAGATCAAGTAACCACTGAGGCGTGATTTCAATATTGTCTAAAGCATAGATTGATTGTGTTTTAGAGGTAATATTGGTGACATTAGGATTGGCTTTTACATTGCCTAACCATGCATCATGAGAATTAGGGTTATTTAAGTCTGTACACCAGCCATTGGAATTTGTAAGTGAACATGCGTTATTTGCATTGTTATTACTTGGGCTGCCACCGATTTTTGATGTATTTGGATCAGTAACAATATTTGTTCCACGATCAGAATCTTGTTTAGAGTATTCTGCACCTACATTAAATTTATGTTTGAAAGCCCCCGTATTTAATTTACCTGTTAAAGCCAATTGATCAGTAAAACTGTCTGTGCTGGTAAGATTGGTGTTTACACGGCGCCAAACCTTTCCATTGACAATATTTCCTTGGCTGTCATCAGGTTGAGTCCATAAATAATTATTTTTTGATTTACTATAAACGGCCGTATTACTTAAAGTGAGGCTATCAGTAAGATCATGTTCTAACTTTAATGTACCACTTTGATTTTCTTGTTTTTGGAAATCACGATCTAACCAACCATAATAAATACCTTGCTTAACATCGACAGGCTTACCTACGGTTGCTTTTTTAGTTGTATCATATTGATATGGAACACCAGAATCTGGTGTATCATCTGACTTTAAGTAGTAGTAACTTAACGTTGCACGAGTCGCTGTATCTAAGCCAAAAGTAATACTTGGCGCAATACCAGCACGTTTATATTCAGTGCCATCTTCTTGACCAGCCTTTTCATTATGATGCCCCATGACTGCAACACGAGCAGCAATACCATTACCAAAATCTTTATTGCCATCTAGGGTAATACGTTGGTAGTTATCTGTACCACCTGCAACAGAACCTTCTAAAAAGTCTCCTTTTTTAGCGACCTTAGAAATCATATTGATGCTACCGCCTGAAGTTCCAGCACCACCCATCGCTGAAGCAGAACCTTTAGTGACTTCTACTTGTTCGATAGCAAACATCTCACGGTTTTGAGAAGTTGAGTTACGAACTCCATCAATATACATAGAACTTTCAGAGTTATAACCACGGATAAATGGACGATCACCATTTGGGTTACCGCCTTCACCAGCGCCAAGAGTAATGCCTGGAACTGTACGAAGTGCATCTGCCAGTGTTGTTACTTGAGTATCTTGAATCAGTTGTTTTGAAATAACAGATACAGATTTAGGTGTATCCAGAAGTGGCGCAACAAATTTTGTATTGGCAGACTGATCTACTTTTAAACCTTGTTCAGTCGTTGCTTGTGCTTTAATTGTTGGTAGTTTTGCGATTTCGTCTTGAGCGATGGCTGACGTTGCAATAACTGAAAGAGATGAAGCGATTGCTGTAGTAACAATCTTTTTGCGTGATTTGATAAAAGACATACTTAAACTCACTAAGAGTAGTGCAAATTTGTATGCGAATAATAATGATTCTTATTGTTTATTTCATCTGTTTGAAATTGAATTTGTCGATAGTTTTAAAAGTTTATGATGAGAAAATGAATTGAAAATGTATTGAATTTTCACTTAACTTTTTGAATTTTATTTATTTATTTTTATTTCCAGATATTTCAAAATGTAAATAAATTTATTCTATTGTCACTAAAGCATTTGAATTTGGTAAATTTCTCAAAATATGCGGATTTCTGGCTTTTGACTTCAAAGAAGGGGATTTGTTTAAAAAAGCGACATAATGGGGAAATCCGTGACCGAAATAAAATGATTTACACAGGTGTTTTGTATATATTCAAATGTTGTCATATAATGTGGCACTTTTTGAAAAACTGTAATTATTAAATTCTATCGAGGAAGCCATGCAAGTAACTTCTGAAGCGGTTTCGGGCGTTGCCCGTCGTTTAAATGTATCTGTACCGACGAGCCGTATTAACGAGCAGTTTGAAGCTCGCTTGAAACGCACTGCCAAAACTGTGAAGATCAACGGCTTCCGTCAAGGTAAAGTGCCAGTAAACGTTGTACGTCGTGAATACGGCGCTGGTATTTACCAAGAAGTTGTAAACGACATCATTCGTGACACAGTATTTGAAGCAATTCAACAAGAAAAAATCAACGCTGTTGGTATGCCAAACATCGACAAAGTTGAAAACAAAGATGATGCTTTAGTTTATCAAGCTACAGTTGAAGTTTATCCTGAAGTTGAAGCTAAATTTGAAGGTCTTGAAGTATCACGTAAATCATCTGAAGTAACAGATAAAGACGTTGATGCAATGCTTGAAAACCTTCAAAAGCAACGTGCTGAATGGACTGAAACTAAAGGCATGGCTAAAAAAGACATGCAAGTAACTTTCGATTTTGAAGGTACTGTTGATGGTGAGAAGTTTGAAGGCGGTGCTGCTGAAGACTTTAAACTTGTTTTAGGTTCTGGTCGTATGATCCCTGGCTTCGAAGACGGTATCGTTGGTATGAAGAAAGGCGAAGAGAAAGTGATTGATGTAACTTTCCCTGAAGATTACCAAGCTGAAAACTTAGCAGGTAAAGCGGCTCAATTCAAAATCACAGTTAAACTTGTTGAAAAACAAAAACTTCCTGAAATTGATGCTGAATTCCTTAAAATCTTCGGTTTAACTGAAGAAGAAGGCGTAGAGAAATTAAAAGCTGACGTTCGCAAAAACATGGAACGTGAAGTAAAAAATGGCCTACGTAATCAAGTAAAAGGTGCAACTTTTGATGCACTTGTTGCTGCAAATGACGTAGAAGTTCCTGAATCTATGTTGGCTCAAGAAATTGACCGTCAACGTCAACAAATGATTCAGCAATTTACTCAACAGTTTGGTGCTCAAGGTGCTAAAGCATTTGACAGCAGCATGCTTCCAGATGAATTGTTCAAAGAACAAGCTGAAAAAGCAGTTAAACTTGGTGTATTGGTAAGCAAAGTATTGGCTGATGCTAAACTTGAAGTAGATCAATCACGTGTTGATGCTTATATCGAAGATATGGCTTCTTCTTATGAAGATCCAACTGAAGTGATCGAATATTTCAAAACTGATAAGCAACAACGTGCTCAAATCGAAGGCGTAGTGTTAGAAGATCAAGTTGTTGATCATATCTTAGCTGCTGCTAAAGTAACTGATGAAGTTGTTAGCTATCAAGATTTGTTAAAAGAGCAACAAGCGCGCCAACAAGGCTAAGTTGTTTGATCTAAAAAAGGCGCTTTGGCGCCTTTTTTTATGAGCTTAAACATGGATTTAATCATTCCATTCACAATACTTATGCAAAAAATATCTGATATTAAGTTGGGAATATTTTGCATTTTCAGCAATTATCCCTCATATTGTGAACATGAGTGAAGTAACAAGAATTCAGGAATAAATAACGTATGTATGTTCCATCAATTGAAAGCGCTTTGGTGCCAGTAGTCGTAGAACAATCTTCACGTGGTGAGCGTTCTTTCGATATTTTTTCACGTCTTTTACGTGAACGTGTGATTTTTTTAACTGGTGAAGTTGAAGACAACATGGCGAATCTTATTGTCGCGCAAATGCTGTTTTTAGAAGCTGAAAATCCAGATAAAGATATCCATTTATATATCAATTCACCTGGTGGTTCAGTGACTGCGGGTATGGCAATTTACGATACGATGCAATTTATTAAGCCTGATGTAGTGACCTATTGTATGGGGCAAGCTGCATCTATGGGGGCTTTCTTATTAAATGCTGGTGCAAAAGGTAAGCGTTATTGCTTGGAAAATGCGCGTGTGATGATTCACCAACCATTGGGTGGTTTCCGTGGTCAAGCATCGGATATTGAAATTCATGCACGTGAAATTTTATTCATCAAAGAACGTTTAAATCGTTTAATGGCTGAACATAGTGGTCAAGATTACGAAACTGTCGCTAAAGATACAGATCGTGATAATTTTATGACTGCACAGCAAGCAAAAGAATATGGTTTAGTGGATCAGGTATTAAGTAAACGACCTCAAGACTAAACATTTATAGATAAGATTTAAGAATTTGGAGTGAAAATGTCCGATCTTCCTCAAGGACAAAAGCATTGTTCATTTTGCGGTAAAACGCAGTCTGAAGTCGGTAAGCTGATTGCAGGCGAGGACGCATATATTTGTAATGAATGCGTGGATGTGTGCTTAGACTTAGTGCAAACGAGTCAACAGGTGGAAACAGGCGATTGGGCAACACGTCCATTGCCAAAACCACATGAAATTCGTGCGGCTTTGGACCAGTATGTAATTGGTCAAGACACAGCAAAGAAAACACTTTCAGTTGCAGTGTATAACCATTACAAACGTTTAAAAGTATCTCAGACAGGGCATAAGCCTAAAGATGCAGTTGAAATTGCTAAAAGTAATATTTTGCTGATTGGACCGACAGGTTCAGGTAAAACATTGCTAGCACAAACACTTGCACGTTTGCTTGATGTACCTTTTGCAATGGCGGATGCAACAACTTTGACCGAAGCTGGTTATGTTGGTGAAGATGTTGAAAACATTATTCAGAAACTTTTGCAAAAAGCAGATTACGATGTAGAAAAAGCACAAAAGGGCATTATCTACATTGATGAAATTGACAAGATTACCCGTAAATCTGAAAACCCTTCGATTACACGTGATGTGTCTGGCGAGGGCGTGCAACAAGCATTGTTGAAAATGATTGAAGGTACGGTTGCGTCAATTCCGCCTCAAGGTGGACGTAAACATCCACAGCAAGAGTTTATTCAAGTCGATACTGCAAATATCTTGTTTATCTGCGGTGGTGCATTCTCTGGTCTTGAAAAAGTTGTGCAACAACGTCAAGAAAAAGGTGGCATTGGTTTCACAGCAGATGTAAAGAATAAAGACGATAGTAAGAAAGTATCTGAATTATTCCGTCAAGTTGAAGCAGCAGATTTGGTGAAATTTGGTTTAATTCCTGAGTTTATTGGTCGTTTACCTGTGATTGCGACACTTGAAGAACTTGATCAAGACGCGTTGATGCAGATTTTAACTGAACCAAAAAATGCATTAACGCGTCAGTATCAATATCTCTTTGAGATGGAAAATGTAGACCTTCTTTTTGAAGATTCTGCTTTACGTGCGATCGCGAAAAAGGCGTTAGAACGTAATACAGGTGCGCGTGGTCTGCGTTCTATTTTGGAAAATGTATTGCTTGAAACGATGTATGACTTACCAAGCCGTTCAGACGTTGGTACTGTGATTATCAATGAAGCTGTTATCAACGATAAAGCTGAGCCAGAGTTTAAGCCTGAACGTCAACCCAAGCATGAAAATACTGAAGTTGAAAAAGTAGACTTGAAGGTGTTGGATACTAAGTCAGCTTAAAAGCTGGATTCTGATACATCCTCAGTGCAATTCATCTGAAACGTGCAAGTAGCTTGACTATTTGCACGTTTTTTATTTTTAAATGGTCATTGAAATGTTAAGCTGGCTGTAGACAATAGGGTTTATTAAAAACGAAAATAAAAAATACGCGGTGAGGGAAAATCATGCGTTACATCGGTCTAGTCGTTTTGATCAGTTGTGGGTTGGCAGCTTGTCAAAGTCACCAATCTGTTGAACAGCAACCAGCAAAAGTTGTTTCAACTTTAGAGCCAATCGATTTCAAAAAAGAAGATTCGTTGGTTCATGAAAAGCTGGAACAATATAAAGTTGCATCATTTTCTACAGGGTCTTGGGTCAATCAAAAACCGGGGCAGTATTTTAAGCTGGTTAAACCTCAGAACCCTCAAGCTGCAATTGTGTATTTTTATCGACCTGATAGTCGTTGGAATAGACAAGAAATTATTCCAAACAATTTTTTTCTGAATGGTAAGAAAATTCCAAGCTTGATCAGTAATCATTACTACTGGATTGAACTGGCTGAGGGGGATTATAAGTTAAGTCTCAGTCGTCCATTAACTGTTTTTCATTTCCAGAAACCCAAAGTTGCTTACTTCTCAGTGGAAGCTGGCGGGCAGTATTTTGTCAAATATGAAGAAGAAAAGTTTCGCGGTGGGCCAAATGGTGAAGCTGGGTTATTGCGTGTAGGGCCTTTAATGCAAATGCCTACCCGACAAGGACTAAAAGAAATTTCAATGACTCAATTGAAGACACCTGGTCTTAATTTTGTCGCAGAAATGACTGCGGATGGACGATTGATCAAACCTAAAGAAAAAATCAAAGGTGAGCCATACAAAGTGAGTGATGACGTACATTTGGGGCAGCAGTTTAAACTTTGGAATCCAATGACTTGGTAATCTATCGCTAGATGCTGCTTGATATAGAAAAGAGAGCGAAGCTCTCTTTTCTTATTTGTTTTATTGAGTATTTGCAGACTTTTTTAAAGCATCTAATTTTTTAGTTACTTCTTTAAAATCTTCAGATGCATTTTGTACACTTTTAATCAGTTGGCTGTTCATGACTTTCATGGTTTCTTGAGCAACTTGAGGTGTTTTTTTCAAAATTGACTGTCCAATAGCACTTGAATAAAAATCAATTTGAGCTTGAACTTCTTCAGCACTGTATATGTCTTTATAAATCTTAAGATAAACGGGTTTGATTTGATCCCAAGCAACAGTTTTTTTACTTTGCTCATACATTTTGTCAGCAAGTTCATTTGCTACAATTTGTTCTTGTGGATTGAGCTGATCTTTTTTGACCGTCATTTGAATGATTTGATAAGCCTGTTGATCTAGCTGAGGACGAATCTGTTGTAATGTTTCTTGCAGCAGTTCATCAATATTCATGACTTTCAATAATTGTTGAACTTGTTGATCTGAAGCGGGCGCTGCAAAAGCAAAATTTGTGGTGATACATGCGCTTGCAATTAGTAAGTGTTGGAATAATTTCATAAAATACCTATAGGATCCTGCTGTAATTAACATCATAAAATGATTGAGTGAAAGCTTAATCAACCTGAAGAATTGGCTTTAAAATCGTTTCCATTTTTTCCTTCAATGCTTTTTGATTTTCTACTTTCATCATTTTTTCTTGAGAAAACGTTGTGGTTTCTTGCATGACTTCTGTCATCAGGGTGTTCATCTTTTTATTGATAGATTGTCCAATCGGTGTACTTAAAAAAGCGATATTGGCTTGAACTTCTTCTTCTGTAAAGGTCTTTTTAAATAATGATTTAAACATGTTGAGATATTCGGGGTCAGTTACCAGCTGTTGTTGAAGATCACTATACAGCGCACTAATTTGTAGTGCTGCATTTTGTTGATCGATATTCAATGTTTGAGCACCCGTCACTTGGCGGACAAGTGCTTCTGCTTGATCGTCAAAGTAAGGTTGCATATCGCGGGTACTTTGTTTGAAAATCTCTGAGATATTGGAAAGTTGCATCAACTTGTCGACACTTTTATCTGTTGCTGGAGATGCAAAACTTGACACTGTGATACAGCATAAACTTAAAGTTAAAACGAACTGCTTAATTTTCATAGGTTTTCCTTTATTTATTTTCATCTAAATGATGCAGTTGCTGAATAATTTCTCCAATTTTATTGCGATATTGTTGGATAAATTGAGGGTCATTGACTGCCTTATGAATAGCAGCATTGCTTTCTATGAATATTTCTGTGTCAATATTGGCAAGTTTTGTGTACAGCTCTTGGCTCAACCTTTTATCACGCTGATAGAGCATTTCAATTTCTTGAGAACTTAACGATTCTAAAAGAATTTGTTTGGTTTGAGCGATAAATTGTGGATCTCGGAGAATATTTTCTGGTATTGCCTGATAAATTTCTACAATTTGAGGGATGATTTGTTTTTCTTCATCAGTGAGTTCTATTGTACTTAATCCGTTTTTGATTAAATCTTCTGCTTGATTTTGATAAATCCTTTTTGCACTTTCATTGTATTGTAGGCGCCATATCTGATTGATAATAATACCTTGCGCTAGTCGGTCAACGACGTCACTATCTGTGTTTGAAGCAAAACTTTGAATAGAGATCAAGCATACAAATAACCCAGGAAAAAAAATATATTTTATAAAGTTCATGATCTGACTCAAAATAAAAAGCACTCTAATCATAGAGTGCTTTTTAAGTGATGCTCAAGCTTAATCTAAGCTTTAGATCAGATTATTGTGCAACAGCATCAACCACTGGGATTTTACCAATTTTGGCTTGCCAGATTTTAGGTGCAGTCGCATGAATAGAAGTACCATTGACATCAACTGCAACAGATACAGGCATGTCTTGTACTTTAAATTTGTAAATAGCTTCCATACCTAAGTCAGCAAATGCAACAACTTCTGCTTCACGAATGGCTTTAGATACTAAATAAGCAGCACCACCAACAGCCATCAAATAAGTCGCCTTATTATCTTTGATCGCTTCAACAGCAGCAGGACCACGATCCGCTTTACCAATCATACCGAACAAGCCAGTCGCTTCAAGCACTTGACGTGTGAACTTATCCATACGAGTTGCTGTTGTTGGGCCAGCAGGGCCTACCACTTCATCGCCTACAGGGTCTACAGGTCCTACGTAGTAAATGAATTTACCTTTAAGATCTACAGGTAACTGTTCGCCTTTATTCAACATATCAACCATGCGTTTATGCGCGGCATCACGACCTGTATAGATAGTACCGTTTAATAATAAAGTATCGCCCGGTTGCCATGAGTTCATTTCATCCTGTGTGATATTGTCTAAGTCAACACGTTTAGATGTTGAGGTATCCCAAGTCACTTCAGGGTAATCAGAAAGTAAAGGCGCTTGAATATGTGCAATACCTGAACCGTCTAACTGGAAATGAGCGTGACGTGTTGCAGCACAGTTTGGAATCATACCCACTGGTTTACCAGCAGCATGACAAGGGTAGTCTTTGATCTTGATATCAAGCACTGTGGTTAAACCACCAAGGCCTTGTGCACCGATACCCAATGCATTTACTTTTTCAAAGATTTCAATACGCAGTTCTTCGATTTGGTTCTGTGGACCACGACGAAGTAACTCGTCCATATTGATTTCTTCCATGAGCGATTCTTTTGCAAGCATCATGGCTTTTTCAGCAGTACCACCAATACCAATACCGAGCATACCAGGAGGGCACCAACCCGCACCCATCGTTGGTACAGTTTTAAGTACCCAATCTACGATCGAATCAGAAGGGTTAAGCATTGCCAGTTTAGATTTATTCTCTGAACCACCACCTTTCGCTGCAACAGTAATATCGACTTTATTGCCTGGAACGAGTTTGTAGTGAATTACAGCAGGTGTATTGTCTTTGGTATTTTTACGACCAAAAGCAGGATCTGCTAAAACTGAAGCGCGGAGTACGTTGGAGTTTTCTAAGTAACCTTGGCGGACACCTTCATTGATTGCATCATCTAAGCTCATGGTTAAATCAAATTTAACATCTAAGCCCACGTCAACAAAGACGTTAACAATACCAGTATCTTGACAGATTGGACGATGACCTTCTGCACACATACGTGAATTAATTAAGATTTGTGCAATAGCATCCTTTGCAGCTTGGTTCTCTTCACGATCATAAGCACGGCTCATCGCTTGGATAAAGTCTTGTGGATGATAGTACGAAATGAACTGAAGCGCGTCCTTGACCGATGTGATCAAGTCATCTTGTTTGATAATAGTTGTCATACCAAAAATCTCTTGAGCGGGCTGTTAGCTAGCGGGCTAAATTATACGTGATATTGCTTGTTTTGTGGTGGCTTAGATCTAATTTCAGCCTAAAGTTTTATGATTTTATTTGAGAAACTCAGCTTATATTTTGGTTGATCAAGTCAACTTTTCTACTTTATATATATTCAACCTGTCAAAAAACTTAGATACATAAATATATTTCTCTTAATTAGTATTGTTAATTACATC
Organism: Acinetobacter sp. AS167; assembly: GCF_037152175.1. NCBI lineage: Bacteria > Pseudomonadati > Pseudomonadota > Gammaproteobacteria > Moraxellales > Moraxellaceae > Acinetobacter > Acinetobacter sp. AS167. The sequence continues at coordinate 41,506 of NZ_JBBCMP010000017.1, forward strand.
AATTGAATGGAAAAATAAATTGTTTGATTATAAAAAAGCTTGCAATGCCACACCTTACATTCAACGTTTAAATGCCTTTGCGTAGGTGATGCCTCACTTGTCGTAGGGGATGTCAAACCTTGCGCTGCAAACAAAGCCGTGCTTTGTTTTTGCTCATGGGTGAGGGGTACGTCCTGTATCCCCTCCCCGCCCACGGCGACATCCATGTCGTCCCACGCTAGGATAACTATCTAGAATTCAAAAATACAAAAACTTATTCATTGCCAAAACTTCTAAAGTTCATACAAAAACAGGGTAATTCTCCCTTAAAATAATTGAACTTAAAAGGAGACAATCGAATAATCTTATTGAAATAAATTTCAGATTTTACAGGGTAAAAAGCTCAATACTCTTTGAAGTCGGAAGCTTGGGCTGAATAACAACAATATGGAAAACTATACACATCTTGCGGAAAATATTATTGAAATTTTAAAAAAATGCCCGTGCATGGACTGATTTACGTGGGGAATTTCTTTATGAAAAAGCGTGGTTGGATCGCTTTTTAACTTTAATTCCAGCTCACTCTCATATTCTGGATTTGGGCTGTGGTTCAGCAAAGCCCATTACTGCTTATTTGATTGAGCAAGCGAATACAGTGACAGGTGTTGATAGTTCTGATGTGATGATTGAAATGGCGAAACAGAATTTTCCTGAGCACACTTGGATTTTAGCTGATATGCGAACAGTAAATTTAGATCGCAAGTTTGATGCAATACTTGCTTGGGATAGTTTTTTCATCTTACACCACAAGATCAGAGAAATATGTTTGAAATTTTTAATCAATATACAAAAGCTGGTGCTACTTCAATGTTTAGCAGTGGACCATCCCAAGGGGAGGCGATTGGAGAGATGTTTGGTGATGCTCTGTATCATGCGAGCTTATCATCGGCTGAGTACCACGAACTATTTAAAAAGTATAATTTTGCAGTGATAGCGATGATTGCAGAAGACCGTAATTGTACAGGACATACTGTTTGGTTAGCCAAGCGAATATAAAATACCTAGATGAAAATAAATTAAGCAATAAATTAAAAATATCTAAAAATTTTAAGATTCTCAAATTAAGAGACTCATCTATTTTAATTGTGAGTATTAAAGTTATTTTTTAGTTAAATTTCTAAATAAGAAAAAAAAGCCTATCTCCTTTAATGTACTTTTCACGTTTATTTTATTTACCTATGATTATTTTGTAGTTAAATTAGCATGTTATTGTAAATTTTGGTGAGAAATTGTATTATAATGATAACTATTATCATTATGTTTTCGGTGTAATCATGCCTTTTGTTAAAAAAAGCTTAACTTTAATGATGCTGTCGACGGGAGGACTTTTCGTTTCCTCTCTAACATTTGCAAATACAGATAGCAGTGAAGAACAGAAAAAAAGTACAGCAACGCTTCCCACGATTGTAATTGAAGCAATGAATGATGGTGACCCAATAAAAACATATGTGGACTATAAACAAGCCAATGTTACGAGAAATGGTTTAGATAAAAAAGATATACCACAAACGATTAATACAATTGATGTTTCTAAATATAAGCTATATGGTGCAAATGATTTGAGTGTCATGCTACAAGGCACACCAGGCGTTTCAACCAGTTACGATATGCGTGGTGATGGTATTATGCTGCGTGGGTTTAGTGCGGATTCTGGGGATATCTATCGTGATGGTGTGCGTGAAAGTGGACAAATACGTCGCAGTACCGCCAATGTTGAACGAATTGAAATTTTAAAAGGTCCTGCATCTGTATTATATGGCCGTAGTGGCGGCGGTGGTGTGATCAATATGGTCACCAAATATGCAAATTTTGACTCGGGAAGCTCAGTTGGGGCATACGTGGGTTCTTATGACAATGTTGGCGGAACGCTTGATATTAATAAAGTACTTAATGATAACTGGGCTGTACGTTTGGTTGGTGAAAAGTCAGATACCAATAGTTTCCGTTCAGAAATTGGCGCCAATGAGGAAATGATTTCTCCAAGTGTGACTTATCGTAGTGATGATGAAAAGCTACTTTGGACAACGGAATTTACTTACGACAATATAAATCGAGTTCCTGATCGTGGGCCTGCTTATGATAATTTGCCTGCAGGAACTTCAATTAAGATGGGGTTTGCTCAACCTGGTGATTATGTAGAAGATATTCTTCAAACAATGCGTACAGATGTTAAATATGAATTTGCACCAAATTGGAAATTTCATTGGGGCTTAAGCCATCGTGAATCGGAACAAAATTTTGATCATTTTTATTTAGGCTCTATGTGTACTGCTGACGTGAAGCCAACGAATACAAATAAAGGGTGTTATAAAGGTTATATCAATCAAATTTATTATTGGCAACAGACAACCAATAAAACCACAACCAATACTTGGGATATAACTGGTGAGTTTAATACTGGGACAATTAAACATAATATTCTAGTCGGTACAGACTGGTCTTATGAGCAGAGAGAACCCTTACTATCAAATAAAAACAAGGATGGCTCATTGATTTATGGGTTTGTTAATCCATTAACAGGTGATCGTTTTAGTAACCGTGGTACAGGGCATATTACTACCTCGCATAATTATAATGAAGGAACAAATTATGCGCTTTTCCTTCAAGATCTTATTAGCTTCAATGATCAGTTTAAAATGATGTTAGGCGGGCGATATGATTACTATGAATCAAAAACCACAAATAAATTAGAGAGTTCAACCTCATATCGACAATCACGCGAAGTTAAAGACGAGACATTTAGTCCAAATGTAGGTTTTGTATGGCAACCCGTCCCTGAGCAAAGTCTATATGCATCTTATAGTCGAAGTTTTTCACCCTTTGGTGGTAATATGGGCGTCAATGTTATAAATGCAACTGATGACCTAAGCGCATTTAATTATGAGCCACAATATCTTGATCAATATGAAGTGGGTATCAAAAGTGATTGGCTAGATTCTAAGCTAAACACCCAACTATCTGTATTCAATATTAAAAAACATAATATTCGAGCGCGTAAAGATCCAGATGATAATAACTCGCCTTATGTTGTTATTGGTGAAAATGAATCTAAAGGATTAGAGTTTAGTTTTATTGGTCAGGCACTGAATAATATTTATGTTCGAGGTGGCTATGGTTATACAGATGCCAAAATTACTAAACATGATGTAAGACCTGAATTAGTTGATAATAATTTACGCAATGTGTCCAAGCATACAGGCAATTTATTTGTACGTTATCTTCCTACCGAAAAAATTTATGGCGAGGTTGGTGCAACCTATATGGGGGATTATTATACTTCTGATGAAAATACCATCAAAATGCCAGATTGGACTCGTGTAGATGCTGCAATTGGTTATAAAGACGATAAATGGGGCGCGACGATTGCTGTAAATAATTTAACGGATAAAGAATATTGGCGTTCAAATGCAATGCCAGGGACTCCTCGAAATTATTTATTCCGTTTAAACTATTTCTTCTAAACTTTAATCTCATCGGAAAAGAGGTTGCCTGATTACCATGATAGCAATCTAATCGTTTGGTCAGATGAAAGCATGATGCATGCGTTTATAGTAAGTCGATAATAAAAACCATCCAATTGATTTGGGTGGTTTTTATTATTAGTAGAGAATTAATGTGTAGTTTGTTGTTCTGACTGAATCGCTGTCAATGCAATGGTAAACACAATATCATCCACCAATGCTCCACGAGACAAATCATTTACAGGTTTATTTAAACCTTGCAGCATTGGACCAACACTGACGACATTGGCAGAGCGTTGAACCGCTTTATAAGTCGTATTGCCCGTATTGAGATCAGGGAAGATAAAGACATTGGCACGACCTGCAACTTGAGAGTCAGGGGCTTTAGAACGGCCAACACTTTCAACGGATGCAGCATCGTATTGCAAAGGGCCATCAATCAATAAATCTGGACGACGTTGTTTGGCAATTTCAGTGGCTTTAGCTACTTTTTCGACTTCTGCACCTGCACCTGAGGTTCCTGTTGAATAAGAAATCATGGCAATACGTGGGTCAATACCAAATGCTTTTGCTGAGTCTGCGGATTGAATTGCAATCTCTGCCAATTGCTCAGCATCTGGATCGGGGTTGATTGCACAATCACCGTATACATAAACCTCATCTGGCAACAGCATAAAGAAGATTGAAGAAACCAATGAGTACTCTGGTGCGGTTTTGATCAGCTGGAATGCAGGGCGCACCGTATTGGCGGTAGTATGTACAGCACCAGAAACCAGTCCATCGACTTGATCAAGTGCCAGCATCATCGTACCAAGGACCACAGTATCTTGCAGTTGCTCACGTGCTTGTAATTCGTTGAGTTTGCCTTTACGTAATTCAACCATTTGCGTCACGTAGTTTTCACGGATCAGATCTGGATCAATAATCTCTAAATCCACAGGAAGTTCGATATTACGTGCTTTGGCGACTTCAAGTACCGCTTCAGGTTTTGCTAACAATACACATTGCGCAATACCGCGTGATTGACAGATCGCTGCGGCTTGAATAGTACGAGGTTCATCGCCTTCGGGCAGTACAATACGTTTTTTTGCAGCAATTGATTTTTGTACCAATTCATGACGGAATGCGGAAGGGGATAAACGAGGTTTATAGTCACCGTTCAACATCTGGGTCAGCCATGCTGGATCAATATGGCTTGAAACGAAACGGGTCACTTGATCTGCGCGTTCGGTATCATCCACAGGAATTTCATTGCTTAAATTGGCAAGCTGCTGTGCTGTTTCAAAGGTACTGAGTGGTGTATGTAAAATAGGTAGACCATTTTTAATTGCAGACTGGCAGAATTCTAAAACCAATGGATTTGGCTCATGATGTTCAGTTAAAACTAAACCTGCGAGTGGAATGCCATTGCTGGTGGCTAAACTGCTCGCCAATAGCACATCAATACGATCAGAAGCACTGATAATCAGTTCGCCTGCAACGAATTTTTGTAGCTCATGTTCAATATTTGAAGCAATTAAGCTACTGTGCAACACACGACGTGTGTTAGCTTTGCCCTGATTAATCCATGTGGCTTGAATTTGTTTAGCTAGGTCTGAGATACGTGGCACACTTAAGGTATCACTGAATGGAACTAAGCCAATAATTGGGAATGCTGCTGAACCAATGTGTGCATAAGTTTTTTGAATTTCAGTTTTAAATTTTTCAGTATCTGCAACTAAACGTAAACTTGGATCAATGGTTACTGGAATTTGTGCAGATTCAGCAGGTAGACCACGAGTACGCATAAACAATACGCCCGCATTACGCGATGATGATGCTCCACCAAAATTACGTACTTGTGCTTCAACTTTTTCAGCAGTTTGTTCTGGTTTTTCGATATTGGCATTGCTGACGAAGATGACTTTGGCATCTAAAGCTTGCGCTAAAGAGGCATTTAAATCACTGGCAAAAGCATCACGAGCAGTTGGTACTAAGCCCTCTACAATCACAATGTCATGGGACTTTGCAATTTGGCGTTGTAAGCTGACCGCTTCTTCAAGGAGTTCATCTGTTTCACCATCATTGAGCTGTTGTGTGATTTTTACATAAGCTATTGGTTCAACTGTATCTAATTTTGAAATATGACGGTAAAGCGCAGTTGTGCGATCTGGTTCAGTGATTAATTCTTGTGAAAATGGTTTTAAAAAACCGGCTTTAACACCGTGGCATTCCAATGCATAGACCAAACCTAAACACGCCGACGTTAAGCCAACGCCTTCCCCAGTCGGAACCAATAAAATTGTTTTCATAGACGATTCTTTAATCAGTAAATAGTGTGAATTCATGGGATAAATTGAAGATGAATATCTCCAATCATCTACAAGACTGGTTTATATATTTATGCCAGCTTAAACGATTACAAAATAGCTTTATATCAAAAATCTGATTAAGATCATTATAAATAATGATCTTGAGTATGCTGCTATTTCAACATGTACACGCAAAGCTCGTACAAGACTTACGACAGCTTAAGCTGTCGCAATATCAGATTCAGGCTTTTTTGCAGCCTGTTGTACCTCGTGTTCTACAACATGAACCGTTTCTTTAGCGATTCGACCTTCTTCATCGGTTGGAATTACCCAAATTTGAGGGCCTGTTCCTGCATCAATTCGACCTTCTGTTCCACGTTTTAAACCATCATTCTGTTCTTTGCTAAGGTTGAAACCGAAGTGAGGTAAGTAAGCAACAGTTTTTTCACGAATGTAGGCAGAGTTTTCGCCAATACCACCAGTAAAGAACAAACCATCGATACGTGGTAAGCCACAGCTTAATGCAGCCAGAGATTTGGCTAAACGATAACAGAATACTTCAATCGCTAAAGTTGCATCTTCATTGCCTTGTTCTGAGGCATCAATCAAGGTACGCATATCATTTGAAAGATCAGATAGGCCTAGTAAACCTGATTCGCTGTTTAGCATTTTATCAATTTTATAGATATCCCAACCTAAGTTTGAAGCAAGGAAGCTATGAATGCTAGGATCAACATCACCACTACGTGTGCCCATCACCACGCCTTCGAGCGGGGTAAGTCCCATGGATGTATCGACACTTTGACCGTTCCAGATTGCGCAAGTTGAGCTACCGTTGCCTAAGTGTGCTGTTAACCAACCGCCATGTTTGTAGCTACCCGCAAGTTCAGAACCACGTTCAGAAACATACGCATGACTGGTACCATGGAAACCATAACGACGAACATTGTGTTGTGTATAAAGAAACTTTGGTAAAGCATAACGATATGCATGTGCAGGCATGGTTTGATGGAATGCTGTATCAAATACTGCAACCTGTGGTAATTCAGGGAATAGGCGCATTGTCGCATCAATACCGACTAAATGAGCAGGATTATGCAGCGGTGCAAGCGGTGTTGCTTCACGAATTTTTTCTACAATTTCAGGTGTCAATAATTCCGCTTTGGTTAAGGTACCCCCGTGAACGACACGGTGTCCAATGGCTTGAGGCTTATATTGTGATAAGCGACCTAAGATAGTTTCTAAAGCTTTTTCATGGTCTGCATAAGGAATTGACAGTTCAAGAGGCTGATTACCCGCCGTGATTCCTTTAATACGTGCATCAGCAGAACCTAGGTTTTCTGCTAAACCAAAGATTCGATCTTCACGACGTTCAGAAACAAGCGCATATTTGATTGATGAAGATCCGCAGTTAATTACTAATACTGATGTAGACACGTTTGAATACCCGAAATTATAATTTAAAAAAGTCATCCTGATTGATCTGATTATGCTTGTTTATATAGGGCAAATTAGATCGGCAGTCATGTTGTACCATGTGTAGTTTTTTTGTCCTAGATAGACTTTAGGTGATTAGACTTTTGGACTATCGACCTGATATTGATTAATAATTAATATTTATCAATTGATTGTTAAAAATTATCACTCATTGCCGTTTTTATCTATCTGCATTATATAGTTTCTTGTAAATAATCTTGTCCTATAAAAATGATGTTGTTTTGGTGTTTTAAAATTTAATTAATTGTTTTTTTATAAAAAAAATTGAATTTAGTTATATTTTAACGATGTATTAAAAGTAAAAAACTCAGCATTTATTGTTAAGATAAATGCTGAGTCGAGTTATTCATGCTTGGAATTAATGACGAATCTGACCATCTCCCAAAACAATCCATTTTTGAGAGGTTAATCCTTCAAGACCAACTGGACCACGGGCATGAATTTTATCTGTAGAAATCCCAATTTCAGCACCTAAGCCATATTCAAAACCATCAGCAAAACGAGTCGAAGCATTGACCATGACCGAACTTGAATCTACGCGTGTCAAAAATTGACGCGCTAAGCTAAAGTTCTCGGTGATGATTGCATCAGTATGATGTGAACCATACTTGTTAATATGTTGAATGGCTTCCTCAATCCCTGTCACAATTTTCACTGCTAAGATTGGGCCTAGATATTCTTCATACCAATCCTCTTCACTTGCTGGTTTTACAGCGTTGCCTAAGATTTTTTGAACATTTCTACAACCACGTAATTCAACGTTTTTTTCTGCATAAAGCTCGGCGATACGTGGTAAAAACTCCTCAGCGATTTTTTCATCAACCAAGAGAGTTTCCATTGCATTACATACACCATAACGATGTGTTTTGGAGTTTAATGCGATAGGAAGTGCTTTATGTAGATCAGCTTGAGCTTCAACAAAAACATGGCAATTTCCATCAAGGTGTTTAATCACTGGGATGGTTGCCTCATTGGTGATGCGTTCAATCAAGCTTTTACCACCACGAGGTACAATCACATCAACATATTCAGACATGGTAATTAATTGGCCCACTGCAGCACGGTCAGTGGTGTTTATCACTTGTACACAAGTTTCAGGTAAGCCCGCTGCTTTTAAACCATGTTGGATGGCTTCAGCAATTGCTTGATTTGAATTCAATGCTTCAGAGCCACCACGTAAAATGATGGCATTGCCAGATTTTAACGCAAGTGAGGCAGCTTCAAGGGTAACGTTTGGGCGTGATTCATAAATCATGCCGACCACACCTAAAGGCACGCGCATTTTACCAATCTGAATACCTGTTGGGCGGAAAGCAAGATCCGTGATTTCACCAATCGGATCGACAAGACCAATGACATCTTTTAAGCCTTGTAACATTCCTTTAAAGCGTGTGGGGTTGAGTTCTAAACGATCAAGTAAAGCACTATCCAATTGATTGTCACGACCTTTGCTCATGTCAATTTGGTTGGCGGCCAAGATTTGCGGTTGACTATTTTCCAAAGCAGTATAAATCGCAGATAAGGCATTATTTTTTGCAAGTGTAGTTGCGCCTGCCAAAACACTAGCGGCTTGGCGTGCTTGCTTCCCTACAGTTTGCATATACTGTTCAATTGAGTCTTGCATAGCAGTTTATTTGATCATTAAAAATTTCCCTTTGATAGTAGCAGTCTAAGTAAAGCCAAGGAAGTATTTCACTGAAATAAACTTATTTTGTGTTGCCAGAACTCAGAATATTTTGCAAAGTCTTTTGCCATTTAAACTGGATAAACGGTCAATTTAGCGATTGCGTATAAATCACACATCTGTAAGAATGAAACAATAAGGACATTGAAGTGATACAGAATTTATACGTATCACGAATTTGAAAGAATAATGCGGGTCAAAATCTTGCATATTAAAAGAATAAAGCAAGGATGGAGGAAGGATATGAATTCCATTATCCAAATGGACACAGAATCACACCAATCTTTATCAAGCTTTGGTTTTTTCGACATATACCACAAAAATAGTTTTAAGCAGGAACCAAGAACAACTTGGATTGATGGCTGGAAAATTGAGTATATGGCGATCGCAGATCCACGAACAATTCACAATACCCCTATTGTGATTGTGGGTGGAGCATTCCAAAACTTTAACTCATATAAATATTGTGTAGAGCAGTTTTTTGAAAGTGGCCCAGTCATTCTGATTGATTTGCCCTCAATGGGCGCCAATCAACAAATCACCAATATCGATTCTGGCTTATCAGCAGGTACATTAGAGTTACCAGATCTTTCTCGTATGTTGGGACAGTGGCTTGATATTGTCGCGATTGAAAAGGTTGCCGTGGTGGGGATATCTTTAGGTTCTGTGATTGCTTCATTTTTTGTTGATCAACGTCCAGAATTGGTCGAGAAAATGATCCTGATGGGCGTCATGCAAGAAACGCGTAAAAGCTGGCGGATGCTGTTAGAAGAATCATTGATGCTGATGAAAGAACAACGTATGGGGGAGTTTGGTCAAGCGGTCATTTTGTATTTAGTCAATCATGCTAAATTAGACAAAACCCGAATGTCGCCTACAGCAAAAAGATTGTTCTTTAAGCAAATGGCTGAGTTTTCTCATACAGAACAAGAACGTTATGAAATCAATTGTAATCGCTTATTGCGGTTAAACCATGTGCCGGTCCCTCAAGTCAATACGCTGGTGGCATGTGGTCAATACGACAGTTTTACCTTACCCCATGAAAATGCAAACTTTGCTTTGCAATGTCCAGACATGCAGTTTGCAATGATTGCCAATGCAGATCATGTTCCACAATTACAGCGTCGTAAAGAAACCATGACCTTATTCACTACTTATTTAAAAGGTGATTCTATTCAAGGGCTAGATGGCATTGTTAATTTCACACGGGAACAAATGCAACATATCGAGCGCCGTGGAGAACAACGTATTCAAGTGCTTGATCCGCATCGCCAGTTGAGCCACCGCCATTCAAATAGAGTGATACAGGTAGATGTGATTGATTTAAATTATTTTGGTCTATTGATAAGCCTTGATCATCAACAGGATTTAGCTTTTGTCAATGAACATACCCGTGATTTGGCTTTAAACTTAAGTGATGATGAAGGTGAGTTTGCGATTGAATGTTTGATTTTTGAAACATCTGAATTTGGTGTTCGCGCTCTATTTAAGCATGGTAGCTTTGAAAATGCAGATCGCTTATTACGCTTTATCGCGCGCCAAACTCAAACAGTACCGGTGTGTATTGAACAAGAAAATGCTGTAGCTTTAAGGTAGTCAGGGTTTATTCTGTTAAAAAACCAGTCTTTTTCACTGGTTTTTTATAGTTAGGAGTTCAAGTCTCGATCATAGCAACAAATGATTGCTTTATCGTTGTGCATCAATCATCCACACCAAATCACCTAGATGTTCTTCAGCATCGTGTTCAATTGAATTTTTATTAAAATAGGAACTAGGCTGGATTACTTCAACTTTTTGAAAACCAGCTTGATAGATAAAATTTTTCACTTGTTCTGGATTGATAAAGTGAAAGGTAAAAGCACTTCGAGACATGATTTTTAATAGCTTGCTACTATTCCAAATCACTTTAGCCAGTTTGTTTTTTACAGGTTCAGGATAGAGGTCTGTGAGATAATGTAAGCTCTTGAAGTCTTGTCCGTACTGGGAAATCGATTGAATCAATTGTTGTAAAAGTGCTTTGGTAAAGTAGTTAATTAAACCTTCACTGATCACAACGAGCGGTCGTTGGGGATCAAATACGTCAAAGGCTTTTTTAAAATCGTCTGTAAATAAATCTACAGACAATACATCTGGGCTCGCGTTATCAATTTGCTTAAGCGCTGCTTGCTTAGTTTTTGCCATATCGGGCAAATCTAATTCACGATAATCAATCGTGGGATAATGTTGCCTAAACCACCAACCTCTTGGTGATAGTCCTGCGGCTATTTCTAATACTTGTAAGTCAGGAGACTGTTCGATCAGTTTAGCTAAGCGCTCATCTAACATAGTATGACGTTGTTTGAGTGTGGTACGCATACTGCCGCCTACATATTTTTCTCCCCAACTTTCTATTGGATGGGCAATCATCGCTAAAGTTTTACCCTTTGATGTAGCAAATAATGGATGAGAAATTCCCATTTTATACCAAATATAGCCTGTGTAATGGGCTGTAAATGAGATATGGCGGTGCTTTGAAAGTTGTTGGTCTGACATAGTTATCCTTAACTTATATTTTTTCTAATTCGATGATTACGAAAACAATTAAAAAGAAGACTAAAATTTAATTTTACTCAGTTCTTCTTTTTTATCCTTCCCAATGCACTATTTAGAGATATGCATTTTAAGCTTTTTAAACTGTTAAAAAGCTTAAATTTTTCTCTTTCTTTTTATAAAAAGAAAGAGATGTTAATTTTTCTAGATCAACATCATATAGATGTGTTTCTATTCTTTTTAAAGTGAATTTTTAAATTCTTCAATGACTCTTTTGACAGTTTGCCATTCATTTCCAAGCTCAAATTTTTCACCAATGGTGATATCTGGAATTTTGCCACGCATACGTTCTAAACGTGCTTGATTTGGTAATGGTAGATTGTTAATTCCAGCCAATGCAATACATGCTGATTCACGATTATTACACACCAAGCCCATATCGCAACCAGCTTCGAGAGCAGCTCGGATACGTGCGTCTGCTCCGCCTGCGACACAAGCAGCTTGCATACTTAAATCATCTGAGAATAACACACCATCAAATTGAAGTTCTTGACGTAAAATCGTTTCAATCCAATAGGGTGAAAAGCCCGCAGGATTTGGATCTACATTTTCATAAATAACATGTGCAGGCATAAGTGCATCCAGCTGGGTTTGTAACTGAATAAAACTTTGCATATCATTATTATAAATATCTTGGTATTCACGTGGATCAATTGCTGCAGCAACATGAGAATCTGCTTTAACTGAACCATGTCCAGGGAAGTGTTTGCCTGTAGTTGCCATACCAGCACGTTGCATCCCTTTCATAAATGCACTAGCTAGGGGCACAATATCTTGTACATTTTTTGCAAAGGCGCGATCGCCAATCACATCACTTATATCATTGAGATCTAAAACAGGGGCAAAACTAAAATCAATCCCGACAGCAAGCACTTCAATTGCCATGAGCCAACCACATTGTTCAACCAGTGTTAATGCTTTTTCAGGTTGAGTTAAGTAAAGCTCACCAAAATGCCCCATAGCTGGTAGTAGAGTAAACCCTTGTTTTAAGCGTTGTACTCGCCCCCCTTCTTGATCAACTGCAATAAGAATGTCTGGGCGAATTTGGCGCATATGATCGGTTAATGCGCGAACTTGTGCAGGTGATTCTATATTTCTTGAAAATAAAATCATGCCACCGACTTGCGGAGTTTGTAATAGTTCAATATCTTCTTGAGTAAGTTCTGTGCCTGCAATATCAAGCATCAATGCGCCGATCATAGGAATCCACGGTTGTATTTATTTAAACTGGGAAACAATACCCGATTTCTGCAATGATTTGCTACACTTAGTCAGTACAGATTATGCTAAAACTACACAACATAAACAGATAAAGTCGTTTAAGATATTGAAACTGTTGAGTTCAGATTGAAAAACGATATAGAAATTGGAAAACCCAAGGAAGTATTAAGAATTTATGAAAATTCAAACTCTCGCTTGCGCTATAGCACTTGCAACAGGTGGTTTATTCTTTACCCATACCATCAATCAGGCAATGGCGGAAACCAATGCTACAAACGTGTCTCAATCGATTCATCCTTCACAAGATCAAGCTTTAGTGACACGTCAACTTGCAACATTGATTGACCGTCAGCATTATTTGAATATGCGTTTAGATGCAACCACATCAAATCGTATTTTAGACATGTATATTGATAGCCTCGATCCAGAGCACACATTATTTTTAGCTTCAGAAATTGAACAATATAAAAAACAGTATGGTGCAACACTTGGCGCAAAACTAAAAGCAGGTGATTTGTCTGGACCATTTGCGATTCATGCGCATTATCGAGCGCGTTTAAAAGAATTTTATGAATTTGAATTGGCTGAACTCAAAAAGACACAGAACTTAAATCAACCGAATGAGTTTATTGATGCCGATCGTGAAAAAGCTGCGTTTTTTGCAAGCAAAGCCGAGTTGCAAAACTATTGGCGTAAAATGCTGGTGTCGCAATTAATCAATCTCACTATTGCTAAGCAAGAAGATCAAGCCAAACAAAAAGCATTAAAAGATGATCCAACATTGGCCAATGGTCAGGATTTAGCCGCATCAGAAGATCTTACACCGGTTCAAACGCTTACCAAGCGGTATACCCGCCAACTAGAGCGTATTGGACGAACCAAGAGTGATGATGTGCTGGAACGTATCCTCAATGCAATGACCTTGACCTACGATCCGCACAGCAATTATTTTCCACCTGTTGATGCCATGGAGTTGAATCGTCAAACCACCTTACAACTTGAAGGTATTGGTGTTTCGATTCGTCCTGAGCGTGGTAATGAAGACTACACCAAGATTGAAACTATTGTAGATGGTGGGCCGGCAAGTAAGACTGGACAGGTTAAATCGGGTGATCGCATTATTGGTGTTGCACAAGATGGCAATAAGATGGTCGATGTGATTGGCTGGCCAAGTTCCGAAATTGTTGGATTGATACGTGGGAAACGTGGAACCAAAGTTTCAGTGAAATTGTTAGCTGCTGGTGCCTCTATGAGCCAAGCGCGAGTTGTCACAATTACTCGTGATGTGATTCAAGAAGAAGATGCTGGTGTCCGTTCACGGACTGTGGAACTTACACGTGATGGTAAAAAGCATAAGTTTGGTGTTTTAGAAATACCATCTTTCTATTTGAACTATCGTGCACGTCGTGCAGGGACTGAATATCGCTCTGTTTCAGAAGATACCAATAAAGCATTGAAGTCACTTGCAGCACAAAATGTTGAAGGCATTATTATTGATTTGCGTAATAATCCAGGTGGTTCTTTAGAAGAAGTTGCGAAAATGATTGGGCAGGTAATTAAAGAGGGCCCAGTGGTTCAAATCCGTGACGGTAACGGGAATGTGAGTGTGTTTGAAGACACCGACGGTGGTGCTCAAACTTATTCAGGACCTTTGGCTGTTTTGGTTAACTTAGCATCAGCTTCTGCCAGTGAGATTTACTCTGCTGCACTCCAAGATTACGATCGTGCAGTTATTTTAGGGAGCACAACAACAGGTAAGGGAACTGCACAAGTTCAATTAGATAGTCTTGCTTATGGTCAAGCGACCTTAACTCAGCGTAAATTTTATCGTGTTACAGGTGGAAGCACACAAAACAAAGGTGTGATACCAGATATCAAATTGGTTGATATTTACGATGAAGAGTTTGGTGAGCGTAAAGCGAAAAATGCCCTGAAATGGGATACGATTCCGACTGCGCCATTTAAACGTGAAGGTTCAATTCAACCTTATGTGGCACAGCTTGGTGAAAAATCAAAAGTTCGTACGGCAGGCGATTCTCAGTTCCAATATTTAGAGACGCGTAAAGCGATTGCTCAAGAAGCTAAAGATCAGAAACGAATCTCTCTAGATATTGATAAACGTAAAGCGGAGTTAATAGCGCTTGAAGCAAGAACATTGGCTGCAGAGAACAAACGCCGTACTGAAACAGGACTAAAACCATATTCAAATTGGGAAAGCTACCAAGCAAGTTTGGATGCTTTGGCTGAGTCGAGAGCAAAAATGAAAGTAAACCAGCGCCCAGCTTTGCCAGAAGAAGAGACTTTTGTGAATGAAGCTGCCAACGTTCTGTTAGATTTGGCACATCTAACAAGTAAATAACTAAAAATTCTATTTAGGTAAAATAAAAAAGCATATCTCGGGTATGCTTTTTTATTTCGATTTAAAAAATAACTTGACGTTCAATAGGATAGTGATATTTTAAGTAAAACGAACGCTCTTTAAAAAAGGTGAACCTTCTCGCAATTTTAGGTTGTATATATAAAGGTTGCTTATAACAAAAATAGGTTCATTACTGGAAGTAAATTTTTATGAGTTATATGAGTTATGATAGTAATCTCGTAATAGGCTCTGCATGTATTGCAGTTATCATCTGTTACGTAGCTATTTCATTAGAACAACTCATATTTACGCAACATTCGCCTCGCCAACAAAAAATTATATTATGCTTGAGTGGCATGGTTTTTGGGTTTGCAATTTGGGCAATGCATTTTATCGGAATGTTGGCTTGTGATCTACCACAAGGTTATTCCTTTGATCTAACATTCACAGTGATTTCATATATTATTGCTGCATTGGCGTCGACTTTTGCGATTTGGCTGACAACTCAAGAAACTTTGCCTATTGTACGGCTGATTTTGGGTGGATTGTTGATGGGGTTGGGAATTTCTGGGATGCACTATATCGGCATGCTGGGTTTAAATATTCCAAATCAACAAGTTGATTATGATGTTATTTTAGTGATGCTCTCAGTCATCATGGCTATAAGTGGTTCAGGATTGTCTTTCTGGCTCGCCTTTAAATATAAGAATTCTTTTAATCATAAGATGCTCTATAAAATTGCTGTATCGATCATGATCGCGCTCAGCATTGTGGGAATGCATTATATTGGTATGGCTGCGGCGACGATCTCATCGGTGCATGAAAAACATTTTGGAAGTCAACTACACGAAGGACAAGGTATTTTATTGTTTACCATTATTTTTGTAGCGAGTTTGATCCTTGTTTCTGCTTTTTGTGTAGCGATTTTAGAACGAAGATTAGAAGAACGTAGTTTACAGTTATTACAAGCCAATAAAGAGCTTGAAGACTTAGCACTTCAAGACAATCTGACTAAACTTCCAAATCGATTATTTCTAGTTGAATACACAGATGCTTTATTTTTAGGTTATAAAGAAATACAGACTAAAATTGCGTTTATTTATATTGACTTAGATCGCTTTAAATCAGTCAATGATGCGTTTGGTCATCATATAGGTGACGAACTTCTGGTTAAACTCGCACAGCGTTTATATCCTTTGCTCAAGGACGGACAAAGACTTATTCGTATTGGTGGAGATGAGTTCATTCTGATTCTTGAAGATTCTAATCGTAATGAAGCTGAAGAAATTGCTGAATTATTCTTACAAAAAATACAAGATGGGTTTCAAATTTCAGGTAAAGAAATCAATATTTCTGCCAGCATTGGAATTGTATTTTTTCCAGATCATGGGCAGAACTTACAAGATTTATTGATTAATGCTGATTCAGCCATGATGCAATCGAAAGAGCAGGGTCGTAATACTTTTAGTGTTTATAGCAGTTCTTTAGACCAACAACACCAAAGCCGAAGTCAATCTAAACTCATCAATGATTTATATAAAGCAGTAGAAGAACAACAATTTATTCTATTTTATCAACCTAAATTCACAGCCGACTACCAAATTTGTGGCGTAGAAGCTTTAATCCGTTGGAAGCATCCAACCCTAGGCTTACTTGCACCGAGCATGTTTATTGATGGTGCTGAGCAAACGGGTCTGATTATTCGTATGGGTTATTGGGCTTTAGAAAAAGCATGTAAGCAAATTCAAGAGTGGGAAGATAAAAAATATGCTTTTGGTCCCATCGCCGTAAATCTTTCAGCTGTGCAATTTGAACATAAGCATTTGATTGAAACTTTAGAAAAATTGATTCAAAAATACCATGTCAAGAATGGTAATTTAATTATTGAGATTACTGAATCTACAGCGATGCATCATATTGATGACAGTATTCAAACCTTTGAGAAATTAAGAAATTTAGGTATCCGACTGGCAATTGATGATTTTGGAACGGGCCATTCGAGTTTCTTGTATTTAAAAGATTTACCAGTAGATGAATTAAAAATAGATCGAGAATTTATCCGTAATTTGTGTGAAGGTTCAAAAGAACAAATCATTTTAGAAAGTATTATTCATTTGGCGATTCGTTTGGGTTTGGTGGTGACGGCAGAAGGTGTTGAAACTGAACAACAGGCGCAGATTCTTAAACGCTTAGGTTGTCAGCAATTACAAGGTTATTTGTTAGGCATGCCGCTACCGGTAGATCGTTTAGAAACTAATTATAGTATGGTTAAAGCTGTACCTTAAATATAAAAATATTGAATCATGTGACGAATTTAAACTGTCATTAAAACTAAATTTAAGATGATTATAATCTGATTTTACTTGGAATTTAAAATAATATAGTAGTTTTTTTCTCAGCAATATTAGTCGATTTATCGATTTTCTAAGTCCTAAGTCAGCTTTTCATTAAATATAATAAAATTTTTTAAATATTTTTATAGTAGTGTTTATTAGTTTCTTCGCTTTAAAAAGATACTAGTTTTATCTTGTTAGTTTAGGATTTTTTTTAAACCGTACTTACTATTTTTTCTAATATTGAATAAAAATCAAATAGATGTTGATTTTGAATTAAGTTTTATAAGGAGCCGGATGATAATAGTTAATCTTTTTTTAATAATCTGAAGTAATAAAAATTAATTTATATATTGAGCCTCTTGTAAAAATTTTTTTAGCTATATTAATTTAGAGTTAGAAGTTATTTTTTATCTTTAATATTAATTGGTTTATATGTTTTATTCTGAATGTGAAATATTTTAAGTCTTAAGTAGATGCTTTTTATTTAAATTAAATGACAGCTTTTTAGTATTAATATGTATTATCTTATCATGATAATTCTATTTAGTTTGTTTTTTAGGCATCATTCACAAGCGATTGTTAAAATTATAAATCAACGTGAAATCCTTTCTCATTCTAGCTTTATCTCAAAGGGAGAAGAAACTTTCAATAAAAATATTATTCACTCAATATGATCATTTTTTGATTTATGAAATATATCTGTTTTAAATGTGCATTAAAGCTTCTGGTGTATTAAACACCTTTTAATCAACTAAATTTTATATAAAATAACAAGTTGTGTTGGTGTTAGTTACTTTTTTTTGAAGCATATGTTTTTTTGTTCTTAGTTTAAATTATTCTCTAAAAAATTTCATAAAAGAAGTAAGGTTTTAAAATTCATGGATATAAGCTGGCTATTTTCTTGTTTTTTAATATTTTAAAAGATGAGAAGTTCAATGAGGAATACGTTTTTTCACCAAAATCAGTTTCTATTTATAATTAGCTTAACGAGTAATTTTTTTATAATTTTCTATATTATTTTTATTGCATCGACTGTGAAGGCTGAAATGATATTAGCCAAACCAGAGAAAAATTTAAAGAATAAAATTTCTCAACTTTTTGCTCCTGAAACTGATCAAAGTTATAAATTTGTTGAGTTGCAAAAACTAAGCAATTTGCAAGTAGATCAAAGTCAATTTCAAAAAATTGGAAATGAAGGTTTTTTTCCTACTGTACCTAATATTTTAACACATGATTCTATTAATTTAATTGATGCTATCCATTATTCAATTCAACAGAATCCTGATATTTCACAGGCGATTGCTAATTTAGCAGCAGAAAATGCAGGCGTTGATTTTGCAAAAGCTGGTTATTATCCGCAATTATCAGGAGGAGTCAGTACTGGAGATTTAACAACAGGAGAGCGTGGCCGCCAGTTACTCAGTTTAAATGCAACCCAGATGGTTTATGATTTCGGGAAAATAAAGTCTGGAGTTTCAGTAGCGCAAGCTAAGGTACAACTTGAACAAGCAAATGTCTTAGTCAGTATTGATGATATCGCTTTAGATGCATCCCAAACTATTATTAATATTCAGCGCTATTTACGATTAAATAAAATTGCTGAGCAACAAATAACGGGTATTCAACGAATTAAGGATATCGCAAATTTACGCGCAAATGCTGGAATCAGTAGTCAAGCTGACCCAATTCAAGCTCAATCTTATCTAGAGTC
Organism: Acinetobacter sp. AS167; assembly: GCF_037152175.1. Classification (NCBI taxonomy): domain Bacteria; kingdom Pseudomonadati; phylum Pseudomonadota; class Gammaproteobacteria; order Moraxellales; family Moraxellaceae; genus Acinetobacter; species Acinetobacter sp. AS167. The sequence goes on from NZ_JBBCMP010000017.1 coordinate 60,694, forward strand.
AGCGCAATCAAGTTTAATTGCTCAACAATCTTTGTTACGCCAATATCAGCAACATTTACGCATTCTTCTTGGTGTAGATATTTTTAATAAGGTTTGGCTGATTCCTGACGATCTTGTTATGCAATCTGATTTATATGGTGAACCTCAATTTAATATCATTCCTAAAATGATTGTAGCTCTAGCTAAGGTAGAAGTTGCAAAAGCCCAAAAAGAACAAACCCGATTAACTCGTTATCCAACGCTTGCGGTTAAAGGTTCGCTAAATCAGGCCTTAAATGGTCGTAATCCGAATAATGGTAGAGATGATGGGTTTTATAGTTCCATTATGCTTGAAGCGACCAGTCAGTTTTACCAAGGGGGGGCTAATTCTTCGCAAGTTAAAATGGCGAGTTATGCGGAAGAAGCTGCCAAATCAGAAGTGAACTCAGTATACCGAGATGTTCTAAATCAGATTAGAACGAGTCGTGAACAAATTGAAAACAAACAGCGCCAAATACAAGTTTTAGCAAATAGACAAGAAACAACCGTTCGGACCCGAGAGCTATATCAGGAACAATATAAGCTGGGAACACGTTCATTGGTTGATTTACTTAATGCTGAACAAGCAATCCATAGTGCAAATACAGAGCTCGAGACAGCACGTTATGACATCTATAACAGTATTGTTCAGTATATTGCCGCAACAGGTCGTTCGCGACAAGTTTATGGCTTAAACAATATTTCAATTCAGGGGTTCGAAGTTCAGCCATGACGACAAAAAAAAATTATCAACCCTGGTTACAAGCAATACTCACGGTTGCAAAGTATTATCGGATTGAGCCATCAGAAGAAAGAATTCGCTTACAATTGGAATGGAATCAAAACCAAAAGCTGGATGACATTTTACTATTGATCGCCCGTCAGGTTGGATTAAATCTACGTAAATCTAATTTTTCTGTAGAGCTTTTAAACCCATGGCTTTTACCTGTCATTTTTGAACTAAATGATGGACAAGTTGGGGTCGTTGATAAAGCAGATAAGCAAGGAAATGTTAATATTCAATTTAGTGGTGATCAAGGTTTATCACAAAGTATTCATATAGATTTATTAAAAGATAAAATCAAGTATGTATACACTTTGCGGCCAGAGACTTCAATTCCTGATGCTCGCATTGATGAATATATTAAGCCATATCAAGAAAATTGGTTCTGGTCGATTGCCTTACGCGATTGGAAGCGATATATAGATATAATGTTTGCCTCTTTGATTGCAAACATATTGGCATTGGCAACCATTATATTTTCTATGCAGGTTTATGACCGTGTCGTACCTTCACAATCTATTTCAACATTATGGGTATTAGCTGGTGGGGTATTAATTGCGGCGATCTTTGAATTCGTATTACGTGTATCTCGTGTCTATCTGTCTGATATTATTGGTAAAAGAGCTGATTTACGTATTTCAGATCGCGTTTTGGGACATGCACTAAGAATTAAAAATAAAGATCGCTCAAAATCGACGGGTAGTTTTATTTCTCAAATCCGTGAACTGGAAGGTGTTAGAGAACTTATTACTTCAACTACAATTGGTGCAATTGCTGACTTACCCTTCTTTTTTCTTTTTCTGTTCATTTTTGCTTTCATTGGTGGAAATCTATTTTGGGTGATGTTGTTGGTTATCCCGCTTATGATTTTACCCGCAATTTTGGTACAGAAAAAATTGGCGCAGTTAGCACAAGAGGGGATGCGTGAGTCGGCTATTCGAAATGCAATATTAGTAGAGGTGGTTCAGGGTATAGAAGATATCAAGTTATTGCGGGCAGAATCTCGTTTCCAAAATCAATGGAACCATATGAATGAGATTTCCGCTGATATCGGGATGAAACAACGTAAAATTGTCGGCACTTTGATGGCCTGGACGCAAAAACTTCAGGGTTTAACATACGCTATGGTTGTTTTAGTGGGTTGTTTTGCTGTCATTGATGGTGAAATGACAACGGGTGCTTTGGTTGCATGCTCAATTTTGTCATCACGAATGCTCGCTCCAATTGCCCAGATTACAGGAATTTTGGGACGTTTACAGCAGACCAAAATAGCGAAACAAAGTTTAGATGAGCTGATGAAGCGACCTATTGATCAAGCTGAGCGTTCTCATTTAGTTCACAAGCCGGTTTTGAATGGGGACTATGAGTTAAAGAATGTTTTGTTTCAATATGGAGATGAGGATCCTAAACCGAGTCTTATGATTCGTCATTTAAAAATTCGAGCAGGTGAAAAAGTCGCCATATTAGGTCGTAATGGCGCAGGTAAGTCTACTTTGTTGCAATTGCTATCAGGTATGCAGGAACCCAATCAAGGTGCAGTTCATCTCGATGGTCTAGATTTATCTTTAATAGATCCATCTGATGTACGACGTGATATGGGCTTACTCAATCAGAATGCATATTTGTTCTACGGCACGATTCGAGAAAATTTGACCCTAGGTGCGCCTTTAGCAACAGACGATGACATATTAAATGCTTTGACTGTTACAGGAGCTCTTGCTTTTATTCAAGAAAAGAAGGAAGGACTTGACCATCTGATTTTGGAAGGAGGTATTGGTTTTTCTGGAGGGCAAAAACAAGCATTTCTTTTGGCTCGGTTACTCATTCGTCAACCAAATATCCTCTTGCTGGATGAACCTACAGCTTCCATTGATGATGTCTCAGAAAAACAACTAATTGATCACTTAAAAGATTGGTTAGCTCATCGAACGCTTATTGTTGCAACTCACCGCCGGGCTGTCTTAGAACTAGTTGATCGCATTGTTGTCGTTAATGATGGAAAAATTGTCATGGATGGGCCAAGAGACGAGATATTAAGTCAATCAACTATTCAACACAATAATGTTAAACAAGGAGATAATTCATGAGCGAGCAACAAGAAAAAGATCGTTCAATGAATGTTTCCTATACTGAACCATCTTTACCCCGTGTGAGCTTAATCATTTGGATTGTAGGTATTGGCTTTCTGATTTTTTGTATTTGGGCTTGGATATTTAAACTTGAGGAAGTATCTACAGGAGTAGGAAAGGTTATCCCTTCTTCTAAAGAGCAGGTAATACAATCTTTGGAAGGGGGAATTCTCACCAAATTAAATGTACAAGAAGGTGATATTGTTGAAAAAGGTGAAATACTGGCACAGTTAGATCCTACTCGTTTTGCATCAAATGTTGGTGAATCCCAATCTTTACTGGTGGCAGCTCAGGCAACAGCAGCTCGTTTACGTGCAGAAGTGAATGGAACACCATTAGTTTTCCCTAAGATTGTTACAACAGATTCAATGTTGGTAAGTGAAGAAACGGCGCTGTATCAGTCTAGACGAGAGGATGTGGAGCAAACCCTGAAAGGGTACAAAGAGGCTTTACAGTTGGTAAAGCAAGAGTTAACTATGACTGAGCCATTGGTTGCTAAAGGAGCTGCGAGTGAAGTTGAAGTTTTACGCTTGCGTCGTTCGGCAAATGATTTACAAAATAAAATGAATGATGTTCGAAATCAATATTATGTGAAAGCACGGGAAGAATTAGCTAAAGCCAATATGGATATCCAAACTCAACAACAAGTGGTTGTGGGGAGGACCGATAGTTTGGATCGGGCTATTTTTAGAGCCCCCGTGCGCGGTGTTGTGAAAGAAATTTCGGTGACAACACATGGCGGTGTTATACCGCAAAATGGGAAGTTTATGACGATAGTTCCAATTGATGAAAAGCTTTTGATTGAGGCTCGAATTTTGCCACGTGATATCGCTTTTATTCATCCCGGACAAGAAGCACTAGTAAAAATTACAGCATATGACTATTCAATTTATGGAGGATTGAAAGGTAAAGTGACAGTGATATCTCCTGATACTATTCGAGATGAAGTAAAGCAAGATCAGTTTTACTATAGAGTATATATTCGTACGGATTCTGACAAACTTTATAATAAAGAAAAAAAATCATTTGCAATTACACCAGGTATGGTGGCGACTGTAGATATTCGTACAGGTGAGAAAACAATATTGGATTATTTATTAAAACCATTTAATAAAGTAAAAGAAGCATTGCGCGAAAGATAAATTTTAAAATATAAGTATGAATTTTTAATATAAAAATTCATACTTATTTCAAAATGTTTTTATTATTTTAAAATATGAATTTTATTATTTGGATTTTAAAACATAATAGTCTAATAAATGTATTTTATACATTAAAACAAAATAAACTATTGAAAATTAATAAATATCTCTAATTTAATAATTGAGATTAAAAAATATACTGAATTTTTATTTTTTTTGTGTGATGAAATTCATGTATATAATTTATTTCTGTGTTGAGGTTTGCCTTTATTTTATCTAATTTATTCCATAGTTTGGGCTCTTTTTATTTAAGAGCTTTAAATTGGATTCATTTAAATAAAATCCTTTAAGGGGCAGAAAATATGTCAGAAATACAAGTTGTTTCTAAGGAAAGCCATAAGGTCTTAGAAACCACAACAAAAGATAATGTTTCACTTTCAGAAGCATCCGTAGTTTTAATAAAGGTCAATAAAGATGATGTTTCTGAAATAAAACAAGATGGTAGGAATGCAATTATCACTTTAAAAAATGGTGATAAAATTGTAATAGTTGATTTTTTTAATGGCGGTAATTATTCAACTGATAATAGTTTAGTTTTTGAAGATGGCAACCATAAATTAGTTTGGGTGCAATTTACAGATAGTAATGGCGCATTATTAGAAAATATCACATATAGTTATATAGATGATATAGAACCACTACTTTATCATGATGGTGCAGGCTCGCCATGGGCATGGTTATCAGTACCATTAACTGCTGCAGGAATTTTGTGGTGGGCGAATGATAATGATAGTAATAATGGTAAATCTTCAGTAAAACCTGACACTACTCCACCAACAGCTCCTGTAGTAGATCCAATTAATGGAAAAGATCCTATTACAGGTACAGCTGAGCCAGGCTCAACAGTCACAGTCACTTACCCAGATGGTACCAAAACCACAGTTGTTGCTGGTCCAGATGGAACTTGGACAGTGCCAAATCCTGGTTTAAAAGATGGGGATGAAGTTAAGGTAATCGCGACAGACCCAGCAGGGAATAATTCATTACCAACGGTCGTCGTTGTAGATGCTATTCCACCAACAGCTCCTGTAGTAGATCCAATTAATGGAAAAGATCCTATTACAGGTACAGCTGAGCCAGGCTCAACAGTCACAGTCACTTACCCAGATGG
>NZ_JBBCMP010000018.1:0-61946 GCF_037152175.1 Acinetobacter sp. AS167
AATCTTAACAACTTAATCAAGTGCCTGATTTATCAGAAGTTTTATTTAACATCACCGCCGATGGATGTGCATTCTACAGCATTCCATTCCCAACACAACCCCTTTTTTTAAACTTTTTTATCGGATGTGCGTTTTTTCCTCAAAATCAGCATTTTTTTATGCTTTTTATCTATTTTTTAAGCATTTTTCATTAGTTTTTTCATATTAAAGTTATTTTTATGCTTTGTTTTCCACTCTCGAATCACAAAATCTGAGCTTTATTCACCTAAATCAGGATTCAAAAAGAAAAACCGCATCAATTTGATGCGGTAAATCCTATACTTTGTGCACTTTTATATTTTGCAGTCATTTCATCTGTTAAATGCTGCAGAATAGAATCCACATTTTCAAAAGGATGAAAACAGGACTGTCGTACAATCACAGAGAAGTCTCCGACACTTAAACGATCTAAAGATTGCAGTTTTACTTTTATATCGGCTTCATGAACAACAAGTTTGAGCTGTATACAGATATTTTCCAGTAAAGCCAAACGCTGTGCATAATTTAAAAAATCAAAATGCATTTTAAAATCGAAACGGCGTAATGCAGCTTGATCAAGTTCATCAAAACGATTGGTTGTCGCCACTACGACGCCATTAAAGCTTTCGAGTTGAACCAAAAACTCATTTACTTGCGAAACTTCCCAAGAGCGGGTTGCTTGACGGCGGTCTTGTAATAAGCCATCTACTTCGTCCAACAACAAAATTGCCTGTAAGTCTTCGGCTTCTTGAAACGCTTTAGCAAGGTTTTGTTCTGTTTCACCCACCCAAGCAGAAATTAAGTCTGAACCACGGTTAATCAGTAAAGGTCTATTGATAGTTTCAGATAACCATCGTGCAAATGCAGTTTTACCTGTTCCAGATGCTCCGTATAAACATAAACGGCCAAAACCATGTTGCAGGATACCAGATGCGATCTCCGCAAGATTCTGCTTACAATTGATATAGTTCAGATCATAGAACTTGGGCAAAGCATTACTATCTTGCAATTTAATGCTTTGATGACCCTGTGCTTTTAAGGTATTGGACACCAATTTGGTCATGCTTTCCTGAACCACTAAATGCTCATTGTGCATTTGAGCCGCTTTGGCAACACGATAACTACGGCGTAAAATTGCTGGAGATAATTGCTCAACATTGGCCAAGGCTTCCTGATACAAAGGATTAAGTTCTTGACCACAATGTTGTTCGATAAAGCTTCTGCGTTGCTTTTTAGGTGGCACTTTAATTTCAAGCACCATATCAAAACGGCGTATAAACGCAGGATCGAGCTGATCAGAATTAGACACCCAAATCGTTGGTGTACGATTTTGCTCTAAAATACGATTGACCCAAGCCTTACGACTTTGTGCAGTGCTTTTCATCCCCACGCCATTTTCGGTGTCATTAAATACATCCTCAACTTCATCAAACAGCAATAAAGCAGATTGACTGTCGAAAATGCACTGCGCTGCACGATACGCACATAAACGGCCTGTGGCTGAAATTGCATCACCATCTTCATCTTCACAGGAGATTTCAAAAAGTTGCACCGCCATTTCATCTGCAAGGGTCTTACACAGTTGTGTCTTTCCTGTGCCTGAAGTGCCATAAAGGAAGATATTTACCCCCTGTTGCTTACTCATTTTGACTTGCTTTAAGTAAGCTAGGAGTAAAGTCAATTCAGTGTGTAAATGAGGATAATCCTCTAAGGTTAATTCAGCAGGCTGACTTTTATTAATGGTTCCAACAAACAGATCCATCACATCATTGGTTTTCACCAATAACTTATCAGCCAATTGGTTTGACACCAAATTCAATTTCCCACGTAAATAATTACGATAGTGTTGTTGAACACTGATTAAGCCACTGCAATGTAAACGCCCTTGTACAGACAAAGCCTGCCGAATTGCTTCATAAGGTAAATCTAAAACCACAGCCACAGCACGTATGGTTTTAGACGCAGTCAATTCACCGATGGTATCCGCAATATCATCTAGAAGTTGTTCACTGTTTAACATCACGATAAAGCCTAAAATCGTGCTTTCAACAGCATTTAAATCCAGTAATTGCTGTATTAACTTTAGGTTATATTGCAATTCAGCATTGAACTGAAAATTATCTAATAAATTTTGCTGTTGGCTATTTTTATGCAAATGGTTAAGTTCCTGATAAGCAGCTTGCTCATCGAACTTATCTGCAAGTAATGCTTCAGAAAAACCTAACTTTTTTGCAATCCATTGATGACTAAAGCAATGATCAGAAATAAATTCTTTTGCACCACCTAACTCGACCAAAAATCGAAAAGCCCAAAGTTTTACAATCGGAGAAATTTCAGCAAAATCCGCTACGTCAACCTGATGCATATTTTGTGCAAAAGGTTGATTAATATATTCGTTCATATATTCACTTTTTTCTTTTCATGACTAAGGCTAAACTTTTTTCAATTTGCATTTTCTGCAAGCAAAGTCATCCCTCAGAACATGTATATTCTTTAAAATAAGGTTTATTTTCGTTTAATTTAAACGATTAAAAATGTATAGGGTCTATTTAAAGCCCAAAATGAGAAATACGTTAAACAACATGATTTTTCTCCCGAATATTGAATTTAACAGCTGATTCAAATCACATTTTAAGCACCCTGCTTAAAATGATGGGTTCAATCAAGATATTATGGTTATCCTGCAACCAGTGAGTGGTTGTAAACAATCTTGTCAAAAGGCAACGTTACAAGATCAAATTGAGGCAAGTAAAAAGAAAATTGAGGTTGTCTTTGTGATTATTTAAGCCATCGTGGCTAAATTTTGGCTCATTTTAAAGTTAAGGATAGATTTTTGCAATTATTTATTACGCATTCATCACGAACATAGGATTTTGTCAGTTTCCACTAACGCCCCAACAAAAAACCCGCCGAAGCGGGATTTTGATTGTCTGTTTCAGTTTATTTTGCTTTATCGATAAATAGCTGGGTACTGTATTCAGCCGTTGCTAATTTATTAATTTTCTTTTGACCTGTCTGACCAGCCAAACCTTGGGCATATTTAAGGAAAGCCTCCGCATAGTCTAAGCCAACATTCACACGGCGCTCACCAGTAATGGTTTTCAAGGTGGTATAGTAGTCACCACCATTCGCAAGAAAATCAATCGTGATCGCTTTGTAAATCTTATTGAGATCAAGATTTTCATATTGCCCAGATGCATTACGTACTTGTATTTGGTTAAGACGCTGGCCTTTGTCTTTAGTAAAGTCAACATTCCAACGCATACCACCAGTATATGGGTAGCTACCCGTATTATTCTGGGCAATCACACCATCTATTGCATCCTCTAAGGTGGCTTTAACTTCAGCACCCGTCAAATCTAAACGCAACAATGTATTCTTGAACGGTAAGACATTATAAATTTTACCAACTGTCACATCCCCTAAAGCAACATCTTCACGGACACCACCACCATTTTGGAATGAGATATCAGCGCCAAAGAAGGTCTTTCCTTGTTGTAAAAACGCTTCAGCAATAATTTGTTGAATATCTCCACCATGTTGATCGACGTGGGTATTCTTATTACAGATATCGCCGAGTGTTGAACGATTTACATCCCGTTGTGTACCAGGGACTCGACGTGAACAGAGATTATCTGTGGCTTGACCTACGATTTCTTGAGCAAATTTTTTCTTTTGTTCCTGATACGGTTTTAAAACATCCAAGGTGTTTTGTAGTGGCATTACAACAGTAAATGGGGCCTGATCTGTTTTAAATTGCGTCAGAATTGCTTGTTTTTCAGTTTCGGTGACTGCTTTTGCGTCTTTGGCGGTACGGGTAAAGTTATTCCCAATGAGTACATGTGGTGTTCCACTACAGCTTTCGACATTCCCGTTTTTGTCAAACTTCACATTTAAATCGCCCACGATATAACTGTACTGCCAAGCTTGCGCGACGCAGACCAATTGACCATCTTTGTTTCTCAGCTGTGTTGGATAAGCACCTTCAGGTGTCATGCCATATTTTTTAAGACTGTCAGGGCCCAATAACGTATGTGAATCACCCCCAATAATCACATCAACATCGGTAAGTGATTTTGCCAGCTGTTGGTCTAAGTCATATCCCACATGGGTTTGAAGAATAATATTTTTAATACCTTGTGCTTTATATTGATTTATTTCTTTTTGTGCTGTTTCAATTTCATCTGCAAACAATGTATCAGCATTCGGTTGAGAAGAGTTTTTGGTTTTCTTGGCAACCGTTAAACCAATGATTGCAAATTTCACTCCCTCCTTTTCAAACACTTGTGACTTCAAAATGCGATTGGTTTTATACAACGGTGAAGATGCACCAAAACTGACATTGGCCGTTAAAATTTGGGTTTTGTCTTTACAAGAACTTTGATCCAAGAAACCAATAAATTTCTTTAATCCATCATCTTTAGAATCAAACTCATGGTTACCCGGCGTAAATGTATCAAAACAAACGGTGTTCATTGCATCTGCGTCTGCTTTACCATCTGTTAAGTTATAGTACAAATCGCCAGTGATCGCATCACCAGCATGTATTTTTAAAGCATTTTTCTTTTCTACTGCAAGTTGGTTAATTAAGCTGGCAACACGTGCAAATCCACCGCTTGCAACACTAAACTCTTCATCCCCTGTCCCCACATTGCTTTTAAATTTAATGCTTTCTTCATCTAAATGTGAATGATGGTCATTAATATGCAAGATATTCAGTTCTAAAGCTTTTGCCTCTATTGGTTTTTCAGTATTTGAATGATCATTATCATCATTACAAGCAACCAACAGCGTAGACAGTACACTTAGCAAAATGATTTGCTTTTTATTATTAATCAACATGATATTTCCAACAAGCAATAAATATTTATGGCCTAGTATGTTGATCATTTGTTTAATTTTGATGAATAATTAAACATTATTGCTCAGCAACAAGGTTTCATCAGAGCTTAAATATTCAAATTGTTTTCTGAACACCGACAAACACAGCATACCGATACTTTGAACAACAGCTCACTTTATGATTTTTTTCTTTAATGTATTTTTTAAACGTTGAAGTTTCAAAAAGTTGTATTCAAATTCAGTTGTTTCAAAAATAAAAAACCAATCAAATTTGATTGGATTTTATAACAAGTTAAACCTTAATCTGCTTGATAAAAAGGTTTATCACCCATCAAAGTGGCTCGATTCATAACACGGTGCTGAGGACGGTAATCATCAACAGCATAATGGAAGGTACAACGATTATCCCAAAATGCCACATCATTGGCCTGCCACGACCAACGCACTACAAACTCTGGTTTCTGAATATGTTCAAACAACATTTTCAAAACAGCATCGCTTTCTTTGGCTTCGAGTTCATTGATTCGTGTGGTAAAACCTTCACTCACAAACAAAGCTTTGCGACCTGTGACAGGATGAGTACGAATCACAGGATGGCTAATCGGAGGATGTTTTTTCTTAGCCTGTTCTAGCTTTTCTAATTCGGCAGGATCACCACCAAAACGATCTACTGGAAATGAACGTGCAATATCATGTGTTGCAGTTAAACCAGACAACATCGCTTGCATCGGTTTGGATAATGCTTCAAACGCCGCTGTTCCACTTGACCAAAGTGTATCTCCACCCCATGCAGGGACTTTTTTTGCACTTAAAATTGCGCCCATTGCTGGTGCTTCAAGAAAAGTCACATCGGTATGCCACAATGCATTATCCCGTAAATCATTTAATTCCGTATCTAAAACCATGATTTCTGGTTGTTCTGGAATATTAGGGTAAATTGGGTGGATGTGTAACTGACCAAATTGACGCGCCAAAGCTGCATGTTGCTGTGCAGTCATCGGCTGATTTCTGAAAAAGATCACCTGATGTTTCAATAAAGCTGCTTCAATCAAAGCCTTTTGTTCAGATGTTAAAGGCTGATTGAAATTCACACCTTCAATCAGCGCACCAATCGTTGGATTTAATGGGGTAACTTTAAAAATATTTGAAACAACAGCGTTCATTTCTTCCTCGATCATCTCACGATATATTAAAATGTTAAAACTAAATATGGCGATATGCTATCGAACAGTGTAGCGAAAATAACTTACTGAGATTGCTTATCCCAAGGGACTAATTTCCTTTGTAAACGACGTAAACCAATTTCCAAAATAAAGGCAATCACAGCAATAATTAAAATCCCCACAATCACCACATCTGTAGCCAAAAGCTGTGAAGAAGATTGCACCATAAAGCCTAAACCTTCAGAAGCTCCAACCAACTCTGCTGCCACCAAAGTCGACCATCCCACCCCAAGACCAATACGGATACCGGTTAAAATACTCGGTAAAGAACTTGGTAAAACCACATGTTTAATAATTTGCATTGGGCTTGCACCCAAAGACTGTGCAGCACGAATTTTAGCTTGATCGACTGAACGTACACCGGTTGCTGTTGCAATAACAATCGGTGCAAAAATTGCCAGATAAATCAGTAGCACCTTGGATAATTCACCAATACCACACCAAATTACAATCAAGGGTAAATACGCCAGCGGCGGAATCGGACGATAAAACTCAATGATGGGATCTAAAATACCCCGTACAACTTTATTACGACCAATCGCAATCCCAACTGGAATCGCAGTGATGACCGCAGCAATTAATGCCGTGCCAATACGACCCAAACTTGCACCAATATGACTCCACAAGCTAATACTCATATAGCCATTGCTGAACAAATCATTGAAACGCTGCAAAACGGCGGTTGGTGATGGTAAGAATAAAGCATCAATCCAGCCTAAAGTGGTGACCAGCCACCAAATTGCAATCAAAGTAATGATCGTGATACTACTAATCAAGGTAATATTGACTTCACGTGGAACCTTCACCACCACAGTCTGAGATTCAACTGTACGAGGGATCAATTTAGGGTCTAATTGTGCTGTCATTACTCCACCTTTTCCACTTGAGTTTGGTCACTCTGAGCAACATGGTATTGATCCTGATTATTTTGAATAAACACACAACTCAACACATGCTCTCGCATTTCAATAAACTTAGGATCTGATTTAATACTTCGTGCTGGCTCACCATGGGCATAGCGTTTAGCAAAATCCAACTCTAGCTTTTCCACAATTCGCCCAGGATTCGGTGCAAGAATAATTAGATCTGTTGCTAGAAAAACAGCTTCTTCGATGTCATGGGTAATTAAGAATGTGGGTTTGGACGTGCTCTTCCAAATATCTAATAATAAGCACTGCATTTGTTCACGAATAAAGGCATCCAAAGCACCAAAAGGCTCATCCATCAATAATATTTTAGGGTCAGAAGCCAAAGCACGTGCTAAACCAACCCGTTGACGTTGCCCGCCTGAAAGTTCCCAGATATGGCGTTGACCAAAGCCTTCTAAATTCACCAATTTGAGTAATGCTTGTGCACGGTTTTGACGTGTTTTTTTATCAAATCCTGCAAGCTCTAAACCAAAAGCAATATTGTCTTCTACATTTTGCCAAGGCAATAAAACATCATCTTGGAACACCACACCACGGTCTCGGCTGGGTGCAATGATTACTTCGCCATCCAGTTTTAATGTGCCTGCTTGTGGCTGAGTAAATCCAGCAATCAGATTTAATAAGGTTGTTTTACCACTGCCTGAAGCACCTAATGCAACCATCAGTTGCTCAGAGCCCAGTTGAAATGAAACATCTTTCAGTACCGGTTGTTCAGCACCCGGATACTGTGCTTGTACGTGTTCTACACTCAATACAGCCATGATGAATACTTCCGATCTCTATTTCGATGTTTGAATAAAACGTGTGTTAATAAACTGTTGATAATTTGGAGAAACTTTTCTCACCAGACCCTGTGCTTTTAAAAAGTTCACTGAATTGACAATATTCTGTGTGGTCCGCCCACCAAGGTATTGAGTGCTTAATTGCGCCTGACGTTCTGGATAGGCGGCACCAGCAAGAAGCGCTGGCACATCTTGAGCATCTACACCAGTAATTTTGGCAATTTTTTGCACTTCAGCCGAGTTGGCAGTCCAACGACTTTTATTCTGGTTATAGGATTGATAATAGTTCAGTGTCACTGTTGAAAACTTTGCTAAGACTTCAGGATGCTTCTGTGCAAAATCTTTACGTGCCACCCAAACTTCAAATGTAGGAGATCCCCATTGCCCAACCTGCCCTGCATCTGTGATGACCTTACCTGTTTTCTTAATATTGGCAAGTGCAGGTGACCAGACAAAAGCTGCATCTATATCGCCTCTGCGCCATGCTGCATTAATTTCAGCTGGTTTTAGGTTCAACAACCGTATTTGATTGGTTTTAATATTCCAATGCTGCAAAGCCCCCAATAAACTGTAATGGGAAGTCGAAGCAAATGGGGTGGCCACCTTTTTCCCAATTAAGTCCTGAGGACTATTAATTCCTGAGCCATTTCTCACTACTAAGGCTTCCGCACTTTTCAGATCGGTAGAAATTAAAAACACCTCTATAGGCAAATTATTGGCAACAGCTGCCCCCAAAGGACTTGAACCAATCAGTGCGATATCTACAGAACCTGAAGCCAATGCAGTTAAAACTTCTGCGCCACTATTAAATAAGCGCCAATCCAGTTTTTCCCCAATTACTTTGTCATACACACCGTCAGCCTGTGCAACTTTGGCAGGTTCTATGTTGGTTTGATAACCAATGACGATAGGGCGAGCATTTGCCAAACCACTATAGCTATATAAACTTATGGCTGAGCAAAGCAAAATCAGTTGCTGAAATTTCATGATCAATGTGTGGACTAGAATAAATAAAAATAGATGGGAATCAGCCTCATGGTACGGTTTTTTTGTATATTATTAAAAATACGTTTTTTAGATTTACTTATATGTTTTATTGATTAACAAAACTTGAAATCTATTTTATTTTTCTAGATCGATCAAAATTAACAAGATTTTAATTAGGCCACTAAACCCACACCAACAAACAAAACAATATCACAATAATATTTTATTAGGATAAATAAATCACATTAAGCAAGCCATTCAATGGTTTACTCATCGGAAATAGAGTAAAAACTCTATTTTTATTCAAATAATATTACTATATTTAGTATAAATAAAACGCGTTTTAAGTATAAGGATATAACATGAAAAAGGAATTTCTTGCCCTTACTACAATCGTATTATTAGGAATATCAAGCACCTCTCAAGCAAAACAAGAAATCTGTGTTTTTGATTTATTAGGGAAAGCTGGCGAATCCTATAAAATGATGGAAGAGTGGGCACTCGCTGCAAAAACATGGAATACCGATGTCCAGCTGATTGCTTACCAAAATGAAGAGCTTGCTGATAAAGATTTTAAAAATGGTAAATGTGATGCTGCCTATATCACCACAATGCGTGCACGCCAATACAATAAATTCGCAGGGTCTATTGACGCGCTGGGGGGGGTTCCAACCAATGCCATTGCACTCAAGGCGATTACCTTTGTTTTGGATAAGCGTAATGTAAAACGCTTAAAAACCAAGATAGACAATGAAGAAATAGAAATTGGTGGAATCGGTCAAATTGGCCCTGCATATATCTTTGTGAACGATCGAACCATTAATACTATTGAAAAAGGTAAAGGTAAGAAATTTGCGGTATTGGCGTATGACAAAGCACAGATTGCAATGGTTGAACGTGTCGGAGCAATTCCTGTTCCTTCGGATATTTCCAATTTTATTAAGAAGTTTAATACAGGTGAAGTACCAATGGTGGGTGCGCCAGCTTACGCCTTTAAACCTTTAGAAATGGAAAAAGGGCTTGGCTCTAAAGGTGCATTGATCAATTTTCCAGTGCTAAATGTCACTGCAGATTTGGTATTTAGATCTCAAAAATTCCCTGCTACTTTTGGCAATGATTCTAGAACGTGGTTTATCAAGCAACTTCCTCGTCAATTCAGTATGGTCAAACGTTTAGAAGAAGGCATTCCAGCTAAATATCGTTTGAATTTAAGTAAAGCAGATACTGAAAAATATCAAAAGCTTTTACGAGATGGACGTATGGATTTAACCCGACAAGGTATTTACGATCCGACCATGATGTCAGTGCTTAAACGGGCGCGATGTACTGTAGATCGAACCAACTTTGAATGTTCTTTGGCGGGTGAGTAACCTCTCATCAAAAGTTGTTGATAAAAATCAGGCAATGGAGGCATCCATAAATTGCCTGATTTTTTATTTTAAAATTTACTGAGCTGAAGGTTGTTCAACTAAACTTGGGTCATTGGTTGCTTGAGCAGGTTGTGATTGCTGAATCGTTGCATCTCCCTCAACAGCAGTACCTTGTTGAGTCGGATCTACAGTCGCAGTTTGTGCCGATTGCTGTTGATCTGCAGAACCCATTGGTGCTGATTGGGTTGTTTCAGGTGCTTGTGTTGTTTCACTTGATGTACACGCCGTACTCATAACCGCAACACCAGCCAATAGCATAAAAATAAGACCTGATTTTTTCATCATAAATTCCTTTATCACTCTATCAAAAAACGGCAACACAGGACTGCGTTGTCGTGCTGACTATGATTGCTATTTTTTCTGCAAACTTCGTTGAAGCTTGGTTAGACTTTTAAGGTGTTGCCGTATAAGTTATGCAAAGTTTATTAAATCAATGATTTATATTGACCGATTTTATTTTTCATTATACTTGTTTCATTTCACTAGATTTTTTGATGGGATTAAATGCGGTTAGGCAAAAGTCTACCTGATAAAAGATATACTTTTACCATAAAAGTTTCGGATTACTTACATTGTTAATGGCTTTTTACAAGACAAAAAAAAAGCTTATCCAAGAAGATTGGATAAGCGATGAAAACATTGTTCAAACTAAAAAAAGAAACTACAGCCATAGAATCTATGGAGCATGATAATTAAATTATTGCTTTTTCGCAAAACCTTATTTTCAATAAGTTTAATCGGTTTTACATGTAAATTAAGCATTTTAATCTGTTCATTCAATTTTAATTTTTGAATTTACTCATCATTTTTGAGCAATAGCTGCATCTATCATCAATAAAGTTAAATTTTTAATCTAAAAAAATAATCACTGATTTGATGATTATTCCAACAAAAATATCTTTAAAGTTTGAGATTTCTCCCTTAGATCAGCTTTTTTCACTGAATTTCATTAAATAATCTCTAAAACTGCTTGAATTTTAGCGGCTCGCCCACATTTCTTATTCATTAATGAATTAAACGATCATGGCAGTTCAAAAATGAACACAGTGCAAAACTGCTGCCGATAAGGACTGTACATGTTTAAGAACCCATTTAAACGGAGTAAATCAATGGCAACTGAGCAGAATCAAGAAGCCCAAGATATTCAAAACGAGCAAGCCGAACAGCAAACTCAGGCTGAAAATGAACAGGTTGAAGTTACCGTTGAAGCTTTACAGGCTCAAATTAGTCATCTTGAAGAGAGCTTAAAACTCGAAAAAGCACGTACTGCAAACGCGGTTTATGAAGCACAGAAAAGTGTAGAACGTATTCAACGTGATGCTGAAAAGCATAAAGACATCGTGTTAGAAAAGTTTGCGAAAGAATTATTAAACTCTGTCGACAACCTTGAGCGTGCCATCCTCGCAGGTGGCGATGAAGAAACACCTGTACTAGAAGGCGTAAAACTGACCTTGAAATCACTTCTCACCACTTTAGAAAAATTCGGTGTTGTTGAAGCAGACACAACCAATGGTTTCAACGCGGACTTACATCAAGCTGTCGGGATCGACCCAAATGCACAAGCCAACCAAATTGGCACAGTTTTGCAAAAAGGCTACACCTTAAATGGTCGACTACTTCGCCCTGCAATGGTGATGGTTGGTCAATAAAGGTAATAAATAGGAGCTTTTTAAAAATATTTTCATGAATTTTCACAAATCATGACTTGAAAATTTTTGAATGGCTCTCATATCGGATAACAAGAAAATCCCTTTTAACTCCCCTTTGTAAAAAGAGGACACAAGGGATTCAAAAGAATTTAGAGGAATTTGATTTATGGCTAAAATTATTGGTATTGACTTAGGTACAACGAATTCATGTGTTGCTGTACTTGAAGGCGATAAAGTTAAAGTAATTGAAAATGCTGAAGGTGCACGAACAACACCTTCTATCGTGGCATATAAAGATGGCGAAATTCTTGTGGGTCAATCTGCTAAACGTCAAGCAGTGACTAACCCTAAGAATACATTATTCGCAATCAAGCGGTTAATTGGTCGTAAGTATCAAGACCAAGCAGTACAAAAAGATATCGGTATTGCACCATTCAAAATCATCAAAGCTGATAATGGTGATGCTTGGGTTGAAGTAAACGACAAAAAACTTGCACCGCAACAGATCTCTGCAGAAATTTTGAAAAAAATGAAAAAAACTGCGGAAGATTATTTAGGTGAAACAGTAACAGAAGCTGTTATTACTGTTCCTGCTTACTTCAATGATGCGCAACGTCAAGCAACAAAAGATGCTGGTCGTATTGCTGGTCTAGAAGTTAAACGTATCATTAACGAACCAACTGCTGCTGCACTTGCGTTCGGTATGGACAAAAAAGAAGGCGACCGTAAAGTTGCAGTATATGACTTAGGTGGTGGTACATTTGACGTATCAATCATTGAAATCGCTGACTTAGATGGCGACCAACAAATCGAAGTATTGTCAACCAATGGTGATACATTCCTTGGTGGTGAAGACTTTGATAATGCATTGATCGACTATTTAGTTGAAGAGTTCAAGAAAGAGCAAAACTTCAACTTGAAACAAGATCCACTTGCATTACAACGTTTAAAAGAAGCAGCTGAAAAAGCTAAAATTGAGCTTTCTTCATCTAATTCGACTGAAATTAACTTACCATACATCACTGCGGATGCAACTGGTCCTAAACACTTAGTGATGAATGTAACACGTGCCAAACTAGAAGGTTTAGTTGCTGATTTAGTTGCGCGTACAATTGAGCCTTGCCGTATCGCACTTAAAGATGCAGGTCTTTCGACTTCTGACATCTCTGACGTGATTTTGGTTGGTGGTCAATCACGTATGCCAATGGTTCAACAGAAAGTACAAGAGTTTTTCGGTAAAGAACCTCGTAAAGATGTGAACCCAGATGAAGCTGTTGCAATTGGTGCTGCAATTCAAGGTGCGGTATTGTCTGGTGACAAAACTGACGTACTTTTACTTGACGTAACACCATTAACACTTGGTATCGAAACCATGGGTGGCGTATTAACTGCAATTATTGAGAAAAACACTACGATTCCTGCGAAGAAATCTCAAGTATTCTCTACAGCAGCAGATAACCAACCAGCGGTAGATATTTCAGTTTACCAAGGTGAACGTAAAATGGCTCAACAAAACAAATTGTTGGGTAACTTCCAATTAGGCGACATTCCACCTGCACCACGTGGTGTGCCACAAATTGAAGTATCGTTCGACATCAATGCTGATGGTATCTTAAAAGTATCAGCAAAAGACAAGAGTACTGGTAAAGAACAATCGATCCAGATCAAAGCAAACTCTGGTTTGTCTGATGCTGAAATCGAAGCAATGATCAAAGATGCTGAAGCAAATGCTGAAGAAGATCGTAAGTTTGAAGAACTTGCAAAAGCACGTAACGAAGCTGATGCTTTAGTTGCTTCTGCAAACAAAGCTGTGAAAGATCTTGGTGAACAAGTTACTGCTGATGAAAAAACGGCAATTGAAGCAGCAGTTTCTGAGTTAGAAGTGACTGCAAAAGAAAATGATGTTGATGCGATTAAAGCAAAAACTGAAGCTTTACAAAACATCATTATGCCAATCACTCAACGTGCTTATGAAGCAGCTCAAGGTCAAGGCGGCGCTGAAGGCTTCGATCCTAACCAATTCGGTGGTGATGCAGGCCAACAACAGCAAAAAGCTGATGATGGCGTTGTAGATGCTGAATTCACTGAAGTTAAAGATGACAAAAAATAATTTGTCACTTTAATCTTAGAAAACCGCTCAAGAGATTGAGCGGTTTTTTTATATGATCTATTTTTATCCGTAAAGCTATGGAGTCACTTTTGTTTATCTCTGATATCTCTAAAAAAACTGGACTCTCTATCCATACCCTTCGTTATTATGAACAAGTAGGCTTACTGAAAAATATCCATCGTAATCAATCTGGGCGACGTGTATATACCAAACTTGATCTGGAATGGCTTGAATGGGTAAAACGCTTAAAATCAACAGGCATGCCTTTAGAAAAAATGCAAGATTTTGCCCAATTTCGACTACAAGGAGAGCAAACCTTAAAACAAAGACAAGCGCTTCTTATTGCGCATTCTGCTCAATTAAAACAAGAAATTAAAAGACTCAAGCAAGAACAAAGTATAGTCGACTATAAAATTGAAATATATGCACAAAAAATGCTTGAGCTAGAGTGAACTCGAGCAGTTAATATTTTTGACTCACGATTTGAGTTAGGAGTAGACAATGTTAAGTTCAGGTTTTTACATCACCGCAGAATTAAAAATTAAAGATAAAAACAGAATATTAGAAACCCGTGAAGCCTTACAAGCATTATGTGAGCTCACTCTTCAACAAGAACCTGAATGCACCTTATTTCAACTGCATCAATGTCAAGAAGAACCAACCCGTTTACTACTTTGGGAGCGCTTCGACTCGGAACAGTCTTACCACGCCCATTTTAAACAGCCCTATACACAACACTATCTTTCCAAAGATTTAACCGAAGTGGTGCAACATTTCGTCAGTGATATTGTGCTATAAAAAAGCTCGAAAAATCACTCTAGTCATCGAGTGGTTTTTCTTATTGATCAATTGCCAATCTTCACTAAATCTTTTATCTTAATTATCACAATAATAATGAGTCAAACGATGAAAAACTCTCCTGCTGTATCCAATACTGTGTATTACAGCTTGATCATAGCGCAATTTATATTGCCTATCATTGCAGCAGTCATCGATATATACAGTACTGAACCCGAGTTAGAACTTCTGGATAAAACGCTTTACCAAGACCCGCAAGCTTGGGAATTGGGGGTTATGTCAGTTGCAGGCTTAATCATCCTCATCATCACATTTGGTTTATGTTTAAAAAAAGAATGGGCAAGAAAGGCTTATCTCTATACATTTTTCCCAATATTTCTGATTTATTTTATGCCCTTTATGCATTGGATTTATATGACCAGTTATGCAGCGATTTTTAACGATCTGGCCTTTGTTTGTTCTGGAATTTTATTGATGATTTTAGTGACTCCATCACTCTATCAACCTATTTTTGAACACGATTAATCATGTATAAAACGCTTGCTATCAGCATTGGCTTATATCTCTTTTTAGAGATTCTATGTCATGGTTTTGCATTTTTTGCAGGGAAAATAGTGAGTAAAGCGGATAAACAAAAGCTTAATCATCCTTTGCACCTTGAATTTACACGGCAAACTTTTTATCGCACCATGTTACTGGTCAGCATTGTATTGATGAGCCATTTTTATACTGAAATTGCCTATTTTGAACAGAATGCTTGGATTCGTTTGACATTAAGTATCAGCATTATTTTACTCATTCTATTTATACTCTGGTGGCTAAATGCTTTTATTCTGCACCAAGTGGTTTTAAAGCAACAACAACAATCCGTCTCTCCAGTATTTAAACAGAAAATCAGCTATATCATGCTGCATCCTTTACAATTCAAAGCTTTATATATCAGCCCTGGCTATTTAAAAAGATCTGTTTGGATGAATCGATTACTCAGCGTTTTTGCTTTTATTCTCTTATTTATTGATATCCAAGTCCTGTTTAACGCTTAAATAAACAGATTATGTGAATGAACCTTCCATCGCGATGCCCAAACTCAGTGCGATGATGGTAAATAATCCTTTCATCAACAAAAGTAATCCTGCAAATATGCAAATGATCATGATGATTCTTTGCTTTTTGCTCAGGCTTTCACGTATCTGTAAATTGTATAGACTGTCAGCTTGTTTTTGCATGGATAAATGATCGGTGATGGTCTGAGAAATCTTATCTTCGATTGGGTTTAATGACGAACCATCGAGTACCTCTAAAAAATAGTGTCCAACATCCAACTCACAATAAAACATCAGCATTGAAGCACGAGAAAAACCATTTTTACTTGCTCTTGCAGTACTTGGTGATAGCTTCACAATCTGCTGAAGATCTGTATTGGTGATTTGTGGATGAATCAATAGCATAGGTGCAAGTTTAAATAATGGACCCTCTTGCCAAATTGCATAGCCGCCCTTTTTGCTGATTTTAAAATTTTTAATTTTTTGATTTAAGACTAAGTCCAGCACTAAACGTGATCGAAACATAAGAAATAGGCTGTAGAAAGCCCTTATCAAACAAGCGATACCAAGGATTAGAGAAATCCAGCCTAAAATCAGCGTTCCATTCATATTGTTGTTTTCCACCTAAAGCAGCTTGTTAAAAACATCATTAATTGAAATCAATATTTATAATGATCACGCAAGCTTTACTTGCTTAAGCATTTGCGATTGTTATATTTTCAGATAAATTATCCACAACAACAATTATTTTTAAATCAATCATGCGTTTTTGGATTCTACTCTGTGTAATTGCCTTTACTGCTTATTTTGCGATACAACGCATGATGTATCCGCAATTGAATCATAATTCTGCCATTGATCGTATCACGCATCCTTTAGATACCCGTTTACGTTATCGTATTGGCGAAGTAGATCCGCGTTTTCATGTCAGTAAACAGCAAGTACAAAATTTGGCACAACAAGCCACAGATATTTGGCATTTAGGAACCATGAAAAGTCTCTTTGTTTATGATGATCAGGCCAAACTGACGATTAACTTAATTTATGACGAACGCCAAGCGGAATCTAGTGCCAGAAACCAAGAGTTGCGTATTTTGCAGAATACCCAACAATATACCCAAGGCCAAAAGCAAAAAATTCAGCAACTTCATGCTGAGTTGGATCGTACCAATGATAAATTGGACCTCCAAAAAACCAATTATCAACGTAAAGTTGACCAGTATAATCAGCTGGTCAATACTCTTAATCAATCCCATCAAAATTTAGATGCCTCAGCAAGATTTCAGCTAGATCAGCAGAAAAATCAACTGATCATCGAGCAGAACCAACTCAAACAACAGTTAGATATTTATAATCAAAAAGTCTATGAATTAAATCACCAAGTTGAACAACTCAACACAGTCAATCAACAATACAATCAATCTGTGGATCACTTTAATAGTCGTTTCCAACCGCGCCAATTTGATAAAGGCGTATTCGATGGTAAAACCATTAATATCTATGAATTTGCATCAGACGAAGATTTACGTGTCACGATTGCACATGAGCTTGGGCATGCTTTGGGCTTAGCGCACAATAATGATCCTAAAGCACTCATGTACCCAATGATGAAAGAACAAGATTTGAAAAATTTTAGATTAACCACAGCGGATTTAGCCATGCTAAACTCAAGACAACGATAAGCAAAATTTAGCGATGATTATCAATTTTAAATCCATAATTTATTTATGTATTTAAATCAGTTTTATGCAAAATCATGTTATTGTGAACCCCTGAAGCAATAAATTGAGGAGATGACTGTGAGCTATTATCATATTATTTTAGAAGTAAATGATCATATCAGCACGATTGAGCAAACTCGTGATATTGAAATTTTTGATATTACTGAACTTCAACCTTATCTCCATTCCATTCTGCTGCCTTATTTCAACGAACAAATCATTGAACTAGAAGACGACAATGTCGAGTTTAAAGATGTTCTACACCTTGAAATTAAACAGACCTTATTGCCAATTCAACATTTAATTGAAGAAGAACAAAAACAGTTACCTAGCGATACCGATGTAACCATTACAGCCTATGAAATCTTTAATGATCGTGATCATACGCAGGATGTTACTGCCGTCATTTTAGATGTCCTAGAAGCGGTCAAAATTGACCCTTTCGCAATTGAATAATCCACATAAAAAAGGTCTGCTTATGCAGACCTTTTAAGTGAGATCAAACGTTTATTTCATCATATTCTTTGCAGCTTCATTTCTAAAAGCTTTTAAAATCTGTTGCCCTGCTCGACCTGTTGGACTCAATCCTAACTTCACTTGCTCTTGCTGAATAGCCTGACGCGTTTTATCGCCAATCAAGCCATCTGCATCGCCAATCGCATAGCCTTTTTTCAATAAGTAATTTTGAATTTCTCGGCGTTCTGTACGCGATGTTCCTGCATCGTCAGTTGGCCATGCGGTTTGAAAACCGCCCTTGCCTTGTAACCGATCAGACAAATGCGCAATTGCCAATGCATAACTTTCCGCAGCATTGTACGAATAAATTGCATCAAAGTTTTTAAACACTAAGAATGCTGGACCATTTGCACCCGCAGGCATCATTAAACCGGCCTGAGCGCCTTCCGATAAATTGCCTTGAATGATTGGAGTACCATCAACACGAGTAAAACCACGATTTACCCAAGTGCTCAACGATTTTTTATTACGACGACTTTCGCCACTTACAGAAGCGCCAGCTGGAATTTTTACTTCAAAGCCCCACGGCATTCCGGTTTGCCAGCCACGTTTTTTCAAAAAGTTTGCTGTTGATGCCAAAGCATCCGAAGTACTTGAAACCAAGTCGCGTCGACCATCACCATCAAAATCCACGGCCAATTCTTCATACGTTGAAGGCATAAATTGAGTATGACCAAATGCCCCTGCCCATGAACCTTTTAACTGTTCTTCGCGTAAATCACCTCGTTGTAAAATACGCATTGTGGCAAAGAATTCACCTCGGAAATAACCTTGTCGACGCCCTTCACAACTTAAAGTTCCCAACGCTTGTAATAAAGGATATTTTCCTGAAATGTCACCAAAATTACTTTCCACGCCCCAAACAGCAACAACCGTTTCTGCTGGAACGCCGTACGCTGCTGAGACACGGTTTAAAACTTCACGATGCTGAGCCAGCATTTGACGGCCTTTTTCTACCCGCTCTTCATCGACCAAACCTGAAAGATAATCCCAAATCGGTGTTGAGAACTCAGGTTGATAATCCAGTTTGCTAATGACCGAATAATCAGGTGTTAGATTTTGCGTATAACGATCAAAGGTTGTCCCACTAACACCTGAACTGATTGCTTGCGAACGTAAATTTGCAATACAGCTTTGAAAATTAGAATTGGGTGTATAGCTTGTATTCGGTGTTGTTGTAATTGGTGAGCTAGATACAGCCTGACCGTTAATGATTAATTCAGCATTGGCATGCGATGCTGCCAACAAAACAGATCCACAAATCAAAGTTAAATGACGCATAATATCCACAAAATAGTTTTAAATTTAAATTATGTGAATACCATAGCAGTCTGTGAATAAAATGACAGATGTAAAAACGTAAATTTTGAATTCATTTTTCGATTTTAAATTCATAACACACAGTTCACTGTTTTGAATTTAAATATAGTTATCCACACCCCAGTAAACTGATCATTTTTTAAATTCAAAACTTTCACACAAATTTGAATTCAAAAACATCATTATTTTAGCAACCTTAGATTTAAATTTAAAATTCCACTCAATCCCATCAAAACTCGCTTAAGTGTTTATTTTTATCCACAATTTGGATTTTAGATTGATGAATTAAAACTTATCCACAGTCGTTATTTTCACTTCGAACAAGCAAAAGTTTAAATTTAAAGTTTTAAATTCAAAAACCACGCTCAAATTAATTTAAATGCAAAGTGGATAACTTTTTGGGTTTTGCTGTTAATACTTTTGAATTCAAATGTTTTAAACCCTTTAAATTTGAACTTTGAATTTAAATATAGATGCTTGTTTTTCTGTTTATTGAAGCTGTTTTTTCATCATTCTTGTTTTTATAGCCCCAGAAAATGATCCATTTTTGGGTCATTGCTTAGCGATAAAATAGGGGGAGCGTCATGATACAGAACAGTAGAATAGAAAAAAGCGGGCAAGAGTTTGACCGCTTTTTTTACATACAAAATCAAGCTTAAATGTTCATATCTTCGCTTAATGACAATGGATTAGGTAAAATCTTCGCCAATTGACGACATAAAGTCGTTAATTCAGCAGCATCATTTGGCATCAGGGTGATATGACCAATTTTACGACCTTCACGTTCTGTTTTATTGTAAAGGTGTAAATGTGCACCTTTTAACGCTAAAACATCTTCGGATTTCGGATGTTGCCCAATGATATTTACCATCACTGTTGGTCGAACCACTTCGGTTGAACCGAGTGGTAAACCTGCCACTGCGCGAATGTGATTTTCAAATTGCGAACATACTGCGCCTTCAATTGACCAATGCCCAGAGTTATGCACACGTGGAGCCATCTCATTGGCATATAAGCCTTTTTCAGTCACAAACAATTCAAGTGTTAACACACCGACATAGTTCAAATGGTTTAACAAACGGGTGATGTATTCCTGCGCAACGGGCTGTAAATCAGCACTGTTTGGAGCAGGAACTATTGAATGTGAGAGAATACCATTGTGATGATGATTTTCAGCCAAAGGCCAAGTTTTTACATCACCATCAATACCACGCACCGCAATAATTGAAACTTCACGAGAAAAAATCACAAAACTTTCAGCGATTAATGATCCTGCTGGCCCCAACTCAGCCCATGCCTGATCAATTTGATCGACTGAACGCAGTACAAATTGACCTTTACCATCATAACCACCTGTCGCAGTTTTAAGTACGATTGGTAAGCCTAATTCACTCACTGCAAGCTTAAGCGTCTCCAATGAATCGACTGCTTTGTACGGCGCAACAGGAATTTCCAGCTCATCAAATAAAGCTTTTTCAGAAAGACGATGTTGTGCGATTGCTAACGCTTGGCGTGGCGGATACAGATCTTTTTGCTTGGTTAATACATCAACATCAATCAATGGCGTATTTTCAAATTCCAAACTAAAAACATCTGCACTGGCAATAAAATCTTGTAACCCATTTTCAGCTTTAGTGCTAAAAACGTGTCCCAATATTGCAGATGGACAATCCGCATCAGCTTCAAAAAATGTGCATTGGATATTTAATGGGAGCGCAGCTTGCGCCATCATACGGCCGAGTTGACCACCACCAAAGATACCGATGGTTTTATTCATAACCTGTGTCCCGTTTTTAAGCTTGACCCGGAATATTTTTACTTGCCACTTTATCGGTTTGAGCGGCACGGAAATCTGCAACATTTTTTGCGATTTCAGGGCGAGTTAAACCTAAAATTTGAGCGGCCATGATTGCGGCATTGGTTGCACCCGCAGGGCCAATTGCTAATGTGCCAACTGCAATACCTGCAGGCATTTGTACGATAGACAACAATGAATCAACGCCATTTAAAATTGAAGATTTCACAGGAACACCCAGCACAGGCAAATCTGTTTTTGCTGCACACATTCCTGGCAAATGCGCTGCACCACCTGCACCAGCAATAATCACCTGAATACCACGTTCACGTGCTGTTTCAGCATATTCAAATAAGCGGTCTGGCGTACGATGCGCAGAAACTACTTCGGCTTCAAAAGGAACACCAAGCTGTTTCAGCATATTGGCAGTGTTTTCGAGAGTTGCCCAGTCTGATTGAGAACCCATAATAATTCCAACGAGAGGAGCGTCTTGTACAGCGGCCGCATTCATTGCATATATTCCATAAACGAATGTAAGGAAGTTTAAATACTGGTGATCAGTGTTTAAATGAATATCAAGAAGCGCACTATTATAGACTGATTTTTCATCTCACGAAAATTTAACAGACGTAGGAATTCAATTTTTTTTAAGGGAACAACCTAAAAGCCGTTTGATTTGAGAATTAATATGATCTCGAAGATATAAACAGCAGAAAAATTGCTAAAGATTTGGACATAATATGAATATGCTGTCTGAGTGTAATCCTTTTTAATTCATAACATCATAGCTGATCTATTGGCTTCTAAACACAAAAAATACACAGCCCATCAAACATAAACCCGCCCATAAATAATCTAATTTAAATGGTTGTTTAAACAAGAAAATCATAAACGGAACAAACACCAACAGTGTCACCACTTCTTGGGTTATTTTCATTTGCCCCAACGACCAACCATGTTGCGCCAATAGACGTGTTGCAGGAATCATAAAGCTGTATTCAAGTAAGGCAATGATCCAACCAAACAAGATCGCTTGCCACAGAGGTGCGTCATGTAAGAATTTTAAATGCCCATACCAAGCCAAGGTCATAAAACAGTTGGAGATAATTAGTAATAAAAGGGGGAGAGATAAAGCCATATTGATACCAATTAAATTATCAAAATATATTTTTGAACATTCAATGTCTGAACATTAAAGCACTAAGGTAATTTTTTACGTTTTTTGAAATAATAAATGAGCGAGCCTATTTCCAAAGTACCAAGCAACAATACAGTATCTAATACTTGTTTCAATAGCGATTGATCATCATAAAATGAGCTCAATATACCAATTAAAGCCACCCAAATGAGATGAAAAATTAATCCATTTTTTAATTTGTGATCTTTTGAGTCTTTTGTATTGAGGTATCCCATCCAAATGAACGCAAAATATTGGAAGAAGATTAAAATTACAGCTGCGACCATTAAAGGTATGGATATTATTTTTGCAATGCCTGCTATCAAAGCAAAAACAATAATCAAAAAAATAAAATAAGCGATATTTTTAATCAGCAGAAAGATAAAATCATGTATATCCATTTTTAATAGATAATTCAGAGTGTTCAATCGATATTAGCATTGCTAGAAGAATAAAAATACCAAGTGAGAGTTCATTATTTTCAATAAAAACCCACCTTTAAAATCGTAACAAGAAAAACTATCTTTTCGCCTTAACCCTTGCTATCGTTGCTTTCAAATCAAATGAAACGGCTACACCACAACAACAAAGTGATGTGTCTATAAAAGCACTGGAGTTAACACGAATGCATCTGCATATTTTGGGTATTTGCGGCACCTTTATGGGTTCCTTGGCGCTATTAGCGCGTGATTTAGGGCATAAAGTCACCGGTTCAGATGCGAACGTTTATCCACCGATGTCGACCCAACTCGAAAATGCTGGCATTACCTTAATGCAAGGCTATGACCGTAGTCATTTACAACCACATCCAGATCTTGTCATTGTAGGCAATGCAATGAAGCGTGGTATAGATGCAGTGGAATATATGCTCAATGAAGGCTTAGCATATATTTCAGGTCCACAATTCCTTGCTGACCATGTCTTACAAGGCAAACATGTACTTGGTGTTGCAGGTACCCATGGTAAAACCACCACAACAACAATGCTAGCTTGGGTACTCGATCAAGCAGGTTTAAATCCTGGCTTTTTAATTGGTGGTGTACCTTTAGGCTTTAGTGAAAGCGCACGTTTAGGTGGTGGAAAATACTTCTGTGTAGAAGCAGATGAATATGACTCTGCTTTTTTTGATAAACGCTCTAAGTTCGTACATTACCATCCAAAAACTGCAATTTTAAATAACCTTGAATTTGACCATGCCGATATTTTTGATGATCTAGCAGCGATTCAAAAACAGTTCCATCATTTGGTCCGTACCATTCCAAGTGAAGGTCGTATTATTGCCCCGATCACTGAAACCAATATTGATGAAGTATTGCAAATGGGTTGTTGGACACCTGTAGTACGTACGTCACTTGACGCCAATAACAGCGCTGAAGTTTATGCTGAACAACTTTCTGCGGATGGTTCACATTTTAAAGTACTTCAACACGGCGTAATTAAAGGTGAAGTGAAGTGGAATATGACAGGACAACACAGTGTTGCCAATGCTTTAGCAACCATTGCAGCAGCTGAACATGTCGGTGTTTCAATTGAAACAGCATGTGAAGCCTTATCGAATTTTGGTGGGGTTAAACGTCGAATGGAATTACTTGATACGGTAAATGGTATTGAAGTATATGATGACTTTGCCCATCACCCAACTGCGATTGATACAACACTTGAAGGTGCACGTAAACGTTTAGGTGAGCGTAAGCTTTGGGCGATTATTGAACCTCGTTCAAATACCATGCGTATGGGCAGTCATAAAGATGGCTTGGCACATTCTGCACGTCTTGCAGATGAAGTGATGTGGTATCAACCTGAAGGTCTGGACTGGGATTTAAAGCCTGTCATTGACGCTGCAACCAATAATGCCATTGTGGCTCGTACACTGGATGACATTATCAGTACTGTTATTACACAAGCAGGTGAGGGCGATGCTGTGGTGATTATGTCCAATGGTGGTTTTGGTGGATTACATCAAAAATTGATTGCAGCTTTAAAAGCAAAATAAGTCGAAATAAAGTTTAGAAAACCCACAAAATTTTGTGGGTTTTCTTATTGATTTACTGAAGGTGTCCTTTCAATAAATTTAAAATCCTTAAGCTTGACCCACCCTTCAACTAGATCATCTTCTATATTTTGATCTGGATCATTAAATACCACATAAACCCAGTCTTGTTTTTTTCTGTCTTTATAGATTGAATAAGCCGTAACATTATCATTGTGAAGCACAAAAGTATCATTCATCTTACAGATGTTTTTGGGCGCTGAATAAAAATAAATACGATGTTTAGATTTGCCTAACAACTCCCAACGGGGCTGTATTTCTTGCTCTTTTTTATAGGTTTGCAAATTTAATTCAAAACAACTCATTGCTAAACTGAACGATGAACTGCTCAATAACAATACAGTGATTATCATTTTTTTAAACATGTTTAATCTTCTAACCGAATATGAATCTGAACGGCCCAATGAGCATTGGGCACACAATACAGCTAAGCTTTCACATCAACAAAACTTTTATCACGTTTAAACATGACTTCGACATAGGAACAAGTTGGTACAATTTTAAGCTTCTTTTCACGTGCAAATTCAACCAAAGTATCCAACAACTGACGCGCAATTCCTTGACCACGCAAGGAGTCATCTACCCAGGTATGGTTCGCAATGATCTGATGCTCACCATGCCATAAATAACTGATCTCAGCAATTCGCTTACCTTGTTCATTATCGAAGTAAAATTCACCTTTTTGTTGATTATCTACATGTTGGAATTGCATATATTTTTCTCATGGATGTTCTAAACACTATTCCACTGTAGCAAAGCAAACTTAAGATTTCAAAACATCCTGAATCGATTGATCTTTATCAAACACTGATTTTGAAAAAGGGCAGAGTGGAATAATTTTTACATTCTTTGAGCGTGCCATTTCTACAACTTGATCTAATAATTTTCGACCTACACTTTGACCACGCAATTCATCTTCTACAACTGTATGATCAATAATCAACATATTTTCACCCGCCCATGTGTACGCCATTTCAGCCAAATGGTGACCTTCTTCACCAATATAAAATTCACCTTTTTTACCATCATCTTTATGTCTGATTTCTAACATTTTATTTACTCTTATATACGTTTAAATTTATAGGCCTATTCAAAATGCCATAACTATATTTGAATTATTGTTAAATTTTGTCTGACAGTTCTATTTTTTATACAACAAACTTAGCTTAACTTTATCCACAATTCAGCCTAAAATTTAGCGCTAACCTCTTTTAATATTGACCATGTCTGCCTTATCTCCCCAAACTTCAACACCACAATCTGCCCCCAGTGAATCCCAGCAATGGATCAGTGTGATTAGCCTTGCTTTTGCAGCATTTATTTTCAATACCACAGAATTCGTTCCTGTTGCTTTACTGAGTGACATTGGAAAAAGCTTTGCGATGCCTGCAACTGATGTTGGCATCATGATTACTCTATATGCATGGGTCGTTGCACCCATTTCATTGCCGATCATGTTATTGACCAAAAATATTGAACGACGGTTTTTACTGATCATCTTGTTTATGGTCTTTGTGGCCAGTCATGCATTATCTTATTTTGCATGGAGTTTCGATGTACTCCTGATCAGTCGAATTGGTATCGCATTTTCTCATGCTTTATTTTGGTCAATCACAGCATCACTGGCAGTACGAGTCGCCCCCAAAGGTAAGGAATTTCAAGCTTTGGGGCTATTGGCCACAGGTACAGCATTGGCGATGGTTTTAGGTATTCCATTTGGACGAATGATTGGTGAATCTTATGGTTGGCGTAATACTTTCGCTTTGATTGCAATGGGTGCAGCTATAGTTTGCGTCATCTTAGCCAAAACATTGCCACGCTTACCAAGCGTCAATTCAGGTTCTCTGAGTAGTTTAAAGGTATTTTTAAAACGCCCAAGCCTAATGATTGTTTTTGCTCTGACCATTATTGTGATTACCGCGCAATTTACCGCATACAGTTATATTGAACCTTTTGCTCTGAATGTTGCGCATTTTAGCTCGACACAGACTACAACCTTATTATTAATCTATGGCGCAGCGGGTTTCTTTGGCTCTTATTTATTTGGTAAATTTGCCAAAAAATATCCAAAATTTCCAATACCATTAAGTAGTGCTGTATTGGCTGTTTCGATGTTATTGTTGACTTCACTGAGCACTGATTTTACCAACTTTAGTCTACTGAGTTTATTTTGGGGTATGGCAATTATTTGCTTTAGCTTAGCTCAACAAGCTAAAACCTTGGCTTTAGCTTCTGATGCAACTGATGTCGCAATGGCGATTTATTCAGGGCTCTATAATGTGGGCATTGGGGGAGGTGCTTTGCTGGGTGGCATAGTGACTACCAATTATGGGCTCAATCAGATTGGCATCGTTGGCGGTATGATTGCTGTTCTTGGGACCCTGTTAGCTTTAGTGCTTGTACAACGTAAAGATTTTATTCAAAAAAATAGGGTCTGTTGACAATTCGTCTACGTTTGCGACTACGTGTGTTTTTTAGGCGATACTAGGCGCGAAATACGAAATTTAGTCATTCTAAATAATGAGAAACATCGTTTCGCAAGGTAACACGTAGCGGCAAAAAACACACTAGTCCCGAAGGGTTGTGGTTAAAATTATCTCAGCCTTCGTTATGAAACTCGAAAATAGACCCACTATTCTCTTCGTTTAATGCCTTGCCTGCTCAATTTTAACCTACAACGCAAGCCATTTATGAAATGCCAACAGACCCTAAATATCTTTTTACAAGATTTAAAGTGACATGCTGAGTTAAAAACTTTAACTTACATTAAAGTACTTTGATAAAACAATGATCATCAATGCAACCCATCATTTTATTTAAATTATTAACCACCACGCTGCATCGGCAGTGTGGTCGTATACATTTAAAATAAAATGTAGAAACCAACCCTGCCAATGAGCGGGGTTATTTTTTGCTCCGTGATTTGGTCAATATTTACGGAGAAACTCATGTCTGAGTATCACAATAAACAAGCCTTACTCGTTATTGATCTACAAAATGGCCTATTTCATGCACAGCATCCTCCATTTCAAGCTGATCAATTGTTGAAAAACATCAATCAGCTCATTGAATATGCGCGTGTTAAACACATTCCGATTTTTGCGATTCGTCATGTTGGTCTAGCAGACACAGGACTCGCCCCAAATAGTCCAATGACTCAACTGATCGCTGAATTAAATATTGATCCTAATACAGATTACATCTTAGAAAAAACACGGCCAAATTGCTTTTTCCAAACAGATTTAGCACAACAATTAGAGTCGTTAAATGTTGAAGAAGTGATCATCTGTGGTTTAAAAACTGAATTTTGTATCGATAGCACAAGTCGTGCGGCAAAAGACTTAAATTATAAAGTGATATTAATTTCAGATGCGCATAGCACAATCGATTCAAAGGTTCTCAATGCTGACCGTATTATTCAGCATCATAATTCAACACTTAATCCAGCTTTTGTTGCGCTAAAAACCAGCGCTGAATTTTGTACATAAAATAAACTACATAAAAATACATTCAAAATTTGCACATTTTTAATAAATATGCGATTCTCACTAGATATTAAGAAATGAAAGATTTCTTACACAGTATATTGAACAAGGGGAGTAGCCTCCTTTAATCAGAATATCGTCATTACGCTTTGAAAAAAGCCGGTATCTGAGCATTTGAGATTGATGTACATAACTCAAATGTAGGCAAGACCTTGATCATGTTGACACAGATGTTTAATCATCTGGCAACAGGTCAAGGTTTTTTTATGCCTGATTGCCAGATTCGGAGAGTTTTATGGAAACTATTGGCAATCCATGGCTGTATCTAGCGTTCTTCGCTATTGTTATTGTCATGCTACTGATCGACTTTTTAGGCTTTAAACAAAAAGAAGGGCAAGAAGTCAAAATTAAAACTGCTGCCTATTGGAGCATTGCATGGGTCAGTGTTGCAGCATTATTTGGTGGTGGTTTATGGCTGTATTTACAACAGACCGCGGGTGTTTCTATTGCCAATAGCAAAGTCATGGAATACTTTGCAGGTTATCTACTTGAAAAATCGTTAGCGATCGACAATGTCTTTGTCTGGTTGATGATTTTTGCTGCATTTGCAATTCCACAAGGCTTACAACGTAAAATTCTGCTCTATGGTGTATTAGGTGCAATTATTTTACGTACCATCTTTATTTTTATTGGCGCATGGTTCGTTCAAGAATTCTCTTGGGTGCTTTATCTCTTTGGTGCTTTCTTGGTTTATACTGGCTATAAATTCCTTAAAGGACAGGATGAAGAAGAAACCAATATCGAAGATATGGCTATTCTAAAATGGTTGCGTAAACACATGCGAATCACCCCAAAATTAGAAGGTGCTCAATTCTTTGTTCGTCAAAATGGCGTGTTGTGGGCAACCCCGTTATTCCTTGTCTTAATTTTAGTTGAAGCTTCCGATGTGATCTTTGCGGTCGATTCTATTCCTGCGATTTTTGCGGTGACCAGTGACCCCTTTATTGTATTAACTGCGAATTTAATGGCGATCTTAGGTCTACGTGCAATGTTCTTCTTATTGTCGGGTGCCGCGTCTAAAATGCATTACTTGCCTTATGGCCTAGGCATCATCTTAGTCTTCATTGGCTTTAAAATGTTAATGCTGGATGTCTTCCATATGCCGATTTGGATTTCGTTAGGTTTCATTGTGATTGTCTTGGCAATTACAGCTTGGCTCTCTATTCGCCATAGCAAAAAGCACCATGAAACAACTTTATAAACACTAGATCAAGCCTTCCAATTGGAAGGCTTTTTTATGATCAACAATAATACTCAACGATTTAAATTGTATAGACAGTATGGAAATGAAATCTTTATCCATCAGCATAATCATCTGTTGTAATAGCCATCTGTTGTCTTGGAGTATGCTCTTCACTATGCTTTGATTGATTTAAATCCTGATCGCCTAATCATCCACAACAAGCAGCTTTTCCCATCTGATCAAAAAGTGTTTAGCCTGAATCCGTGCTAAAAAAACTGGATAACTGACTAAACGTTTATTCCATCTTAATTTTAATTCAAACAAATCATTTAGTCCAAACGGCGCAATAATTTCGATATCATCATTTTCAAGTAAACGTACTGCAATTGCAGTTGCCGTTTCAACCCATACGGATAAAGCATCGAATAAGGATTGGTATTGAGAGATAGAACATCCATCATCTGTTTTATACCACAAATGCACATAGGCTTGATTAACCACATCCCATTCATTATTGGGAAATTTTTGCTTTAACAATTCAGTCAAACGTTGCTCTTTAAGGCCTTGTTGATCATTTAAATCATAGAAAATAACATCGATTTCAATCTGATCAAATCCATAACCCTGATGATGTAAAATAGACCATACCAAGTTACGAATTACACCTGCACTCAAATATGCATGTGCATGAATATCTCGCAAATACTGTAATCGGAGCATCAATTCAGGACATGAATAGATGATCTGTTTTAACTGCCTAGTATTGTCCATTATTGTCTTATTTCACCATTTTACTAGACTCTACCGATTATTGTTATAAAGATAAACTCACAATATAGAATATGCCTTTAACCACTAATTTTAGTTATATTTCGATAAAAAATTCTCGCTGCTAAAACAATAAAAAATAACATTATTCAATTTTTTAGAATGCTTTCGCGTAAAACTGCATACAACACCTGATACAAATTTCAGGTACAATCAATCGAAAAAAGGATAAATTGCAGGTTTTACATGTCTTGTGTTGTACAGAAAACAGCGGTTCGTGGGCGTTTTCTTGATATTAAAAATACCGTTTCTCAAGCAGCTCAAATATTTGATGAAGTTCGTTATATCGAAGATGGTTTACTCATCACAGAGCAAGGTAAAATCACATGGTTTGGCCCTTGGGAAAATGCACAGTCTCACCTGACAGATGATATTCAAATTGATCACTACCCAGAACAACTGATTGTGCCTGGTTTTATAGACACCCATATCCATTTTCCTCAAACAGAAATGGTGGGTGCATATGGTGAACAACTTTTAGAATGGTTAAATACTTATACTTTTCCAACAGAAATTCAGTTTGCAGATAAAACCTATGCCGACAAAATCGCACAGTTTTTTGTCCAAGAATTACTTAAAAATGGCACCACGACAGCACTGGTTTTTTGTACAGTACATCCGCAATCAGTCGATGCCTTGTTTGAAGCTGCAGAACAGCATCAGATGCGTTTAATCGCAGGTAAAGTCATGATGGATCGTCATGCACCTGAAGCACTCACAGATACTGCTGAAAGTGCATATATTGACTCTAAAGCACTGATTGAAAAATGGCATGGTAAAGGTCGTAACCTATATGCCATTACCCCGCGTTTTGCTCCAACCTCTACACCTGAGCAATTGGCAAAAGCAGGCCAGTTAAAAGCAGAGTATCCAACGGTATATGTGCATACCCATCTTAGTGAAAATAAAAATGAAATTGCATGGGTCAAAGACTTATTCCCAGAGCAGAAAGGTTATCTGGATGTCTATCACCACTATGGTTTAACAGGAGAGCGTTCTGTTTTCGCACATTGTGTTCATTTAGAAGAGCATGAGTGGGATTGTATGCATGCAACTGATTCAGCGATTGCATTTTGCCCGACATCCAATTTATTTTTGGGAAGTGGTTTATTCCCATTAAAAAAATCCTGGGAAAAACAGGTGAAAGTCGGCTTAGGGACAGATATTGGTGCAGGAACAGCCTTTTGCCAATTACAAACCCTCAATGAAGCCTACAAAGTGCAACAACTCCAAGGTGATAAACTTTCGGCAATGGAAGCGCTTTACCATGCAACACTGGGTGGAGCGAAAGCGTTACATTTGGATGAGCAATTGGGCAATTTCAATATCGGTAAAGAAGCCGATTTTGTTGTGCTAGATTTAAAAGCAACGCCACTACAACAACTGCGTCAGGAACGTGCTAAAAACATAGACGATGCATTATTTGCCTTATTTACCATGGGGGATGATCGTAATATTCAAGCCACCTATATTTATGGACAAAAAACCTATGAGCAAAGCGAAACAAAAAACGCGTAAATCGAAGAAAAAACTAATTTTGATTGGTACAGTTTTTGTGATCTGTGCATTCATTTTAAAACGTGATGCACATTAATCATTTTGGTTTAAATTAGGACATTTACATTTTCAAATGTCAAAAAAGATGCATCTTGATCTGATATGTTTTAAAATTATGTCATCTTTTAGGGTGTTGCTAGTCAACACCTTTTTTAATTTTAGAATTTGATGTTTACGTTTTTAGGTATTTCCCATGACTATTGAAATGAAAGTGATGATTTCTGCTGAAGAAATTCATGCAAAAGTTCAGGAACTTGGTAAAAAAATTGATGCACATTATGCCAATAGCGAGAAAGAACTTGTCTTAATTGGTTTATTGCGTGGTTCAGTGATCTTTATGGCTGATTTATGTCGTGCAATCAGCAAGACTCATGAACTCGATTTTATGACCGTTTCAAGCTATGGTGGCAGTACAACATCTTCTCGTGATGTCAGAATTCTCAAAGATTTAGATGGCGAAATTCGCGGTAAGGATATCTTAGTGGTAGAAGATATTATTGACTCTGGCAATACCTTAAGCAAAGTATTGGAAATTTTAAGTACACGGCATCCCAACTCGATCGAGCTTTGTACTTTAGTCAGCAAACCGTCTCGCCGTGAAATCGATTTAGACGTGAAATTTCTTGGCTTTGAAGTTGAAGATAAATTCATTGTGGGCTATGGCTTAGACTATGATCAAAAATATCGTCATATTCCATTTATTGGAGAAATTGGTCTTTAATTGAGACTTCATCACATCATTTTAACTAAAATGAGTTAAGCGACTTCGGTCGCTTTTTTTTATTTTTTTAGCTGTTATAGTGAACAAAAATGCAACAACTTGTAGCAAATAAGCGCTTTTACTTCACAACAGAATATTTGATTATTAAACTCATTCGACACAGTAACTCACGACAAAATAAAGAAAAAGGAGAAAGATTATGATGTCACTGATTAGTGCAATTGTGATTGGTTTTATTGCAGGTTTGATTGCACGTGCGATTCATCCAGGCGATGACAAAGCTGGTTTCATTGTAACAACAGCACTTGGTATTGTAGGTTCATTAGTTGCAACCTATGGTGGTCAATTACTCGGCTTATATCCAAAAGGTGCCTCAGCTGGATTTATTGCCTCAGTCATTGGCGCAATAGTTGTACTCTTTATCTATAACATAATTGCCAAACGTACTTAAATTTTCTTCTCCATAAAAAAAGCACCTTGAATGGGTGCTTTTTTACGCCGTTAGCTTTCTAAGTATTGTTTATAATCCAAAATTTTTCCATATTTTCTCAATTTCTTCAGCAGGGTAGGCGCCCATGACTTTATAACCATTTGAGAAAATAATCGCTGGTGTTCCATGCAAACCTAATTTTTTACCCAATTCCAAATTACGCTCGATAGGGGTTGCACAATTTGCTGGCGCTGTCGGCTTAATCCCATTTTGAATTAAATTTTTCCATGCATATTCTTTATTTACAGAACACCATACTTGCTTAGATGGCAAAATCGATTGTGCTTTGATCGAATAGATAAATGTATAAATTGTCACATCATTGAGCTTGGCTAAATTCCCTTCAAGAGTCTTGCAATATGGGCAATTTGGGTCAGAAAAGATTGCAAGCTGACGCTTACCATTCCCCCTGACTGTTTTTACCGCATCATTCAAAGGTAAGGCTTTAAAATCTATAGTATTTTCTTTAACTGCTAAATCTTTAGTTAAATTATGCTGATCTTTCAAACGAATCATTGAACCAATAAATAAATGCTGAGCATCCTCATTGACATAAACAATTTGATTATCCAAGGTTCCACTATATAAACCCTGCATTTCTGTGATTTGCAGATTATTAATTTTTACATTGGGATACTGCTGGGCTAATTTTGCTTTCACAGTTTCAACACTGGCAAAACCAGCTGTACAAAAAGCTAGGCTTAAGCTCAATGCGATAAATTGCTTTAACATAAATCGATAAAATCAAAATAAATATTGAGATGCATTAAAGCATAATTCATCAACTGACTTGTTTAAAAACTGTGATTGATCCTTATCTCTGATTGCAATGGTTCTCTGCCAATCACAGTACCTTGAACTGTTAAAAAAGCTGTACTTTATTCTTGCTCAGGTTTCACGTGAAACCCAACTAAACATCGCGGTTTTATTGATTTCAACAGAAATATGCACCAATTGTTTATGAATAGATAAAGCATGACGTACCTGATCTGCATTTAAATTTTTATCATTGGATTCAAGCGCTAAAATCACTGAAAATTTGCCTTTAGCAACTTTCCACACATGAATATCGGTTATTTTGGCTTCAAAATTTAGACGCTCAATCACTTTACGTACTTCCTCGACGATAGGATCATCCATTTCCGCATCCAATAATGTTTGGGCCGTTTCTTTGATTAAACCCAATGACCAACGTCCGACTAAAATTGCCCCAACAATCCCCAATACAGCATCCAAAAAATCCCAACCCAAATACTTTGCAGCAAAGAGTGCAATAATCGCCAAGACAGAGGTCAGTGCATCTGCAACCACATGTAAAAACGCAGCTTTTTGATTTAAATCATGTCCATGATGGTCATTATGCATATGTGAATGATGGTGATGGTGATGGTGATGGTGATGGTCAGCATGATCGTGTAATAACCATGCACAAACCAAATTGACCAATAAGCCTAAAATAGCAATCAAAATCGCTTCATTATAATGAATCTGTACAGGATGAAATAAACGCACTAGCGACTGGAAGGCCATAAATAAGGCCACCACCATCAATAGAATTGCACTGCTATAGCCAGCAAGAATTTCAATCTTCCATGTGCCAAAACTAAAACGCGAATCCTGCGCATAATAATGAGCGGCTCGATAAGCAGCATAAGCCAAGCCTAATGCCAGCATATGCGAACTCATATGCCAACCATCTGCGAGTAATGCCATGGAATTAAAAATCCAGCCTCCCGCAATCTCAAAAAACATCATCAATCCAGTCAAAATGGTCGCCCATAAGATTTTCTTTTGTGCTAAAGGATTACCTTGATCAAATTGATGGCTATGCTTTCGCTGAATGGTTTTGAATTGCATGAGACATGATCCTATATACTCCCCTCAAGTATATAATTTCAATTTAAAATATACTATAAGGGAGTATATAAAATAGCGGATTAGTTTATGAGTCATTTACATCAAGATAAAAAAGTCCTCAATCGTGTGAAACGACTAAAAGGACAAATTCATGCGATTGAAGAAGCTTTGAATGATCAAAGCAGCTCATGTATCAGCGTTTTACAGCAAGTTGCGGCAATTAAAGGTGCCGTGAATGGCTTAATGAATGAATTGATTGAGCAGCATTTAACCGAGCATGTGATTAAAGACACTCAAGCCGTGGATGAAGCTGAATTACAAGAATTTTTAAAGTTGCTAAAACGCTATTCATAACTCAATTCACAGTCATCTGTGCTTGAATGTTTAAGTTTCCATTGACCCTTTACTGATTAAGTTTTAATCTTTCCATACTCAATTCCTTCCATGCCGAACTTTGTATTGAACAGGTTTGGCATTTTTATCTGCAAAACATTTGCATTTGAAGTCCTATATTTATGAATCAACAATCATGGCGTTCATTTTTAATGATCAGCCTAGCCTTATGTATTGGTACGATTGGTACAGCGCTTGCTAGCCCCTTATATCCAATTTATCAACAACTTTGGCAATTACTTCCAAGCCAGATCACCTATATTTTCGTGGCCTATATGTTTGGTTGCTTAACCACATTATTATTTTTAGGACGTAGCAGTAATAGTTTTGGTTTTATTCGTACCTTACAAATCGGGCTATTGTTTGCTGTGATTGGCTTAACACTTTCAGTGTTTGCATCAACCACATATTTGCTTGGATTTGGGCGCTTTATTATTGGTATTGCCTCTGGGTTGATCAGTACCTCCGCAATGTTAGGTTTGATTTATACCATTCCTGACTCACATAAGCAGAATGCAGCACAGTTAAGTTCAATTATTACCGTGATTGGCTTTGGACTTGGCCCGTTTATTGGTGGTGCAATCGCACAATTTTCTGATCGCCCACTTGTCACACCTTATTTACCCGTAATTGTTGCAGCAATCATCAGTTTGCTGAGTTTATTTACGATTAAAACCATGAGGTTTGAAAGGCAGCCATTTTCTATTGCGCCCCACTTACAACTGCCAGAAGCTCAATTTAAAAAACTGTTTTATATCGCCAGTTTTACCGCATTCTGTGCTTTTGGCTCATTTAGTTTATTTGCCTCATTAGCACCCTCCTTTATTCGAGATGTGATTCCTTGGCATGGGCCATTGGTCAGTGGTGCAACCATTGCCAGTATCTTAATGGTTTCTGCAATCGTCCAATTTATCGCAAAGTCTTTTGATATGCATAAAGCATTGAATACTGGCTTAGTCTTATTGATTTCCAGCTATATTATCTTATCGATCTGTATGACCATGCAGTGGAGTTTCTTATTCTTTTTGAGTGTGGTTTTGGTCGGAATGGGGCATGGTTTAACGTTACTGAGTGCTTTTGCATTGATTCACCACATGACCAATGTTGAAAATCGGGCAGCTGTGGTTTCCACTTATTTGTTTATTGCCTATTTTGGTACCATTGTGCCGATCATTAGCGCAGGCTTTTTATCTGATCATTTCGGTTTAATGGTTGGTGTTTTAGGCTTTTGTGCAGGAATTGGTATCTTATGTATTTATTTATTGATCAGTCATTTAAAAACTAAAGCTAGATCAAACATCTAGGCGCTGTGCGCCTAGATGTTGGTTAAAATCGATTATTGAATAATCTCAATTTTAACCACTTCTATATCAGTGGGTTTATAGCGGTGAGTATCCACTTCCCCTACAACTTTAACTTTGGTACCCGGTTTTAACTTTTTTAAATCGATAAGATCATCATCCACTTCGATCCCGATGGTTCCTGTACTGTCTTTTAGCTCATAATGTTCATGTTTTATTTGACGAACAATTGTCCCCGTCAAGGTAACAGCTGTTTCATCATTGGCACGTATTGCTTGTCCAATGGTGATCTTGTTTTTGGCAGCTTCTTGAATAATCACATGATCATCTTTACCTGCCCAAACATTTGACGTCATCACTAAAACAGCAATCGCAAGCAATAAAGGAGTTTTTTTCATGAAAAGAAGCCTTTGTTGAATATGTAATTGATCTTACAGTAAACAATTATAAGATTGATGTAAATTCAGCTTACAAAAGCACAACTTTTCATCAAAAAAAGCGGACTCATGTCCACTTTTAATCTTTTACAGTAAAAGATTACTTTCCAATACAGAACGAGCCAAAAATTACCCCTAACAGATCATCAGCACTAAAATCGCCTGTGATCTCAGCTAAGGCATTCTGTGCTAAACGCAACGATTCAGCGACCAGTTCACCCGCATGATAGACCTCAAGTTGCTCATGTGCTTCTGCAAGATAGTGCTGAGTGCGCTTCATTGCGTCTAAATGGCGAGTCCGTGCAATAAAGGTATCTTCTTCAGGATGGAAGCCAGCATGCGCTGTAATCGCATCTATAAGCGCTTGTACGCCCATTTCCTGCTTGGCCGACACGCTAATATGGCGAAAACCTTGAAAATCACTTAATTCAGGTGAATGTGTAGTTAAATCACACTTATTCCCAATCAACATCAAGCGTTTAGTTTCTAAATGATCTTCAAAATAGCGCTCAGCAAGTGCTAAAGGATTTTCACCTTGGCTGAGATCATAGACCAAAAGTAATAAATCCGCTTGTTCAATTTCTTTGATTGCTCGGCGAATGCCTTCTTTTTCGACCACATCACCTGTTTCACGTAAGCCCGCAGTATCGGTCAGTGTGATAGGCAAGCCATTTAAAGTAATTTTCTCATGCAGTACATCACGTGTTGTTCCTGCGATATCCGTAACAATGGCACGGTCATTTCCCGCCAAGGCATTCAATAACGAAGATTTACCCGCATTGGGCTTACCTGCAATCACCACTTGCAGACCTTCACGTAATAACTGTCCCTGGCGCGCAGAGTGTTGTACAGCAGAAACAGAAGATTGCACATCTTCAAGCAGATGAAGAATTTTTCCATCTGCCAAAAAGTCAATTTCCTCTTCAGGAAAATCAATCGCCGCTTCAACATGCAAACGTAAATGAATCAGTTTTTCCAACACGGTATTCACTTTATTGGAAAACGCACCTTGCAAAGAACGTACTGCTGAACGTGCAGCTGCTTGTGAGGTCGCATCAATTAAATCTGCAATCGCTTCAGCTTGAACCAAGTCCATTTTGCCATTTTCAAAGGCTCGCATGGAAAACTCGCCTGCTTTGGCGGCGATAGCACCCAGCTCAAACAATCGTGCAAGAAGTGCATTTTGAATTACAGGACCACCATGTCCCTGCAATTCCACCACATCTTCACCCGTAAACGAGTTTGGATTTGGAAAGCAAATTGCTAGGCCCTCATCCATCACTTCACCTTTTTCATCAAAAAACTGACGAAAACCAGCAAAGCGCGCTTGAGGAAGCACTTTTTGAGTTAAAGCTTGTGCAATCGCATAAGCCTTAGGACCAGATAGACGAATCACACCTACACCACCACGTCCAGGTGGAGTCGCAATTGCTGCAATTGTGGTTTGGCTTACAGGGTTGCTCATCTAAATTACTCAAACTTTGACAATAAAAAAATCCGCCTAAGATTACCATCTTAAGCGGATTTTTTCAGCTATTGCTTAATCTATGAAGATTAAACCACTTCGCTTGCGACTTTGGCTTTAGCAACATTTTTGTTGATAAACCATTGTTGCAGAATCGTGATCGAGTTGTTCACAATCCAGTATAAAACCAAGCCTGAAGGGAAGAACAGCATAAATACTGTAAACATGATCGGCATGATTTTGAAGACTTTAGCTTGCATTGGATCAGTAGGTTGTGGGTTCAACATTTGTTGAACAAACATCGTTACACCCATGATCAACGGCAAAATAAACCAAGGATCCATTGCAGATAAATCTTGAATCCAAAGCATCCATGGTGCATGACGAAGCTCAACAGATTCCATCAATACCCAATACAATGCTAAGAAGATTGGCATTTGCAACAACAATGGTAGACAACCCGCAAGTGGATTAACTTGCTCACGTTTGTAAAGCGCCATCATTTCTTGTGAGAAACGCATGCGGTCTTCACCAAACTCTTCTTTCATGCGTTGCATTTCAGGTGCAATCACACGCATTTTCGCCATAGAGCGATAGCTCTTAGACGACAAAGGCCAAAGAATAAGCTTAACCAATACAGTCAATAAGATAATTGACCAGCCCCAGTTACCCACAAGATTATGGAAGAACTGTAAGCCAGCAAATA
This sequence comes from Acinetobacter sp. AS167, assembly GCF_037152175.1. Taxonomy (NCBI): domain Bacteria; kingdom Pseudomonadati; phylum Pseudomonadota; class Gammaproteobacteria; order Moraxellales; family Moraxellaceae; genus Acinetobacter; species Acinetobacter sp. AS167. The sequence goes on from NZ_JBBCMP010000018.1 coordinate 38,874, forward strand.
ATAATTTTGCAATTGGCCATAACCAACCATAGTCTACAGTTTGGTTTAAACCAACAGCCAAGTCTTTTAATTCAGATTGAATTTTTGGACCTGAGTAGAACGTTGCATCAATGCTCATTGCTTTTCCAGCTGGAACATTGATGGTTGGAGAAGTAAACCCGATGATATTCATACCATCTGCAGATTTACGAGATTCCAATTTTGCTGTGTATTCTTGACCGCCAAAATGACCTGGCATCCAAGCACTTACAAAATAATGCTGAACAATCGCAACCCATCCGCCTTTTGCTTCAGTGTTGAGTTTTTCATCGGTAAAATTTGCAAATTTTAGCTTGTTATAATGCTCATCAGGGGTACCCCAAGCGCCACCCAAATATGTTCCAAGTGTAAAAATCCCTTGCGAGGTTTTTCCTGGATCATCTGAGTTATCACGCTTAATTTGACCAAACATTTGTCCTTGCCAATTTTGCGCACTACGGTTGACAACCTGATAGCTCACATCGATTGGATATTGACCTTGTTTAAAGGTAAATGTTTTGATGATTTCAACGCCATCTGCTGTTTTAAATACCATTGGTACAGCTAAAACTTGAGATGTTTTGCCATCTTTGTCCTTGGCTGCTTTGGCATCTGCAATAGTATAAGCAGTTTTTTCAAACGCATAGTTTGGACGATCTGGCTTACTGTCCGGACCATTCAATCCAATTAACCCAGATTGCGCAACATAGGTACGTTTTGCATCACTTTCAAGCATAACAAAAGGCTGATCACTGTCTTTGCTCTTGTCATGATTCAGTAATTCAATACGAACAATATCACCACCTTTAGGACTAATCCAAAGATGATAAAGGTCAGTTTGTACTGAAATCAATTGTTGATTTGCTGTGGCTGGTGCAGCTGTATTCTGTTGTGCAGCAGCTATATTTGCTTGTGGAACATCGCTAGTGGCCGCAGTTGCTTGACCTTTTGGCAGATCGGCAGACACATCATGCGCTACAACAGCCTGCGGTGTCGCAGCCTTCGATGTATTGTCATGACCATAGTCTTTTTGCCAAGCCAAAATGAGCAAATATGCGGTGACTAACATGGCCCCAAGGATTGCAAACCTGGCCCATTGTTGCATATCTATTACCCCAAGTGGTTAGAGTGATTTTGGTTCAATAAACGTTCACGCAAGGGTACAGGAACATGAAGCGTTTGAGAATCTATTTGCTGAAATGAAATAAAACGAATTGTTTTTTTTGGCACAGGATCATAACCATACCCACCCCAAGGATGACAACGACACACGCGTTTGGTTGCTAACCAGCTACCTTTTAATGCGCCGTGCGTATGGATTGCTTCTAACGAATATTGAGAACAAGTCGGAATATAACGACAACGAGGTCCAATGAGAGGACTAATCGCAATTTGATAGAAACGAATCAACCAATGCAATAAACGAATCATTGGTATCCTCTATTTTTGAGGGGAAGATTGAGCTATTTTATGGTGCTTTTTAACAATGCGCTGCAATTTTAACCAAGCAAATTGTAATTGCTGAAAAAGCTCAGCATTTGGAACTGCTTCTATACCAACTTTAGGCATCACCACAATATCCAACAAATCTATATTTTGCTGGTTTAAGCGAAAACTTTCACGCGTTAAACGTTTTATTCGATTTCTTTCATGCGCACGGCGCACTTTCTTCTTTGCAACAACAATACCCAAACGGCTTTTAGGCTGTTCGGTGACTTTTGCTAAGAATATAAAATGGGGTTGATGCACTTTAAAAAGCGCACCATCAAATACATCTTTGTAATCAGCAGCGCAGTGGATTCTCACCTCTGGACTGAAACTATAAAGAGACATAACACCCAAGTCGTCTATCAACTGTTTAAAAGATTAAACAGTTAAACTATGACGGCCTTTTGCACGACGGCGAGCTAATACTTGACGACCAGCCTTAGTAGCCATACGAGCACGGAAACCATGAACACGCTTGCGCTTTAATTCAGATGGTTGGAATGTACGTTTCATATCGAAACTCCAAAATTGATCTTTTCTAAAGGTTCGCGATTGTATTGTGCATTCTTTATTCTGTCAATAAATATACACATTTCTTTTATATAGACGCTTTATTTTTACCCAGCCAACAACTTTATATAGATTAAATTGAATAAATTATTAAAAATATATATTCACAGCATAACTTATTATTTTATAATATAAATAAGAGTTACACACAGATATATCCTCAAAGTTATCCATAGGCTGATTCACAATTTAAATTTAATTTCTTAATTTTAAATTTAAAAATCGTGTTGTTTTGAATTTAAATTCATAACTTAAGCTTTATCCACAGAAATCCTGATCCTTATAAATAAATTCAAATTTAAAATTTATATTTATTATTATTAGGGAGCGTTTTTTCTGTGGAAAACAGCTTTTTTAAGATAAATAATAATAACTTACCCTGTGAGTATCCATGTTTCTATTAATTTGATGGATTGTGGATAACTTTCTGTGATAATTTATCCACAGCTTGTGGAAAACCTTATCCACAGTTGCTTTAAATTTAAATTTATTTACAGAAGGTTGCTTTTTTGAGCGAATTAGATTGAATTAACCATGACAGATGTGGATAACTTGGTTAGAATGGCGACCCCTTCACCTACTAGGGTAGGGGTAAATAGTCTTTTTTGAATTTAAAATTGAATGAAGGGGTTTCACATGCTTTGGACGGACTGCTTAACTCGCTTGCGACAAGAGCTCTCTGATAATGTCTTTGCCATGTGGATTCGTCCTTTGGTTGCAGAAGAAGTCGAAGATACTTTAAAACTGTATGCACCCAATCCATATTGGACTCGCTACATTCAAGAACATCATTTAGAACTGATTTCTATTTTGGCGGAACAATTATCTGAAGGGCGAATTCGCAAAGTCGAAATTATAGTCGACTCGCGTCCGGGAGCTATACTTTCTGCCTCTGAACAACCTGCGACAACAACAGCAGCACTTGAAAGTTCGCCTACACCCACCCATCATACAAAAGCTAAAAAAGATAAAGAATATGAAGTTGTTTCTGCAAAAAATGTGAAGAAACGCCAACTAAATCCATTGTTTAATTTTGCTCTATTTGTTGAAGGCCGTTCTAACCAAATGGCGGCTGAAACGTGTCGTAAAGTTTTAACACAACTGGGAGAATCTCAACATAATCCACTATTTTTATATGGTCCTACAGGGCTTGGTAAAACGCATTTAATGCAAGCAGTTGGGAATGCATTATTACAAGCAAAACCAAATGCGCGTGTAATGTATATGACTGCGGAAAGTTTTGTACAAGATTTTGTCAGCTCTCTGCAAAAAGGTAAGGTTGAAGAATTTAAAAAGAATTGCCGTTCTTTAGATTTATTATTGGTTGATGATATTCATTTATTGGCAGGTAAAGAAGCCAGTCTTGTCGAATTTTTCTATACATTCAATGCTTTATTGGATGAGTCTAAACAGATTATTTTAACCTCTGACCGTTATCCAAAAGAATTAACCGAATTGGATCCGCGCTTAGTATCGCGTTTTTCATGGGGATTATCGGTTGGAGTTGAACCACCAGATATTGAAACACGTATCGAAATTTTGCTGAAAAAAGCTGAAAGTAGTGGGATAGATCTTCCTCGCAATTGCGCTTTATTTATTGCACAACAAGTTGTTGCCAATGTGCGTGAGCTTGAAGGCGCTTTAAACAAAGTTGTGGCGATCTCGCGCTTTAAGGGTTCTGCAATCGATCTAGAAGTGGTTCGTGAGTCTTTGAAAGATGTCTTGGCGATTCGTGCCCGAACCATCAGTACTGAAAATATTCAGCGAGTGGTGAGTGAATACTTCCGAATTCCATTGAAAGAATTGGTGGGGCCAAAACGCACACGTATTTACGCTCGACCACGTCAGTTGGCGATGGGGCTAGCACGTGAACTGACTGGAGACAGTTTCCCTGAAATTGGGATGGCATTTGGCGGGCGTGATCACAGTACGGTCATGCATGCATGTGAAAAAGTGCAAAGTTTACGCGACGAAGATCCAATTTTTAATGAGGATTATAAAAACCTCATGCGCCTGTTACAAAGTTAAAATTTGTACAAATTACGCGCTTGCAATGCGGCATAAACTGCCGCATAGTACGTCATTAAAAAAAATTTATTACCCACATTTTCTGTCATATTTAGTTAGAGGAATTCCACCGTGCGTTTGAAAATCGCGAAAGAGAGCTTACTTAATGTTTTGTCCCATGTGGTAGGAGCAGTTGAACGTCGCCATACTTTAAACATTCTTTCAAACGTGAAAATTCAAGCTACAAATCAAGCGCTTACGATTACTGGATCAGATTTAGAAGTGGAGCTTGTTGCAAGTACAACTCTAGCTGAAGGCGCATGTTTACAAGCAGGGGAAACCACTGTTCCTGCACGTAAGTTAGTTGATATTTGTAAATCTTTACCAGCAGCAGCTTTGATTGATTTACAGATTACTGAAGATCAGCGCTGTATTTTAAAATCTGGAAACAGTCGCTTTGTTTTAGGGACGTTGCCTGCTGAAGACTATCCACTATTAACCAATGAAAATAGCCAGGGCACTCAAGTTAAAGTGACTGAACGTGAATTAAAGCGTTTATTTGAAAAAACTTCGTTTGCAATGGCTGTTCAAGATGTACGTTTTTATCTAACTGGTACATTATTGGAAATTGATGAAAATCAATTACGCGCAGTCACCACAGATGGACATCGTTTAGCATTGTGCGAAACATTGGCGTCTTCAACTGCTGCTCAATTGGTTCAAGCCATTGTTCCTCGTAAAGCAGTAGGTGAGTTACAGCGTCTTTTAAGTATCGAAGATGAGCAGCTTACTTTGTTAATTGGTCGTGAATTGCTGAATGTTACCATTCAAACCTCTAGCCGTGATAAAGAACAAGGCGATATTACCGTACGTTTCACCACTAAATTGATTGATGGGAAATTTCCTGATTATCGACGTGTGATTCCACGTGGTGGTGACAAAGTTGTAAATATTCCACATGATGTATTTAAGCAATCATTACAACGTGTTGCGATTTTAAGTAATGAAAAATTACGTGGGGTATTCTTAAATTTTAATGCTGATTCTTTGCAATTACGTGCCAATAACCCTGAGCAAGATGAAGCGATTGAAGATTTAGCTATTCAATATGCCAATGCTCCTATGGAAATGTCATTTAATGCTCAATATATTTTAGAGGTATTAAGTGTTTTAGATGGTGATGATGTTGCAATGACCATGTCTGAAGCGAATCAATCTGTATTGGTACAAGATCCAACACAATCTAATCAAACTTACGTTGTAATGCCGATGCGTGTTTAATTGATTTATTTTTAAATCATAGCCATGCATATTACGCGTTTAAATATACAACGTGTTCGAAACCTCAAGACGGTTGCCCTCCATGAGTTGCAACCGTTTAATGTTTTTTACGGACAAAATGGTTCAGGAAAAACTTCCATTTTGGAAGCCATCCATTTATTGGCAACAGGTCGATCTTTTCGAACACATATCCCTAAAAATTACATTCAAAGTAATCAATCAGACGCCATTGTTTTTGCTCAATCACTGACCGAAAAGATTGGTATGCAAAAGCTACAAAGTGGTGAGCAGTTAATTAAGGTAAATGGTGATACTGTTGCAACCCAAGGGCAACTTGCCAAAATCTTGCCATTGCAACTGATTGATCCGTTAAGTACTGATATTATCGATCATGGTGCAAAACCACGTCGCCAATTATTGGATTGGCTCATGTTTCACGTGGAACCAGATTTCTATCATGCATGGCAATATTATTCACGCGCTTTAAAACAAAGAAATAGCTTACTTAAAACGAAACGTAATCTGACGTTGCTCGATTTAGAGCCGTGGAACAAAATGCTTAGTGATTATGGTGAAATGTTGCATTCTCAACGGGTCGAAATTATTGAGCAATGGAAGTTATATTTACAAGAAGATTTGGGGCAGTTATTGCCCGATTTAAAGATTGAGATGGAATACAGTGCAGGGTTCCATGTGGAACATGGTTTAGCCCATGATTTGATTCTATATCACCAAAAAGATGTTGATCGACGTTATACCGAATATGGGCCTCATCGTGCAGATATTCGATTAAAAACTCCATTAGGTGAAGCGGATGTGGTACTGTCTAGAGGGCAGAAAAAGTTATTGATAATGGCTTTAAAACTATCACAAATTGCCATGTTACATGCCTGTAATAAAGAAACTGTGGTATTATTAGATGATGTAACAGCAGAATTAGATTTAAGCGCACAACAACGTTTAATTGAGCGATTGAGCCAACTTGGTAGTCAAGTTTTTATTACCACACTAGACCATGAATCAGTAAAAAAACATTTACATGATTTGTCTATTTCCTACCAGTTATTCAATGTTGACCAAGGTCAGGTAAGTGTTGTTGCAACATGATTTTAGATTTTAGCCAATTTTGGAAAGACCTATTTTTCACTAGGGAGAAACCATGAGTTCAGAAGATCAAATAGCTTCTCAAACAGAACCCACCATTGAAAAGGCTTATGATTCCTCTAGTATCAAAGTATTACGTGGTCTAGATGCAGTTCGTAAACGCCCAGGTATGTATATTGGTGATACTGATGATGGTTCAGGCTTACACCATATGGTATTTGAGGTGGTCGATAACGCGATTGATGAAGCTTTAGCTGGTCATTGTGATGAAATTTTAGTGACTATTCATGAGGATGAGTCAGTCAGCGTTGCAGATAATGGACGTGGTATTCCAACCGATATTCACCCAGAAGAAGGTGTCTCTGCTGCAGAAGTAATTCTTACTATTCTGCATGCAGGTGGTAAGTTTGATGATAATAGCTATAAGGTTTCAGGTGGTTTGCACGGCGTAGGTGTATCTGTAGTCAATGCACTTTCAAGCAAACTAGAACTTACGATTCATCGTGCTGGCCACATTCATCAACAAGAATATAAACATGGTGATCCAGTTTACCCGTTAAAAATTGTGGGTGATGTTGAAACGACAGGGACTATTGTTCGTTTCTGGCCGAGTACTGAAACGTTTAGCCAAACGATTTTTAATGTCGATATTTTGGCACGTCGCTTACGTGAGCTTTCATTCTTGAATGCCGGTGTACGTATTGTCCTACGTGATCAACGTGTTGCCTTAGAACATGTCTTCGATTATGAAGGTGGTTTATCTGAGTTTGTAAAATATATCAATCAAGGTAAAACCCATCTCAATGAAATCTTCCATTTCACCACACAAGCTGAAAATGGCATAGGTGTTGAAGTTGCTTTACAATGGAACGATACCTATCAAGAAAATGTTCGTTGTTTTACCAATAATATTCCACAAAAAGATGGTGGGACGCATTTAGCTGGTTTCCGTGCAGCGTTGACGCGTGGCTTAAACAACTATATGGAAAATGAAAACTTACTCAAAAAAGAGAAAGTTGCGGTTAGTGGTGATGATGCGCGTGAAGGCTTAACAGCAATTGTTTCAGTCAAAGTACCTGATCCTAAATTCTCATCACAAACTAAAGAAAAATTGGTGTCGAGTGAAGTTAAACCTGCTGTCGAGCAGGCAATGAATAAAGCCTTTTCTGAATATTTATTAGAAAATCCTCAGGCTGCAAAATCTATTGCAGGCAAAATCATTGATGCTGCACGTGCGCGTGATGCTGCGCGTAAAGCACGAGAAATGACACGTCGTAAGAGTGCACTTGATATCGCCGGTCTTCCAGGTAAATTGGCAGACTGTCAGGAAAAAGATCCAGCACTTTCAGAATTATACTTAGTCGAGGGTGACTCTGCGGGCGGTTCTGCAAAACAAGGCCGTAACCGTAAAATGCAAGCCATTCTTCCGCTCAAAGGTAAAATTCTTAATGTGGAACGTGCACGTTTCGATAAGATGATTTCATCTCAGGAAGTGGGTACGCTGATTACTGCATTAGGATGCGGTATCGGTCGTGAAGAATATAACCCAGACAAGTTGCGTTATCATAAAATCATTATCATGACCGATGCTGACGTGGATGGTTCTCACATTCGTACCCTACTTTTGACTTTCTTCTTCCGTCAAATGCCAGAACTTGTGGAACGTGGCTATATTTATATTGCACAACCACCACTGTATAAACTGAAAAAGGGTAAGCAAGAGCAATACATTAAAGACAATGATGCTTTAGAAACGTATTTGATTTCAAATGCGATTGATGAACTTGAATTACGTGTCAATGCTGAAGCGCCTGCAATTCGTGGTGTAGCACTAGAGAAAGTGATTGCCGATTATCAAACCTCTCAAAAAAGTTTGCAGCGTTTAACCGTGCGCTATCCTGCGACTCTGCTTGATGGTTTGTTAAGTCTTGAGCATTTTAAACTTGATCAAAATCATGACCAAGATTATGTACAACAATGGGGTGAAAAACTTCGTGCTGCGATCGAAACAACGCAACCAAGTTTACGTCCAGTGTTGAGCTTGGAATCATTTGATAAAGAAACTGCTGATGGGCTTAAAACGACGATTTATTTCCCGCGTATAACGATTTATGTGCACAATTTACCGCATAGCTATTTATTAGATGCGGGGTTATTGGCATCGGGCGAATATAAGCGTTTATTGCAGAACTCGAAGAGCTGGTTCACTTTGTTAGAAGACGGTGCTTATCTGCAAAAAGGCGAACGTAAAATCAACGTTTCGACTTTCCATCAGGTTTGGCAACACATTTTGACAGATTCACGTCGCGGCATGATGATCCAACGCTATAAAGGTTTGGGTGAGATGAATGCTGAACAGCTTTGGGAAACTACGATGGATCCTGAAAACCGTAATATGCTGCAAGTGACCATTGATGATGCGATTGAAGCCGATCGTATGTTTGCATGTTTAATGGGCGATGATGTAGAACCACGTCGTGCGTTCATTGAGGAAAATGCATTAAATGCAGATATTGATGCTTAATTAAACTCATTCTAACCAGTAAATAAGGGAATAGACCTCGGTTTATTCCCTTTTTTATATCGTTATTTTAATTTTGATAGTACTTTTGCTTCTATTTAAAAATTTAAAGCAAAAAAACCAGCTTATCAAAGCTGGTTTTTTGTAGGCTTTAGCTTATTTCATCTAAAGTATTATTCACCACCAAGCGTACATTCAAAGTTGGCTTTATCTACTGAACAACGTGCTTTTTTCAACACAGACATCATACCTGCGTCATAAATACCTTGTTTAGTCAGTTCTAAACGGCCATCACGCATTAACTTTTGGTATTTCAGTTTATCTTCAGCGGTTAAATTCATTTTGTATTTTGCTGGAATAGTTGCTTCTAGACGATTAATCATAGCAAAGCTTTTTGGCAAGTTTTTCACAAAATAATCACGAGATTTTTGACCAAAGCCTGCAGGGAATTTTTCAGGACGGATGACAAAGTCAGCAGTTACTTGTAATACTGGGAAGTTAAACATTGCCCCATTTGCACCTAAACCTTTTTGAATTTCAAGAGGTTTGTAGGCATAAGCAGGTGCTCCGACCATATCAACTTGACCATTGTTAAATTTTGCAACAAAGTTTGTGATATCTGAAGGAACAGCTTGTGCACCAACACGTTGTACTAGAATTTTTTGAGCGCTATCATAGCTTAAAACAGCAAACTTTTTACCAGCGGCTTTTTCAATTGAGTTGATATTTTTATCACGTACAAAAATAAATGCTGAACCAAGTGGTGCAATACCAGCAACTTCGTATTTTTTACCACCCAATGTTGTGGTCATTTTTGCAGCATTACGCGCATCTAAGGCAAAAGTAATGGCTTTTTGTGCAATCGCATTACTTGGCACACCGCCAATAGAGTCGATTGAACCCACAAATTTATTGTATTGACGTGCACGCATTGCAGTCATAAATACGCCATCGCATTTGCCTGCTTTAAAGTCGTTATCTGCAACAGCTTCGTCTTGTTTTGGGATGAGATTGATATCAGCGCCCCAACTTTTTGCTGATAATGCCCATTCTTGCGCCATTTGAAATGACTCACCTGACTTACCTAATAAATCAAATACGCAGACATCTGTCGCAGCTTGAGATGCTGAACTAAATCCAACGATTGAAGTTGCAGCAATAGCGAATACAATTTTTTTCATATTTTCTTCCTTATCTATTTATCCATCTTTAGGAACTTTTCCATAAGCGCAATATTAATCAGCTTTGTTTGAAAAAAATAGAGCATTTACTCCATTTATTATTTTTTTTTTGACAATTATTGTGAATTAGCGAGTTAACTCTCATTTCAGAGGCAAGCTTTTTATAAATAAATCAGTTTTTTAAGCTGAGTTATGTTTTTTCATTACAAATTGTTCGAAATTCATGATCTATGTAATTTTAAATAATTTTGCTGAAATTAAAAAAAATAGATGAATGTTCATTATAAAAAGCGACGAACGGTTAAATTTTGCACTTGAATTTTGTTCTATTAATAACCAAAATAATGTTGATAAGTATGTGGGTAACTTGGCAATTAGGCCTAAATTCAATGAATACAGACTGATTTATTTGCATATTAAATTTCAAAATCGTTAAAAATTCCTCTTAAAAAATGAGTCAGAAGAACTATTTTAAAATTTTAACTTATCCACAAACAATTGATAAAAATATTTTTAAATTCAAATGAATTGTCCTTTTTAAAGCCTTTTTTACTATTATTTAGATATGCTAATATGTTCCACGGTGTGAATTATCTATTATAAATAAAAGTTATGATTGTATTTTGTGGATTTGAAGATGCTTTTAGGCTTGGAAGTGACTGGATGTTAAATAAAATAAGCTTATGATTTTTATTGGATTATTGTGTTAAAAAGCCTTCTTTTGATCTGTGGGTCTCGAATAATGAGAATCAATACGAGAATGTGTTTGCATAGCGTGGCTATGTATTGAATTACTGAAGATTTATGAGAAGTGATAAAGCGCTTTAAATTTTGTTGAAATGATTAAGTTGCGGTTAAAAATTTAAATAATAAAATGTTTTAATTAGTTAGGTTGTTGATTATTAATGTTATTTTATTAAAAATAAAGCTAGAAAAAGCATCTGCCTATTTCTAGCTGATTTGAGGAGCTTATTGTATTAAATAGTACTTTTTAATTAAAAGTGCCTTTTAATCGAAAGAACTTTCTAATGTTTCTAGTTCCATCATCAATTCAAGCATTTTTTCTTCAGCTTGTTCTAATTTTACTTTTAACTCTGTCTGTTCATTCATGAGTTTGAGTAAATCTTCTTTACGGTTTGCCTCATAAAGGGTTGAGTCTGCAAGTAATGCTTCAATTTCTACAAGTCTAGGTTGAATTTTTCCAATTTGACTTTCAATTTTCTCGATATTTTTACGAATAGGACGGCTCAGTTCACGTTGACGAGCTGCTTCTTTACGTTGTGCTTCTTTATCGAGTTTTGAAATACTTGGTTTTTCAACCACCTGAGATTGAACAGGGGCACTAGGCTGTTGTCCATTCTTGATCATATCGATACGTGCTTGACGTAACCACGTTGCATAATCTTGTAAATCCCCGTCAAATTCCTTACTTTGACCTGCATGGACCAAAATAAGTTCATCACAGACTGAAGCGATCAGCTGACGCTCATGGGAAACTAAAACCACAGCCCCTTCAAAATCCTGTAAAGCCATCGTAAGTGCATGGCGCATATCTAAATCTAAATGGTTAGTAGGTTCGTCGAGAATTAAAACATTTGGACGTAACCAAACGATTAAAGCCAAAGCCAAACGCGCACGTTCACCGCCAGAGAAGCTTTCACTTGGGGTGTCCATACGTTCGCCACTAAAGCCAAAACTTCCTAAAAAGGAGCGTAAGGCTGCTTCACTGATTTTCGGGTCAGCAATGCGAGAAAGTTGTAACATCGGGCTGGCATTGCCATCTAAAGCATCCATTTGATGCTGGGCAAAATAACCAATATTGAGTAATTCTGAATCTTTACGTAAACCTTGAATCAGTGGCAAATCACCCACTAAAGATTTGATTAGGGTCGATTTACCTGCACCATTCATTCCCAGTAAACCGATACGACTACTTGGTGTAATCTGCAAATTTACATTGGTGACAATCAATTTATCGCCATAGCCAATATCTGCATGTTCAAGTGTGAGCAGTGGTGAACTCATTTTGCTTGGTTCACGGAAACTAAAGGTAAATGGATTATCCACATGTGCAGGGGCAAGCTCTTGCATACGTTCAAGTTGTTTAATGCGGCTTTGCGCTTGTCGTGCTTTAGTCGCTTTGGCTTTAAACCGGTCAATAAATTTTTGTAAGTGTGCTTTAGCTTCTTGTTGCTTTTCAAAAGCTTGTTGTTGTTGTGCTAATCGCTCAGCACGTGTAGTTTCAAAAGTTGAGTAGTTGCCGGTATATAAAGTCAGTACTTGATTTTCGATATGCAAAATATGATCTGTGATTGCATCTAAGAAATCGCGGTCATGTGAAATTAAAATGAGTGTCCCTTCATATGCCTTGAGCCAATCTTCTAACCATAAAATTGCATCTAAATCTAAATGGTTGGTCGGTTCATCGAGTAATAGTAAGTCTGAACGACTCATCAGGGTACGAGCAAGATTTAAACGCATCCGCCACCCACCAGAGAAACTTGAAACCAAAAGTTCTGATTGATGCTCAAAAAAACCTAAACCGGCCATCAGTTGAGATGCTTTAGATGCAGCTGTATAGCCATGAATTTCTTCAAAACGGCTATATAAATGCGCTAACTCATCATTACTCAAATCTTCAGAATGGTTTAGTTTGTCTTGTATTAGCCAATATTCTTCATCGCCAGATAATACAAAATCAATAGCTTTCATATCTAAGGCTTTGATTTCCTGAGCCATATGGGCAACGGTCCATATATTTGGACGGGTTAAGCTACCACTGTCTGACTCCATTCCACCCAAAAGTGCTGAGAACAATGTGGATTTACCCGCACCATTTACACCTGTTAAACCAATTTTCCAACCAGGATGAAGTTGCATAGACGCTTTTTGGAATAAAATGCGTCCACCACGGCGAATTGAAAGTTGGTCTAACTGAATCATAGGAAACTGACTATTGAATATCGGATGCGGTATAGTAAAGGATAAATGGTAGAGTTCAAAAAATGTATTTGATAAAAGAAGTGACAAAATGTCTTTTCTTGAGTGAAAAGCACAATAAATTGGGTAAATAGGATCAATTCAAAAAAATAAACAATGCTTTATGGTGCATGCTTAAATAAAAAAAGCGTATATCTCGCAAACCAGCAATAATCATTAGAATATTTTAATTTTAAAACCACTCAATAAAAAACCGCTCAATGAAATCAGCTCAGCTACTTATTTTTATCAGAATTTTGCCCTGAATTTTTTATCTCATCTAAAAGTTGGTTAAAAAATTAATACAAAATATCCAATTTATGTAGAATTAATCACAGTATCACCTAAAAATATGCAGTTAAAGTAAAAGACTCGGATTGCTTTTACATCTACAAGGATAAATCTATTTATAAAAATATGGATGTGAGATGATGAATAAAATAGGATATTTACCGATTATTTTTTCAGCTTTTTTCACCTCTGCTACACGCAAAACAAAATGTGTGTGTGTTTGATTTACTGGGTAAAGCGGGTTAATCTTATAAACTCTTGGAAGAATGGGCTTTAGCAGCCAAAGCATGGGGCGCTGATATTAATTTAACCGTGTATCAGTCAGAAGAAGCCGTGGATAAAAAATTTAAAACCAATAAATGTGATGCTGCTGCAATGACCACCATGCGCTCACGTGAATACAATAAATTTGGTGGATCTATTGATGCTTTGGGAGGAATTCCCAACAATGAAATTGCCAGAAGAGCGATCAACTATGCCTTGGATAAACGCAATGCAAAAAGATTAGTTTCTGAAAAAAATGGGGTCAAATATGAATTGGCAATGATTACCCCGATTGGTATTGCTTATATCTTTGTTAAAGATCGCGCAATGAATACTTTGGAAAAGGGTAAAGGTAAAAAGTTTGCATATCTGCATTACGATCTTGCACAAAAGGTTGCCGTTGAACGTGTAGGTGCAATCGGGGTTCCTTCTGATATTTTTAATTTTGTGAAAAAATTTAATGATGGTGAGGTGGATGCGATTGCTTCGCCAGCCTATGCCTATAAACCATTGGAAATTTATAAAGGTTTAGCTAGCAATGGTGCAATGTTTACTTATCCCGTAGTGAATGTGACTGCCGATTTAATTATTAAACCTGAGCAGTTTCCAGAAGGTTTTGGTATTAAGTCACGTGAGTGGGCTGTGAAGCAGTTACCAAGTTCATTTAAGAAAATATAAAAAATGGAAGCTGAAATTCCAGCAAAATATAAATTAAATGTATCTAAGGATGATGCACTCCGTTATCAGAAATTATTGCGAGAAGGGCGGATTGAGTTAACAAAAAGAGGGGTGTACGATCCTGTGATGATGTCGGTACTGAAAAAAGCACGCTGTACGGTAGATCGCACCCACTTTGAATGTTCACTTGCAGGTGAATAAATTTATTCAATAAAAAAAGCCATCAATGTTGATGGCTTTTCTGGTTTTATTGGCTTACACGGGATTAATCGGTAAAGTTCACTTTTGCAATGGCTTTTTTACTTGCCTGAATAACCAAAGTAACATTTTCTTTTACAGTGAAGTTTGCATCCACAACTTCCCAATCTACTTTTACGGCTCCACGTGAAACAGCATCTTTAGATTGTGCTGAATTCTTGGTTAAGCCTGCGGCACGTAAAATAGAAACAATCGAGATTTCTCCGTTGTATTCACCACGAGAAATAGTCACTTCAGGCGTACCTTCAGGTAGCTCGCCTTCAGTGATTAAGTTACCCGCACCTTTATGTGCATGTTCAGCAGCTTCTGCGCCATGGAAGCGTTCAACCAACTCAAGTGCAAGAATTTTCTTAATGTCTTGCGGATTACGACCTTCAGCCATTTCTTTGAGAAGAACGTCAATTTCGTCCATAGACTTAAAGCTGAGTAATTCAAAATAGCGTTCAATCAAGCTGTCAGGCATAGACAATACTTTTTGGTACATTGCGCCTGGGGCATCAAATACACCAATATAGTTGCCTAAAGACTTCGACATTTTATTGACACCATCCAAACCTTCTAGGATTGGTACGGTAATGCATACTTGAGCTTCTTGGTCATAACGACCTTGAAGAGTACGCCCCATGAGTAAGTTAAAGGTTTGGTCTGTACCACCAAGCTCAACATCAGCTTCAAGCGCGATAGAGTCGTAACCTTGAACCAAAGGATATAAAAACTCATGAATAGCAATCGGTTGATGGCTATTATAGCGTTTAGTGAAATCATCACGTTCGAGCATACGCGCAACAGTTTGTTGCGAAGCCAATTGAATCAAATCAGCAGCGGTTTTTGTTGCAAACCATTCCGAGTTAAAACGAACTTTGGTTTTATTTGGATCAAGAATTTTAAACACTTGTTCTTGATATGTTTTGGCATTTTCTAAAACTTGTTCACGCGATAGCGGTGGACGAGTCGCACTCTTACCTGTTGGGTCACCAATCATGGCAGTATAATCACCAATCAAAAAGGTGACATCATGACCTAGATCTTGAAACGCTTTTAATTTGTTAATTAAAACAGTATGACCCAAATGTAAATCTGGTGCAGTTGGATCAAATCCTGCTTTAATTTTTAAAGGACGATTTTCTTTTAGTTTCTTCAGAAGATCTTCTTCAGAAATAATTTCGTGAGTGCCTCGGCGAATGAGGGCAAGTTGTTCTTCAGCCGGCAGGAAATTTGACATTACAAAAACCCAAATACTTCAGTTAGACTATTTGTGCGATATACTAACATTTTTTCAGCATAATGCAGGCGAAGAATATCTCATGACAACAATCTATATTGGCGTAATGACTGGAACCAGCATGGATGGCGTCGATTTTGTTGCTGCTTCATTTGATCCTTTACATCTCCATGCCACGCTTACAGTCGCTTTTGATCCTCATTTACGTGATGAATTAATGGCATTGACCTTACCTGATGATAATGAAATCGATCGAATGGGTAAGGCTGATGTTGCTCTTGCAACCATGATTGGCAATGGTATTAACCAACTCATACAAGAAAATAATTTAGATAAAAGCCAAATTAAAGCGATTGGTTGTCATGGACAAACCATTCGGCATCGCCCAGAACATGGGTTTACTTTACAAATTGGTGATCCAAATATTATTACGGAAATTACTCAAATTCCTGTGATTTCAGATTTTCGTCGTCGTGATATGGCGGCAGGTGGGCAGGGTGCTCCTCTAGTTCCAGCGTTTCATCAAGCTTTATTCCAGCATTCAACCATTCATCGAGTGATTCTCAATTTAGGGGGGATTGCCAATGTCAGCATGCTGCCTGCTGGTGATGAGCAGAATGTTTATGGTTTTGATACAGGTCCTGCCAATATTCTTATGGATGCGTGGTGTCATCGTTATACCGGACAACCTTATGACGAAAATGGCAATTGGGCCGCTTATGGTCAACCGATACGTTCATTATTAGACCGCCTGCAAGCAAATGAATACTTCTCTAAAGAACCTCCAAAAAGTACAGGGCGTGAGGACTTTAATTTGGAATGGTTAGATGAGCAGATTTTAGATTGGCGCAATGATTTAGAATACGATGAATTAGAAGATACCCCTGAAAATATTCAGGCAACATTGATGAAACTCACGACACGTGCCATCAAGAAAGCCATTTATCGTTCGCCCCTAGATACGGGTGAGGTCTATGTTTGTGGTGGAGGTGCTTATAACTCACATCTACTTGAACAACTCCGTTGGCGTCTACGTAAGCACAACTGGTCTGTACAATCGACTTCTGCATTAGGTTTAGCACCGACATGGGTAGAAGCAACCGCATTTGCGTGGCTCGCCATGCGCTTTGACCAACAGTTAAGTGGCAACCTACCTGCTGTTACAGGGGCAAAAGGCTATCGTATCTTAGGCACGATTACAGTAGTTTAAAACTAATATGCTTGTTAAAGTGAGTTATACACCTTAGCAATCAATATTTACATAAGAATAAATGCGCTGTAAAACAAATGAAAGCAACCAAAATGAAACCAGTTTTGCTGATTTATAATTGCTACTGATTATTTTACTTCAAACTGTGGTTTCATTTTTGCTTGGCAGTGTGAGATATTTTGTAGAACAATGATCGACCTGTTTAGCGCTGAGATTGTCCTTTACTGCTGTTAAAAAATAGCGCATAAGCTTCCAATATCAATAAAAATTAAAACTGAGATCACAATGAACTTAGCGATACAGAAACAGCGCATAGAATCATTTCAAAGAGAGGGTTTTAGCTTTGATGTGATAGATTCGGGTCCTTGGGATGGGCAGCCTTTTGTCTTGTTACATGGTTTTCCTGAAACCAATAAAAGCTGGCAAGAAACTGCAGAGATCTTGAATCAAAACGGTTATCGTACTTTTGCTGTTAATCAACGTGGTTATAGTTTAGGTGCACAACCGCAAAACCGCCGTGATTATAGAAGTTCTGCTTTAGTTGAAGATGTAAATGCTTTAATCGATATGATCCAACAACAGGTTTATTTGGTTGGACATGATTGGGGGGCAGTGGTTGCTTGGGATGTTGCTCAACGTTATCCTGAAAAAATAAAACATTTGATTACGATTTCTGTACCGCATAAAGCGGCATTTATGCGTTCGATGTTAAGTAGTAATCAATTGTTAAAATCTTACTATATCGGTTTATTCCAGTTACCTAAAATTCCAGAATTATTATTTGAGAAACTACCCAAGTTGGGTCTGGGTTTATTAAAAGATTCAGGTATGACCGCAAAACAACTTGAAGATTTCCAACAAGACATCGTGGAGGAAAAGCGTCTAAGTTATGCATTAAATTGGTATCGAGGACTTCCATTTAGTTCAAATAAAAATTTAACCCAACCAGTTTATGTGCCGACTTTATTTATTTGGGGCAAACATGACTCAGCGATCGGTTCTAAAAGCGTGGCGTTAAATCATCATTATGTAAAAGCAGCTTATAAAGAAATTGTGATGGATGCGACGCATTGGATACCAGTACAGAATGCTAAACAATTAAGCCAACATATTTTAGAAACGATTTAAGATTGATGTCTCAAGCATAAAAATGCCCTCACAAGAAGAGGGCATGATTTGCTTCAAAAATATGCTTTGAATTAAATTGAGAATGATGAACCACAACCACAAGTTGTTGTTGCATTCGGGTTTTCTACAATAAAACGTGAGCCTTCTAAGCCTTCAATATAGTCAACTTTAGAACCGACGAGATATTGATAACTCAACGAGTCAACCAACATTTTTACATCACCATTTATAAATTCAGCATCATCTTCATTCATACTTTCGGCAAAGTTAAAACCATAAGAAAATCCTGAACAGCCGCCACCCGTTACATAGACACGTAACATCAGATCTTGATTACCTTCGCTATCACGAAGTTGGCGAACTTTATTTGCAGCATTGTCAGTCAGCTCAAGTGCTTGGGCGGTCATGATATTGTTCCTCAGATTTCAAATGGCTTAAATGAAAAGACCATATATTCAGTATAACATACTCAATATATGGTCAGTGAGTGAACTTTAAAGTAAATTCAGACTAAATTTATCAGATTTAATCTAGAATTATTTGTAGTTCTCATCTTGTAGCGCACATTCAAAGTTTTTCGGATCGTTTTTACAACGGAATTGCCAAAGGATTTTCATCATTTGTTTGTTATAAACGCCTTGTTTGGTCAAACTGATACGAGATTCACGCATGAGTTTTTGATAACCAGGCTTATCACCATCTGGAACTTGCATCCAGTATTTCGCCGGAATATCTGCTTTCATTTTTCCAATGATGGTGTTTGCACGAGGCAATTGCGTTTTAATCCAATCACGAGATTTTTGACCATAGCCAGCAGGGAATTTATCTGGACGAATGATAATATTACCTGTGACTTGTAGCAGTGGGTAATTCACAATAGCGCCTTTGGTGCCTAAACCCTTATGCAGCTCTAAAGGTTTAAATACAGCTGCAGGTGCACCAATAATATCAACCTGACCATTATTGAATTTACTGCCAAAATTTGTAACATCCGCGGCAACTGCTTGAGCACCGATTTGTTGAACCATAATTTTTTGTGCTTGGTCATAGTCGAGTACCGCAATTTTTTTACCTGCTGCTTTTGCAACTGTATTGATATTGCGATCATTGACCATCAGGAAAGCATCACCTACTGGAATAACACCAACAACTTCATATTTTCCACTGGTCATGTATTTTGCAAAGTTTGGATTTGCTAATCCTTGCATTACTTTTACCGCGAGATTGAGATCTGGAATCGCACCAATTGCATCTAAAGAGCCGGTGAAACTATTAAATTGTCGGCCACGCATACCTGTGATACTGACAGCATCACATTTACCCGCTTTAAAATCTTCAGCAATAACAGATTCATTTGAATTCACTTTTAATTCCAGATCCGCACCCCAGTTTTTCGCTGCAAGTTGATAATCTTTCATTAAGGTAAAAACATCACCATTTTTACCCACTAAATCAAACACACACATAACTTGTTTTGCTTGGGTGGCAGATGTTGCAAGCAAAAGACCCGCAGCAGCAATGAGAGCATTAGACCATTTCATTATTTTTTTCCTTTCCATGATCAATATTATTCATGTTCAATCAAATCGAAGAGCTTCGATCAATAGAACTTTGTGACATCAAAAATGTATCTAGTTTAGAAAATCGTTTATTGCTAAACCAAACATGATCTATTCTGAACAATCGATTTTCCAAATCAATTGTTCAAGTTCAATGATGAATTGATGTTATTGAAATCATTACTTGAAATGAGTCAGTTCGCAATGACCCAAATGACAAAATTTCCTCAGCAAAGAAGAAACGCCTGAAGCTATTAATTACTGAGGAAAATCATTACTTTTGCTTTTATAAATGATTAAATTGTTTGCTAAAAAGACAAAAGAATCTGGGTTAGCCCCAGATTCTTGAAGATTAATCTTTGTTTTGATCTCTGTTTTTACGCTCATCACGTCTTTTATCACGTTGCTGTTGTTGATTTTGACGATCACGCTGTTGCCACTGTTTTTGATCAGGTCGGTTGTCCCAGCGGTGATCACGATTTGATTTATTGTTCCAATCTTTTCTATGTTGTTCCCATTGCTGCCTTTTCATTTGATCACGTTTGGCTTGTTCATATTGCCAACGTTGTTTATCCCAGTTCTTTTGGCGCCGTTCTTGTTCAATGCGCATTTGTTGTAAACGATAGGCTCGCTCGCGTTCCCAACGTTGGCGATCATTGTTTCGGTCATATCTTGGATCATAGCGTTGTCCATAGCCATAATCTCGATACACTGGTTGCCCATAGCCGCGAGAGTCATAACCATCTTCAGGAAATGCAACACAACCAACAGCAATAATAGACGTTATGAATGAAACAATTAATGCTTTTATAGCCATAAGTTGTCTCCATTTAACAAGCAAAATAGCAAAAAAAAATTCATCTATAGCAAAATAGTCAATGACAAGTCATTTAACTCAGATTAGCGTATTTAAAAATTATATTTGTATATCGATGATGAGACTTGTATAAGATTATAGTCAGTCGATGCCTGATCATGTAGACAATATGAAGAATTTGAACATTTAAGGAAGAATCATAATGGTTGCTTTTCAACGTAGTATTCATGATTTAGTCGAAAAAGGGCAGGGTTCAGCAGGTAGGGCTTTAGATCGTTTGCCTACATTCGCTCAAGAGTCATTAACCAAGTTATTGGGTTACCCGTACCAGTTTCCTCAATTGGATAGCTTCACCAAATGTTTGATGGCAGCTCAACTTAAACAGGGCAAAGTGGGTTTTATTGGCGCAGATGTAGAGCGCTCTAGAAAGCAATTTGAATCACAAATGCAATCTATTATAAATAAATCGACCCATATCCAATTTGTTGAAGATATTCGTCTTCCGCTGCAAAGTGGCAGCGTCTATGCACGCCATTACCATCCTGCACCAAATAAAAAATTGCCAATGATTGTATTTTATCATGGCGGTGGTTTTGTGGTGGGTAGTGTGGACACCCATGATGAAGTGTGTCGCCTAATTGCTGCCCATGCAAAAGTTCAGGTTTTAAGTATTGAATATCCACTCGCACCTGAAGTTAGCCCACGTGACTTAATTCAATCTTGTGAAGATGCTTTGGCTTGGGTGTATCAAAATCGCCGTCAATTTAAAATTCTCAAAAACCGTATTGCGGTTGCAGGTGATAGTGCGGGCGGAAATATTAGCGCTGTTGTTGCACAACGCACAGTCAATACAGTGTTTGCGCCTCAAGCCCAGTTCTTGATTTATCCTGCTGTTGATTTTAAGAGTCGACATCCATCTTTCTTTGCTTATAAAGATGGCCTAGTTTTGACAGGCTCAGATATTGATTATGTGACTGACTATTATGCGACGCGTTTTAATATGGCATTGGATGATCCAATCATTTCACCAACCAATGGTCAGCTAAAGAAACTTGCCCCTGCATTTGTAGTAACGGCTGGACATGATCTTTTGCATGATGAAGGTAAAATTTATGCTTATAAGTTACGTCAAAATGGCGTAAAGGTTCATTATCAGGATTATGAAGATCAAACGCACGGATTTATTAACTTAACCCCTGTTTCACGTAAAGCTAAAAAATACGTTATAGAGATGAGTAAAGAGTTTCGTAAATTCTGGGATAAACAATAACAAAATATCATCTTTTACAAATCACTTTTGTTTCACGTGGAACAAAAGTGATTGGCTAAAAAGTAATCAGAAAAAAATTGTTCTATAAAATCTAATAACAATCGCTTAGCTATACTTTTTTTGTTTATAAAACATATTCAACAACCAGCAAGGCTTATGACAGCTATATAAATATAGTCGTGAATACTGTTGAGTATTGGTAAACGTGTTTAAATGTCATTTTTCAAAAGAATAAAGGCAGACTACTATGAGAGGCTTATTAATTTAAAATGTTTAAGGAAAAGAAAATGATCAAAAAGATAGGTATCGGTCTTGCTTTAGTGGTTTTGGTGAATCAAGCGTTCGCCAATACAGATATGCAAATTAAAACCAATTTAGGCAACATCAATATAGAGCTTTATGATGATCAAGCCCCGATATCAGTAAAAAATTTTAAGAGCTATGTAAATAGTCAATTTTACAACGGCACCATTTTCCATCGTGTTATCCCTGGTTTTATGATTCAAGGTGGTGGCTTTGATAGCAACATGAAAGAGAAGAGTACGCAACCAGCGATTCAGAATGAATCTAGCAATGGCTTAAAGAACGTTCGTGGGACTTTGGCAATGGCTCGAACCAATGCGCCAAACTCTGCAACCAGTCAATTCTTTATTAATGTTGCAAATAATGACTTTTTAAATAAGTCTGCTGGAAACCCTGGTTACGCAGTATTTGGTAAGGTGACTCAAGGACTGGATATCGTCGATAAAATCGTACAGACACCAACACAAACAGTTGGTATGCACCAAGATGTGCCTAAACAAGCTGTAAAAATCATCAGTATTCAAACAATAAAAACAAATGTGAAAAAATAGTTAAAAAATAAAGCAGAAATATTTTGTTCATATTTCTGCTTTAATATTAAAAGCTTACACGATAAAAAGTTTAAAAATGATCCAAAATAGTGCATAAAAATACAACACTCAATAAAACAATCAGTTAAAAGCACTTGCGTGTGTAAGAAATTGCCCTATAATGAGCTCATCCCGACGCGATACAGCAAACGAACTTAGCTTAGAGGGTTGAGTTGTTAAATGTTTATTGCGTCTTATTTATCACTGACGAAGTGATAAATTAATCATTAAGAGAATATGAAGAACAACTTGTGTGGATTTTTACTAATTGATTGATCGAAATATTATCATTGATTGATTGGTTTAAATTACTCGAAGTTTATTTGAGAGAATT
>NZ_JBBCMP010000019.1:0-44126 GCF_037152175.1 Acinetobacter sp. AS167
ATTCTAACCAACTGAACTACCGCTGCGTTGTATATGGTGGGCGCTGACGGGATCGAACCGCCGACATTCTGCTTGTAAGGCAGACGCTCTACCAACTGAGCTAAGCGCCCTAAACTAGAAAAATAAAAAACTATTTAAATTCTAATTAGGTATTACATCTTACTACAAAATCATTGTAAAGTGGCGCAGCGGACGGGACTCGAACCCGCGACCCTCGGCGTGACAGGCCGATATTCTAACCAACTGAACTACCGCTGCACTTTTAACAATAAAATTGCTACACATACGATGATTGAATTTAAGTGGCGCAGCGGACGGGACTCGAACCCGCGACCCTCGGCGTGACAGGCCGATATTCTAACCAACTGAACTACCGCTGCACTAAAAAATTCAACGTTAAAGCTTGGTGGGCGCTGACGGGATCGAACCGCCGACATTCTGCTTGTAAGGCAGACGCTCTACCAACTGAGCTAAGCGCCCTAACGACTTCATCGTTTGTGAGGTGCATTATAGAGAATCTTTACTGAGTGTCAAACGCTTTTCTCGATGTTTTACCTATTTTAGGTTTGAGTGATTAAAAAATAGATCATTTTTGTTTTAATTGGTGTTTTTTGTTTATTATTTATCTATTTATAAAGTTTTAAAACCTGTATTTAAATAAATTTAGCTGATCATTTAATCACTATTTTAATCGTATTATTCATTTCATCTAGACTTAATAAGATTTTCAGTGATTAAAAATACCGAATAAAGGCTATTCGGATTTATCCACTTCATTCAGATTTTTTATAGTAAGTTTTGGTTCAGGACGTAACCAAAGCCAGATAGCCACAATTAACATGGTCACATCGGTAAAAATTTTCACAGCCAATGGCGCATTGGTGAATAACATAATCACCCCACTGATCAACATCATAATACTGGCGATCCACTTTGCTTTACGTGGTACTGTGCCATTTTCACGCCATGCACGAAGCGTTGCACCATATTTGGGATGATTGAGTAACCAAGCATCCACCTGTGGCCAACCTTTTGATGCCGCCCAAGCTGCCAAGATGAGGAAAACTGTCGTTGGCATTCCCGGTAATATTGCCCCGATAAACCCGAGTACAATAAAAACAATCACCAATGTTCGCCAAAACAAAACTTTCATAGATTAACTCAATCTGCCCATTCGACTAGTATACCGCCCAAATGATTTTGCCAGTATATTTTAAATCAATTGAAATCATTGTATTTTAAAATCACGATGTTCATCATTTCCAATACAGTCAAATTGAGCTTGCATCTATATCTACTTATTTGCTTGAATCTCAATACACTAAAAACCTTTTCTTTAAAAATAAACTGAGTGAGTCCTCAGCTTAGGACAGCATACAATGACAGACTACTTTGAGCCTTGGTTAAAGTACAAACACCCTATTGTTCGTCAATTGGCTTTTTGCATTGCCAGTCCCAATATTATTCAGCATCTGCCTGATGAATTAGAAATTAAAAATCGTTTTGAAGTACACGACACAGCGTTTTGGCAACAACAATATATAGATTTTCAAACGCGCTTAGATCAACTCGATCACGACCCCACCCCACTCATTGAATTTTTGCAACAACTCAAAAGTACACGTTTAGGGTTACGTTTTGAATATTTATTTTGGTTCTGGTTGCAAGATGAAGCCAATCAACATTATCAACTCATTCAGCATAGTATCCAAATCATTGAAGCAAAGAATACATTAGGCGAAATTGATTTCCTTGTTCGTAATCAGGCCACAAAACAGATCGAGCATTGGGAAGTTGCTTTAAAGTACTATTTAGGCGAATCAAACTTACAATTAATGCATTGGTATGGTCTAAACCGTAGTGACACTCTTTTACGAAAACTTAATCATTTCTCAAAAAAACAATTTCAATTTACACAGGCTTTAGATTTTAAAATTGAAAAGAGGCTGGCTATAATGAAAGGACAACTTTATTTGCCAAATCTTGCAGACCTTACTGTACTTCCCTCATGGATCAATACTCAACATCGATTGGGACAGTGGGGTCATCATATTGAAACAGGGTATTATCGGTTACAGCGGCATGAATGGATTTGTCCAGATCTAGAGCAAAGCTCACCTGTTGCACAATGGTGGTGTAATGGCTTATATCACAACACAAGTACCCTACAATTTTATATGTACCGCCAAGCCCCCTCTGGTATTTTCTTTTGACATAAATGCTTAATTATTCACGTTTCTTATACATGGATTAACGAATTCACTCATAAAAGCATAACGATATATTTACGAGATACTCGTATACTAAAATTCTAATTAACGCGTGAAACACGGAGATAGTAATGAAAAAAATTTTAGCAGTTTCAATGTTATTCGCTTTTGTTTTAGCTGGTTGCAACACATTTAAAGGTGTTGGCAAGGATGTCTCTAAAGCGGGGGATGCTGTATCGAATTCTGCAGAAAAAGTTGAAAATAAATTGTAATTCTCAATTTTATTCTACAACATGAGCCTTATCTAATTAGATAAGGCTTTTTTAATGCTGATTTAAATAGTTTTCTACTTTCTCTCGTTTTTAGGTTTTCATTCGGTTTTATCTTCCTCTATTATATTATTCAATTTACTTACTTGATCAATGTCCATGAATCATTCGGATACTTTAGAACTGAGTTTACAACTTCTTCGCCAGCCTTCTGTGACACCTATAGATCACACTTGCCAAACCATTATGGCAGATCGTCTATCTGCTATCGGCTTTAATATTGAAAATATGCGTTTTGAGGATGTTGATAATCTTTGGGCAAGACGCGGAACAGCATCTCCAGTTTTCTGTTTTGCAGGTCATACCGATGTGGTACCTACAGGGCATCTAGATGCATGGGAGTCTGATCCATTCTTACCTGAAATTCGAGATGGTAAACTTTATGGTCGTGGTAGTGCTGATATGAAAACAGCATTGGCCGCAATGGTGGTTGCATCAGAACGTTTTGTGAAAAATCATCCCAACCATAAAGGTTCTATTGCTTTTTTAATTACTTCTGATGAAGAAGGCCCTTCTATCAATGGTACGGTTAAAGTAGTTGAAACTTTAGAAGCACGTAATGAAAAAATGACATGGTGTCTGGTAGGTGAGCCTTCAAGTACAGATACGTTGGGGGATATAGTAAAAAATGGTCGTCGTGGCTCATTAAATGCAGTATTAACTGTAAAAGGTAAGCAAGGTCATGTTGCCTATCCACATTTAGCCATTAACCCAATTCATACTGCATCAAAAGCCTTATCTGAATTATGTGATACTGTTTGGGACAATGGCAATGAGTATTTCCCAGCAACTTCTTTTCAGATTTCCAATATTCAAGCAGGTACTGGAGCAACCAATGTTGTACCTGGCAGCATGACAGTAACCTTTAACTTCCGTTATTCTACTGAAGTTACTGCGGATCAGCTTAAACGACGCGTTGTTGAAATTCTAAATCTTCATAATGTTGAACATGATATTGAATGGACTTTATCAGGTTTGCCGTTTTTAACTCCAGTTGGCGAGTTGGTCAATGCTGCACAAACTGCAATTAAGAACGTGACAGGAACAGAGACCAAACTATCAACCAGTGGTGGTACTTCTGATGGACGTTTTATTGCGCCTACAGGTGCTCAAGTGCTAGAGTTAGGTGTTTTGAATGCAACTATTCACCAAATTAATGAACATGTAAACATTGATGAATTAGAGCCATTAGCTGAGATCTACGAACAAATCTTAGTCGAATTACTTGCTTAAGTTTTATAATTTTCAATCAATAAAAAGGACGCAAACGCGTCCTTTTTATTGATATTCTTTGGAGTTATGACAGATTAAGTCTTCTTTATCCCAATCTGTAACTGAATTTGATCTAGATCTGGCACATGATAAGTCTGATCACCAATTTTCACATACTGTAAAATAGTTTTATCTTTAACTGTATCCTCTGCATCGACTACTTCAGAAATACGTAACCGTATCGAACTTGGCATTTCATTGCACATCAAGGCAAAACGCTCATCTGCGTCTTCCCCTTCAATGATCAATGCGACACCCAGTGTCTTTTTAGGATCATTCACACTAAAAGTCGGTAACTTCTTTTCATGCCATTCTACGACATTAACATAGGTCGGACTATTCTGAGCAGAAAGCACCACATTTTGTGGTAACAACATCGGTGCTTTATCATAACAATCAACAATATATGCATCAATAAATCCAGTAGACACCGTAATTAAGTGCTGTAATTCTCGTGTGCTAATTTTATCAATGGAAGATTTTTCGATATTCTTTATCATGAGTGCTCCTATTTAACCGTCAACAAAGCATCAATATTTTCCAATAAATCAGCTTCTTGGAATGGTTTACCCATATAATTTGTCACCCCTAAGCTAAATGCACGTTCACGATGTTTTTCCCCTGTTCGTGACGTAATCATAATAATAGGCAAATCGCGGTGAATTTCATGGTGGCGAACCAAATTTGTGACTTCAAAGCCATCCATTCGAGGCATTTCAATATCCAGCAACATCAAGTCTGGTTTGACATTTTCAAGTTGCTCAATCGCATCCACGCCATCTTTGGCAGTAATCACATCGAAACCTTGACGCTCTAGCAAACGTGAAGTGACCTTACGAACTGTAACTGAGTCATCCACAATCATAATCAAACGGCGTTGATCACGATGACGTTGTTTGTCCTGTTGAAGATGTTCAGCACTACTACGAGTAGATGCCTGAACCTGTCGTGCAATATTTTGCCCATCAAGAATCAAACAAACCTGCCCATCACCAAGAATGGTTGCACCTGCAATCGCATTGATTGTTGCAAACTGCTTACCAATTGGTTTGACCACAATTTGTGAGCGTGAACCAATTAATTGATCGACAAGAATGGCAATGGATTGCCCTAAGCTTCCCTTGATCAGCAATACCGGTAATGAATGTGCAAGCCCGTGTAAACGTGGAGTGACTTGACTCGCTGTGAACTCACCTAAATAACGTAGTTTATAGCTCTGGAAATCGATGTCAAAATAGTCATTTTGAGTTTCAAAATACTCTTCCAAAGCAGCTGGAGAAATTCGAACAATACGATCAATTTGCGATAATGGCACTGCAAATTGCTGATCACCCACTTTCACCATCAAGGCATCACTAACCGCAACTGTTGTGGGTACAGTAATTGTAAAGGTTGAGCCGTAACCTAATTCAGAACTGACACTCACTTGTCCACCAAGTGATTTAATTTCACTTTGCACGACATCCAAGCCAACACCACGACCAGAGATTTGTGTTACTTGCTGTGCTGTACTGAAACCAGGATGGAAAATAAACTGAAGTATTTCCTCAGGCTCTAACTGTTGATCAGTTTTGATCAACCCTTTTTCGATTGCTTTGTCACGAATAACTTTTGGATCAATTCCTTTACCATCATCTTTAAACGATACAAGCACATCTGTACCTTGACGACTAATATTCAAATCAATTCGACCTGTCAACGCTTTGCCAGATTTCTGACGCTGTTCGGCATCTTCTATCCCGTGGTCAATCGCATTACGTAGCATATGTTCTAACGGCGAAACTAACTTTTCCAGAATATTGCGGTCCAATTCCCCTTCAGTATTATTGACTAAAAGCTCAGTGGGCTTATTAACTGTTGAAGAGGTCTGGCGAACCAAGCGCTGTAATCGAGGTAACAATCTTGAGAATGGTACAAGACGAGTACGCATCAAGCTTTCCTGAATTTCAGCTTGAATACGAGATTGCTGCAGCAATAAGCCTTCAGTATCACGAATCTTTTCAGCCAGTGTGGTCTTAAAATCAACCAAGTCAGATGCAGATTCAGCCAGCGATTTTGATAACTGATTTAGAGATGAATATTGATCCATTTCTAAAGGGTCAAAATCGGCATAACGAGAGCTTAAATCACCATGTTTTGCAATGATTTGACTTTCCAACTCGCCTTCCATTCGGCGTAGCTGATCAGCCAAACGTTGGATTGCCAACTCCATATCAGTCAAGGTATTACCTAACTGCCCTAGATCCATCTCAATACGTGAACGGTTAATTGCATTCTCACCAGAAAGATCAATCATTTTTTCGACTAAATCCGCAGAGATACGGATCATCTCATTGTTGGATTCAGTTTTTTGTGAAAGATCCCATTCACCCAACATTGACGGTGGCTCAGTGCCATCCCCCTGAACAAACTCATTAATTGATTGCTCAAAAATTAAATTGGTACGGGATAATTTTTCTGGAAGCTGTGCAGATACATCAACATATTCAATGCTATTTAAACTCGATTTTAAGCTTTCAAAGTTGTCATAATCATGTTTAAAAATAGCTGTATCTAGCCAATGAAAGGTTTTTTCCAGCAAGCCATCATAAACATTTGAGTTAAAATTATGTAAACCAAATTGTTCAAATGCATTTTCCAACTCATAAGCAATATCTGCGACTTCTTCCAATTTCACCATCTTCGCACCACCTTTTAAGCTGTGTGCAATACGTTGTAATTGGAGTAAGAAGCTACGATTACTTCGATGATCAAACCATTGAGTTAAAATGCTTAGACCTTCATCAATCAGCTCTCGAGCCTCTTCAATAAAAGTTTCTTGAGCAATCATTTCAACAGGATCCAAATTCAGATCTTGATCAATATCTACAAACAAGTGATGATCATTAATTGCTGATTGATGATCTTTATCAGATTGTTCAATTTCAAGCTGTTCCGATATTGGATCGTTCGTTAAAACAATTTCATCTTCAATATATTCAACTTCATGCAAATCTGATAAATCATGGGTAAATTGCGATTCAAGTGCTGTTGAAGCTTGGCTCGTGTCAATCGGACGTTGCTGATCAATATTTTGTAAAACATTGAGAATGTGAGTCGCAGGATAATCGATTGCTTTTTCACGAATCAATTGAATACGATCTGCCACATCATCCTGAATTAAACGAATAGATTGAATAAGATGTGGTTCAGCTTTGAGCTGACCTTTGATCACTCGTTCATAAATCGTTTCTAACTCATGTGCAATCAAACCAATAAAGGTGGCTTGAACCATATTTGCCCCACCTTTTAAGGTATGCAAATAACGCATCAAATTATTTAATGCAGTTGTGTCATCAGGATGGCTTGACCAAGTATTTAAGTCATGATCCATCCCAACCAACAACTCATCCGCTTCTTCAATAAAAATGTCTAAGACATCTGCATCAAATTCACGCTGACTATGCTCTGAGTCAATATTCTGTTTATCAAGATTAATTTGTGTCAGTACATAATTACCCACTGATTCAACAGGATTTACTTCAATGAATACTGTACTTGACTGTTGCTCAATTTCCGGCTCTATACTTGTTTCAATAGTCTGATCATCAATACTTGTGTCTATTTCTTGGTGTAAATAGTCATGTAACTCAGCCAGAATCGCTTGTGTTGAATCATTTAAGCTGACCCGTTGGCCTGAGGCCAAGGTGTCGAATAAATGAATAAATTCTTGATGCGCCTTAGAAAACATTTCAAAAGCATAATCAGTATTTAATAAATCAGGCTTGCGAATAACTTGCTCATAGCCATCTTTTAAAGCCAGACTAAAATCATGGATGCCTTGTGCAGCACGATTATTAGTATGATCAATCAGCATCTGTGCTTGTTGTGTTAGCTGTTGGAAATATGCTGGATATTCAACTTGGGCTCGCTTATCAAACTCAAACTCGGCATCTAACAGTAGATCAATCTCCAGATCAACTAATTGTGTGACTAACCCCGTTTGTGAATGCTGATATTGGTGTTGGAAATCATAACGCTCCCAAGCATCATTAAATTTTTGATATATAGTTTTCAGCTCAATGGCTTGATTACCTTTCAGCTTTAAAACATAGAGATAGTCACTGACAAATTCAGCATAGTAGGTTAGTAAAGCATTTTCATTTTTTGAAGATTCAGTATCTTCTTGAACCAATACTTTAAATAAATGCTCTACTTTACCACTTGCTTCAAAGACCTCATTGACATGCGCCATTGAAGAACTACCACGCAAAGTATGTAAGGCACGAATCAAGCGATTATATTGATCAGGCGTATGTTCTTCTAAGTGCAAAAAGTCTTTAATTGCCGCCAGATGTTCCTCTGACTCTTCGACAAAAATCTCCAAGGTTTCAGATGTTAAACTATCATCTAAAATCGTCGATTCAAGCACTACATCTTCAACAGTATTTAAGGAACCACTTACAACTGGATCAATCACATGCGGAGTTGTCATAGAGATTAGGTCTGCTATTACCGTATCTTCGCCAATCTCCAACCCCGTAATGACATTTTCATTATCTAGTGTATTTGATAATGCCAGTAACTCGCCTAAAGCAGGTTCTAAGCTTTGTTTCTGTTGTAATTGTTGCCCCAAATACACCAAAGGTGCTAAAGCTAAATGATGCGGTTTTCTATTTAAAAACTCTGAATACAGTTTAAACTTATAAATATTAAATACTGCGCGTACATATTGTTGAATCTCAGCAGTAAGTTCCAGATTTTTCGTAATAGTACGATTTAATGTATCTTCAACAGTCCAAGCAAGCTCACCAGAACGTTTAGCCCCCACCATGCGTCCAGACCCTTTAAGAGTATGAAAATAACGGCGAATATTGACCAATTCTGTATCTTTAAACTCTTCGAGTTGCCAGCGATCAAGAGACGTTTGTAACAATTCAAAAATTTCTTCGAGTTCTTCTACAAAAATTTCTAAAATTTCATCATCCTGACCAAGATACTCATCTTCAGGTAAAGTGACATGTTCCACTAAATGTTTTAATATTTCTTTCATAGCTCAGGCTTCTATGTTAGTTCCCGTCTTTGGGACTAAAACCTTTCAAAATACAGTCAATCTGAATGGCTTTAGAAGGCTTTCCATTCAGTGCAATACCCACTTGTTACAGGAGATATTGCACGTATAAAGTATCAATCGTTTTAGTCAGGTAATTTAAAGTCTGAAACTGATTGACGTAATGAATCCGCCATACTTGCCAATTCAGAAACCGAACGGGCTGTATCAAACGTTGCCCCTGTAGTTTGTGAAGTAATTTCTTGTACGACATTCATCGTATTTGCAATATGACCTGCTGAAGCAGACTGCAATTTAGCCGACTCAGAAATACTTTCAATCAAACCAGCCAAATTACTTGATACCGTTTGAATTTCACCCAAAGCAACGCCCGCATCTTTTGCAAGGTTCGCACCACGCACAACTTCCGATGTGGTTTGTTCCATTGAAATTACAGCTTCGTTGGTATCGGTCTGAATGGTTTTAACCAGCGTTTCAATCTGTTTCGTTGCAGATGCTGAACGTTCAGCAAGGCGCTGTACCTCATCCGCAACCACAGCGAAACCACGTCCCGCTTCACCAGCCATAGATGCCTGAATTGCTGCATTCAATGCCAGAATGTTGGTTTGGTCGGCAATATCATTAATTAGCGATACAATGTTACCAATCTCTTGAGAAGATTCACCCAAACGTTTAATACGCTTAGAAGTTTCTTGAATCTGTTCACGAATGGTATCCATACCTTCGATTGAGCGGTTTACCACATCTGCACCATTGGATGCAATTTGTACTGAACGCTGTGCTACTTCTGCTGATTCAGCCGCATTTGCAGATACGTGGTCAATGGACTGTGCAATTTCATTAATCGCTGTTGATGCCCCTGCAATCTCTTGAGCCTGATGCTCAGAGGCTTCAGCCAATTGGTTAGTAATCTGTTGCGTATTCTGAGTATATTGTGCAACTTCTTGAGAAGTATCGTTAATTCGAGATACCAGATCACGTAATTGGTCAATCGCAAAGTTAATCGAATCGGCAATAGCACCCGTAAAGTCTTCCGATACTGTTGCATACGAACTTAAATCACCATCTGCCAAATCGGCAATTTCATCAAGTAAACGTAAAATCGCATTCTGGTTACGGTCATACTCATCTTGTAAGCGTGTTACACGGACTTTATCCGACTCACTACGTAAACCGAGTAGTTTAAATACTGCAAATAAAAATGCGACGAGGGCAAGGATTAAAATCAATGCAGGTAAAATCGTACCCACACCAGTATTCACTGAAAGTCGATCCAAACCTTTTAATAAATTATCCGATTGAGCAAAGATGTCTGACGATGCTTGACGTACTTTAAAAATCTGATCCGAGTTCTTCAATACAGAAGTCGAAGCAAGTTGCACAATTTCATTGTAATCAGCTTTAATACTCTCTAAAGACTCGCGTAGTTCAGGTTTATCAATACGTGTTACACCTAAATCAGCACTACCATCTAATTGAGCATTTAAGTAGGTACCAAAAGTTTCGGTATCCGCATTAAAGTCGTCAGCTGAAGCACGTGTATTATCAGAACCACCTAGTACTGAACCAATAGAACGTAAAATACGTTCCGCAAGAAATACTTGGTTCTTCGCGATGACAACCTGGGTACTTGGCATATTATCACGAGCCATCTGGTCAACCATTGCGTTATATTCAGCCTGCATCCCAGGAATCACATCAGCAACAGCAATGTTGGTATCATATAATTGGTTAATAATTTTCTGATGTGTCGCGATCATGTCGATATCAGCAGAAACTTGTTGCCAAATTTTTTCAACACCCTCTACTTGTTTTGAAGACGCATGAATATCTTTGACGACATCTAAGTTTTCTTTAAATTTCTTTTGTGATGTAACTAAAGCACTAATTGATTCTGCTGAACCAGATGCCGTCGCTTCAGTTGCTTGACGAGATAATGTCTGTGATAAAAGTTTTAATTCACCCAAACTACGAGTTAAGTCGTTATTTCGAGGAACTGTATAGAATAAAACCAAAAGCAAAATAATCGCAACGATGATACTGGCAATGGCCATTTGAATAAATGGCTTAGATTTGTCGCTTTCCCCAAACAACTTTGCAAATTCATCAATTTTTGATTTGGTTTTGGTTACTACACCTGAACTACTTTTTTGAGCAGTATCCCCTGTATTTTTCTTCTTTAGTTTAAAGCCCATTCAGCTTCTCCCGATTCGCTTAACTCTTAATTAGGCGTCAAAGCTAGTTTATAAATTTTTCTGATGCATTCATGTATTGAGGATCATTTAACAAACGACTAAATAAGAATATATTCCAAGCTTGATTATGCTGCTGAAAATATCCCTGACAGTAAGTTTGAAGGTTTTCTTCTAATTCATTGTTTTTAGAAAAAAAACCTTTTTTATTAAAATGTTGAATCCCCAAAACCTGATCTACGATCAGCCCAACATAGTGGTCATTATGACTAATACATAAGACTTTTTGAGTAGGTAGAAATTGGCTTCTATGCCCCGTTAAATAAAAAGCCAAATCAGAAACTGATAATAATCGTCCGCGAATATTTGCTAAACCTTTCACCCAACCTTGAACATTAGGAACAGGTGTATATTTTGGCGGATAAATAACTTCTGAAACCTCACCCAAAGGAGCAACAAAATATTGCCCCATCATTTCAAATGCAATGCCTGACCATCGGTTTACTTCATTTTCATTGTCAGCGTAATTTTTATTTCCTCGCTTAGACAATCGAAGTAATTCGATAAATCCATTTGCTGCCATACACTACCCTGCTTGTAGATGTTGCTTAATCGTATTGATCAGCTGATTCTCATCAATTGGCTTTGTTAAGTAGTCACAAGCCCCTTGACGTTTTCCCCAAACGCGGTCGGTTTCTTGATCTTTAGTACTTACAATCACAATCGGAATATGCTTGGTGGCCGCACCGCGCGCGATCTGACGAGTCGCTTGGAAACCATTTACACCTGGCATAACAACATCCATTAAAACAAGATCAGGCAATTCAGCTTGCGCGAGTGTTATACCATCTGCCCCATTGGTCGCTTCAATCACCTCGAATCCATGTTTAGCTAGAATTTCTTTAAATCTAAACATTTCTGTCGGTGAATCATCAACTATTAAAATTTTTGTCATTATTTCCCCCAAATTAACCGTTAAGCAGTTACATGATTGCGAATAGCATTTAATAGTTCATCTTTACTAAATGGTTTTGTTAAATATTCGTCCGAACCGACAACACGACCTTTTGCTTGATCAAACAGGCCATCTTTACTTGATAACATGATGACTGGAATATTTTGATAATTTTGAGAATTTTTAATCAAAGCGCAGGTTTGATAGCCATCAAGACGAGGCATCATGATATCGACAAAAACAATATCTGGATTTGCTTCAGCAATTTTAGATAAAGCTTCAAAACCGTCTACAGCAGTGACAACCTCACAACCTTCTCTTTGTAATAATGTTTCAGCAGTACGACGAATAGTTTTAGAATCATCGATCACCATGACTTTTAAATTTTGAAATTTATCGTCCATTTAATGCCCCTTTCCGTAAGCTTGGAATGAATTGTGCTGTACAGATTTATTTTTACAATTAAGCATGTTTTTTTAACATATATTAACTCACTTTATCAATGAGCATTTCTTGTCGGAAATCTCACTTCAAACAGTAAAACACAGCAAAGCTCACATAAAAAAAAATATTATGCTTTTTTTTAGAAGTTAATTGTTTATTAAAATTTTGTAACCACATAAAATGGCCAAAGATAGTTTCAAAATCATATAACTTACATTGATTTTTTGGGGATGGCAGACTTTAAATGGATAGAATAATCTATTACCAAAATTTAGGTTCAAAAATAAAAAAAATATTCAGTATTTTGCTCTCAGTTTGCTTACTTATTTACACGTTATCGGTCTATGCTGATACACCTCCGGCTAAGGCAGTATGGTATAGGTATTATGATAAAAATGGGGTTGCTAACATCAGCACATCGGTTACACCGGCACACATTAAAAATGGTTATGAAGCACTTGATCGCAATATGCAAGTCATCAAACGCAACCAAGCTTATAATGTCGAAAAAGATTTGCAACAATCGACTTCACGCGCATCTGAAGTACGTAAGTTAGAACAAGATGCACGTTTAAAGCGTGCTTATGGCAACTCATCTGTTGCAATCAACAAAAGAAATGAACTTCTAAACAGTCTAAAACAACAAATAGCACTCCAAAACCAAACACTTAAACAGCTTCAAAGTGCAAGAATTATACTTAAACGACAGGAAATGGAATATTATCGCAAAGGAAATACCGTCCCTGTAACACTTAAAGATCGGATCAAATACAACTCAGAAAATATCGAAAAAACAAAAAATTATATCGAAAACCTACAAAACAACTATCGCTCTACACAAACACACTATGATGATATTATTAACCGTCTCAAAAAGCTTGAATAATCACCTTTTAATTAAAAGTTTTTCAGCTTTATTATTAAAGAAATCTTAACAAAAAATCTAAACTTTGAGAACAGCCACCCGCAATGTTGGATGCTTTTAAGTTAAAAGCAAAGTCAGATCACATCGATAGCGTAAGAATATAAAGTTTTCAATTTAAACAATCATTAAAAATGTTCAGCTTATTTTTTTATCGTATTTTTTTATCGTATAATCCTTTTTTAAATCTAAAAATTTTAGGACAGTTTCCATGCGCGCGAGTCGCTTTTTATTTGCAACGTTAAGAGAAACCCCAAATGATGCTGAAGTCATTTCACATCAGCTCATGTTACGTGCTGGGATGATCCGTAAATTGGCTTCAGGTTTATACACTTGGCTGCCAATGGGTGTGCGTGTGCTCAATAAAGTTGAAGCGATTGTTCGTGAGGAAATGAATCGTGCAGGCTCTTTGGAAACATTAATGCCCGTAACACAACCAGCTTCGCTATGGGAGGAATCTGGTCGTTATGTACAATATGGTCCAGAACTGCTGCGTTTTAAAGACCGTCATAGCAATGATTTTGTATTAGGTCCTACACATGAGGAAGTCATCACAGATTTAGCTCGTAATGAATTAAAAAGTTATAAACAACTTCCGATGAATTTTTATCAAATTCAAACTAAATTCCGTGATGAAATTCGTCCACGTTTCGGCGTAATGCGTTCTCGTGAATTTATTATGAAAGATGCCTATTCTTTTCATGTCGATCAAGCCTCATTACAAGAAACTTATGATGTCATGTATGACACATATTGCCGAATTTTCACACGCTTAGGTTTAAATTTTCGCCCTGTTCAAGCTGACACTGGCTCCATTGGTGGTTCAGGTTCACATGAGTTTCATGTACTTGCTTCAAGTGGCGAAGACGATATCGCCTTTTCAACAGTATCGGACTATGCGGCCAATGTTGAAATGGCTGAAGCAGTATTGACTGGTGAGCGTGCTGAACCAACTCAAGATCTAAAAATTGTAGATACACCAAATAAAAAAACAATTGCTGACGTTTCTGTATTTTTAAATACAGATCCAGCTCAATCTGTAAAAGCCTTACTTGTACAAGGTGTTGTTGATGAAAAGGGCCATGTCCCAGTTATCGCGTTATTCTTACGTGGCGACCACGAGCTTAATGAAATTAAAGCTGAAAAGCATCCACTCATTGCTGCACCTTTAACATTTGCAACAGATGCTCAACTGAATGCTCTAGGTTTAACCGCAGGATTCTGTGGTCCACAAGGACTCGTAGATAAAGGTTTAACTGTAATTGTTGACCGTGCAGCCTCAGTACTTTCTGATTTTGTTGCTGGTGCCAATGAAGTTGATAAACATGCAACTGGAATAAATTGGGAGCGTGATGCAAAATTTACAGAAGTTTTTGACTTACGTAATGTGGTTGAAGGTGATCCCTCTCCAGATGGTCAAGG
Source organism: Acinetobacter sp. AS167 (assembly GCF_037152175.1). Taxonomy (NCBI): domain Bacteria; kingdom Pseudomonadati; phylum Pseudomonadota; class Gammaproteobacteria; order Moraxellales; family Moraxellaceae; genus Acinetobacter; species Acinetobacter sp. AS167. Next base: position 14,797 of record NZ_JBBCMP010000019.1, read on the forward strand.
AACAATTTTAATTAAACGAGGTATTGAAGTTGGTCATATTTTCCAATTAGGTACAAAATATTCTGAAGCATTAGGTTGTAAAGTTTTAGGTGATGATGGCAAACCTTTAGTCGTGACGATGGGGTGTTACGGGATTGGTGTAACACGTGTAGTCGCTTCAGCAATAGAACAAAACTTTGATGAGAAAGGTATTATTTGGCCATCTGCGATTGCACCCTTTGAAGTTGCAATTGTTCCAATGAATGCTCAAAAATCTCCACGTACACTTGAGGCTGCTGAAATACTTTATGCTGAATTACAGGCTGCAGGCTACGATGTTTTACTCGATGATCGTAATGAACGTCCAGGCGTTAAATTCTCTGACTTAGAGTTAACGGGTATTCCTCACCGTATTGTCATTGGTGAAAAAGGCTTAGATGCTGGTACTTTCGAATATAAAGGTCGTAGAGATGCAGAATCTATAAATCTAAGTAAAGATGAGTTATTGGCTAAATTAGTAAAATAGTTTTTTCAATAGTATTAAAAAACCCACTGCATGCGGGTTTTTTAATACTTTACTATTTATAAAACATTATTACAGCCCATTAATTTTTACTTTTAAATCTGTAACGGATGTCCCGATTGCCCCAAAGTTCCCCATCGAGCCATTTTGCAAACCATTAAAAGCTCCTGCTGCACTTGCTCCACTTGTTCCCATAATCATCTGATTGATTCCAAGATCAAACTTACTCGATTCACCTGTATTACCAAATACAAAACCTGTTGGTTCAACACCAGCATAGAAACCTTTTAATGAAAAACCATTGGTTTTATCTGTTCCTGTTAACTGGAAATTAAAATTTGCACCAATATCACTATCATCCGATAAAAGTGTAATAGCACAGCCTGTTCCCGTACCACAAATTGATTGAATTGCCCCACCAAATACAATCATACGTCCTTGAGGTGCATTTCCAAGCTGCAAATTAATCGATGGTTTAGCTGCAGTAAAGTTAATATCAAAACCGTTGTCCATTTTTAAAAATTTAATGACATCTGACTTTTCACTGGTTCCTGTAAAAATAGATTGAGATCCTGTAGGCCCAGAAGATGAATTCGCCCCAACCAAGTAAAGTGCAAATGGTGAAACTTTAATACCCGAAATATTGCTTGCAAAGCTCATTCCTATATTGGCAAAAGGTTTACCACTTATTCCACTATCTGTGTCCATGACAATATTCATGGTTGGGGTATTTGAAGCCCCAAGAAAAGTAATATTAACGCTTTGGTCAGCAACAGTAGTTGCACTTTTACCCGCAAGAACTAGGGATGCTTTATTGGCATCATTCACAGTCGAACCAAATCCATCACGATCAATGATTGACAGTTGATTCAGTTGAACCTTACTCAGATTTATACCAACATTAATTCCATCTTGCCCTGTTGTTTGGGAAAGACTTTGATCATCCATAGGTTCCATTGCCATCGCAACTGGACTTAGTATCAATAATGATATACATCCTAGCTTTCTATTTTTTTTCATTATCCTAATCCTTAGGAAAATTTATATACTGCCTACCACGTCACAGTCTAATCAGAAATTCTTTATGATAAAAGCATAACCCGACCAATAACGCATTAGTTCCGTGGAATAATGTTGAATTCACTGGTTAAACGACCACCTGTCAACGCCATTTCACCTAAACGCGCACCTGAAACCAAAGCACCATTCATTGAAGGTGGATAAAAGTTTAAATCTCTCGCTCTAAATACACCATCAACCGATTGTGTTGGATTAAATTGTAAACTTGCATTAAATCCAACCTGACCATTCCCAGTGGTTGAGTTTTTGCTGATCACAATCGCATTGTTAAAACGAATATCGCCTGTCAAGTTATCTAAACCAAGTGTAGAACCATTTGCTGGATCACTAATTTGAATTGTATTATTTGTAGTTGCCAATTTTAAATCGCCGACCACAGTTAAACGATTTCCTGTTCCATCTGCTTTAATTTCACTATTTGGAATAAGTGACAAATCCATATCACCACCAAAGCGAAGTTTTAGACCAAATAGCACATCATCACTTTTGGCGAAATTATTAGAATCTGAAACACGCTTATTTCCACAAGCTACACTTGCTGTCGCAATACCACCAGCACATGATGCATATGTGGTTCCAGGCAAATAACCTGCTGCCACTTCTGCCGCCATTACCACCAGCATGTTTTTTAAACTTAAATTTAAACTTCCATTCTCAACGCCTATGCTGCCATTCCCTTTCAGCAACATATCAATGTTTCTTAAGCCTAAATAATAGTCCCTAGAAGTACCTGCTATAGGAACACCAGCATCATTTTTCACCTGACCACCATCAATCACCAGAATAGATGTGGTTTTATTGCCAAGCTTAGTTGTCCCATTTTTATCCACACCGTCCGTACTAAGACCTAAAGAAAATCCAAGTCGAGAGGTTTGAGTACCAGCTGTTGCTGCTACACTGTTTTTAGTACCATCAGTTAAGTAGTAATAGGCTTTATCAGCATCAACTGTTGTACCATACATCGCTAAATTAGCATTTAAGTTATAAAATGGTAAAGCCAGCCCCCATCGATTATTTAGACCGTTCTCGGTAAATAAATTCCCCGCGGCAACACCAGCAGTAGTAGTAAATCGTCCTCGTCTGGAGATGGCTTGGAACTCTCCACCACGGATTGAAGCTACCACAGCATAAGGACGATTAGCTGCCGATAGGGTCGTATAAATATCTTGTTTATAATCATTCAAACTGGTTAAAGCTTGACCATTACCAAAACTTGAATTTTGAAAGGTTGCATTTACAGGTATGGTGACTTGCTTAGAATCAGTTAGGTTTAAAAAAATATTTCCCGTATCAAAAGAAGCACGAGTTCCTTTTTGTAAACCTGTTAAATTACCAAACTCGAAGCCATAACTATTTAATCCTGCACCACCAATTTCCAAAGTTGTTGCATCTCCACCGCCAGTCAGCATAGTATCGCCCTCTTTGGTGAAATCCGTCTTCATACGAAAGGCGATACCTGAACTACCAACGATATCTTTTCCTGTATCTGTACCACTCGAATTAACAGCAGAACCAATTAAACTACTGGCATTTTGCACACCACGAAATTGGAGTGAGCCATTCACCATACGCCCACTTGCACCTACGCGAATCAGTCCTTTTGCTCCCGTTGGCGTATTATAATTATCTACATCATAAAGAGAGGTAGGATTTATTCCTTTATTATTCACCATAATTTCAAGGTTTAGTCCGGCATTTGTTGTAGAACTTCCGTTTCCATAACTACCTGTATTAATAAAACCTGCTTTTGATGAAGCTGGATCAACCACTCGTGTTAAATCCACATAGCCATAATTAGTATCGGGTGCCTGACTTGCACCTGCTATATTGCTTCCAGAATTCGTTTGTAATTTAAAACCTTCAGCGGCATCTATAAATGCAAAGCCTTTACCTTTAAAATTAAAATTAAAGTTTTTTAGAATTAGTTGATTTAACTCACTTTTTGCACTACTCTGCCCCAAATAGATGTTGGCATTTTGAAGTCCTAAAGTCAGCTCAACCTGATCTGTTTTACTTAAAAGGCCATTGCTGGTTTTTAATCCAATACTTGTATTTGACGCCGTTTGTACCGCTAAATTGCCCAGTTTTGCACTACAACGTGCTCCACTTGGATCACTATCACAAACACGAAATGAATCGACAGTCATAAGCATAGGAGAGAGGGATAAATCTAAATTCACTCCAGTTTTTCCTGCAACAGTCCCTATATTAAGCTTCATATCGGCTTTTAATGGATCTGTAGAAGTATTGCTCTGTTGTATTTTAACCGTATCTGCTGTTGCAATAAGCGCTTGACTGGTTGCATCTGATTCTGCGCGACCGACCTGATCTGTCCAATATAATGTTTTAATATTGGCTTCTTTTAAGCTTGCCTCAATATGTACACCATCTTGACCATTTACGTTTCTTAAATCACTATCATCTAAAGCTTGCAACGCATAAGCTGGTATATGTATAGCCAACAAGCTCAAAGCTAATGTATTTAAAATAAATCTTTTTCCATGGTCTTGTTTTTTTATGTTCATTCCTAAACCCTCAGATTTACTTTATCTTAGCAACGCTTGTTACTCGTAGAATTACAACTAAACATCATGATTTTACCTTGCAATGCCAAATTTCCATTCATACGCATGCCCATAAAACCGGTTTCGTTACCTTGGTCATAAGTGGAGTTGGCTGCAGTCGTTGCATCATAGATGGTCTTTTTTAAATAGCCGTACTTATCGGCTGTTGCTCCAGAAGAGTTTTCAGTGACTGTTCCATTTGCATTGGTCTGGCTTGTGAACTCATCCTTTTCAATCGATAATGCATTAAAACCAAAGTTTCGAATTTGAATTGGATTTGTTGCATCAAAACCCAGCTGAATTGCAGGTTTAATCCATGGTGTCCCAGCAGCGTCAATACCTCTGTAGACTAAGTCCACACCATCTAATCCAAGTTTCTGAATATTAATCGTACCTTGAATTCCTTTAAATACCACCCACAGTTTATTGCCACTGACACTGTTTGCAGCGCCACCAGCATCTACATATCTATTGTTTACTGAAAGTGCTAAGCGGCAAAACTCTAATTTTGCGCACACCCCACCAGTATCACTATCGAACTTATAAGCATTTCCAGTAGCGTAATATGAGTCACTTGCATTAACCTGATTCAACACCAATTTTAAAGATAAATCTGCGCCAGCTTGCCCCTCAACCTGTTGCAAATCGGAATCAGTTAAAGCTTCCATAGCGGCCAAATGAAAACTTACCAAACTGGTTAAAATAAGAAGCACACTTTTTTTCATCATATTTCTCCTTATCTTATAAGCCTTTGGTGGTTATTTTCATATGCTGAATCAGCATTCCATCAATTAAGGCTGAACCTAAATTATTCAAGGGTGTCCCTGGTATATTTGGTGTTTGAGCCATGTTATTGTTTAATATTGTCGCCCCTGTAATTCCATTACCCGATCCTATAAAATTATCAACTGTTGTATTTGAAGCTGTACGCCAAGCTGCACCATTTAAATTTGTATCAGACCAAGTACGGTTCGCTGTAGTAGCATTTATTTCAGTTGTATTCGGGTTTGGATTTGGAAAATTATTACAAGAGTTGCTTGCACCAAAACCTGTACCACAAGCTGTTGCATCATTTGGCTTAGTCTGCGATCCAGTTAATGAATTAACCCAGTTAGAACCATTGTTATATTGCCACTGAGTTAATGTTCCAGATGTTGATGTGACATTACTACATCCAAAAATACCAGTAGTAGAACATCGACTATTCTGAAGCCATGTTTGACTTTGTAATTGACGCTGAGCATATCTTATTTCATTAGTTGTTAATGTATTTGAAACAGTACTTGACTTTACTAAATTGCCAAAAGACACCCCTACAGCATCTGCTCCTGTATATGCTTTTAAAGTTTTTCCACCATCATCACTATAAACAGTTCCGATACTAATACTACTGTGGGTTGCATTGTTGCCTTGATAGCCTGAGATAGTTGAAGTACCACATTGGTAAATATTACAAGTTGAACCCAAATAGGATGAATCGGCTCCAGTATAATCCGTATAAATCTTTTTATAGATCGACTCTTTATTTGGAATACGTGCAATTTCCAAACTAAAATTCTTACCATCAGATCCTAAAATTAAAGGCTGATACAAAGAACCTAAAACCAAGTTGGTATTTAAATTATAAATAAAAATACCTTCGTCTTTTGCAAATGTTGGTGCTTTTGCATTTCTAGAAGTATCTAATGCTGGTGTGTACAGTAAATTAGTATCTGTGGTTTCTTGAGTGCTTAAACGTAACACTCTATTTTGATATTCTGCGGGTAAATCCCAACTACGTGTTAACGTTTTCGAATCAGTGCGTGTTCGTTTTTGAACTATATATTGACACCCAACACCAGAACCATTACTAATCGCTCCTGTACCACTGTTACCACAATTCCCTGTTGAAGATGTACTTAATGTCGAATTTGCTCCTGCATGGAGAGTATTAGTAGAAATTGCACTCATACTTTCAGATGCAATGTCTGTTGTTTTTAATTTCAAATTAGCAGCATCACCACTATTTAAACGGATTACACCAGCCAAACCCAAAGTTTTATTATAAAATGGACTCAAACCACCAGTATTAGTTGCACCATCTAAAGTTTGAAATAACTGAATTTTACTACCATTTAAACTAAAGTTATTCCAAATTGCTTGCAACCGAATCCGATTTTCTCGATTTGTTATTTCGGTTCCATTACCTCGAGTGCCTGTACTTGTTCCATATTGGAACTGGTTTGGATCACCATCTTTTTTGTTTGGATTTCGGACAAAAGCATCTGCCCACATCCCTAGTTTAAGCTTATAAGCATCTGAACCCTCGGCATCCAATGTTCCAGTCTCAAAAGCAGGTGCTTCTAAAGCTAAATAAGTGACTTTGCCTGTGTCCGTATTTTTTGAGCCACCTGCAATATCTGGCGTAAATGTTGGCACGGCATCCATCGTATCTACTTTCAAAATCCAAGGATTAGTTGCAGTTCCCCAGCTTTTGATTGCATTAATTGCTGTTGCAACACCTGAAGTATTTTTAAGCATTCCCACCCGTTCATTGATATCATTTGGATCTGCATCATTGGCTTTAGAAAGTGCTAAACCGTATAAAAATAAATCCGCTTTTCCTACAGCCAAATCACCAGAATCAATGCTGTTATTTTTATTAGTGTCTGCGGCCGTAAGACTTAATGGTCCAACAGGAATATAGTTAATAGATCCCGTATCTTTAGTTCGATCTAATAATTGTGTAGCTGTTTCATTAACACCAACGCCACGAAAAACCATATAAGCATCTTGAGGAAGTAAGGCAATCCCTTCACCCGTTGTATTACTTAACTTTTCATCTGACATTTCTTCAAGTGCGAAGCAAGATTGACTGATCAATAAGCCAATAAAACTCGCTAAAACGGTTTTATGAAATTTTACCGTATAATTGAGTGTAGTCATCCACGACCTTCCTGTGTTATACGATGCTCCGCACCATATTTTATTTTATTTCTTAAATTTTCACTTCAACTGTATAAAATTATCTTCCCTTGTTCATACAGTTTTGTTATCTATATCACATTTTATATTATGCAATATTTTTTATTATGACAAAGTCTTTTATGTAAAATATACGATTTTCCGATAAACGAATATTCGTAGACAATGAAAAGCAATAGCCTTTAACGCTATTGCTTTATAGATCTTCAAATAGTTGGGTTAACAAAATTTTAAAGAACCATAACAGTTGGTTGAAACTTCTTGGTTCGTTAATTTTAAATTTTGAAGTGTTAATCTTGCTGGATTTGTGGCCGTATATGGACCAATATCAATATTCAGAGTTTTGGTAATTGGCGCACTGACTAATGCTGTAATTGCATCTCCAAGTCCTAAATCAATTGGATTATCTGCTAATTGTTTAGTAATCAGAACTGCTAATTGTGGCAAAACGGGAGAAATGTCAACTTTATCCCCACCTTTTAAATAGCCTAGCTGCACAGGATCAGCAAAAGACATCCACCACCCCTTTTGAGCAACATCAGTTTTTGTCATTTGGTTTAATGTCTTACCAGTAGTATCAGATGAATCCACATAACTTCCTGGCCATAGTAAAGCCATTTGTTGCAAACTTAAATAACCACCTGTTCCTTGTAATGGAATATTATGAAACATACTTAAAGCCTGATTAAAAGTTACATTTAAATTTAAATTACTTAAATTTGAACCTTGACCCATTTTGAAAGTTGCATCACATAACCATAAAATACATGACTCAGCATTATGATTACCCGTATCTCTTAAATTTACTTTTAATTGATCATTTGCCCATTGATTACAATATGTTGCCCCTCCAGTACAATTATCAGGAGTTGCCAAAGGAATTGAAGGAAGTGTTAACAAAATATCTTTTGCTATTGCAGCATTTAGTCGAGAACCATTTACCTGAAATGATGGTAATGTGAAACCTACTCCATTAATTTCAGGAACAGTAATACCTGTTGTACCATTGAGTATATTGTCTTGTGCATTTGGATAACTTTGAATCCATTTATTTATAGCCCCTCCTAATAACTTAATATTTCCACCAATTGATTGATCTTTTACCAAACCAAATTTACCACCTAAAGTATCAACTTCCCCTTGTGTCTGTGCTATACGCATAAAGCCACTAAGTGACTGGATGCCATCTGTTGAAGAAGGAGTGCTTCCATTGGTTAAACCTGCTGTTAAAAGCCCCGTAATTTTTTCAGCACTAAAACGTAAACCAACAATTTCACGAGTTGAAGCGGAGTTTGGATTTTTTACAGCAAACTCCATGAATGGATTGCTTAATTTTGCGCTAGTAGATGCTCGACCCGCACTTCCGAAATCAGGGGAATTACCACTTGAGGAATCGTAATTTGCAGGTAACCCACTCAATGATAAATTTTTAATATCAACATCACATGCACCAGCACCATTTGCACCACCACAACCTAGCTGCAAGTTTTTAATATTTGCATTTAAGTCCATTTCTGCTTCAAGTCCAAGTTTATAAAAACCAACGTTTGAACCACTACTATATTTACTCATTAAATTAGTAGAATCATTTGGTGCAAGATAAGCTAGACTCATCAAAGCTTGGCCTGTGGTTTCAGACAGTTGTTCATCTGACATACTTTTTAAAGTTGTAGGTTCTGCGTATACATTAAATACTGCAAAAGCACTTAAAGAAAAAAGTGTTAAACATAAAGGCTTTATTTTCAGCATGAACATCTCCTTATCCTTAGACTATGTTCAAAATTGTGAATCTCTATTATTTTAATAACGCAGCCAGTTCTTAGATAAATCTCATAAAATTTAGGCTGTTAGCGCTACAAAAATGTATTTTAGTTTTCAATAGAGAAATATATTGTGATTAATCTATCACAATATATTTCTGTTAAGACTAAATTTCCGATAAAGTGATTTTTCTTTTTAATAAAACTTATTGGATTTTCCCTATTTCTAGTATCGGTAATATGAGGAAAGGTTTTTATGCGAAATAACATAATTCCTAAAAAGAATTCAATTCTCTTATATGAGAACTGAATATATCTACGGCCACATAATTTAAGATTAACCTATCACAGGCAGGTTGTGATCTCTAAATTTTACAACTACTCTTTTATCTGTTTTTTACCATTTGTTTATTTCTTTATCTTATATTTCAATTTCAAGATAAAAAGGATAAGTTTGTGAAAAAGATAATAATCAGGTTGACTATCGGAACTATAAGTTTAGAGAGTTGGGGAGCGTGTAATTATAATTTTGATGCAACAACTACTGAAATCCAGCAGATGATTGGAAATCCCATTCCACCTGCAAAAAAACTTCCCTACTTAAACTGAACAACTGCTAGTTTTCCACTTGAGAATTCATCATATCAATATCATGCAAGCACTTCTGCATTTGCGCAATCTTATAAAAATTATATGAATGGAACGAATAGCACAACTCTTGGAGATAAGAATTTATCGAGCACAGGAAAGTATGCTGTTGAGCTAAAAATTGATAACTTTGCAGATATTCCTATAGGATCTCATTCGAGTAATCAGAGTGGTGTATATACATTAGGTTATAGTTTTTATGGTATAAAAAATGGAAACTTGAAGTATGGAGGCTTCGTATGGATTGTAAATTCAGATGATGCTAAAACCAAAACAGTCTATATTAGTTTTTCTGATTTAGGTGCAGGCATTAATTATGGGAAAGAGTTCGATATAGGCTACAACACTGCAAATAATTATAGAATTGGTCTTTATTTAGATCAAGATGCAAAACAAATTGGAATAAATTTAAATGGTGTAGATAAAGGCTATATTAACAATACACCATTATCAGACTTAGCTACTCAAATCAGTTTCCTGATGTTTGGTCTTCTCGGTGGCTATCCAACATTACTTACAGGAACTTATCAGCCAACGGAAACACTTATCTTTGACAGCAACCAAATGACTTTAAACTATTCTTCCAACACCAAAGATATCTGTGGCAATAAAATTTAAGGTATCCGTCTATTAAACTTTAATCCAATCCCGCTCTTTTAGCGAGGGAAAACCCTCTGCACCCACAACACATAGAGCTTTAGTTAATTTCTTTTTTACATAACAATATTAAAACCGCCAACCAACTTGAAACAACAGTCTTGGATTTTTGTCTTTATCGCTTCTCGCTGCTGAAGTATCTCGCCATCCCAATGTCGCATTATAGTCAAAGTTTTGATAGCCTCCTCCAAAACCAACGCCTGTACCGCCAAGAAAGCGAGTGTTTTTTTCAGTTAAGTACTGATTCTTATTTTGTTGTATTTGACCAATATCTTGAAATAGATACATATTTAGAAACGGTTTAAGTTGATAATAAAAATTTATTGAAGCTCCCCATCCCTGATCACCTAGACCTTCTGCAGACGGATAGGCTCTCATTTGATTAAATGAGAATTTCTCAGAAGAATCGAGATTTTTAGATGCAAGTTGTCCATAAAACTCACCCGTCAACCAAGAATATTGAGTCAGTCTTTGTTGTCGAGCAAATTTTATCTCATGTTTATTAAAACTGCCTTGGGTCTTTGCAGACAAACTATCTATGTTTAATGCTGTAGGACTTTTAATATTTAAACTGCCAAGAGTAGTCAACAATTCAAGTTGATTAATACCGCCTTTTGCATCGCCTATCCCCCACTCGTCAGTTCGACTAAAATTCAGTGCTATACGACTAGCTTGAGTGTGTTTAGAGGTTTGGGTATCTGTAACTACAATTTCATCGAATAGTCTTCTTTTCTCTAGTTGCAGCTTTAAATTGAGGTTGGTTTTCTGGGATCGGATCAATGGATAAGTAAAGTTTAAATTATAGTTTTCAGAATTTCCTTTAGCATCCAATAATTTAAATTGTTCTCCTAATTCATATTGAGTAAGGCTATATCCTCCCCCAATCCACAAACCATTTCCCATGATCGGAAATTGGGCATTTAAATTGCCAGATATAAGATCTTGATTGCTTCCTAACAGTTGAGCAGATATTTTTTCACCGTATCCCATCATACTGTTACCTTCTACATATCCAGAAAGACGATATTTGCCTGTATATGTACTTCCAGCATTATCAAATCCGACTCTCCCTTGAAATTGCTTCTGACCAGCGATGTCCAAGATTAAATCTGTTTGCCCTATTTGCTTGCCTGCTTGCAAATTCGCCTGTATTGGTCCAATACCAGATAAATCGGAAAGATGTAATAGTATTTGATTACTTCTTTGTTGCTCTAAAGCTTGTTGTTTCGGAATTCTGTTTGTATACCTACCAATAACAGAATTTTTAATATGAGATTGATTATTTAAAATAATATTATCTAATTGTCCTTCTAATACTTTAATTACAAGAATTCCCCTGACTAGCTTTTGTTTCGGTAAATAAGCTTTTGCTAAAAAATACCCTTGTTTTTTATAGTATTGGGTAATGCTTGCTACACCCATTTGTAAATCGGCTAGGACATTGTTTTTATTTTCTAAATGCTTAACCAATTCATGCAGTACTTTTGTGTCAATCTTTTGATTTCCTTCTATTTCAACCTTTCCCACCCAAATCGGGGTTTGGTCTTGACTATAATTTTGTTGAGATGCATCTGAGTCAAAATACTGTTGAGCTGCTTGAGTATTTTGACTGAATTGTTCTGGACTTAACTGCTTAACAATTGTTCCGCTATCAGGTACAGATATTTCTGCATGAGTATTTTCGGAAAAGCTAATAAGAATAAAAACATAGCCTATTTTTCGAGGAGTTTTTTTAGTTAAGTAAAAGGTCATATTTTCTCTAAATGTGCTCAAGATTGATACATAAAGCGAAGGGTAAATGCCCCTCGCTTTTAAGGCTTAAAATTTATTTTTATATCAATGATTATATCTCAGCCATGGAGTCTTATTATTTTCATCAATAACCCATATTGAATTTGAGGTTAGATCAGAAACATCTGCGATGTCCCAGCCTGTAAAGGTCATGATTTTCCGAAGTTCTGCTGTTGTTTTGCCTTCTCCACCAGCACTTTGAGTTTGACCAGAAGTTTCTATATTCCAAAAGCTATCTAATACAGTTCCACCAGTATAGTATTCTCCCCCAATTAAACCACCAGTATGGGCAACTCCTACTACAATTCCTGTAGAATAACTAGTCTCAATAACTCCTGTATTGGATCCAATTAGTCCACCTATAGACACATTCCCATCAACACTACTAGTTGAAAAAGAATTTTTCACAATACCTTGATAATTAGCACCTATTAAACCACCAACATCTTGATTTCCTTTTACCTGACCAGTAGCATAACTATTAGATACCGCTCCCCATAAAGAACCTACCAAGCCTCCTGCACGGTAACTATTTGAACTTACATTTCCAGTAGCATAACTGTTTGAAATATTAATCATCATCTCTGGACTAGAACTAACAATACCTATTAGGCCACCTGTTCCTCCATAAGTTAATGAGTTAGTAACAACATTTCCAGTAGCATAACTATTGTCTATGGTTAGATTGGTTTTATTAAAATAATATGTACTTGCACTACCAATTAACCCTCCAGCTGTATCTTCGGCTAGGACTTGGCCAGTTGCGTAACTATTTTCAATCCTATGACTATCAGTATTTTTGAGCCAAAAAGAGCCGACCAACCCTCCTATAGTCGAACCACCAGTTACATTACCATTAGCATAACTATTGCTAATACTACCATCGGTAACTCCACCAACTAACCCTCCTATTCCCACAGTAATATTCTGAAGTGATTGCATAGAGTTTATTACAATATTTGAATGACTATCTTTAATCATTAGATTTTCTGCATAACCAATAAGGCCACCAGTATTTGAAATCCCATTTACAATACCCGTTGCATACGAACTTAGTATCAACGATTTACTTTTTTCATTACCTACTTGACCAATTAATCCTCCCACATAATCCTCACCAACGACATCAACATTACTAGCATATGCATTTTTTACTGTGCCTTTTGGCATATAAGCAACTAAACTACCCACTAATGATAGACCTGCTATTTTTGCTTCAACTAGACCAATATCTCTTAATGTATTAGTTGCATTACCAAACATTCCTGCCGCATTCATACTATATTTTTGAGTTAGACGATCCACTTCAGGAATATCTTTAAATAAATTAATATTAAGATTATTTACACTATGTCCTAAACCGTGAAACTGGCCTATATAGGGTTTATCAATTTTCTCAAAAGAATCATTTGATCTATCAATAAAAATTTCTAATTCACCAATAGGCTCAAAACCATCACCATTGTTCCAATTCACAGTGTCAGTAGCATCGATATTGCTTCCTAACGCATAGTTCCCACTCAAATTATTTCTCATACCTTGCAGAGTATTTATACTTGCGTCACCTTCCTCTCCTAAATCATTGATGACAACATAAGATGTACCATTGATAAGTAAAGTTGGTGCAGAACCTGTAATATTAATTTTCGATCTATTATTTAAATTGTAATCTGAACCAACACCATAATTCATTGCTAGTTTGGCCTTATCCCCACTTAAGTCCAAATCACTATTAAAGTTAATGTCTTTGGTTGCATTTAAAGTTAGAGCTGTATTGTTACTCCAATTGGTTGCATCATTTAAATTAATAATTCCTTGAGCATCTCCAGTTCCAACAGCACTCAAGGTTACATTACCTTTATTCAACGCATTTCCCAATGTTGTACTACTTACACTACCACCAAAAAAATCTATATCTATATTTTTAGCTTGTAACTCCCAACCACTGGTTGTTGGCGGCAAACTACTTGTAGTATTACGCTGAGTTGTAATATTTGTACCAGTACTGATTTGCACATTCGAAGCAGTAGTCTTTATTTGCCCACCATTCCCACTGGTTGGAGCTGAAGCATCTAAAATTCCACTCACATTTACCGTGCCACTTACTAGATCACTACCTAGCTCAATGACACCGCGAACATTATTTACAGTCTGTGCTTGTACTACTCCTACGCTATTTACAACAGCATTGCTTAATTCATCTAAACCTTTTGCAGTTAGAATAACCTTTCCTCCATCTGCTTGAATCATTCCACCCGAATTAATTAGTGCTTGTGCTTTACCCTGATTGATCGTATAGCCAAGTAAACTACCATTATTTAAATTTAAAGTAATATCTCCACCTGCAGCAAGTAGCACATTCCCTTGCGGTGCTTTAATTGTACCTGTTTGTCTCACACTTGGTGCAATTAGTGCCACTGTCCCCCCTACAGGTACCGTAATTTTTCCGCGATTTTCTACAGTTTTATTATTTGCTGCATTACTAAATTTAAAATCATTGTTATTAAAATCACTATTACTTAAATTAAGCGTTGAGGCAACTAAGCCTCCAGTATTGACTTGTGATGTACTACCAAATAAAACACCATTCGGGTTGATAATAAAAACTTGCCCATTTGCATTCAATTGACCATTTAAGGTTGAAATACTATTACCAGTCACCCTGTTTAAAGTAATTGAGCTTGAGTTCGGTTGAACAAAATTGATTGCCTCGTTACTATTACTCGAGAAGCTACTCCAATCAATTGCTGCTTTTGCAGTAGATTGGTTAATTGTAGTTGTACTCCCTGTTGTTGAGATCGTGGCTGCCCCTGAACTCACCACCCCACCCGTTGGCCCTGCAAGTGCGATACTTGCACTCAGTAAATTAATTGTTAACAGGCCTATTCGTTTCGTAATTAGACTTAAAGTCGCTTTAGATTTAATTCGACTGGGTGATTGTTTTGAGGCTGTAGTACTTTTTGCCAATTCACTTACAGCTTGCCAACAGAAGTATGTTTTGTTCCAGATGAGTCGATAAGTTCTATTCATACGTGTTTCCTTTTATTTTTGGCTTTCACTAATATTTTTATGAAGAAATTTTTAGCATATTTTTTATTTTAATAATTACTTTTTGGATAATTTCGGACAAATGGTAGTTATAAAAGGTTTCAACTTATTTATATTTTTAGAAATTAATATAAAAGAAATATATGGTCCATATTTAAACTAGAAATTGATAAACTTACATTAAAAATTTCTAAATTCAAAAAATTAATACTCTATAGATTTTATATAAACTAAAGACTTTATTGAAAATAATAATTATCTATTTCAATAAATGTTCATCTTAAATTACTCCCTTTTAATACAATAACTTTCTTCTAATCTCTCACTTTTTATTGAACTTTAATTATTTCACAAGAAAAATTTAAGCAACTAGATGCTTATATGTTTTTTTAATCTCTTTCAACCAATAAGTACCTTTCAATCAGAGTATAAAAGGTACTTTTTTTAAGATCGGTATAAAGTTTTTAAAATATTATTCAGAATTAACAGAATTTTAATGAGCCATAACAGTTAGCTGTTAAATTCTGATTTGCAAGCTGCAAATTTGCCAAAGTCAATGTTGCTGGATTTACAAGCGTCGCTTGATTTAAATCCACCACGATTGGATTTGGTGTAGTCATAGTAATTCCAAAAAGTGTACCAATAGCAGCACCAGCAGGTGCGTAAACTCTATTTTCTTCCTTTAGTAGCTCTGCGGTCATCAAACTAGCCACTTGAGGTAATACATTAGATATATCTACTTGTTGGGTAGCTTTTAAATATCCCAACTGTACAGGTTCTGCAAATGACATCCACCAACCTTTTTTTGCGACATCACTATTAGTCATTTGTGTAATTGCCTTGCCAGAAGTATCATTTGAATCAATATAATTTCCAGGCCACAATAAAGCCTGTTGTTGTAAACTTAAATATCCCCCAGTACCTGTTAAAGGGATGTTATGAAACATACTCAATGATTGATCAAACGTAATATCCATATTCAAATTTTTTACTGCTGAGCCATTTGCAAGTTTAATTTTAGCTTGTGTCGCAATAAGTAAAATCGGATCAAATGTAACTTTCAACTGATTTAACGGTCCTTGATCCAATGCAATTGAATCAATTTTTGTCGATACACCTTCAACATGCGCATTATTCAATCGGCTACCATTCACCTGAAATTCCGGTATGGTAAAACCTGCTTTTAATGAGGGTACCGTAATACCTTGCGTATCCGAACTAGTAGGATCTGATGTAAATACTCGATTATTTCCTAATGCATTCAATAGCCCTTGAATCTGATGATTTGGCTGATTACCAAATACAGTTGCTTTTGTAGATGCCTCACCTGTGGTTGCAGCAATTCGCATAAACCCACTCAGACTCTGAATTCCGTCGCTCGTGGAAGGTACAAGACCATTTTCAATTCCTGCAGTTAATAATCCCACTATTTTTTCAGCACTAAAACGCAAACCAACCACTTCGCGTTGTGATGCTGATTGTGGATTTTTAATTGCGAACTCCATAAATGGGTTGGTAAGTTTAGCACTTGTAGATGCTCTTCCTTCTGCTCCAAAATCAGGAGAACTACCACTAGAAGCATTATAGTTTGCAGGTAAGCCGCTTAATGATAGGTTTTTTATATCTACGTCACATGCTCCAGCGCCGTTCGTCCCACCACATCCTAGCTGCAAATTTTTAATATTTGCATTTAAATCCATTTCAGCTTCAAGTCCTAGTTTGTAAAAACCAATATTTGAGCCGCTGCTGTATTTACTCATTAGATTGGCAGAATCATTTGGTGCAAGATAAGCAAGACTCATCAATGCTTGACCTGTCGTTTCTGATAATTGCTCATCAGTCAGTGCTTGTAATGTTGCAGCATAAGTAGCATTTATCCCTAAACCACTCAATGCTAGCAATACAAAACTTAAATATTTTCTTTGGGACATCTTACGCTTCCATCCTTAGCAAAGCTTGACCTTATTACTTATGTTAAATTACCCTTCGAGATAAGAATAAATAACATGATATAAATTACATTTAGATTTAATGTTTATTTGTATCATAGATCGAAATTCAGACCGAATAAAAATTTGTATTTTCCGATAAAAAACAATAATTTCACATAAATTAAAATTTTATTTAACTAAACTTAACTCTCATTCTATTATAAAATTTTTATTATAAAATAATGTCTAAATCATATTTATTATGTTGGTGAACACATAAAGAAGCAAGTGATATACACTTGCTTCTTTCATCTCATTTTTTAATTTAAGCTTTAGGTAAGGTTACCCCAACCTGACCTTGGTATTTACCACCACGATCTTTATAAGAAGTTTCACAGACTTCATCAGATTCAAAAAACAGCATTTGAGCAACACCTTCACCAGCATAAATACGTGCAGGTAAATTCGTTGTATTTGAAAACTCTAATGTCACATGACCTTCCCACTCGGGTTCAAGAGGTGTGACGTTTACAATGATACCACAACGAGCATAAGTCGATTTACCTAAGCAGATCGTCAAAACATTACGAGGAATACGGAAATATTCAACTGTACGTGCTAATGCAAATGAATTTGGAGGGATGATACAGACATCAGACTCAATATCGATAAAACTACGCTCATCGAAATTTTTAGGGTCTACAATGGCAGAGTGAACATTGGTAAAGACTTTAAACTCACGTGCACAACGTACATCATAACCATAGCTAGATACGCCATAAGAAATTAGCTTTTCACCTTGTTCATCATAACGCACTTGGTTTTCTGCATAAGGTTCAATCATACCGTGCTTTTCGCTCATTTCACGAATCCAACGATCAGACTTAATTGCCATTTATCTCTATCCCAAAACTGTGCTATTTACTGCGCTGTACTTTAACTGAAATTGCTTTTGAAAGGAATGTTTATGACGAAATAGAGCAACCCAAGTCTGTAAGTAAACGTACAAACTTAAGTTTAACTAACATCGATTTTTAAAGGCTTAAAAGTGCTGAATAGCTCAGAGGTACAGTAAAACTCACTAAAACTAAAGATGCAGTTCTTTGCATATTGCGCTGATTGAGCCACGTCACTTTATTACTGCAAATTACAGAACCAATAAATGTCCAAAAAAATGCAATGGGGATGATTAACAATAAAAACACCAACATATGTGAAGTATAAGCAGATGCATTTTGCCAAACGTATGTTGGGAAAATTGCAGAAGCAAAAAGAAGTGCTTTCGGGTTTAAAAGGGTTGCAAAAAATAACTCACGCGCCCGAATTGTCGCATGACTAAAGTTTTCATCTCGATTTGCTGTACGCCATAATTTTAAAGCAAGAAATAAAATATAACCTGCACTAAATAATTTAAGAATAACAGGTACACTTGGAAACTGTTTAGACACAGATCCAATAATTAATCCCCAAATCGAAATGGAGATCAGATAGCCAAGTGCTTCTGCTGGAATTAATGCAAGAGATTTTCTAATTCCAACTTGAATCCCAGAAGATGCTAAAAGTGTATTGGTTGGTCCTGGTGTCAAAAGAATCGTCACCACCAAGCCAATAAAAAACCATGAAATCATCAAATGACCTCATCAATGGATTGACCGCAGATTAAATCTTTTAAATTGAATTGGCAAAAAAATAATTGTAAGAGAACTTATTAAAGAACATTATCCCAGATTAAAATACATTTAATTTTCAATGCATTGATAACTTAAAATCCGATAAAAACTGCAAAGTCACTGGTCGAAGAAATACTGCTTTATGTCCAAATTTAAACTTAAAAATTAATAATAATATCTTTTAAATCAGTATGTTTATTCCAAAATAGAACATTGATTAGCCATAAAATAAGAAGTAGTTCCAATATAGGCAGACCTAGTTACGAATAGAGGGCTTTTTTAAGTAAATTTTCAGTTTTATTGACTATTCTTTATCCATATTTTTCCCTTACTCATTAGGTTTTTGTCAGAAAGGTTGTCGTTTTTATCTACATTGATGCACAATAGTGACCTTTCTTGCATTTTCTACTTTTATGGCAAAGCATTTTTTTCAGTCTTGGCTCCCGAGTCCAGAGCGAGTCAACAATTTAAAATTCATGAAGATTTTTGGCGATAAAGCCTTAAGTCCTCAGCTTTGGTATGTCAATCGAAAATCGATTTCTAAGGCAATGTTTATTGGCACGTTTTGGGGCATCTTGCCTATTCCATTCCACACCTTATTAATTATTTTTTCAGTATTATTCTTTGAAGCAAACCTACCCATTGGTTTAATTTTAGCTTGGATCATGAATCCCTTAACCATTGTCCCGATTTTGATTTTTGCCTTTTGGATTGGTTCCAAAATTTATCATGTACATATGATCAATAAGGAAATGCTACTCGGCGTTTTCCATCAAATCATTCATTGGATCAAAAACTTTGGACACGGACATATTGACTTTAGCCTAGCTAAAATTCTTGCGACGGGTTTGTTTATTGAAGCATTTGTATTTGCATCGCTACTCTTTATTGTGACACGTATTTATTGGCGTTGGAGCGTGATTAAGAAGTGGAATAACCGTAAAAAGCAGCCAAATACTCTCTAAGCAAGCTCCAACTTATTCTGGTAAAACTTTACTTCAAAGTGGCTTGTTTAGCTTTCATGTATTCAACAACGATATCTAAAACATAATGCTGGCATGCTTCTCCAGTACCTGGGTCATATGCGCCCCCGTTGGTAATATTGTTCGATAAAATACGAACACCAAGGAATGGTACTTTATATTGGCTGGCAATCTGTGCTACCGACGCCGCCTCCATTTCCTCTACAGAAGTGCCATAATTTTTATGGAAAAATGCAATTCGATCTAATTCATTGTTCCATACATCAGCTGAACCAATAGTACCTTCAACCACACGACCCTTACTATAATTAGTTTTTGCACGCTGCGCTGCCAATAACAGCTCTTTATCTGCTTCAAATTTACGAATCGCAATCGGTTCAGGATCAGACTCATCCGTAGGAAGCACATCAAAAGCTTCTGTCCATTCAAGAGAATTCGAACCCTCTCCAACAGCTTTTTTAGGTGTTCTAAATGCACCAATATTGGTGGTGTAACGACCTAAAACAATATCATAGACATTAAGATCTGGATCATGGCCACCCGATGTTCCTTGGTTAATAATTGCGATGGGTTTATAACGTTCAATCGCAATTGCTGTTGCAGCAGCAGAGTTGCTCATTCCCATTCTTGTTTTAGAGATAATCACAGGATACCCTTGATAGCTACCCTTCCAAAACGTCCAGCCACCAAAAGTTTCAACTGTAGAATTGCTTAGTTTTGAGGCCATTTGCTCAGACTCTACAGGTAATGCACCTTGAATGACGATGGGTTGTAAAGTTTTCGGGGTCGTTGAATTAGAACTTGTTTTATCTGAATCACTATCGTTACATGCAGCCAAGAACATCGAACTACAGATTCCCAAAGCACATAAAAAATTTTTTAATAGCATGGTCTACTCAATGGTTTAAATTAGAAATTATACCTAAGCAATGAATATACCAGTTGATCAATTTTCTATATTTTTATATCGATATTAAAGAGAAGATGATTTAAATTCTATTATTGAATTAAGAATATTTTTAATCATTTTAGCATAGTACGCTGATTAGCCCTATTTTACCTTACTCCTCATATTTAGCATTAATTATTTGATTTTTAAGGATACTAAAAATGGGCAGTGCGTATAAAATCTTATTATCGAGTAAGTTTAAATATTTCATTGATTCATTCTCAATTTTCCTCTCTTTAATTCGGTCTCTAAAATAAAGAGAGGACGCTTTCGAAGTTGAATCTTAGAAAATTCTATGTGGATCTTTTTCGGCTTTAGGTAAAGCTTGTGCAATTTTTTCAGCAATAGCCATATAGTTTTCTGCAGCAACATCTCCTGCAATTACAGAAGGCTTGCCTGCATCAGCATTTTCACGGATTTGAACATTTAAAGGCAATCGACCCAGCAACGGGATATTATATTGCTCAGACAATTGATCTCCACCACCTGTACCAAAAATTTGTTCTTCATGACCACAGTTTGAGCAAATATGCGTTGACATATTTTCTACAACCCCCATGACAGGAATATGTACTTTATTAAACAGTTCAATACCTTTAACTGCATCCATTAACGCAACATTCTGAGGTGTTGTCACAATCACGGCACCTGTCACAGGAATACGTTGGGCAAGGGTTAATTGGATATCTCCTGTACCAGGTGGCATATCAATGACTAGAACATCTAAATCAGGCCATAGCGCTTGATTAAACAGTTGCATCAATGCACCTGTAGCTTTTGCACCACGCCAAGCAACTGGCGTATTTTCTTTCCCAATTAAATGACCGATCGAAAGTACCGCCATTCCATAAGCTTCTAGTGGAACAAAATTTTCACCTTCAATTTTAGGTGTTTGTCCTGCATTCCCCAACATTGTTGGAATACTTGGACCATAAATATCAGCATCTAAAACCCCGACTTTTAAGCCTAGTTTGTGCAAAGCCAATGCGATATTTACTGTGGTGGTTGATTTACCCACACCACCTTTACCCGATGATATAAGGATGACATTTTGAATTCGAGGATGCTTCGGAATATCTCGTTGTTGTGGTGCTGCTTTTTGAATTGGCGGATTATTAGGATCTACTTGTGTGTTTGCCATTTTAGCAGAAGCATCAACAACAGGAGGAAGATTAGTGTGTTCAGCTTTTGGCTTTGAAGAGCAACTATGTCCTGCTTTTCCATGCTGATCACTAGCACAACTCGAATCATGTTGAATTTTTTGTTGAATCACATGCAGATTCAACTCTTGAATACCGCACTTCTCCAATTCATCTGCAAGATCATCATGAATTTTTTGTAAATGATCTGCTTCTTCAGGATAAGTATTAATTGTCAGTTGTAATACCCGACCTACAACATTGACTTGGGTAATACGTTCTTTTAAAACACTGGAATTTGGCAAAATATAGTTTTGCAAAACAGATTGGACTTCTTCCTCTTTCACCTCCTGTGCAGGAGAAAAAACTGATTTAAGCGAAGAAAGCCACGACATAGATTTGCTCCAAATTTGCAAATACAATAAATACTGAGACAGCTAGTTTAACTGTAAATTGACGTGAGGTTAAGTAAACTTCTATTCAGCTTTTTGAATGTCGTTATTAATCCTACTTATTTAGTTGGTTTTAATATCCAAAATAGTCCATTTAATTATTTTATCTGCTTGTTCAGAATGAACTTTTAGTTTTTATCATTTAGATTTCTATGGCAAACTCTGTGTTAATAATTCCCATACAAATACTGGATAAAAAAATAGCTATAGTCACAGTGGGTCAATAACAACTTTATATAATTTTTGACAATAATAAGATCCATCTATGGAGTTTCTATTATTTTTATCTTTAATCATTTCAAGTTTAGCTTTTGCTAGAACGTCTACAACTTCCAACTGCGTACGTACATCTTAAGCATTAAGCACAATTGGTTTCTGTAGGTGATAGTTTGACGGAAATGTCATCACGTATTGACCAATCTCCAATTTCAATGAACACTTATGAACGTACAAAAAGAAAACAACAGTGACAGTATCTAACTATACCTATGAGATTGATCATTTAAATGATAGTTTTACTGTGGTGAATAATCAGATTTATGAAATTGAGTGGATTTGTAAAAAATATTAACTACAAGGTATCACTGAACAGCGTGACGCTGTTCAGTGATTGTTCCATTTAATTTTCATCATCTTTTTTGTGCTTCAAATCATTTACAGCTTGCTCACCTTTAAGCAGTGTTTCTTTTGCTTTATGTTTGAGGTCATCTGCAACCTTTTCAGCACCTAATTTTGCTTCTTTGGCTTTTAACTTAACGTCATCAATTACTTCAGAAGCTTTGTTTTTTAAATCGTCTAAATTTGTCATGATTTTCTTCCTATTTAATTAAGTCTCACCCTAGTTATAACAACAGAAACTCCATAAAATGTAAAAAGATGCATTTCTTTAACAATTCATACACAGTTTGTATCGATGTGTTTTTTTGTTTCAAAATGAATAAAATAGCTTATTCTGATTGATTGAAAAATCCTTCAATTAAAACAAACACTGAGTCTATTTAATGCAACAAATAATGAAAGAAAAAATTATCCGAGTCTGTAATGATAAAATTGCCAAAAAGGGAGATGATGTTGGTTTATCCTTTTATGCATTCTTTGCCAATAAAAATGATGATCCTGAAACCTTAATGCAAGTGGCAGAATGGTGGATTAAAACCCATCAACTTGATCATTTTGAAAAGGCAATAAAAATTAAGAAAATGATCAAAAATGAAGATTAAGTATTCATTTTTTTAAACAATTCATCATAATGCTGCATATGGGTAAAAATTCCATCTTGTCTTCTATGTTGATCAATTTTCGGAACTAAATCCTGAAAATGGAAGGATTGAACATGGGCGTCTAAAGCAGCACGATCAATCCATTCCTCAATAAATACAAAATGCCCTCTGTTGCGTAAATCATGATATAAATCATAGGCAATACAGCCTGCTTCTTGTTTGGTTTTCTCAACTAACTCTTTATATAATGGTAAAACTAAATCAATTTTATCCACTTGGATAAAGTCTTCGGCAATCAGTTTAAGCATGGATGATTTCTTATTGATATCAAAGCTTGAACATAACATGAAATGTTAACCTATAGGCAATCATTCAATTAAACCCAATGATGCACTTGTTTTCTAAATATCTTCTGAGTATTAAATTTTTTATTTAAAATTAAGTAAACAGCATTTCCGAAGCTTAAACCTATACAAAACGGGAGCAATAACAGTAAATAAACCAAAATTAAATAACTCAATACCTCGATAAAGCTATATAGAGCACCATCTAAACATAAAACTAAGAATAAAAAACTTAGCATCATGATAAAGATCAAAGTTATAGATTTTATAATTTGTGTTGTTTCGATGATTTTTTGAGGTGCTTTAAATACTTTAAAAATAACTGTGTAGCTAAAACACCCGACCAGCAGAAAAAACGGGGTGAGATAAAACACGACTTGAATACCCTGTGTTGGGCTTCGTTCTGAAGCCGAAATAAATAAATCACCTTGATAAAAATATAGAAAAAAACAAAATGGCACAACTAAACTGAGAACAGCCGCCAAACTGGCAATTGCTGAGGCAACAAATACATACCAAGACCGCATGATTTTCTCCTTCTTCGATCTTGGTGTTAGTTTCTAAAATTAAAATGTAGCGTGTTTGATTAGGATGTGAAGTTTAGGTGAAGAATCATCACGATTCGAACTTTATGATCGGACATTTCCCATAAAACTGACTGCCGCAAACAGCCAAATAAACAATACGAAACTGCGCTCCTGATTAAAATGATTCAAATCTGTACCATGTAGAATGTTATGCCGGGTCATGCTTACCGTTGAGCTGCTATCCATCTTATAAGCAGCCAACTCTAAAAAATAATGATTCAATTCATTGGCAATTTTAGCTTTATGCCACAAACTTTTAATCTCATGACCTTTTAACCCAGGAACGATTTTATAGACATCAATAAACTTGGTGTCCTGTTGTTTTAAATAACCATTTTGAACTAAAACAGCTGTTAACAAACCTTCCAATTGGGCATAAAGCAATGGAATACATCCCGCATACAACTCTAATTGATAGAGTTTAAAGCTTTGTTCTAACACAGCTTGATATTGTGGCTTCTGCTCGCCCAACGCTAATTGATCAAAAGCTTTAAACATTTCAGACTGAAAAAACTCACTGTTGATCACATCTAAAAGATTAAACTGAGTAATATCTTTAGCTTCATGTATCAATTGCCAAAAATACAATAGATTAAGAGCGTCATTGGCAATTTTAGTCCCAACAGGCTGATTCAATTGATTGGCTAAAACTTCAAAATAAGCCTCCTCCTGAGCAAACCCATTGAGTGTTTCAATAAGATACTGATGTTCATTTTCTGAAATATCTTCAAAATAGCGTTCAGCTTGTTTCAGAATATTTTTTTCAATTAGATTTTTACTATTTTGATTTTGTGGAATACGGATTACAGGCTGGTCATCATCAAAATATTCATCATCAATCATAGATTTATTGCTCTTGGGAAATACACGAATACACCATTCTATAATAATGAATTGGCAGTTATAAGAATAAGCATAAAAATCTACATTTGAAAAGAATTCACCTATTCTGTTGTGCATCTTCATAGCAATTACGCTAAAATCAATGCCCTTGCATTAACTTTGAGAAAGAGAGTTATATCCGTGCGAAATATTTTAGTCACTAACGCCCTTCCATACGCAAATGGTCCTATTCATATGGGTCACCTACTCGGCTACATCCAAGCAGATATCTGGGTTCGTGCCATGCGTGCAATGGGTCATGAAGTGACTTATGTCTGCGCGGATGATGCGCACGGTACAGCAATCATGCTCCGTGCAGAAGCAAATGGGATTAGTCCAGAAGTACAAATTGCCAATGTGCAAAAAGAGCATATCCGTGATTTTGATGGCTTTGGGGTACATTTCGATCACTATGATTCAACCAATAGCGATGAAAATAAAGCACGCTCGGAAGAAATCTATATTAAAAACCGTGAGGCAGGCAATATTGCGATTCGTCCTGTTACTCAGTTGTTTGATCCTGAAAAAAGCATGTTCTTGTCAGACCGTTTCATTAAAGGGACTTGCCCAAAATGTAAATCAGAAGATCAGTATGGCGACTCTTGCGAAGTGTGTGGTACGACCTATAATGCGACAGAGCTATTAAATCCACGCTCAACATTAAGTGGTGCCACACCTGTTGAAAAATCATCAGATCATTATTTCTTTAAACTTCCAAACTTTGCTGAATACTTGCAAAAATGGACGCGTGATGAAGGTCGTTTACCTGTTTCGATCGCCAATAAGTTAGATGAATGGTTTGAAAATGGTCTAAACGATTGGGATATCTCTCGTGATGCACCTTATTTCGGCTTTGAAATTCCAGATGCACCTAATAAATATTTCTATGTTTGGGTTGATGCCCCGATTGGCTATATGTCAAGTTTTGAAAATTACATCAAAACGAAACGCCCAGAATTAAGCTTTGACGACTACTGGAAAAAAGATTCTAAAAATGAGGTGTATCACTTCATTGGTAAAGACATTGTATATTTCCATGCATTGTTCTGGCCTGCGATGTTAGAAGGTGCAAATTACCGCACCCCTACAGGTTTATTTGTAAATGGTTTCTTGACTGTAAATGGTCAAAAAATGTCAAAATCGCGTGGCACATTTATTAAAGCTGAAACCTATTTACAGCACTTAAATCCTGAATATTTACGTTATTACTTTGCATCAAAACTCTCTGATAAAGTTGAAGATTCTGATTTAAATCTTGATGACTTTGTACAAAAAGTAAATTCAGATTTAGTAGGAAAAGTTGTGAATATTGCCAGTCGTTGTGCAAAATTCATTAACAGCAATTTTAACAATCGCTTGTCTGCAACATGTGCTGAACCTGAACTGGTTCAAAGCTTTATTGATGCGGGTGACTCGATTGCTCAATCTTATGAAGCTCGTGAGTTTTCAACCGCTATACGTGAAATCATGGCACTTGCTGATCGTGCAAATCAGTATATTGATGAGAAAAAACCATGGGCTTTGGCGAAACAAGAAGGTCAGGAACAACAAGTTCATGATGTCTGTTCTGTTGGAATCAACCTATTCCGTCAATTGGCTGTTTACTTGGCACCAGTACTTCCAACTTTGGCAACACAAGTTCAAGACTTCTTAAAACTTGAAAGTTTTGATTTTGCTTCAGGAAAAACGGTTTTAGTTGCGCATGAAATTGCTCAATTCCAGCCATTGATGCAACGTGTTGATCCAAAAGCAGTTGCTGCAATGGTTGATGCATCAAAAGAATCTTTAGCTGCGGTAACACCAGCGAAAGCAGAAAAGAAAACTGAAAAAACCAAAGAGAAAAAGCCTGAAGCCAAAGTGGGTGAAGCAGAAATCATTACGATTGATGACTTTATCAAAGTTGACTTGCGTGTTGCTGAAGTCTTAGAAGCAGCAACAGTAGAAGGTTCTGATAAGTTGCTTCAATTGACTCTAAATGTCGGTGAAGCTGAACCACGTAATGTATTCAGTGGGATCCGTGAGTTCTACAAACCTGAAGACTTAACTGGCAAATTGGTGGTTATGGTTGCAAACCTTGCTCCGCGTAAAATGCGTTTTGGTATTTCAAATGGTATGGTGCTTGCTGCTGGAAATGGTGATGGTGTTTGGGTGATTTCACCTGAATCTGGTGCAAAACCAGGTGATAAAGTTTCTTAATTATTGATTGTCTCATCCTAGACGATCATAAATCACTAAAAGGCTTCTTCGGAAGTCTTTTTTTATACTAATGTTTTACTATACTATCATTATAAAAATGAAAAAAGGG
Organism: Acinetobacter sp. AS167; assembly: GCF_037152175.1. Lineage (NCBI taxonomy): Bacteria > Pseudomonadati > Pseudomonadota > Gammaproteobacteria > Moraxellales > Moraxellaceae > Acinetobacter > Acinetobacter sp. AS167. The sequence goes on from NZ_JBBCMP010000019.1 coordinate 42,273, forward strand.
CTAGCCTCAATATGGATATGTCAAAAAATAACAAAAGAAAAATATCTGCATTTATCCTCTGTGGTCCATTCATCGGTACATTTATTATAGCAATCACATTTCACAGCGAAATTATTTTTTATAATCCAATGCGGTTTTTAAAAGGACTCATTACACCATCTATTATATTTCCAATGATCGCTGCATTCATCTTGATTACTCCATTTGGTTATCTCCTAGGGTGCATTCCAGCTATCATTACCAATCTCTTATTTAAACACTTTTTTGCAAGTAAATTAGCCTTAGCCTCTTGGCGTTATAGTTTAATCTATGGGTGTCTTTTAGGCTTTATGCTAGCTCCTTTTATTCTTATCATCGCTATAGTTACGCCTTCCCCTTTATTTACTTTTCTTTACCTCCAGTTTGTCCTTATACTACCAACAACGCTGATTTGTACTTTTATTGAATGGATAAGAGCCAGAAATCGTCAGAATATAAACGAATGACCTCACATAGCTGATTCGATCATTGTGCATATTAATAAAAAATTCGCTTACAAAAGTAGATTTTTTTTCATATATAAAAAGCGCCGTGATGAACCAATCCATGTTAAAAAATAATTCGTTAAATTAATTTTGATCAAATCCAATGAAAAAAACTGCCCTATCATTATCAGTCCTTTTATTCGGCTTATTCCCTCTTACATCACAAGCAGAAGTCACCAAAACATTGCCGATCATTGAACAACAAGCGCAAGTAGCAGGGTTTTACCAACATCAGCTGGGCAATACACAAATTACCGCCTTGCTAGATGGCACCAACTTTATGTCTCCCACACTATTTAAAGATATTTCACAGGACAAGGTTCAAGAAATTTTAAAGAAATATCATGCAGATCAAGCCAAAGGTGTACAAACATCGGTGAATGCATTTTTAGTTAACACAGGTAAATCACTGGTTTTGGTGGATAGTGGTACTGCAGATTGTTTCGGTGCGCATCTAGGCTCTGTATTAAAAAATCTCAAAGCTTCAGGTCATCAACCTGAACAAGTCAATACGATTTTACTGACACATTTACATCCTGATCATTCCTGTGGTGTCAGTAAAAATGGCATAGCAAACTACCCAAATGCCACTATCTATGTCTCTGAAGATGAAGAAAATTATTGGTTGAATCCGAAACAGGCTGAAAAAATAGCACAAGATAAACGTGCCAATTACTTAGCAACTGTAGAAAAGATCAAAGCCGCCCTTACACCCTATCAAGCTAAAAAGCAGTTTAAAACATTTAAACTGGGTGACAACATCAATGGATTTGAAGTGATCAACACAGCAGGTCATACCCCGGGACATTTTAGTTACAAACTAAAAACAACGGGTGAAGATATTGTTTTTATTGGGGATATTGTCCACTCTCATACAGTACAATTCGATAAACCTGAAACAGCAATAGAATATGATATTGACCCGAAAACAGCTGTTCAAACCCGATTAAAGCAGTTTGCTGATTATGCAAAACGTGGACAAACCATCGCAGCACCCCATTTGCCTTTCCCAGGCATTGGACATATTTACTCAGCAGATGGGAAGAGCTATCAATGGATTCCTGTTCATTTTAAAGATTAATGATTTTATTGTTTAAGTAGAATCTTTTTAATGATCTTTAAAAGCTCCTGCTAAGGCTAGAGCTTTTATTTTGCTTCTTAATTTCTTATCTTTTTCTTTCATCTGGGCATAAAAAAACACCCTGCTCTCGCTAGAGAGCGGGGTGTTTTAGATTTAAAAGCTGGCGATGACTTACTCTCACATGGGTAACCCCACACTACCATCAGCGCTAAGAGGTTTCACTTCTGAGTTCGGGAAGGGATCAGGTGG
>NZ_JBBCMP010000020.1:0-39463 GCF_037152175.1 Acinetobacter sp. AS167
CTTAAAAACCAACAACCTTATCAGGCAAATTATAAGGCATGAATCCTTAAATAATTTGCTTGACAGTTAAGACGGTATCTTTTCATCTCTGAAAAGTGAGGCATCGCCTACACAAAGGTATTTAAACTTTGAATTTAAGGTGTGGCATTGCAAGCTTTTTATAATCAAACAATTTATTTTTCCATGCAATTGATTTAATTTAAAATATTAATTAAGAAGAATTATATTCTTGTGTCTGAGTTTTTGACAGGTTGACTATATAATTAATGATCAAATGCTTGGTCATAAAAAATGTTCAATAAACATTTTTCCAAAAATTTAAATCTTTTCAGCTTTATCTAAAAAGTATTGTGTGGCTTCAGTTAAATCCATATCTAATTCATTGGCAATAATGGCTAACCACCAGACACATTCACCTAACTTATGCTGCAACTCTTGCTGAGCATCGCCTTTGTGGAACCACTTCCCCGTCTGCGCCATCACTAATCTCCCAACCAATCCAGCATCAGATAAAAATGCCAACGCATCCTCTTGCACTGTCCATTCAGCATGATGATTTATTCGCTCTAGCTCATGATAACGTTCTCTGATTTTTACTGAACGTGCTACAACCTCATCAACCGTTATTTTATGATTCATCATTTTGCTCGTTTAAAAATTAGAGCTTACTTGATTTTGTAAAATTGATTCGATTAGAAATGTAATGCGTTCAAAATTGAGTGTGTAGCAATAATCGCCATTGATACACTTTTTACTAGTAAAGCTTTCAAACATAATTTTATAAAATGATTTTTCTAAAAAAAGCTAAGTAAAATCAGGACGCGCCCAGCGTTCACTCATATGCCAATTGACCAGATCAATAGCTGCATCACTTTCTAAAAACTCATTTTCATCTTCTAAAGCATCTTTATTCAACTGATATAAGTCATTGTCTAAATCATCTGAAAATTGTTGAAGAAAATTGGTAATCGAGTTAGCGACCAAAATCCCAACATCATATTCATGATCAATAAAGATCACTTGTCCAATTTGACCTACGGCGGTGGGTACTAAATCCACATACAAACCTGTTCGCCCACCATCGTGCGCAAACTGAACCCAATCTCGATGGTGGGCATTGGTTGGATTGATTTGTGGGTCAGCATGTTGAAGTACAAACAACTCATCAACGAGATCTGCAAGATCGTCGCGTTTAGTTTCAATATTAGTGAGTGATAAAAATTCCATGCCATAAAATAAACTGCCTAAATTTTCCTCTTCATTCATCCCATTATGCCAACAGTACAACTGTTTAAAATCATCAGGTAAGTGTTTAGAAAGCCTTTGTTCAAATTGTTCTATATCAGCAATACTTGCCGCGGGATTAAGTGATTGATTTGCAATCTTTGCCGCATGTTGCACTAACCAATTTTGTATATTTTCTAATTGTTTTTGAATCATGTTCTTCTCATTTATCTTAGGGTCTGTTGACATTTCATAAATGGCTTGCGTTGTAGGCTAAAATTGAGCAGGCAAGGCATGAAACGAAGAGAATAGCGAGACTATTTTCGAGTTTCATAACACAGGCTGAGATAATTTTAGCCACAACCCTTCGGGACTAGAGTGTTTTTTGCCGTTACGAGTTACCTTGCGAAACGTTGTTTCTCATCATTTATAATGACTAAATTTCATACTTCGCGCCTAGTATCGCCTAAAAAACACTCGCAGTCGCAAACGTAGACGAATTGTCAACAAACCCTTATAACAGTCAAATAAACTTTACTGAAAAACCCAATCATTAACAATAAAAAAGCCACTTAAAAGTGGCTTTGGCTTTAGTAAATCAACTACTTTTTAAATGGAAATGCATATTTCACAATACGTCCAAGGACTTGACCATACTGCTTAAACAAACTTGCATTGTTGTAGTTTAAGCCATACTTTTTACATACCGCTTCAACTTTGGGCGCCATTTTACGATAGCGACGAGCAGGTACTTCAGGGAATAAATGATGCTCGATTTGATGACTCAAATGTCCCGTCAAAATATGAAATGCTTCTGAACCGGTTAAATTCGAAGAACCGCGAATCTGGCGCATATACCAATGTCCACGACTTTCATCCTGTAAAACAGTTTTAGGGAACACTTCGACATCTTTGGTAAAGTGGCCACAGAAAATGATACTAAATGTCCAAATATTACGGATACCATTGGCGACTAAATTACCTGTAAATACAGGTAAAGCTGCGGGGCCAGCAATCAGAGGGAAGAACAGATAATCTTTAAAAAATTGTCTACCAATTTTCTTCTGGGTCGGCTTCCACTCTTCTTTAAACTGCGCCCAAGTTTTGCGTTTATAAACCAATTTACCAATTTCAAGATTTTGAATCGCAACGCCCCATTGGAACAATAGACAGAACGGAATTGCATATAAAGGCTGCAATAAAAAACCCGGTTTCCAGCGTTGTTCTGGGAATAAACGCAATAAACCATAGCCGATATCATCATCCATCCCTTTGATATTGGTATAGGTATGATGCTTATAATTATGGGTCTGGCGCCAGTTGTCAGAGGTTCCAACAATGTCCCATTCGTAAGTTGTACCTTTAAAGCGTGGATCATTCATCCAATCATATTGCCCATGCATAACATTATGACCGAGTTCCATGTTTTCCATGATCTTGGCAAAGCTCAGTAAGCCTGTACCAAGTAACCATGCAGGTGGAAACCAACCCGCAAATAAGCATGCTCGGCCTAAAATACTGCTATAACGAATCGCGGCATATACTTTTTTGATATATTTGGCATCTTTTTCGCCAATATCATCTAACACTTCTTGCTTAATTGCATCCAACTCACGCGCTAAAGCATCCAGCTCAGTTTGGGTCAGTTCACGGTTTTTGGTGTTTTTAAAATATTGAATTTTAACTGGCATATTCATGATAAAACTCGTTTAAAGATCAATAACTAAATCAGTTTTGGCAGTATTCACACAAATTCTCAGTAAATTATTCGGTTCAAAATTTTCTTGACCATTGACTAAGTTTTTTGTGGCACCCTGTGCTTTATTACACGCGCATTTATTGCAAATCCCCATTCTGCAACCATGTTCTGGTTTGATATTTTGTTGTTCTAAGCCAACTAAAATGGCTTGACCTTTAGGGATTACAACCACTTTATTGGATTTGGTTAAAGTGACATTGATAAAGCCTGTGTCATCAGAAATCACTGGACTTAGACTAAATGCTTCGCTTTTAAGTACTTTGGCCTGTTCAAACAATTGTTCAGCTGTTGCCACAAAACCTGAAGGACCACATACATACACTGTGCTTTGTTCAAGATTTTTAATAATATGTAAATATTCATTATTTAAACGTGCATCCGCAGGTACTTCTTGGGTATAAAATACATCAAATTTAAAATCGGGATGTTGTTGGGCTAATTGCTCAAAATGTTGTTTAAAGGCAACGTCTGCATTTTTTTTAACCCAATACATTAAATGTACTGGTTGACGATCAAGCTGCTGGTTCGCTGCCAATGCCTGAATCAAACTATACATCGGTGTAATACCGCTGCCCGCAGCGACCAGAATCAATGGACTGACAACTTGAGGCAATAACATATCACCATAAGGTCGGCCAAATTCAATCACCTCACCCACTTGGGCATGTTCAAATAACCAGTTACTCACAACGCCTTTTTCTACTTTTTTTGCCGTGAGTAATACATGTTGCGTATCTAATTGAGTCAGACTATAGGTACGTTCATAACGACGACCATTGATTTCGACAGTGATCGGATGATGTTGCCCTGCTAACCCCATTTCAAACAAGCGGTTAATTTTGATGGTTAAGCTGATCGTATCTGCGGCGGATTGTTCTTTTTCAACAATTTTCCCCAAAGCTTGTTGAACTGACCATAATGGATTAATTTTCTGTAGCCAAAAATTAGTCGCATTATTACCTAATACCATATCAAATATAGTGTTTACGGGAGATTTTTGCTTTTCAATAGCGTGCATACTAAGCTCACCATCTGAGTGATTTTTAATTATTATACACATGTATATATATTTGTATATACGTGTGTATTGTATCTAGACATTTCATTTATGTAATGACAAAGGCTATAATGAAAAAAATATTTTAACTATTTGATACTTTATGAATCCAACGTCCGTATTACCTCAGAACCCAGCTACCCTTCAAGATCAAATTCATGAGCTTGAAAAAGTTTCTGTACGTACTGTTGGACGCAAAGCGACTATTACTAAAGAAGAATTATTCCAAGCTGCCTTAAATCTGATTGGACCGCAAAAAAGTATTTCCTCTTTAAGTTTAAGAGAAGTTGCCCGTGAAGCTGGGATTGCGCCAAATAGTTTTTATCGTCACTTTAAAGATATTGATGAGTTGGCGATTGAACTGATTGATCGTTCAGGTGTGGTGCTCCGTCAAATTTTGCATGAAGCTCGAATTAAGGCAATCAGACAAAGCAGTATTATTCGTAGTTCAGTTGAAGTATTTATTGAACAACTCGATGCCGATGAAGGTAATTTGAGCTTACTCCTGCGTGAAGGTTATACAGGATCAAAACAATATAAACTTGCTGTAGACAAACAACTTAATTATTTCCAACAAGAACTCCAAGAAGATTTGATTCGAATAGAACGCATCAATCACAGTAAATTAACCCATCCTGATTTAGTCGCCAAAGCTATTACTCAGTTGGTATTTAATATGGGTGCCAAGGTGATTGATTTGCCGATTGCTGAACGTAAAGAAGTCGCTGAACAAACCATGGTGATGATTCGTATGTTACTCGAAGGCTCACGTCATTTAGACGAAGCGCAAATTAAATAATACCTATTCTTTCATAGCCTATTAAATACAAGTATCAGTACCCTATGATCAATCACAATCAACAAAACATTCGTGTAGGCATACTTGGTGTGACTGGTCGCATGGGACAAATGCTGGTTCAGGCCTGTCTCAATGCAGGACTAAACATTACTGTTGCTACAGCAAGAGTTGCAAGTGCAGCGATTGGTCATGAACTAGGTCAGTATCTCAATCTAGCACCATTAAATGTGCTTATTTCAGTTCGTTTGGAAGACATCATTCAGCATTGTGATGTGGTGATTGATTTCACTACAGCAAAGGCATTATCGCAACATTTAAAAATTTGCCAGCACGCTAAAAAACCGATGATTATTGGTATCACTGGTTTATCTGAGCAATTAAATCAACACATTGCTCAAGCCGCGCAAGATATTGCTATCGTTTATTCAGGCAATTATTCCATTGGCGTCAATCTCAGTGTTGATCTGGTTCGAGTTGCTGCCCAATTATTAGGTGCAGGATTTGAAGCTGAAATCATCGAAGCACACCATCGACAAAAAGTAGATGCGCCATCAGGCACTGCATTGATGTATGCAGAAGCGATTGCTCAAGTCAGAGCGCAATTGCTCAGTAATTTAGCGGTCTATCAACGCCATGCTGTGGTAGCTGAGCGAGTACCCCAACAGATCGGTTTACAAGCTATACGTGGTGGTGACATTGTTGGTGAACATAACACGATATTTTATGCTCATGGGGAACAGGTCGAAATCAAACATATTGCAAGCAATCGGATGAACTTTGCGACTGGTGCAATTCGTGCCGCAATGTGGTGTATTTCTCAACCCGCTGGCTTATATAACATGCATGACGTGATTCATTTGAACCACTCACTTTGATAGCGTTCTATGTACTATTCAATATACTGCTCAATGTACGCAGCATTGAAATTTTTCTGATCAATCTCACGATAGTGACCTTTTATCTTTATAACGTTTTTAAAGACTTTTCACACAGTATTCAGGCCAAATATTTTCACATTGAATTAAGCTTTGTATTTAAAAATAGCTATCTCGCCGCGAGTTAGAGTGATATAAATCTAACTTGGTATTTTTATATTCCCCTATACATCAATTGTATAATTGAGCTCTATTCACATGAAACTGTTAAATGATCGTCAAAGTATTATTGCAAGTTACTTACTCATGCTGATCTTTTTGTCTTTACTGATTCCCTTGCATCTTTTAGCGTCATTTTTTGCAGGTTTTGTTGTTTTTGAAATTATCAATAGTTTAGGTAGCATTACGGAGAGATATATTGATGGTCAAAGAGCTCGCTTGACCATCAGTATTATTCTAGCCATCTTTATTATTTCTTTGATTGTGCTCAGCATCACAGGCTTAATCAGCTTTGTTCAACATGATTTGCAAGGTGCGGGAATCAATGCCATCAGTGACCAAGTCGATAAAACCTTACAAAAGCTACAACTTGAAGTGGCACAATATATTCCCGGATTTATTCCTTATTCACTCACTGAATTAAAAGATCAAACTTTTGACTTAATCAAAGATAATTTATCAACCTTAAAAAGTACCGGAACAGGCTTTTTACATAATTTAGCCACCATGTTGATTGGTATGATTGTGGGGATCCTTGTCTCATTAAACCAACTGCGCCCACAGCCGGATCAGCCAGAATTTAAACGTGCCATGATCACACGTATTGAAAATCTTTCGTCATCTTTTAAAAATGTGGTGTTTGCTCAGTTTAAAATTTCTTTAATCAATACATTTTTATTTTTGATTTTCTCTCACCTGATCCTCCCTGTTTTTGATATACATTTACCTTTTGCCAATACCTTAGTGATCCTGACTTTTATTTTTGGATTAATTCCAATTGTCGGAAACTTACTCTCCAATACTATTATTGTTATGGCAGGTTTAACCATTTCAGTATCTACCGCAGGTATCGCATTACTTTATCTAATTTTTATCCATAAACTAGAATACTTTATTAATGCCAAAATTATTGGCACAAAAATCCATGCAGCATCATGGGAAGTCTTATTGGCAATGTTAGTCTTTGAGTCGTTCTTTGGCTTAGCGGGTTTAATTGTTGCACCCATTTTCTATGCCTATATCAAGTTAGAACTTAAACAAGCCGAAATGATTTAAAGCGCAATTCACTTGTGTCATCAAGAACCCCTTCTTTTAAAGGTGTGCAGTATTAATTTGTAAAAGAAGAGAATTAAAAAGCCTGAACTGATCAACGTTACAATTCAGGCTTTTTTCCTAATAATACGAATGCAGTTAAAAACTTTTATTCCCAGACCACTTCTCGTTTCTGTTGTGCCCAAGCATCTAAAAATGGCTCATAACGACTTTCAATTTTATTACGTTTAATTTTCATCGTTGGGGTAAGTAAATCATTTTCCATGGTCCATGGTTCATTGACTACGACAAAGAAGCTGATTTTTGCATGGGGCTCAAGTTCTTCATTGATCTTCACTCTTAATGCTTTTAAGGTGTTTTCAATTTCATCTCGCTTCGGGTTCTGCTTCAGACTGTTACGAATATCTTCAGCCAACATAATAAAGGCAACTGGTTGTGGTTGGCTTGAACCACCAATACATACAGATTCAATTAATGCCTGATTGCCGATTTTTTGCTCAGTCGGAACTGGCATGATGTATTTGCCTTTGCTTGTTTTAAAAATATCTTTAATTCGACCAGTAATTTTTAACCGCCCTTCTGCATCGATCTCGCCCAAATCCCCAGTACGTAAAAATCCATCTTCGGTCATATCTTCTGCAGTTTTTTCAGGATTTTTATAATAGCCCAACATAGTTCCTGGGCTTTTTACCAGAATTTCACCATTTTCATCAATTTTACACTCCACTTTAGGTTGGGCATGCCCCACATAACCACTGGCAAACTGCCCCACACGTGTCACATGCGAATAACCACAATTTTCAGTCATACCATAGACTTCAAGTAACTCTAAACCTAAATTTCGATACCATAAAATAATATCTGTAGGTAATGGTGCAGCAGCAGTAAATGCATAACGGACATGATTTAGCCCGAGCTTGGTAAGTAATTTCTTTTTAACCAATTTACCCAACACAGGTATTTTGAATAAAATCTTTTGTATATGGAGCGGTATTTTTTCATTAACGCCCAAATAGAACTTGGTCCATAAGCGTGGTACCGAAAAGAATAGTGTGGGTTTGGCACGATTCAAATCTTCGACAAAGGTTTCAATTGAATTTGCAAAATACACGGTAAAACCGCAAACCATCAGTGAAGATTGAATAAAAATACGCTCAGCAACATGTGCAAGTGGTAAATAAGATAAGGCCCGATCAGATGTTGTCACTTGATAAGTCAATCTGAGTTCACGAGCGCCAGATAAAAGCGTCGCAAAACTTTGCATAACCCCTTTAGGTACACCAGTACTGCCAGACGTATAAACGATGGTCGCTAAATCATTTTTATTGGGTAATACTGGGTTTTCTAGTGGCGCAACAGATTGCACAATATCATTCCATTGCGGTGCGTCGAATTCAGGTGATAATGCCAAACGCACACAAGCTAAATCTTGTGGAATGATTGTTTTTACCTCATTCCAGCTATCCGCTTTACCGTCCAATTTTCCAATAAATAAGAGTTTTGCTTCACTGTGGTTGAGTACATAAGCTGAACCTTCCGCATTGAGTGTTGGATAGAGTGGGACTGAGATATGACCTGACATCCAGATCGCTAAATCTGCCATAAGCCAATGCGCACTATTTTTACCATAAATTGCGATCGCACTCTTTTCAGGCAAGTTTAAAGACTGTAAATAACTCGCCATACTGCGAACTTGTTGTGCAACTTCCGACCATGTGTAATGCACCACATTGCCATTGGCCAATGGTTGTACAAACACATCTTTTTGCGGTAATTGCTTTTCCCAATGAAGTAGATAGTGCACATGGGTATCATGAAACTCAACAAAATCCTTGTTTTCCATATCATTTCTTCCATTATTTTAAGTTTTTATCTTGGCTATAGACGGTTGCTTTCGAACTTGTCTATTTAGATACACAATACTAAATGATCAAATTACATGGGTGAGTAAACTTTATCTCTAAGGAACAAATCGAGATCAAAGTACACTATTTTAATAGCATAAAAACGGTTGCGATGTATACAACAAACTCCCTGTAAATCCTTCATTGATTATTGTTGTAAAGTAGATCTCATCCAATGATACATGGCGTTTCTATCGCGTGGTGACATTGATGCATGGTCTATAGCCCTTCATACAAGATATGACCATATAAATGGTGCAATAATAGGAATTAGTTTTTATAAATGGTTATAACTTTTACATTTAAAATCAAAAAATAAAAATAACCCAATAATTGATTATTTAAATATGCATAACATATACATCAAAAAAGCTCCCAAAGGAGCTTTTAGAATCTAGATAAAATTACACTAAATTAAGGTTTAACCACAACCAATACCTGAATCGCTTCTGGCGTCACAGAAATACCTTCCAATAGACTTAAACCTTCTTTCTGGAATTTCTGTAAACGTTCAATTTCATCTGCACGAATACTTGGATTAAATTGCTTTAAGTAGCTTAAACGATCAATTTCATATTGCCATTTGCTACCGTAAATTTCTTTAGCTTGCTCTTTTAACTGCGGTAAAACACCTTTAGCAATATCTAAAGCTTGTGCATAGCGTTCTTCAATCACTTCACGACGTGCTTTCACCACTTGACGACAGCTATTGCTATCTAAATGATGTAAATACGGCTTAATAATTTCTGGATTAAGCTTGGCAGTAATATCTTGGCCCGTTTCAGTCAATAACACTCGAATCAATTGTGTTGGTAAGCTAGAAGGTAAATTTAATGCTTTAGGCGCAACCACATCCACTTTAAACCAAACTTCCAACAAAATCGTGCCTTGTTTAAGTGCATTGGTTTTTAGAATCGCAACATTGGTACTACCAAAAGATTGGGTACGGATAATTTCCATCACACTTTCAGTAAACGGATGTTCAAGTGTTAAATATTGCGCGTCTTCACGGATCTGTGCCTGATCACGATAGAAGGTTGCAGTCATACCCTCTTCGTCAATATCCAAGCCTTGCACTTGCATTTGATCGGTTGGTTTAATAATCACCGTACCATTACTTTGCTCATCAAAGTCAATGTTGGTTGATGCCATAAACCGCTTCATAAACATTGGCAACAAAGTATTGTCATCATAGTCTTCAAGCGCTGTAACAATTTCTTGTGCCACGATCGGACGACATGAGTTGTATTCCAATAAACGGTCACGACCATCTTGCAATTCAACTTCAAGTGCTTGACGCTGTACATTGACCGCTTCAAGAAGCTCTTCAAAAACTTGCCCTTTATCATCCAATAAGCAATCTTTTAAATCGACAATAAAGTTTTCTTGTAAGGTTTGTGCTGTAGGCGAAATATTACTGAAAATATTTAGCGCTTCATTATACCAACGGAACATACGCTCTTGCGCTGTACCTACAAGATAAGGCACATGAATCTGAATACGATTTTCCTGACCAATACGGTCTAAACGACCAATACGCTGTTCAAGTACATCTGGATTTGCAGGCAAATCAAACAACACAAGGTCAGAAGCAAACTGGAAATTACGCCCTTCTGAACCAATTTCAGAACACAGTAAAATCTGTGCACCATAAGAATCTTCAGCAAAATAAGCCGCTGCTTGGTCACGTTCCAATAAGCTCATGCCTTCATGGAACATTGCGGTGCGGATACCCGCGTGGATGCGTAAAGCATTTTCAAGTGCTTCAACAACTGGACCACTACGTGCAATCAGCAATACTTTTTTATGTTTTAAATCAGAACGTAATCGTTCCATCAACCACATAACACGTGGGTCTGTTTCCATCCATGCGCCATCAAGTTGCAGCTCTTCTGGCCACATTTGTTCGCGTAATTTTCCATCTTTAGACCAATTTTCTGGTGCTGGTAATGGTGCTGGTTGGCAATCACGTCCAGGGAAACCTTGAATTGCTTCACGGGTATTACGGAACAAAATACGACCTGTACCATGACGGTCTAAAAGCTCATGAATTGCACGGAAACGATGTTCAGGCTGATCTTCAATCGGATGACCTAATAATTTTTCAACTGCTGCCAAATGTTCCGCTTCAAGTGGCAAATCTGACATCAACACTTCAGCAATTTTAGCAGTGTGATGATATTGCTCTTCTTCATCAAGGAAACGATCAAGCGAACTAAAACGTTGTGGATCAAGTAAACGTAAACGGGCAAAATGGCTTTCTACACCTAACTGTTCAGGTGTTGCAGTTAAAAGTAGCACACCTTCAGTTTTTTCAGCAAGCTCTTCAACAAGGTCATAACGGTCATTACCGCCTTCCTCTTCACTCCACATCAAATGATGCGCTTCATCGACCACCAGCAGATCAAAACCAGCTTCAATGGCTTGCTCACGCAAATCATCATGGTCAATCATCAAATCTACTGAAGCAATGATACATTGTTCAGTCAGGAATGGATTGAGTTCAGGATCATGCTCTTTGATTGAAGCTGTACGAGTAAGATCAAACAATGAGAAATTCAAATTGAAACGGCGACGCATTTCAATCATCCATTGATATTGTAATGAATCTGGTACAAGAATCAGAATTCGCTCAGAACGACCCGTTTTAAGTTGTTGATGGATGATGAGTCCCGCTTCGATTGTTTTACCTAAGCCAACTTCATCAGCAAGTAATACACGAGGTGCAAATCGTTTACCCACTTCATGTGCAATATACAACTGGTGTGGAATCAATCCTACACGCGCACCGACCAAACCACGTAATGGTGACGTTTGCATATTGGCTTGCATTTGCATCGCTTCAATACGTAAGTCATACCATTCTTTATAGTCAATTTGACTTGCCAATAAACGCTCTAAAGGCTTTGATAATTGGATTTGTGCGCCAATACGCGTTTCGTTTAGCGCTTTTTTCTCTTGTTCGCCACTGTCCAATGTACGAATAACATTGTAACGAATTACTCCACTGCGATCATCTAAAGACTCAACAATCCACTTGATGCCTTCTTGGTCTTGAACTTCATCATTGATATTAAAAACAATACGAGATAATGGTGCATTATTACGTGCATAGACACGAGTTTCGTCACTTTTTGGAAAAAGAATACTGATTGAACGTTCATCGACATCAATCAGTACACCTAAACCTAACTCAGTTTCTGTGTCCGATAACCAACGTTGACCTATAGCAAATTGTTGCAATTTTTCCACCTTTATCTCATGTTAGGGCTAAAACATGGTTGCTCAAATCAGGAGAATATTTGAACAAAGTTTATACCCATTACGCAATACTTTTTGACATAAAGCTCATTAAATTTTGAGCCACTTAATTTCAACTTAAAAATCTAAACTAAAACGGAACTGGACAATCAAATTGTACAAGCTCCTCTGTTTTAGGATGATGAAAACTCAATTGTTGTGCATGTAAACAAAGTCTTGGCATAAGTTGCTGTTGCTCTACAGTGGCATATAAAGTATCACCAATAATTGGATGACCTAAATATTGCATATGCACACGTAACTGATGTGACCGCCCAGTAACTGGTGTTAACTCAACACGAGTCACCGCCTGTCCTAGAATTTGAAAATGTTGAATGGCTTTCCAATGCGTTAATGCAGGCTTGTTATGCTCTGGAGCTGCAATATGTAATGGAGGGTGTTCTGGATCATAAATCACAGGCACATCTACTGTACCTTCACCCTGTAAAGTTCCAGCAACAACAGCTTGGTAGGTTTTAGAGGTTTGACGTTCTTGAAACTGTCTAGAAATACTTTTTTGTCCCCATTTACTCAAGCCAAATACCAAAATGCCAGAGGTATCACGATCTAAACGATGAATGAGTAAAGTCTTAGGCTCGATTTTTAATAATCTGTTGATAACACAATCTTGTAAATCTGCTGTTTTTCCTGGAACTGTGAGTATACCTGCTGGCTTATGGATCACCATAAAATCATCATCACGATGGATCAGGTGTTCGGTTAGAAAATTACTCAAAGTTCAGTTCCAATGATCACGCAAACAAGCAGGCAATTCTAAGAATCTTGGAATGAAATTACAATCAAAATTATCTGATTTATTCGATTATTCTAAAGAAAGAATAATAAATCGTACAATTGCTTTAAATTCATTGGCAATTTACAAGACAATCAAAAACTTTAGATACATTTTGCCAATCAATTGTGGGGAAAGTGGATTAATTCATTGAAAAAATAAATTATTGTCTATTTTTTGGTAAGTTAAAAACTTAACACCCTATTTTTTTAATGGTATAAACAATACCTTAAGATTAAATGAGCAAAATATGAATAAATTAAATTATAAATCTACATTGTCCATTTGTATTATTTCCGCATTTGCCATGACCGGCTGTGCAACTTCAACCCTTTTAAAGAAAGACAATGGTGTTCGTACCCGTAATGTTCAAACCGTATTGGTCAATGATACGGTTTTAGCATTTGGCAAACCATCACAAGCAATTTCGGCCCTACCTTCTGACAGCATTGTCATTGCAGGGCAAAAAAATAGTTATGTCATCACCAGGGGTGGTGCTCGATTTGTCAAAGTGATCACAGGACTTGATCCAAAATTTATTCAAATTGATAAAGCGCTGACCTTCAATTCAGAAAAAAATGATGGGCATTTTTCAGGAACCCTACCACTCAAATATGTCAAACTTTCTGAAGATGTCACTAAACAAGATCGTGCATTCTTTATTGAAAATGGTGCAGAAGAATGCACCACCTCAAGTGATCAACGTCTAAAAGCGCAACGTTTCTGTTTTAACATTACCTTATCTGGTCTGGTTTACCCTTCTGCTTCTAATATTTCATCACTAAAAGCACTGAGTAAACCCTATCAAGTCAGTATCTATAGCACCCAAGAGGTAAAAGATTACTCAAAGGCTGGCAGTAAAACTGCAGATAAACTGGTGTTATTCCCTTTTGCTGTCGCTTTTGATGTAGTGACGTTACCGTTCCAAGCGCTTCATAAGATTTTTGATTGATTGAAAATAATTCAGGATATTGCATACAATATCCTGAATCTTAGCAAATATAAAAATACGATTCTCAATAGCATGATTCCACTTTCTTTTAACTATCTTTGGATTTTCTTTGTCGCTGGCTTTGGGACCATTATTTTTAGCCTATTTGCGATTGGATCAATATTTAGCTCAAAATTCAGAAATACCCTTAGGCATGGCAATATTTTTATTCAGTCTCTATTTGTCTGTAGTGTACTCTGCGTTTTTTTGAGCTTGATACTTTATTTCCTTGTTCTATTTACAAAAAATGAGATTGAAAAAGAGCATCATTCCATACATAAAACATTAAGTTCGCCTGAGAAAATTTTAGGCATTCAAATGCCACAAGGGACTGAACTTGAATTATTTGCACCCGATCAATTGACCTCATTGAGACAAGCCAAATTTCCCCAACCCGTATTATTTGGAAAGCTGCAAATTAACAGCATGAAAATTCCTCGTGGTATTGATTTGGAACTTTTTGATGATCGTTCAACCACATTAATGGGTACAGGTAAGGATACGATCGAAGGTTGGAATTGTCAGCTGATGAGCTATATTCAAGTCTATTTAGATGATGCTGGCAACATCATTGGTTTAGAGCACTGTAATCTTGCTCAAGATACGCAGCTAGAAAATATTATACTTGTGGCACAGGCAGATATTGAACGTTCTAAATATCAAAAATATCCAGACAACTTTGTTTCTACAGATTACTGGCGGATTCACAATCCTCTCACCCAATACAAAGCTGTTTCCCTACAATGGGCAAATGTCTACTTGGATCAAAATAAACAACTCATCGGAATTGAAAATGGCACACTGACAGAAAAATTAACCTTAGGCGATATTCAATATCCAGCAAATACTGAATTCAATTTATTGGTTCATCCTTTAACACAAAATGAAACTTGGTTATTTACCCCGCCCAATGATCAAAATGCGGTTGCTCGCAATGGCAAAGTCTATACGCATGATCAAACGATTCTTCAGCGCCCTAATGGCAAAATTGAACAAATCCTCAATAGCAATGATCCTAGAATTTTACCCCGAAGAATGAATCACTAATGCTTAAATATTGATATTCCCAACAGTATAGGCATTTTTCAAGGTCTTTTATTTTTATCTCTAATATTTATTTACAATTATTCATTTCAATTTTCAAATTCTTGACCACACGCTTCGTGTATAACAACTCACTGCCATTTAAAGATAAATAGGAGTCTGCTAGCCTAACCAACAAGGTCCATAACTGATTTTTAAACTAGATCATTGCCGATAAAATTAAACGCAAAGTACCAAAAATTAGATATTTTTTTTAACCTTTAAGTCGATTGATAAAAAAACAAACAAATTCACAAAGATTCTGTTGTAAAAAACAACAAAATCTTTATAATCCAACTAAACAGACAAGTCTGTATAATTTGCTGAGAAAAACGAATGACATGTGCATTCAGAGGGTATAAGAATAAATATAAGAAGATGCTTGAAGCATCTCTTTACCTGATGATTTATCGTTATAACAATAAATGATCAGGTATATAAAAAACTTATCAGCAAAGCGCGATTCACTTCAAGTGGTCGCGCTTTTTTATTTTCAAGTTTAAGTAGTAAATTAAACAGATCAGCAAGCGCAAATCAATATTGCTTACGCTTGCAACCTAAGATTTCAACAAACTTAAAGGTTAAACTGAACTCGGTTGAGCTAAAGCCAATTCCATCTGAATCAGGGTTTCTACCCGTCTCCAATAATCATCCAAACACACTTGCTGAGGATCTATTTGCGCCTGAATCGTCATTCCGTCAAGAAGACTCGACAAGAAAGAAGCAAGTTGAATATCTTGTTTAACACCTAAATGACGCAACGCATTACTCAAATGCCCTTTTAACCACTCTTTATAGTCAGTTGCAGGTTGGAGTGATGACGGATAAACTTTTGAAATTTCTTCTACGGCTTTTTGGAACATACAACCATTAAAATCTTCGCTATGAAACCATGCGTTGTACCATGTGAAGATGGCTTTAATATGAGATAAATAATCTTGTGGATCACATTTAGCGATTGCAGCATCTAATGATTCTTGCAAATTGAGATTTCTCGTGACCAAACATTCTTCAATCAATTTGGCTTTAGATGGAAAATATTTATAAAAAGTCATTTTTGCAACGCCAGACTCACTAATAATTCGGTCTATACCGATAGAATTATAACTATATGTATTAAAGAGATTCAACGCTGTATTAATGATGTCCTCTTTTTTTGACATTTGTTTTTACCTGATGTACAAAAATTTAAGATTAAAATTAAAGCATTAGCTTATAAGAACAGCACATAAATACGAATTACTTCAAGTGTATGCTAAGAATTATATCTTAAATTCATATGAATACTGAGTTTTTATAAAAAAACATCAAGACTACAAAGGCAAGTATATGAAATATAAAATATTAAACCTGTATAAATACTAGCAAAACAAATTGTTTTTTACTATTATAAAAACGGCAAAATTAAAATTTTAATGCAGCATATGAGCATATTATCTTTCACGCAATCTGAACATACTCGTTTCGAGTTGCTGCATTTCATTCAAAATTCCTTACAACCTGAATTATGGCAGCAAAATACTCAAGCTATCGCAAACTTAAAGCGACAAACACACTGTCATGTCCTATTCAAGCATCCAATACTAGTACAGTTGAATCAAAGTCAACTGACGCTTGAACAGATTAAATTTATTCATATTAATTATTTTACCGCCATTGTTAAAAATTTTACAGATGCACTAAGCATGGTGATTTATCAAGCCGTCAGTCTTGAGAAAAACAATAATATTCATCCAGAAAATAGGATTGCGGCAAAAATATATGCACGCTACTTACTGTCGCTTAACTTAATTGATGAACTGGGTTTCAATACACACCAACTCGAAAAAAGCGCTGCATCCAAATCACATCTGGTTTATTTTTTAAAATTGATGCAGCAGTTGGAATTAGATCCATTAGATCAGCAACAGACTGAAATAGAAGCTTTCGCATTGGCTCAATTTATTCACCAACATATCAATTCTTATACAGAATTATTGCTCATTTTGGCTTGTACAGAATTGCAAGTCATAAAGTTTAGTGAAGCACTCCGCAACAACATGTCCATTTACAACAGTAAATTTATTGAAGGTTATTATGCTTGTCATGGGCTGGCTGATCAGAATGACGCGACCCTTGCCAATGATGACAACCATCAAGATGACATTTGGACCCTACTCATACAATGTTATGATGAAAATAATCAACAATATTTGAAGCAAGTTCAGTCTGAGTATTTGCAACTCTGGGATAATTTCTGGAGCAAAATGGCAATTCGTATAGCTGAAATTTAAGTACTTGCTTCATGATGGTTTTTTGATCCCATTGCTGAGATCAAAAATACCTTATTGTGATTTAGATAAGCGTCATTGTAGGACTTGTTGAGTTGGCATATTTTGTTTACGCTCTTGTAATGCTTTCTTAATCACCTGATAACCGCCTGTTAGGCCTAAAGTCGCCATAATCACAGCTACAATAATATCTGGCAACATGCTTCCTGTACCAAACACTCCAATTGCTGCAAAGATTACTGCGACATTTCCAATCGCATCATTACGGCTACACAGCCAAACAGACTGCATATTAGAATCTCCATCTCTAAAAGTGTAAAGCACAAGTGCTGAAATCACATTGGCGATTAAAGCCAGTACACCAATTGCCCCCATAGTAATCGCTTCTGGCGCAATCCCTTTCGTATAGGCATAAATTGTTTTGCCGATCACGACAAAACCAAAAATTGCCATGATTGCCCCTTTAAGCAATGCAACAGTTGCTCGCCAGTATAAACTTGCGCTTAACACCACTAAAGAGACAGCATAATTGACCGAGTCACCAAAAAAATCCAGAGAATCTGCCCAAAGTGCAGAAGAATGTGCATATGCCCCACCAATCAGTTCAATAAAGAACATGGCAAGATTTATAAACAATGCAATCCACAAAGCTGTTCTAAACTTGCTATTTGGTTTCTGTGGTGCAGGTTCATGACTGCATGTACACGCCATGACACTTCTCCTTGATTCAATATAAATGGGCTTATTTGCTAATTTCTCACTCAAATTGGCACGTTAAAGAAAATCAGTACATGCTTCAATAATGATGAAAAAATCAGCTATACTGCTATTTAAAACTATGGAGTTAGTCCAAGGTCAAGTTGATTCAGGAAAATAAACTATGCAGCAATACTTAATTAGTGATCTCGCTAAAAAAACTCAGCTATCGAATGATACTGTACGTTTTTATGAAAAAAAAAATCTGATCAGATCGAGTTACCGTGCAGATAATAATTATAAATATTATGATGATGAAACATTAAAGCGGCTTATTTTTATTAAACGTTGCCGCTCTTTAGATATGAGCTTACATGAAATTACTCAACTTTTAGAACATCTTCAACACCCTGAACAAGGCTGTAAAATCATTGACCAATTGATTGAAGAACATATTCAACATGTAGAAACTCGAATACATGAATTAGAGCATTTTAAATCGCAACTGCATGAATTACGTCAATCCTGCTCTTCGAACACCACCATTGATCATTGTCAGATTGTCAAAAAACTTGAAGCATCGGAATAATTTATAATTAAATCAACCAATTATTCATATAAGTGATTTAAATCAAATCATGGATCATCAATAAAGCGTATATTTTTAAATGAACTTTTAAAAACCATTAGTTATTAACTCATTTTTCCTTTTAAATCATACAAGGTGCAGCTATCACATGACGACATGGATATCGACGTTGAGTGGGGGGATATAGGATGTCCCTCTCGCTCAGCATGAGCAAACACAAAGCAAGGCTTTGTTTGCAGCGCAAGGTTTGTCATCCCCTAAGAAAAGGGAGACATTGTCTTCGCAAAGTTATTTAAATTTTGAATAAATGGTGCGGCATTGCAAGCTTTAAAACCTAACCCCCCATACAATTGATTTAACTAAAAATATTTATTAATAAAAATAATATTCTTGTACCTAATTTTTTGACAGTTTGACTTTACATTGTGTTAAATAAGTCTTTCGACTATTTCTGTTACTGATTGCGCCAATACATTTATCTAAAAACAGTTTTACGCAGCCATAGCGATACACTGACCAAGGCAATCAATATGGGAACTTCAACCAAAGGACCAATAATCGTGGTAAATGCGACAGGTGAAGCCAATCCAAATGTTGCAATCGCGACAGCAAGCGCCAATTCAAAGTTATTTCCTGCTGCAGTAAAAGAAATCGCTGTGGTTTTAGGATAATCATTGCCCATCCACTTGCTCATAAAAAAGCTCAGGAAAAACATCACCACAAAATACAGGGATAATGGAATGGCAATTCGCACGACTTCTAATGGTAAGCTAACTACATCCGCCCCTTTTAAACTAAACATCGCCACAATGGTAAATAACAATGCCAATAAACTCAGCGGACTGACATTAGCGATAAACGTTTGTTGATACCATTCTAATCCTTTGCGCTTGACTAGAATGATCCGACTTAGAAAACCCAAAAAAAATGGGATACCTAAATAGATTAAAACCGCATGTGTAATCGTCCAAAAGCTAACATCAATAACTTTTCCTGCTACGCCAAAATACGGTGGTAGAACTGTTAAAAACAACCAAGCATAAGTACTAAAAAAGACAATTTGGAAAATACTATTAAAAGCGACTAAAGCTGCGACATATTGATTGTCACCACCTGCTAAGTTATTCCATACCAAGACCATCGCAATACAACGCGCTAAACCAATAAGAATTAAACCCGTCATATATTCAGGATAAGCATGTAAAAACATGATGGCTAAAGCAAACATCAGGCACGGCGCGATTAACCAATTTTGTAGCAAAGACAAAGTCAGCGTTCGTTTGTCTTTGAAGACTTCAGCTAAGGTCGCATAATCCACTTTGGCAAGTGGCGGATACATCATCAAAATTAAACCTATCGCAATGGGTATATTGACTGAATCAAGACTTAAATGATTTAAAGCTACAGCTGCCTGAGGGAAATATACGCTGATGCAGATCCCCAATCCCATCGCAATAAAGATCCATAAAGTTAAATTGCGATCTAAGAAAGAAAGCCGCGAAGTTGGCTGATTTGAATTCATTACAGCTTACTCACAACAGCTGTTGATTTGGATCGAGTCTGAATGCCCCATAACTGAATTCGCAGTTTGCGCTGCAATTATGTTTAATACAGCATTGGCCCATTCTGGTAATTCAGGATTTAAACGGTAATACACCCATTGGCCTTTACGTTGATCAAGTAAAATGGACAAATTCCTCAACAAGGCCAAGTGTCTAGAAATTTTTGGCTGGCTTAAATTTAAGGCTTCGGTGATTTCACAAACACAAACATTCCCCTGTGCCAAGACAATTTTTAAAATATCCAAACGAGTTGGATCTGATAAACACTTAAAGAAATCGGGTTGATCCATCACAATTACTCAATTTTATGGTTTAGTATATTCACTATTGCGAATATACGCATATCCATATATAAATGCAATATTGCTTTTTAACAGAGAGTCGATCGATGTCATCTCAAATTAAGATTTATCATAATCCTGCCTGTGGGACTTCACGCAATACCCTTGCACTCATTCGAAATGCAGGTATCGAACCTGAAGTGATCGAATATTTACAGTATCCACCTAACAAAACTCAGCTCATCGATTTAATTCAGCAATCTGCTTTGTCGGTACGAGATGCACTGCGTAAAAATGTTGATGTTTATAAAACTTTAAAACTAGATCAAGCAGAGTGGACTGACGATCAACTGATTAATTTTATGTTGCAATACCCGATTTTAATCAACCGCCCTTTTGTGGTGACTGAATTGGGTGTTCGTTTATGTCGACCCTCTGAATTGGTTTTAGATCTCTTATCTACACCACAGCGTACTTCTTTTAGTAAAGAAGATGGCGAAATTATTATCGATCAGCAATTAAAAAGGCTTAAATAATTTTTTAGGGTTTTTCAAAAAACCCAATTAATTAAACATAAGATATTGAATAATATATATTTTAATACAAATTAACCCGA
Organism: Acinetobacter sp. AS167; assembly: GCF_037152175.1. Lineage (NCBI taxonomy): Bacteria > Pseudomonadati > Pseudomonadota > Gammaproteobacteria > Moraxellales > Moraxellaceae > Acinetobacter > Acinetobacter sp. AS167. Next base: position 21,072 of record NZ_JBBCMP010000020.1, read on the forward strand.
TTAATCCTGAGTGTTTTACTAGGTTGAATCTTATTTTTAAACCCTTACAATAAAACCATATTTTTAGTATGCCTTTTAAATTTATATGAGCATCTCACATATTACTGAACTCTTATCACCAGCAGGATCATTGAAGAATATGCGTTATGCATTTGCTTACGGTGCCGATGCGGTGTATGCAGGTCAACCTCGCTATAGCTTACGAGTTCGTAATAATGAGTTTGATCATGATCATTTAAAAGTGGGTATTGCTGAAGCGCATGCCTTAGGCAAAAAATTTTATGTAGTGGTGAATATTCAACCGCATAATGCTAAATTAAAAAATTTTATTCGCGATCTTGAACCTGTGGTCGCCATGCAACCTGATGCACTGATCATGTCAGATCCTGGCTTGATCATGCTGGTTCGAGAAAACTTCCCACAAATATCCATCCATCTCTCTGTACAGGCAAATGCGGTCAATTGGGCAACCGTAAAATTTTGGAAAAATATGGGACTCACTCGTGTCATTTTGTCACGTGAGTTATCTATCGAGGAAATTGAAGAAATTAAACAGAATGTACCCGATATGGAAATCGAAGTTTTCGTACACGGTGCACTCTGTATGGCTTATTCCGGTCGTTGCTTACTTTCAGGCTATATGAATAAACGTGATGCAAATCAAGGCGCTTGCACCAATGCATGTCGCTGGGAATACAATATTCACGAAGCAACAGAAGATGCATTTGGGGATGTCATTCCAGTCCAACAACTGGAGACAGCATCAGACTGTTGCAACAATAAAGATGCCGACGAGCAACACGCCATACAACAACATCAATTTGGCGAACCGGTTTTATTACAACGTCATAAAGAAGACATGTTTGCTGCTGAAGAAGACCAACATGGCACTTACTTTATGAACTCTAAAGACTTACGTGCAGTTCAGCACGTAGATCGTTTAACCAAGATGGGCATTAATTCCTTAAAAATCGAAGGACGCACCAAATCTTACTTTTATTGCGCTAGAACAGCACAAATTTATCGCAAAGCGATTGATGATGCTCTACAGGGAAAACCTTTTGATCGGGCGTTAATGTCACAACTCGAAGGTTTAGCCAATCGAGGTTATACCGAAGGTTTCTTACGTCGCCATGTCCATACCGAATATCAAAACTATGCAACTGGCTCTTCTCAGTTTGACCATCAACAATTTGTTGGTGAAGTACTTGAACGCAATGATGATTACATCAAAATTGAGGTAAAGAATCGTTTTGTTGTGGGTGACTCTATGGAACTCATGACCACATCTGGCAACATCACATTTATTCTTTATGAAATTTTAGATAAAAACAGACAACCGATCATAGAGGCAAAAGGCTCAGGATATATTGTAGAAATTCCAATTCCGGCTGATATTGATATGAAATATTCCTTATTAATTAGAAACTTACCAAATTCGACTACTGATATTTCAGCATCATCATTGGCTTACCAAGCAGTTTAGGATATCGAAATGGCTTTAATGATTACAGACCAGTGCATCAATTGTGATATGTGTGTACCAGAATGCCCCAATCAGGCAATTTTTGAGGGAGAAAAGTTCTATGAAATTGATACACAGCGTTGTACTGAATGTGTCGGGTTTTATGAACATCAAACCTGTGTGGATGTCTGTCCGATTGAATGTATTGTTCAAAATCCACAACATATAGAAAGCAAAGCGCAATTATTAAATCGCTTTCATTATCTAAGTTTGTTTGGCTAAGACAAAATCCGACACCAATTCTAATCTTGGAACGTATTTTGCTTAGTTAACGCATTGGTCCAAATAACAATAACAATAAAGAAAATGGAGCTGAGCTGTATGGCAACACAGCTCATAAAAAGGGGAAAACAACAATATTAGGGAAAAGCCAAGGTGTATTTGGGGAACACTTTGGCTTTTTTCTTATTGAAAAAATCATGTTTGATTTAAATTTTAATTTCAAGATAGGTAATATAAGCAAAAAGCTAAGCGACGAAAAAACTCATAGATCTTCATTCATGGGCAAAATTTTGCGAAAACTTCTCCTTACACCACTGTTTGACTTCATTTACAATAAAATCAGCATCTGGCAAAGTTAAAAAATAGTAATTCCATGCAGTTTCAACACATGGAGATACAATTTTCAGCCGCCCTTGTTGTAAATCATTGGCAATTGAAATGCGGCTTAATAATGCAATACCCTGTCCAGACAATACAGCCTGAATTGCATGACTTTCTTGTGTATAAAATACCTGCGCTTGCCCTGCTTGAATATGTAAGCCTTGTTTTTCAAACCATTTCTGCCAATTGACTCGATTTGGACAGTATTCGTCTCCCCAGGTAAAGTGAATCAATGGCACAGTCGTCCAGTTCATAGTTGCAATATCCAAAGAAGGATGCCCGACTGCAACATATTCATCAACTGCTAATAATTCCGCATCAACATCTTGATAGCCCCCTGAACCATACCGAATCGCCAAATCATAGAGACCTGAAGTCATATTAACGAGGTCATAACTTGCATGTACCCGAAACATAATATTGGGAAAGCGACTTTGTAACTCTGGCAAATAAGGAATAATCCACTCACTTGCAAAGGATGGTGTTGTGGTAATGGTCAATAATCTTTGTTTATTTTGCTCAAGTTGAAACAAAGCCGTTTGAATCTGCACAAAACCTGATTGCACATGCTTAAGTAAATACTCTCCTTCTGGCGTTAGGCTGATCGAGCGTGTACGTCGTTCGAATAATTGAATATTCAATTGCTGTTCCAGCTTCTTAATACGATGACTTAAGGCGGTAGGTGTTAAAAACAATTGGTCTGCTGCTTTTTTAAAGCTGAGTTGTTCAGCGACATGCTGAAAAGCCAACAATTGCTCCAAGGAATTATGCAAAATCACAGAAGATCACCGCGCAAAATATAAATGAATTGGATTCAGTTATAACATGTATTTTTATCGTTTGTTGTTTTTTTCATATTCGATAAAAATCAATTTGAACAAACAACAAATTGAGTAACAATCATGGCAAATATACTAAAAATAGATACTAGTTTAAGAACAGGTATCTCAGGTACGCACCCACATGGTTCTTTAAGCCGACGCTTAACCGAATTATTTATTGATCAATGGAATGAAATTGATTCATCTGTACAAGTTAAACATCGTGATTTAGGTCGAAATCCACCCCCTTATATTGATGAAGAGTGGATCATTTCTGAATTTGGCTATGCAGAATCTGAAGAAAAGGCACAACAACGCCTACAACTGAGTAATGAGTTTATCGAAGAATTATATTGGGCAGATATTATTGTGCTTGGCGTACCGATGTATAACTTTGGGACACCTGCTCATCTAAAAGCCTATATTGATCACATCGTGAGAATGAATAAAACCTACTCATTTGATCTTAGCAAAGAGCAACCGTACTCAGGGCTTTTGGATCATCAAAAAACTATGATTATCCTTTCTGCCCGTGGTGGGCATGACTTTGATTCAGCTGATGCGCCATTTCCCAATCATGCTGAACCTGCAATAAAAACAGCATTCAATTTTATAGGTATCGAAAAATTTCATGAAATCGCAATTGAGTATCAGGAATTTGGTGGCGAGTTGTTAGCGCAATCGATCCAAGCCGCAGAACGAAAAACCATTGCGCTTGTTCAAGATTTACAACATTAACAAAGCTTATTTTTGCAAGCTCTATTCAATAGTATTCAACCTTCAACACAAAAAAAGGAATTGAGCTGTTAGCAACTCAATTCCTATTAAGGGTAAAATATGGGATAAATGTTAAGGCAAGCCAAAGTTGTCATTACGGCACTTTGGCTTGCTTTTCAACGTGTAATCATTGAAAGATTATTGACCTGAACGAATGATGTAATCGAATGCAGATAAAGACGCTTTTGCACCCTCACCAGCTGCAATTATGATTTGTTTATAAGGTACTGTTGTACAGTCACCCGCAGCAAATACGCCTTTTACATTGGTTTCATTACGATCATTTACCACAATTTCATTCCGGTTTGAAAGCTCTACAGCAGTTGCTTTTAAGAAATCTGTGTTTGGCAATAAACCAATTTGTACAAAGATTCCCGCAAGTTCAATGGTATGTAATTCATCTGTTGCACGGTCTTTATACTTCAACCCTGTCACAATCGAACCATCACCAATCACTTCTGTAGATAGTGCATTCAAAATCACAGTGGTATTTGGCAAACTATTCAATTTATCTTGAAGCACTTGGTCAGCCCGAAGTTGAGTATCAAACTCGATCAATGTGACATGTTCAACAATACCAGCAAGATCAATTGCGGCCTCTACACCTGAGTTACCCCCACCAATCACGGCAACCTTCTTGCCTTTAAATAATGGACCATCACAGTGTGGGCAATACGCAACACCACGTGTTTTGTACTCTTTCTCACCAGGTACATTCATCTCTCTCCAACGTGCACCTGTAGATAAGATGACCGTTTTTGATTCAAGTTTTGCACCATTTTCCAATTCAACTTCAACTAAACCATTAGTTGTTTGATCAGCACCAACAATGTTTTTCACTTTTTGTAAATTCATAATGTCCACACCGTACTCCCGAACATGTGCTTCCATATCTGAACCAAACTTAGGGCCTTGTGTTTTTTGTACTGAGATAAAGTTTTCAATATCCATGGTGTCCATGACCTGACCACCGAAACGCTCAGAAACAATACCTGTCCGAATCCCTTTACGTGCAGCATATACCGCAGATGTTGCACCAGCAGGTCCACCACCAATCACCAATACATCAAACGCTTCTTTAGCATTCAGCTTTTCAGCATCTTTAGCCGCAGCACCACTGTCCAATTTCGCAACGATTTCTTCCAAAGTCATACGACCTTGACCAATATGTTCACCATTTTGGAAAACCATAGGTACAGCCAAGATTTTGCGCTCTTCAACTTCATCTTGGAAGAATGCACCATCAATCATGGTTGCCGTAGTACCAGGATTATTAATTGCAATCAAGTTAAGTGCTTGAACAACATCTGGACAGTTATGGCAACTTAAAGAAACGAATACATCAAAATTCGCAGTCAAATTTAAACCTTTGACTTGAGACAAGATTTCATCAGAAACTTTTGGCGCATAACCTGATACTTGTAATAAAGCTAAAATTAATGAGGTAAACTCATGCCCCATCGGTAAACCAGCAAAGAATACACGAGGTTGTTCACCTACTTTTGCAATACCAAAGCTCGGTTTACGATCATTCTGACCATCGTAACGGGCAGTCACTTGATCTGACAGTGCAGCAATTTCGGTCACCAATTCTTTAATTTTGTCTGACTTATCAGAACCATTTAAAGAAGCAACAATTTCAATTGGGCTTTCAAGGCGCTCTAACAAGGTTTTTAATTGAGCAGAAGTATTTGTATCTAACATGCTAACAATCTCCAAGGGAGTAAATTTCTTTCGTTGAATGTATATTACGTCTATTTAAAAAATAGATAAAACAGTTTGTTTTTATTAAATCAATCGGTTTTTTAGTTTAACAAAAATCAGCCACCTTCTCATCAGCATATCCCCCTATTTTCAAATTTAAATTCTCTAATGCTGGTATATATGGGCATTGGCAAGAAAATCAATAGACATCACCGACTTCCTCGAAACTTAAAATTAGATTAATTTTCAACAAAAATAATATTTTCTTCGACCATCTCTCTACAAAAAATCATGCGCAGCTAAGCCACAAAGTTTTAAGCTAAATTTATGTTGTGGTTTCTCCAATTAAGTACAACAAGGTGTACTTATTCACAATTCCTGTATAAATAAGTGAAGAGGTAAAACAATGAAAATAGAGTTCGTATTCGATATCGTCTATCCAATGAGTTATGTGGCGTTTGAAAAACTCAAACAACATTGGAATCAACCGATGGCGAAAAAAATCGAATTATTACCTGTGCAAGTTTTACCCGAAATTCCAGAACAAGGCTTAGATGTTTATCAATACCTGACTGAAAGATATGGAACCAAAGAAGCCAATCGTAAACTTGATATGGCAAAATTTGCTGCTTATAGTCAAGATTTAACCGTGGATATTGAGCATATGAAGCGTATGCCCAATAGCCGTTTAGCCCATCAGGCGATATTGGCTTTAGACAATATCTTTGACCAATTCGCATTAACGCAGGCTTTATTCCACGCCATATTCGCCCATGGTAAAGACATTGCCAACCCTGAAGTTCTGAAACAAATCATTGAAGGTATGGGCTTGGATGGCACGAAAGTTCTACGTTCTATTCAACATAAGGAAATCGCAGACAAACAAACTGAGATCACCCAGTATGTACAAGGTTTCGGTAAACATCCTACTCCCTACTATATTGTAGATGGTGAAATCTGGGATAAAACCTTTGACACCTTAGAACTGAAAGACCTGATTACCAACAGAGCGAAAGATGTCGCTTAGTACAACGAGATTTAATTTTCGAACAATAAAAAGCACTTTTGTGATCAGCAAAAGTGCTTTTTATCAAGATTTTTACAAAGCATAAGCTTTGTGGCTTACATTAACCGATGCGATGGCCAATTCGATGTAAACGTTTCGCAATTCGACTTGCCACCCAATAAATCATCAAGCTAAAAAATAAACTGAGTGCTGAAATTCCCCATAAAACCTTTTCAACAATGTTCGACCAGAAGCTTGCACGATTCACTTGCGCTTCAACACCTTGCGCAATCGGGGAAAGCGCTCGATTAAATACCTGATATTGAATTGTCCATAATTGCTCCGGTTTAAAGCCGTATTCTAAAAAGCGGGAATCAAATTGCTCAGCTTTAATTAATTTTTCTGCGTAAACCGTAGCCACAACCTTATCAATAGGTTTATGCATCAAGGCGGTTTGTGCCAATAAATAGCTTTGTACTGTATCAGGCGCATCCGATCTTTGCAGATATTGATAAATGTCGCTTTGCTGAATGTTTTGATCATACTTTATAAATGATTTTAACTCTTTATCTTCATCATCTTTTAGATCATATTGCACATAAGTCAAACCAGACCATAGCACAATCAAGGATAAAAGCCATGCAACAAATTTAAGGATAAAAGATTGCAAGCGCACCTTAAAAAAGCGAATTTTTCTTAATATACCAACAATAATAAATGCACCAATAAAAGATACAATTAATTTTAAGATCAGCCAACCAAACCATGACAATGCATTCATAAGATAGTCTGGTTGATGGATATATTCTCTTAATTGCTGATCTAGAATATATGGCAAATGTAACTGATGAACCTGTTGTGCCACACCGAACAAGTTAAAAACCAATTCCTGTTGAAAAAAAACAGAAACAAAACTTGCGATACCGACAGAGGATAAAACCACAGCAGAAACCATCAAATTCCGTTTTCGATGCTGAAGTATTTTTAGTCCGTGTTCGATCTGTTGAATATCTACAGGATATTGCGTTTTTTCAGTCAACCTTTACACCTTTAGATGAGATTGTGCCAAGATTTAAAATTTGGCTTAGGATTGATGCGTACTGGTATCTAATACCAACTGTTGCAAATTCGATTGAAGCGCTTTAATCCGAGTCGAAGCCTCTTCACGTTTTTGCATACCCTCTTTCTGAATTTGAATAACATCATTTACAGTTTTAATCAGGGTATTTTGAACATGTTCAAGCGTTTCAATATCAATCACTGAACGTTGATTGGCTTTGGCAGTATCCACAGAATTTTGATGAAGTAAATCTGCATTGCGTTTTAATAGCTCATTGGTTGCATCATCAATCGTGTTGGCAAGCTGCACACTATTTCGTTGTTCATTTAAAGAAATCGCTAAGCTGATCTGGTTTTTCCATGCAGGTAAAGTAATATTTTTTATGGCATAAAATTTATCGACCAACATCATATTATTGGATTGAATAATACGAATCATCGGTAAGGTTTGCATTGCAGATTGTTGCAAGACTTGTAAATCACTCACCCGCTTTTCTAGATTGTTGGCTAAATGGTTAAGGTCATAAACATGCTGATTGATTTTAGGATCTTGCTCTTGCTGAGATAAAGTCGCAATTTCTTGCTGCACTTCTACTTGCTTAATTCGACCTGCGGCAATATAAACACCCAGCTGTCGATATTCCTCTTGAACACCATTAAACATACGATCTAATGTTTCTACCCGTGCTTTTAAACCTGTTTGTGATGTTTCAATTTCTTTGACCAATGAATCTATTTGCTCTTTGGTGGTATTAAAATGTTGATCGAAACTTTGTTTAGCACCTTTAAACTTACTGAGTATGCTTCCAATAAATCCTGAATTTTTTGATTGATTTAAAATACTCGATGTATTTAATTGCTGAGCAACTTGAACGACTTCATTTAATTTTTGCCCAGTGACATCTAAGTCTTTATTTTTGACTAAGTTGAGTAATTCATCAGTATATGAAGATGTTTTGGTCGCAATATTTTTACCGTATTCAGCAACGGAAGCATGATTAATATTGGCCAAGTCTTTATGCGCATTTACAACCTCATTAAAATCTTCAGTATTTAAACCTATTTCTTTCAAATTCAATTGTTCAAACTTTTGTAATTCCAATGGCGTATTGGATTGTGCGCTTAATGCTTGATAATTCGAATCGCTCATACATGTATCCTATTTATTTTCTAATGATTTCTTTAATGATTGAATTAATTTATCACGACTTTTATCAAGTTCTTCCGTCATTGTAAAAGAATTCTGGGTACTGCTCTGTTTTACATGATACTGCCATGCAGGAATCAGAACATTTTGGGCTTCATTAAATCGATCAAGTAAGCTCAAGGAAAGCTGTTGTGTTAACTGCATTTGTGCTAACGCAATATCATTACTGGATTGTAGCGTTTGTAACGTGTTGACTTTTTTAGACAGCCGATCAGAAAAATTATCTAAAGGATGGCGATGGTGTATAAAATCAGGATATTCATGTAAAAATTCCTGAGCGGCGCGAATATATTTCGCCATTTGCTCTCTTAAGCCATTGGCTTGTTGAAATCTTGCTTCCGACTTTTGAATTTCCACTTGTAATCTTTGACTCAAATGCTTTGCTTCATCAATTAAACTTTCTAATTCATGTAAATATTTGACTTGTCCAACGCTAAACTCTAAATCTAAACCTAACCATTTTTGTATAGCATTAAATTTACGTTGATTGAGTTTTTTTTTGGATGTAGATAATTGATGAATGATTTGTGCAATAATTTGACTCAGTTTTTGCGTTAAACTTGGATCAATAGCTTTTAACAGAACCGATTGTGCTTGAATTAACTGATCAGCATATAAATTCAGTCGTGTTTGATTGTCGAGTAATGGAACCAAATCATTTCTTTTAATCGAAAGTAATTCATCAGAACTACATGGGATCTTTTCAAGGGGTGTAAGTACAGTAAATTGTTTCATATCAGTTCAAAATGAATAACTTTTCAATGATTTAAGGGAAATCAATTAACAAACCCTTCCTATTTAAAACTTATAATACAAATTATGAAGAAAGCCTATATAAATAGCAAAAAACATACAGATACAAAAAAACCAGTTTCTAAAAACTGGTTTTTTTGTACACACTAAGTTGTAAAATTCATTAATTTGCCAGTTTATTTATTTGCCTATTATTGCTTTGGTTGTCTATTTGTTTGATAGCGGCGATATCCTGTCAACCCTAACAGTCCAAGAAGACTGAGCCAACCCAATGCACCACCACCACTTGTACGCGTACTTCCGGGCGCTGTACCTGAGTTTTCTAATTTTACCGTCGCAGTATTGGAAATTACACCATCTGCATCATACACATAGTAGGTAAATTTGTAGCTAAATGGGTCCAGTGTGTTTCTGAGTTGGATATGAACTTTGCCACCATAGCAGGTATATTTACTATCAACACCTGGGCAAGGACCACTACGATCTGCAGTAATAACTATTGGGTCAATATTTGTACCTATTCGGATAGGTAATTCAACACCATCTGCATTGATATAAAATTTTGGTTTATTGGGTTTTGCAGTTAAAGCTGCTGCATTACCATCACCATCATCATTGGCATATTGGAGTAAATCTACATCAATTGCTTTAGTTGAACCATATTCAACTTTAAAACTACTATCCTCTACGATGGGTGCAATGTTAGCAAAGGTTCCAATCACATAAGCTGAAGATGTAATATTTGGTTCAGATTTTAACTGTAGTTGATAACTACAGAATTCATTATCACCTGATGGGGTTATGCTGTCGTCTATACGCCATAACATAATTCTTTTTAAGTTGGCATTCCATTCACACTTAAAGTTTGGATCTTCCTTACCCGCAAAGACCTTATCGCTATTCAATAAACCCACACCAAGTGGCTTAACAATCACATCATAATTGTCAACGCTTAGATGTTTTACAACCCTAATATCTTTACCATCCTGCCCTTTAGTAATGATTTCTGCTGGCAGATTGGCAGCAAAAGGGTCAACAAAGATGGTGCGATATTTCTGATCTGATTTGGTGTATTTTATTAGATTACTATATAACTCTGATTGAAATTTATAAAAAGGAATAAAGTCTTGGTTGGTTGCTGGGTCAGCAATCAACTTATTATAATTATCCAATATGTTCTGATAATTGCTAAGTGCAGCAACCACTGATGCATTGGTCGAGCTTAAGTTATTTGCTGTAAGACGTAAAACCTCTGTAGAACCGATATCACATGAGTTCGCTACATCATTTTGACCATTCGAGTTTTCCGCAACCACTCGGGTGACACCTCGCTGATCAGATCCACTACACCCAGTATAACCAATATCAACTAAATCTTTATCTGTGCCTAAGTTTTTAGGGAAATACATCGGCATAAAACCAGTGGATTCACTCGGTTGCTCTAAGTCATTTAAAATAGATGAGAACTCAATATTACTCACATCAAATGAATGGTCTTTACCCTCTTTAGTCACTGCCTCTGCAACTTCACACTGATCATTACCAGCAGTAAGCTTTAAAGCATTATAGCCCAGCACTACACCTGAGCCTTCAACTTTACTGACATCACCATCTGCATAACGACAAGATTTCCCATTATTATAAGCCAGTATATTATTGCTTAAAGTTTTTAAACCATTGTATCCATATAATAGTGTTGCCCAAGCATCATTCTTTACAATAGTATTGCTGAGCAGTGATAAAGAAGAACTATCACTAAAATTAACCTTTCCTTGTGGTGTTAATTGGCTAAATTGAATGATGCTCCCTTGACTCATACTTGCAGTATTCTTTGTCAATGTATTTGCAGTAAATGTCACAGAAGGCTGTCCACAAAAACTAAACATACTTAAGCTATTTGCAGATCCATTATTAATGAAAGTTGTGCCATTCACTGCGATACTTCGTGTTGTAAAAACCAAATTATCAGAGCATGTCATTCCAAGTACACTACCTTGATCAGCTTTATTTGCGTCAAACACGCCATAGTTGACTGTAAGTGAACTTGAAGCATCATTTAGATAAATTGCACCACCAGTTTTCGCATTTGAATTGATAATTGTTACATTGGTTAAGGTTGTTGCACCGCCTGCATAAATCGCTCCGCCCACGCTGCTATTGGTGTCATTCAAGCTAGAGCCATCTTTTAAAATCACATCTTTCAGCGTTAAACTTGGCTTATTTTCATAAATGGTATTGAAAATACGCGAGGTCCCTTGGCCTGAAATTGTAGTTTTTAATGGCGTTGAAGCAGGGAAATTATTAGTTAATACATCTGGCCGACTATAATCACCAGGTTCTTTACCAACAATGGAAATATCTGAATTAGGTCTTAACTCTTTCGTCAGCTTATATTCACCCGCTTCTAATTGAATTACATTGGGCACTGTCGAATAAACTTGTCCTGCACTGCAACCACCATAAGCTTTATGTGTAGCAGCAGCTCGTAAGGCTTCTCTGATTGAACACTTGTCAGGATTTGTTCCATCCTCATCTTCAAAGGTAGTCACATAAATTGTTTTATCTTCTGCCGCCATCAGAGACATGGTCGACAAAATAACAAGTGTTAGAAATCCCTTTTTATAATTTTTCATATCCGATCCTTTACTTATATTTTATCCGTCGATAGCCTGCTAAACCGATCAGTCCAATGATTGAAAGAAACCCTAAACTTCCACCTGAAGTCTTTACTTTAGAGTTCTTAAAATCATCTGGCTTTCTTTGTACAATTCGTGCGGGGATCGTAATATAAGGATTATCTGATTTATTAAAACTTGTGGTTGAGGTCACCACATTGATTTTAAATTCATCTGAACCTTGCCAACGACTATTTGGGGTATACACAATATCACCAGCCTGGTTTATCGACATTGTTCCTTTAGATGGGGTATTTGTTTGGATGACTTTTAAACAGCCAATTTGCCAAGGCTTACCATTGTCATCCAACTCTCGATTAAAAATCTGCTTACACTTTTCAACACTAACCAACTCACCATCTTGTAATTGATCTGCGATTGAAAACTTAGCTGTTTCACCATATAAAATATCTTGCCCCACAGTTGTAACATCTGTGGTGTTAATCACCAATTCAATCGCACCACGATCACATAATTGTGAATTAACATCTCGATTTTTACCACGCTGATCAACTGATGAACATGCCAATATTTTATCTTGTACTTCTGGACCATGGTTAATAATCAGTGAATCTTCAGCTGAATTATAACTTGCTAAAATTCTTGGTAAAAAATAACCTAAAGCTACAGTAGGTGCCTCTGTAAATGGACATAAAATTCCATCGGTACTATAGTCACACTTGCCTTCCGTGGTATTCCCAGCAATTAGTTGTACATTGCCTAATGCTGTAGATTTAAAACCACTACAGCCCGATGAATAGAGGTTATTACTGATCTGTTCCGCTTCTCCGCCAGCCACAATCGTACAATCTTGTGTACCATTTTTAGCAATAATACTATTTGCAACATAACCTTTCTTTTGGGGCGCGTTTACAATAAGTCCCATAGTATTGAGAATCATGGTGACATTGTTGATTTGCATGGCATCGTAAATCTTGACTACATAGCCTTTATTGCTAAAGATCGTACTATTCATAATTCCAAAAGGAATTGAGGAGCCAATTGTTTTTAAAGCCTCTTCTGAAAATTGATTTTTTGTTTCAAAATTTGAACTTGCTGAATTTGTAACTTCATTATCTCGAATTAATGACTGTGTAATAACAAATGTTGGTAGTTCGGTATAAACAACACCTCCTTCTACTGCTGTATTACCTTTCATTAAGGTCTTGTTTATAGAAACAGAACTTAATGAAGTATTCGCAACATACACACCCGCATTGTAAATTGCGCCACCTTGTCTTGCATGACCATTTAAAAGCTGGCTATTACTTATACCTAAAGACTCTTTGTTATAGATTAAACCACCTTGATCAGCACATACCGCTTCATTACACCCTTTTAAGGTAATTTCATTAAATGAAACTTTGAGCATTGCAGGTGGTGTCTCTACTGCCGAATCTATGATTTTTTCAATCTGAAATAAACGTTCTTTTCCAACCATTTTAATAATGGCATTGTTTTTACCTATAAGCGTTTGTGTATTATTTACGTTGCTTTCATAAGTCGAACCAAACGTCACATCTTTGAGTATCCTGATTTGGCTATTCAGTGAATACTCTTTATTCCCTTGTAATATGATATTTGCAGTAACCTCTTTACCACCACCACAACCATTATAGCCAGCCTCAGGCATTCCCTGATTGACATATTCGACTGCTTCTCTTAATGAACACTGATCATCAGCTTTTAAAATATCATCTGTCGTTGTCACAGTAATATTTGCACTAAATGCTTGACCGGTAATACATAATAATCCTAAGCCTATGCCCCGTTTGAGCATTATAGTCTCCTTGATTTCTTTTAATTATTTCTTATTAGCCAGCATTACGCTTTGCTATCAGTCCTTTTTGCGTACTTTGTCACACGCGATAAAAATTCTCAAGAATTTTTATCGATGAATCGATTAACTTCATCTATTTGTGTTACGCGCACTCAACAACAGTAAAAAAAACTATTGTCTATATTCATCAATCAATGCATAGATCTGTCTTAAAGTTGCGTGAGATAATTTAGTTTTCTCACCCTTCAATAACTTTTCTAGCTGTTCAACAGATTGAAGTAGTGTACTCGTTTGATGTGGGCCATGTAATAGCAAATATTCCGTTATTTGTGGGTCAAAATGTACACCCCGACGTTCTAAGACTGAATGCAATAAAGCATGCCGATCAGCATAGGAGTGCCCACTGGGTACTTTTACACTGACAGCCTGTGTAAGTCGAGATTGTAGGTCAGGGAGTTCTAATTTTAATTCAATAGGCGCAAATCGTGATGAAAATACCAACTGCCCGCCATCTTCATTATTATTATTAATAAGATGGAATACCGCTTTTTGCCAATGCGGTACGCCACTAATTGCTTCAATATCATCTAAGGCAACTAAGTCATAGCTTTCTAAGGATGTGATCGCTTCTATAGGCGCATCTAACAATTCCAATAAAGATACTTTTATCGCAGATTTACCAATTTCTAAATAAGAATCACAAATCGCAGTGAGTAAATGGCTTTTACCAGTTCCAGCGCTACCATAGATATAGAAACGATTCATCAGGCCTGCATGAAGCTGACGCACAGCATCAATTACAGGTCCCCAACCTGGTCCAGAAAAATCACTAATTCTGGCATCCAGTTGTGGTTCTATATCCAACTGCAATTGACGCATATATTCAAATCATTCCTAAAGTGGATTTTGATCATTTTTAATCGATTGATCAGTATCTTGCGTGTTTTTAACTTCAATATCAAGATCAACTTGGTCGCTTTCGACTGAAATTGTTTCAGTGGTACCATGATTTTGTACAGTCACCAAAGTATCATTGGCCTTAAAAAACTGACTTTCTTGATATAACTCTTTGAGATGCTTGAGTAAAACCACGATAACAGCTGCAACTGGAAGTGCAATCAACATTCCAACAAATCCCCCCAACTGCGCACCTGCAAGTACTGCGAATACTACGGCTACAGGAGATAAACCAATTTTATCACCCAATAAGAAAGGTTGAAGGATATATCCCTCTATGAGTTGCCCTACACCAAATACAGCTAAAACCATCAATAAATGCTTTGGATCTAGACCAAACTGGAAAAAACAGGCAATGACAGCAGCTATAATACCAACACCAAAGCCAAGATAAGGAATAATACTGCACAATCCTGCGATCATACCAATAATTAATCCAACTTCTAGACCAACCAATTGCAAGCCCACAGCATAGACAATTCCCAATAAAATCATCACAAGGAATTGCCCTTTGACAAAAGCACCTAAAACACTATGGCATTCACCAACAATTTTAAGCACATTACTTTCATATTGGCGTGGGATAAAACTTTTTAAATGCTCCAACATCCGATTCCAATCAAGTAAGAAATAGAATGCAATAATTGGAATTAAAACAATTGTTCCACCGATCGAAATAAAACTCAGTCCAGATTGGGCAATTTTTAATGCCATCGATTGGATACTATCCGCACTATAGTTGGTCTGAACATACTCCATCACTACTTTAGATATTTGATCTGTATCCAACTCCATATGTTCAACATTGAAATTGTTGGATAACCACGGTAAAAAAGTAGAATTCACCCAATGGATTCCCGCGGGAATACTGTCACGCGCATAGATTAATTGTTTCCAAACCAAGGGTACAACAAACCAAGTCGCCCAAGTCAGTAATACACCTATTCCAATAAATACCACTGAAATAGATAACCACCTTGGCAAAAATTTAGACAGCTTATCTACCACTGGACTAAATAAATAGGCAACGAGAAAAGCTGCGACAAAAGGAATCACTACGGGTTTTAATAAATATAAAATCCATAAAACTAAAGCAATTCCAGCAAGGATAAAAATTCGTTTTAAAGTCCGATCGTGCATTGAATCACGCCTATTTCAAATTTATTCGTTATAGAGGGGAAAATATTTTAATAAAGATAGCATTTTAGTGCAGAAATAACATAAGAGTTTCGTATATTCGGGTATAATCCCCGCGCGAATGCGGAGACTTCAATTATGAGCAACTCAACTTCTACCCCAAACACTGGTTTAAGCTATAAAGACGCTGGTGTCGATATTGAAGCGGGCGACGCACTTGTCGATCGAATCAAATCTGTCGCTAAACGTACCACACGCCCTGAAGTGATGGGTGGTTTAGGCGGCTTCGGTGCACTTTGCAGAATCCCTAAAGGTTATGAAGAACCTGTTCTTGTATCTGGTACAGATGGTGTCGGTACAAAATTACGTTTAGCATTGAACTTAAACCGTCATGACACAATTGGTCAAGATTTGGTTGCAATGTGTGTAAACGATCTTCTTGTATGTGGTGCTGAACCTCTATTCTTCCTCGATTATTATGCAACTGGACATTTAAATGTTGATGTTGCTGCAAATGTTGTGACTGGGATAGGTAAAGGTTGTGAACTTGCAGGCTGCGCATTGGTCGGTGGTGAAACTGCTGAAATGCCAGGGATGTATGAAGGTGAAGACTATGACTTAGCAGGTTTTTCTGTGGGTGTGGTTGAAGCAAGTAAAATCATTGATGGTTCTAAAGTAAAAGCAGGTGATGTTCTCATCGGTTTAGCATCTTCTGGTGCACACTCAAACGGTTACTCTTTACTTCGTAAAATCTTAGACGTGAAAAACGTTGATTTAACTCAGATTGTAGATGGTCGTCCGCTTGCAGATGTTGCAATGGAACCAACACGTATTTATGTAAAACCAGTACTTGAGCTATGCAAACAAGTTGATGTTCATGCAATGGCACATATCACAGGTGGTGGTTTACCAGGCAATCTACCTCGCGTACTTCCAAATGGTGCTCAAGCTGTGATTAATGAATCATCGTGGGAATGGCCTGAATTGTTCAAACTTTTACAACGTGAAGGTGCTGTAGAACAATTTGAAATGTACCGTACATTTAACTGTGGTGTGGGTATGGTCATTGCAGTTGACGTTGCTGATGCTGACAAAACCATTGAAGTTTTAACTGCTCAAGGCGAAAAAGCATGGACCATTGGTCATATCCAAGAAAATGCTGCTTCAATTGAAGGCGCAGACGAAAAAATTCGTGTGATTTTTGCATAAGCTCCCCACATGATTAAAATTGCTGTACTCGTTTCAGGCAATGGAAGCAACCTTCAAGCCTTGATTGATGCCAATCTTTCAGGGCAAATCGTGGGGGTTATTTCCAACAAACCTGAAGCATTTGCCATAGAGCGTGCTACAAAAGCAGGCATTGCAACGACTGTGATTGAGCATAAACACTACCCTAATCGTGAAGCTTTTGATGATGTTATGCATCAACAATTACAGGATTGGAATGTTGACTTAGTCATTCTTGCTGGTTTTATGCGAATTCTCAGTGCAAAGTTTGTGCAAGCATGGGAAGGAAAAATGGTGAATATCCACCCTTCTCTATTGCCAAATTACAAAGGCATGCATACTCATCAACGTGTTTTAAATACAGGTGATGTTTTGCATGGCTGTACTGTGCATTTTGTTACTGCTGAATTAGACGCTGGTCAAGCTTTGACTCAGGGTATTTTAAAAGTTACTTTGCATGATACTGTGCAATCGCTTGCAGCACGAGTCCATGTACTTGAGCATTTAATTTATCCTCAAGCGGTTGAATGGATCTGTAATGGCACCATTCAACACTTGGAAAATGGTCAGGTTTTATATAAGGGACAAGCACTTAAACAGCCAATTCAATTTTGCCAACTTTAAGATTTGCTTGATTTAAAATACTGTCAAAAAATGCATCTCAGGATGCATTTTTTATATCTAATATAAAATTCGCCCATTTAGTGACCTTAGATAACAATAGGTTTATAGCAAAGTCGCTTGAACTGCTACATTTGACATAAAAAGATTGAAATCAATTTATGGGAAAAACAGCGGACTTTTTAACGATAGGCCGTAACAAAAACCTTTACTTATAATCAAATCCCCTAATTATTCATACAAGTGATTTCCATCAATTTATTGATCATAAATGTAGCCTATATTTTTGTTTGAACTTATAGAAACTATTGGTTATCAAACCATTTTTTGTACTTTTCAATCCTAGATGGTTGTCCTATCGCAGGAAGACAGGGATGTCGCCCAATGTATGTAGGAATGTGGGGTACAGGACATACCCCTCGTCCAACTGAAGATTTTTGTCATCTTGTATCTTGTTCTTTGTAGTGATTAGCTATCACTACACGTAAATTGTAGAGTTTGGTTTGTCATCAAAACTTCGAGTTTCCTGAAAAGATTAAA
>NZ_JBBCMP010000021.1:0-33005 GCF_037152175.1 Acinetobacter sp. AS167
CTAATCACTACAAAGAACAAGATACAAGATGACAAAAATCTTCCGTTTAACAGGGCTCTTGCGCTGCAAACAAAGCAGTGCTTTATTTTTGCTCATATACCCCCGCCCAACGGCGACATCCATGTCGCCGCACGGTAGGATCACCATCTATAATTCAAAAATACAAAAAATAAATTGATAATCAATAGTTTCTAAAAGTTCATAAAAAAACATAAGCTTCATTTATAATCAAAGATTTGAGGGGAATCACTTGTATGAATAATTAGGTGGTTTGACTATAATTCAAAAATAAGCAACAAGGTTCAGTCTGAAATTGTTGCTTGGGATGCTTTGAAATGTTGATTCAATTTTGGAGCGGGAAGGTCAATGATCCTGTTTCCCTTGGCTAAACTTTTGAAGACTAAATTCTCCAGATGAGAATTCTGGAGAATCAATGAAGATCACTTTTGTAAAATCCGATTAAGGCAAATCTAATTCTTTACGCATCTTTAAAGATCGCAGTAATGCCTGATCACGAAGTAATTGAAGATTCTTATCGCCTAGTTTTTTAACAAACTGTTGAGTTTCTTCATTCAGCATCTCAATTTTTTCTTCAGACAAGGTATAAGGGTGCATATCAGCCCACCATTCAGACATCGGTTCACCTAAATGATGCATAGCGGCTTTAAATCCATGTTGATTGGCCAACTGCATATTTAAATAAGGACCAAATATTGCCCAACGTAATCCGGGGCCATTGGTGATGGCGATATCAATATCTTCTGCGCTACATACACCTTCAGAAACCAGATAAAACGCTTCTCTCCAAATTGCAGACTGTAAACGATTGGCGACATGCCCTTTAACTTCTTTCTGAATTAAAATCGGTTTTTTTCCCAATAATGTATAAAACTCAAAAGCATCATGAATATAGTTCGCTTGGGTTTTTTCTCCACCAATAATCTCAACCAAAGGTAATAAGTGTGGCGGGTTAAAAGGATGACCCAGTACGATTCTTTCAGGATAAAGGCAATCATGTTGAATATCTGAGATTTTTAATCCAGATGAACTTGAAGCGATAATGCTATCTTTAGGGCAGTTTTGAGTGAGCTGTGCATATAAGTCTTTTTTTAGATCAATCCGCTCTGGACCATTTTCTTGAATAAAATCGGCATCTTTTACCGCATCTGTTAGATTTTGATAAAAAGTGAGATTTTTTAAAGTGTCTGAAACATAACAGTCAGAAGAGGTGGTTTGCTCTTCAGCCAACTCGAACAGATCCAGTAAATAGGTCTGAACTCTATTTTTTAAATTTAATTCTGCATCAGCTGCAGGATCAAAAGCATTCACCTGAAATCCTTTACTTAAATAGAATGCTGCCCAACTTGCACCAATAACACCAGTACCGATAATGGCAACTTTATTTATGGGTTTCATATATTCATTTTCCTTGAATAACTTGAGAACGTTGGATTGTCTAGCTATGACACATGACAAAGTGAGCCTTTCACTTTGATAAAAACTAAAGATAGAAAAACTAAAAAACAGTAGGGGAGGATTTCCCCCTACAAATGAATATGTATTACATCTGGTTAGATGATTTACATAGAGACAAATTCATGCTCATTGCAATCATCAACTGTATTACTGAGCGGTATAACCACCATCCATAACCACTGCTTGACCTGTCACCCCCGCCGCTTTTTCACTCGCCAAGAAAACGGCATAATCTGCAATTTCTTCAACATTGAGTAAGCGCTTTTGTGGAACCATGGCTAAAATGACATCTTCAAGTGCACTTGTTTCGCTGACATTGCGAGTTTTAGCTAAATCTTTAATTTGACCACGTACCAAAGGTGTGTCGACATAACCTGGGCATAATGCATTGACCGTGATTCCATCTCGAGCAGATTCTAACGCTGCAACTTTAGTTAAACCAATCACCCCATGTTTGGCACTGTTATAACCCGCTTTTCCAGCAAAACCGATTAAACCATTGATCGAAGCCATATTGATAATACGGCCATAGTTTTGTGCCTTCATGATTGGAAATGCATGTTTGATTCCAATAAAAGAACCCACCAGCATGACATTCAGTAGTTTTTGATAAATGGCAGTTGGAAACTCTTCGATGGTAGCAACATGCTGAAAACCAGCATTATTGATCAAAATATCCAAACGACCAAAGCTGCTATGTGCTAGACCAATAGCAGCAGCATAAGCATCTTCATCTGAAACATCACAAGGTGCAGATAAGGCTTCAAATCCATCAGTTTTTAAGGCTAAAACTGCTTCATTACATTTGTCCGCATTCATATCCGAAATCACCACTTTTGCACCTTCAAGGGCAAATTTTTTGGCAATTTCAAGTCCAATACCACTTGCTGAACCTGTGATAAATGCAACTTTATCTTTGAGAAGTTGACTCATTATTGACTCCCTGTGTTCATTTTGAAGATAAACTTAGACGATACCAAACCATGTAAATGCAGCAATTGCGACAAATACTGCAACTGTTTTAATGATGGTAATGGCAAAAATGTCTTTATAAGATTGTTTATGTGTAAGTCCAGTGACTGCAAGTAGGGTAATCACGGCACCGTTATGCGGTAAGGTGTCCATACCGCCAGATGCCATTGCAACAATACGATGCATCACTTCAGCAGGAATGCCCATTGCTGCAATAGCTGTATTGTATTGGTCAGCCATGGCACTGAGGGCAATACTCATACCGCCAGATGCTGAACCTGTAATCCCAGCCAAAACGGTTGTGGTGACTGCACCATTGACCAATGGATTGGTAAATGTATGCCCCAAAGCATGACTGATTACAGCAAAACCCGGTAAAGCGGCAATGATTGCACCAAAACCATACTCAGATGCAGTGTTCATCACAGCGAGTAGAGAACCACCTATACTTGCGTTTACACCTTCTTTAAAGCTGGTTGAAACACGACGATAATCGAACATAATCGAAGTGATAATCCCAACGATTAAAGCCAAACCAACTGCCCAAATCGCTGACGTTTTTGCGACATCGACAGTGTAGTTTGCTAGTCCAAGCGCATTAAAATCAAAGCCATTTGGATACCATGTTTTAATTGCTGTAGATAAATATTTATTCATCACTGCAACTAAAATTAAGGGAACAAATGCCATGAATTGACGTAGACCAGAACCATTATCTTGTTGCTGAGATTGATTTTCAAATTGCTGAAGTTCGGCTTCTGTTAAAGTAATACCAGATGCAAAGCCATCTCCATTGCGAGCAGCAACACGACGACGCCATTCCAAATAACTTAAACCAACACCTAAAACAAAGATTGCACCGATAATCCCTAAAAATGGCGCTGCATAAATATTGGTGCCAAAAAAGGTAGTTGGAATAACGTTTTGAATCTGAGGCGTACCCGGTAAGGCATCCATGGTAAAGGAGAAAGCACCCAGTGCAATCGTGCCAGGAATCAAACGTTTAGGGATATTTGCTTGTCTAAATAATTGGTTTGCAAAGGGATAGACTGCAAAAACTACGACAAATAAACTGACGCCGCTATAGGTTAAAATTGCCCCTAGCAGAACAACGGTAAGCATTGCATTTTTAGAGCCAATTAATTGAACAATCGTTTTGGCAATGGATTCAGCAATACCTGACATTTCAACAACTTTACCAAAAATCGCACCCAGCAAAAACACCAAGAAATAATCTTTAATAAAGCCCACCATTTTTGGCATAAACACACCAGAATAAAATGGTAAAACGTTGGCAGGGTTAATCAGCAAGACGGCCAATAAGGCACAAATAGGTGCCATGAGAATTACAGAAAATCCTCTGTAGGCTGTGTACATCAACAAGCCAAGAGAAAGTAAAATTATACCCAGTTCCCACATATTTTTACTCCGTCCTTAAAGAATATATGTCAAAACCCACCTTGTTTTTATTTCAAATCACGACAAGGCTATCTCAATCATAAAAATGCATTAGTGAGTGAAACCAATAAAAATGGATATCTAGAGAAATTAATATTGATCAATAAATTTAGCTTTTATAAATCGTCCAGACTTATAAATTGGAATATCCATTTCCAAATGATGGATAAAACTATAATCCAAATTATTCGAGGCATTGTTTGAAAATATTTATGAGTCAATATGGAAAACTAATGAATAGAAACAAGTTTCATGAGGTTTTTGCGCAATAGGTCATAGATAAGCAAAAGAAAAAAGCCAAATTGGAGATGCAGATGAATGAGTATATGTTCAACGTTTTAATTTTTATTTACAGCAGTAGTTTTATTGACAAGTGTGTTGCTTGAAATACGTAATATATCGATTTTGTCCTGATTTAAATGCATAGACATATTTTTTACAGATCACACAAATTAAAAACTTTCATTAAGACATCAATCTGAGCAAAACGAGATCAGCTAGCATGGATTGATATCTTATTCTATAAGCAAATCGATAGCTCAAATGACTCATTTTAGGATCAAAACTCGCTTGGTTTAGCGTATTATAGAGCTATAAATCAGTTAGGTTGCCGTATGACACTCAAACAGTTAAAAGCTTTTTTAGTTCTTGCTCGGACATTGAATTATGCCAATGCTGCCAATGAACTTTGCCTAAGTCAATCTGCTTTAAGCTTAAGTATCAAAAGTTTAGAGGATGAGTTGGGTGGCAAGCTGTTTAAGCGCAATACCCGCCGTGTGGATCTTACTGCTGAGGGAAATTCGTTGATTCCATTTGCTAAAAAACTTTTGGCAAATTGGGAAGACATGGAAAGAGATGTTAAACAGCGTTTTAAATTACATCGTGGCACATTAAATATTGCCTCGATGCCTTTCGCGACACATGCTGTTTTACCTGCTGTACTGCATGAATTTAATAAGAATCATCCCAATATCAATTTTTCAATCCATGATATTCCCAATGAGAAAATTATTGAAAAAGTCCAAGAGGGTATTTTTGAAATTGGGATTTGTTTTGAACCGCAACACAATGATCAATTAATTTTTAAGCCATTTTTCAATGAAGATTTTTTAGCACTACTTCCTAAAGACCATCAGTTGGCGCAGCGTAAAAGTGTGACATGGCGTGAGCTGTATGCCTATCCTTTTATCACTTTACAGAAACCTTCGATCATTCGACACGTGGTGGAAGAGAAATGTTCACAAAATAATATGATCTTAGATTTAAAACTTGAGTGTCATCAAATTAGTTCATTGTCGCATTTTGTGGCTTTTGGTATGGGGGTCAGTGCGATCCCACGTCATTTTCAAAATTATATCGATAAAGAAAATAATGTCTTGGTTGAAATTGAAGAGGGCAATGTCAATCTTTCTGTTGGAATCATTTATAAAAAAGATTTTGAACTTTCTAATATTTCTTCGCAATTTATTGAAACGATATTGGCACATCAGTTTTAAGAGACTGTCACCTCATCATAACCTCCACTATTTCAAGGTAAAATCAGATTAATGAGTTTTACTCATTAGACATTTGAAAGAATCAATTTCTAAAATAATTTGCTCGATGTTAATAATAATAATTCTAAAGGACATAGAGTTAAAACGATGAACAAAGTTGTCGCGAATGCACATGAAGCTTTGGCTGATGTGGTTGCAAACAACCAGACTTTTGCAGTGGGTGGTTTTGGATTATGTGGTATTCCAGAAGCATTGATTGATGCCTTAAAAGAAATTGGCGTTACGGGTCTAACCTGTATTTCTAACAATGCCGGTGTGGATGATTTTGGTCTAGGCAAGCTTTTACAAACCAAACAAATTAAAAAAATGATTTCATCCTATGTCGGTGAAAACAAAGAATTTGAACGTCAATATTTAAATGGTGAGCTTGAAGTAGAGTTGACACCGCAAGGCACCTTGGCTGAAAAGTTACGTGCAGGTGGTGCAGGTATTCCAGCGTTCTTTACCCAAACAGGTGTTGGGACATTGATTGCCGAAGGCAAAGAAGTTCGCGAATTTGATGGTAAAGATTACATACTCGAACAAGCATTGGTTGCAGATATTGCTTTGGTAAAAGCCTATAAAGCAGATAAAGCTGGTAACTTAATTTTTCGTAAGACTGCACGAAACTTTAACCCTGAGTGTGCAATGGCTGGCAAATTGACCATTGTCGAAGTTGAAGAAATTGTTGAAATTGGTGAGTTAGATCCAGATTCAATTCATTTACCGGGCATTTATGTAAGTCGTATTGTTTTAAATGCGCAGCCTGAAAAACGAATTGAACAATTGACATTGAAGACGGAGATTTAATCATGGCTTGGACGCGTAATGAAATGGCTGAACGTGCAGCGCAAGAGCTTGAAGATGGCTTTTATGTCAATTTAGGTATTGGCTTACCCACCTTGGTTGCAAACTATATTCCTGACAATATCAATGTCTGGCTTCAATCTGAAAATGGCTTATTGGGAATTGATGAATTTCCAACACAAGATACTGTCGATGCAGATTTAATTAATGCGGGTAAACAAACCGTAACTGCACGTAAGGGTGCTGCGTTTTTCTCTAGTGCTGAATCTTTTGCCATGATTCGTGGGGGTAAGGTGAATATTGCCATTTTAGGATCAATGGAGGTTTCCGAAAAGGGAGATTTAGCCAACTGGATGATCCCTGGGAAAAAAGTAAAAGGCATGGGCGGTGCAATGGATTTGGTTGCTGGGGTACAAAAAGTCGTGGTGTTAATGGAACACTGTGCTAAAGATGGTAGTCCTAAAATCGTCGCTGAATGTTCATTACCGCTTACGGGTAGACTGGTCGTAAACCGTATAATTACGGATCTAGGGGTGATGGATATCACTCCTCAAGGTGTAGAGTTGATTGAATTGGCCAAAGATGTAAGCCTAGAACAGATTCAGGCGGCAACTGGGGTAGAACTGATCACCTCAAATCTCGCTGTGGCTTGATTGTGACAAAGCAAGGCTAAAATTCTAATGTAAGCAGCCAAGTTTAAATGCTAAGTCGCTTTGGCGGCTTAGACATGTTATCAATGGATATGCTATTTTCAAAAATACCCGCTTCAAAAGTATACGCATTTAAAATACAAGGTGAACTCGAATGGAAAAGATTGTCATCGTCGCAGCTAGTCGTACTGCAATGGGAAGTTTTCAAGGCAGTTTTGCAAGTTTATCTGCACCGGATTTGGGTGCAGTCGTCATTGAAAAAGTTGTTGAACAAGCCAATGTGCCTGTTGCTGATATTGATGAAGTAATTATGGGCTGTGTATTACCTGCGGGTTTAAAACAAGGTCCAGCACGTCAAGCGATGCGAAAAGCGGGTTTACCGGATCATGTTGGCGCAACCACAATCAATAAAGTCTGCGGTTCTGGGATGAAAGCTGCGATGCAAGCCAGCGATGCCATTAAAGCAGGAAGTGCCAAAATTATTGTGGTCGGTGGGATGGAGTCTATGACCAATGCACCGTATTTATTACCTAAAGCACGTTCAGGTTATCGGATGGGGCATGGTCAAGTGATTGATCATATGTTCCTTGATGGTTTAGAAGACGCGGGTACAGGGCGTGCAATGGGAAGTTTTGCACAGGAAATGGCGGATAAAAAGTGCTATAGCCGTGAGCAAATGGATGAGTTTGCAATTCGCTCACTGACACGTGCAAAAAAAGCGATTGCAGAAGGTTATTTTAAAGACGAAATCACACCTGTTAAAGTGGCGCTACGTCAGGGGGAGATCACTGTAGATGTGGACGAAAATCCTGAAAATGCCAAGATTGATAAAATCCCAAGCTTAAAACCTGCATTTGCTAAAGACGGTACGATCACTGCTGCAAACTCTAGTTCAATCAGTGATGGTGCATCTGCACTACTGATCACGTCGGCGTCAGAAGCGAAAAAGCGTGGTTTGACTGTGTTGGCTGAAATCAAAGGCTATACAACCAATTCTCAGCATCCTGAAGAGTTTACCATTGCACCTGTGGGAGCAATTGAAAAATTACTGAAAAATGTAGGTTGGTCCGTAGATGATGTTGACCTGTGGGAAATTAACGAAGCTTTTGCCATGGTCACTATGGCTGCAATTGATGCATTTAAACTTGATCCTGAAAAAGTCAATATTAATGGCGGTGCTTGTGCACTCGGGCATCCACTGGGTTCATCAGGTTCACGAATCATTGTGACCTTGATCCATGCTTTAAAACGCTTAGGTAAAACCAAAGGGATCGCAACACTTTGTATTGGTGGTGGTGAAGCAACAGCACTTGCAGTTGAATTAAGCGCGTAATTTATTGTTTATCGTGATAAATAGTTAAATAGTTTGTGATTCAAAATTAAAAAAGCCGGTCGTTTCAATACTGCCGGCTTTTTGCTGTTCTTTGTCATGTGAGTTTATGTATAGTCAACTTGTCAAAAAATCAAACCCAAGAAATGAATATTTTTAATTAAATCAATTATATGACGAGATAAATTGTTTGATTATAAAAAGTTTGCAATGCTCCACCTTACATTGAAAGTTTCAATACCTTTGTGTAGGCGATGCCTCACTTTTCGTAGTGGATGCCAAACCTTGCGCTGCAAACAAAGCAGTGCTTTGTTTTTGCTTATGTTGGGCGGGGGGACGTCCTGTACCCCCGTATTCCCACACACAAGGGGCGACATCCATGTCACCCCACGGTAGGACAACCATTTATGATTCAAAAGCACAAGGCTTTATCATTAAATCTTACCATTTATGACTATAAGTCACTTTCAATGTTGCACCTGACGCCAGCAGATGGCTGGTGTTATTACTGGTACGTAGAAGTTGGCTATATAATGGATAATATTTACGGTTAAACATATTTTCTAAGCCAATCGTAACGGTATCTTTTTTGTTTAGGGCAAAACTACTGATTAAATCTGCAGTGGTATATGACTTCACATCATAACGACCAAAACCGTTGACACCGTTTAAACGATAATCTTCTGAAGCAAAATATGTCGCTTGTAAACGATTTGTCCATGTGTCTGTTGGGCTATAAGAAATGTATCCTGTTACTTTTAAAGGTGGGATACGATAACCCGTCATATCTTGTTCTTTATTGCTGTTCTGTGGGGTTTCACGGCCTTTCATCCATGTAACACTTCCTCCAGTTCCCCATACTTTTGCATCATCAAGATAATCAAGAGTTGCTTCTACACCAGTCACTTTTTCTTTGGTACGCGTCAGTATCAAGCCATTGTTAAAGGATTGAACACCACCCAGATCGGAAGTTGACTGGAACACTGCTAAGCTTGAGCTAAAATTATTAAAATGACCATTCCAACCGAGCTCGTAATTATCTACTTTAACGGGTTCAAGGAATGATGATGCTAAGTTAAATCCTGCTGTTGCATTACGGATCACAACACCTACATCGGGCAATTGAAAACCTTGATTAAAAGATGCGTAAATCGAGTGCTGATCTGTTGGCTTAAAGGTGATATTGGCATTATATAACCATGCATCCGCCGTCACTTTACCCCCCTTAACGGTATAAGGATTTGGTTTGCCTAATTGTGATAATGGAACAAAGCTATCAATTTTTGCATAACTGTCTTCATAACGTGTACCCACTTCAGCAGACCATTGCTCATTGAAATTATGTTTTAATTGCGCAAAACCACCGATGCTTTGGGTGGTTAATTCAGGTAGATAGATTAGTTTTCCATTTTTAACAAATTCTAAACCACCAGATTGGTCATAAATTGTAGGATCAAACGTATCTAGAGGCATTTCGCTTTTTTCACGGCTAAAATCGCCACCCCAAACAATTGAAGTATCACCTAAAAATTCTAGTGGGGTGTTTACGGTTAGGCGACTGCCAAGTACATTATTATTTTGATAAACCTGATCGACTTTTCCACCACGGGTACTGACTTTACGGGCATCAAATGGCGAGAAGCGAGTAAAAAAGTCTCGGTAATAGATTTGCGCGTCAACTTTGCTGCCAAATAAATCTTTATTGTTATAGGTTAAATTGTAGATTTGATTTTCATTTTTATTCTGGTCTTTTAATTTAAGCCCTTTGATTGCTTTCGCAGGTACGCTACCTGCAGGAAGTTTTGCTACACTTGGGTCAGAGGCATAGTCAGAATCTTGTTCAGCATTATAGTAATTTGCTGCAAATTGTAGATATTGGTTGTCGTCAATGTGATAGCCAAGTTTACCGCCTACGCTATATGCATCCGCATCAAATAAATCACCTTGACTTGGTTCTGGTGCAACACGATCGCCTCTAGCATCGTATGGACTACCAATACGTTGATAGCCAAAATCAAATGCATAGTCAAAGTTATTTAAGCTTCCAGAAAAATATTGATGAATATCTCCACTTAAAGCATCTGTACGAAAATTGGTCAATGCGCTTTGTAGCCCAATCACAGTTTTTGCAGTCGGTTCACCACCCGCCGCTTTGGTGGTGATTGAAATCGTTCCGCCAGCAGCACCACTTCCATAAATCGCATTACTGCCACGAATGACTTCTATCCCCGTAATACTTTGCGGGTCGATTGATGAAAGACCTCTTGATGTATCACGTGTCAAATTCATAGGTACGCCGTCAACCAAGATCAAGGCATTACGTCCGCGTAAAGTTTGCCCATAATCAGTAATTGTACGACTTGAATCAGATAAGCCAGGCACAACTTTGGCTAAAACAGTGGCGATATTTCCAGAAGACGCATTTTTTAGAAATTCAATTTGTTTTTCATCTAATTTGGTCACTTGTTTTGCAGAAGAGGAGAATTCATCTGAGCGTGATGCGCTGACAGTAATGGTTGGAAGCACTGCAGCTTTGTTTTCTGTATCTGTAGCTTCTGTGGGTGAAATAGCAAAAGAGGATTGTGATAAAAAGATGAACCCACCAATTGATATAAGTGGAATGATTTTTTTTATATCAGACTTCTTATTAAAAATTTTGTTGCTTTTCATCTTGCTTCCTTTTATCTCACCCTGAGATTGCTTTAAATTGACGAAAGTATAATTGAGAATGATTGTAATTCACAGTAACAAATAAACAAACAATAAAACATTTATATTCTGCTTAAATTTAATTGAGTGGAATAGCTGATACACCACTCAAGGTTTAGAGACCTATACAATTTCTTTATATGAATCAATATGAAGCTGATGTGCTCGACGGGTAATACTGCGATCATCACCGAGCACAAAAAGTTTTACAGACTGGTGTTTCCACAACGCAATATCTTCAGGCTGGCGCGGAATTGCGCAGAAATATTTACCCTGTTGTTGAGTTTTGCTATATATCTCTTGGATCTTTGCTTGAACTTGCGGATGGTGCGTTTCCCAAGGAACGCCCATAGACTGAGAAAGATCTGCCGCACCTTCAAGAATAATATCGATCCCATCAATTGCTAAAATTTCATCGATATTTGCTACACCAGCTAAACTTTCAATCATTGCGACGACAACTGTTTCTTGGTGTGCGTGTTGCACAAAATCAGTTAAGCTCTGCATGCCATAGCGATTTAACCGAGTTGAATTTAAGCCCCTTTGTCCTAGGGGCATGTAGTGGCAATAATTCACAGCTTCTTGGGCTTGTTGTGCATTTTCTATACGTGGTAATACAATTCCAGTCACGCCAGCATCGAGTAAAGGTAAGATCAAGTGATTGGCGGTTAAGGGGACTCGAACCAATACATCAAGCTGCATGGCTCTAGTGGCTAAAATCATGTTTTCAACTTGGGACGTACTAAATAAAGTATGTTCCAAGTCAATAATAATAAAGTCATAACCAGCCAGTCCCAATTGCTCCACATGAATTGGTGAGGCAATAGAACAGAATATGCCATAAAGCGACTCACCATTTTTCATGCGTTTTTTAAAGGAAATTGAAGTTTTATTCATATTCAATTTCCTTAATTAAACTCAACGGGTTTGGGGTGGTTTGTACTCTTAATCGGATTTCTGGTAGGAAGCGACGACTTGCAAGTTGTTCAATATCGATGGTGTCATCTGTAAAGTTAAACAATTCATATCTTTGTGCAAATTCTGGATGCTTTTCTTTATGTTGATTGATGATTGATCTTAACATTGTCCAAAATTTGATTTCATCAAACTCATAATGTGTGTTTAGAAATATGGCCAATTCCGCTAGATTGACAAACCAAAGTGCGTCTTGGGTGAAATCTCTTAACTCATTTGCTGCGTGCGTTTCTAAAAAAGAATTTGGGTTAATTTTGGCATGTTCTTTAGGCGCGTCTTGTAAATCGGGTAATAGCTCTGGATTTCTTAGCAAATGACGACTAAAGCGAATACCATCATGGAAATCTTTTAAAGCCGCTTTAACAGGTAGACCATCTTTGTGAATTAACACCATGTTTTGTGCATGTGATTCCAATGCTAAGCCGTGACACCATAAAATATGCATAATTGGCAGATAGGCATTTTTTAATAACTTCTCTAACCAAAACTCGATCCCGTATTGTTTGATCCAGTGGTCTATCAGCGGTTTTTGGTCAGTATCAAGTTGCATTAGACCTGTAACTGGTGTTGCTGATTCGCCTTCATTGAGATAATGATAAATACTTTCACGCCAAATACAGGCCAGTGCGCCATATTGAACAGCTAAGGCGATCGGCTGATTGATAGAAAGTCCAGCAATTTCTCTTAAAATAACGGGTTTACGTTGTTTTTCTAAAATATGGTCTTGCTCAACGATTTTATACAGCCAGTCACTCATTTTTGCAGCATTTTGCACAGTATGTGGTGCTAAAACACGAGAGGTCGACGTGTTAACTAAATTCATCGCTAATTTTAGTGATAACGCTGAAATATCCGTGATGTTTGATAATGTTCGGATTGATTGTTGCGGTAAATAAGTAGGTCCAGCGATTTTCAATGGAATGATCAGTTGATTGCTGATTGCATCTTGATAATACAATTCAATAATTTTATCCCATTGCCAAGGATGAATGGGGCTAAGAATATAATCATTGAAATCAACTTGATACGCTGTCAATTCCTCACGGATTGCGTGAAGGTCTTTGTCTGAAAAATGCTGTTTATACAGTTGATTTAAGTTGATCGTTTCACTCAAAACCAATTTGCATAAGCTTTTATGAGTAGCAGTCCATTGAACAGAGAATCCTTGGGATAATTCAGGTGAGTATTTTTGATTTTCCTTAAGATCAAAGCCTATTCTAGATTTAAAACTTGGATGATAGAGATGTGCATTGTTTATACGGGCTTCTTGCTCAATATATGACAGTGTTCTTAATGGTTGGTTGGGTGATAGACCCAGTGTTTGTGCATGTTTGACATAGCTAAGATTGAGCTCATCATTAAAGCTTTGCCATTTGATTGGATCAGCATCAATAATATGTTTTAAATCAGCTAATAATGCTTTTAAATTTGGACTGCTTGATGACTTTTGAACAGCATCATAACGGACTAAACTCGATGGATTTAATTTAATTCGGTTAAAACTAAAATGTTGTTTAGCGTCGCAGCTATAAAAAAGATCATCTGAAATAAAGAATTTAATTTGCCCATTTGATTTTTCGTAGTTAAAGGCATTTTCAAAGATTAAGGCTTCTAATAATTGCCCGATGACACGTCTTTCCGCTTGGACTTTATAATCAATTTGTTGCGTAGCTTGAAGAGGGGTCAGTGCTTGAGCGCCTCTGTATTTATAAATCGGATTTTCAATATCAATCCAAATCGGGTTACCGCCACTGTGATATAAGGTGTTCATCATATTTGCCTTAATAGGTAAAGTGAGAGAGTTAAGCAAAAGGTTGCAGTAGTGCTGTGCTTTATCTGAGAAGTTTTCATCGATCAGGGTTTTTCTGGTAGTTTGCCAAAGTTCACTTTCTTCAATAATGCTTACTCTTGATATCGCACTAATTAGATGCGCAATATGATTGATGACTAAATAATATTGCAGAAAAATCCATGCATCCTTTTGAGAAAACCAAACAGTGCTATCTTCAGAGACTGAGGAATGATCATTGAGCATCTCAGAAACCACACTAATCCCTTCCATATCACGAATAATCAGTCGAGCAGGGAAGCCTTGTTTAAATTCCATTAAACTATTTTGCATATGGGCTTCAACACTAATCCCTTTATTTGCAAACAATTCAATCAGTGGAACCAAGGAAACTTGAATATATTGTTTCCACCAATCAGCAAGAAAGGCTTTTGAGTGACTATTTGGAAGTCCTTGGGCTTGTGCGGCCTGATCAATAAACGCCATTAAGGGGATCTGATGATGCTCATTTTCTTCGACTAAACCACCTAGCATCCGAGTATTTTCAAGCGTTTCCGTAGCTAATCCTGCGCGATATATAATGCCAAAAGAACTTTCTAACTCAGGGATTTTGACAGTTTTGGCTGTAAGCTCTGGAAGAATGAGCATATTTTTATAGTGTTGGTTGATCTGATGCTTAAGAATGATTTTACTGGCATCAATCGCTCTTTCCATTTCATCCATAGGGTTGTTACGAATAAAACTAGTAATACGCACATCAATGGAGAGTTTTAAAAAAATATTAGATTGCGATAACCAAACGGTTCGTACTGAAGATGTAGGCCAAACGGTTTGTCCTAAAGCACCTAAATATCGAACCTCATGATTTTCTAAATAGCGTTTTAAGGAAGGATGTAGGAGTAAAAAGTTTGCTTGCCACGGATGTGTAGGCAAAAGTTCATAATTTTCGAACTCATCTTTGAGGCGGTGTTGTGCATGCTTCAAAACGTCTTCTTCAATCAGTTGATCGACATTATTATCGCTGACAAGTTTTTGGATTAAGGATGAATGCACTGCGAAGTAGTGTAACTGAAACGTCGCACCTAGCTCTGGGCTATACTTTTTCATATCCTCTTTAGAAAAGCCTAGATTGGCTTTTGAGGTCACATGAAATGGATGTCCATATAACATGCCTTGTTCAGCAGATTGAAAACTAGAGGCCAGTTTAGGCTTTATTTGATCTACGCTGTTTTCTAAAAAGAATTTGGTATTTTCGATACTGTTTGCGATTTCCGCATAGAGATTCTGATTTTGCTTTTTATCTTTAAATTGGCTATTTAACTTTAACTCATCGGTTATCATTTTAACCAACACTTTAGGATCAGTGAGACTTTTGACAGTCTTATCCTCAGTATTGAATACACAAAAAGAGCGCTGGTAACGATGATAACCTGTGCTTGAGAAATGCTGTATCGCACCATAGATGACTGAGTTAGATGCAGTAAATGGGTATGAAAAAAAGGGTGAATTATTTGCGTCATGTATTGCTAAAGGTGAATCCTGTTCTGAGAGAATATGCTGTTCGAGTTGAACTTGAAGTTCACGAAAAAAAGTATTCAAGTATTGTTCAAAAAGCTTGTAAGACCATGCATCGGTGGTAATGATCGGGTTCATTCTTGTACCTCTTCTAAAATTGTATTGGTTAAAAATTTGTTTAAAGTCACGATTAATCCAGCACCAATAAAAAATAATGCAGTGCAAATTAACGCGGCAGTGATATTGAAAAATGAGTATGTGAGGGTGACCGCAATCGGCCCAAACAGTTGACCGAGAACAAAGGCGCTATTTGAAATACCAATCACTTTTCCTTGATTTCTTGCATCTGTTTTTAACGAAATCGTATGAAAAATAGAGGGAATAAGTGCAGCGAAACAGAAACCTTGTATGAGTCTTAAGAGCAGCACTAACCAAATATTAGTGGTCCATGTCAAAGCCAGAACCGTGATTCCACAGATCAGTGTTGCACTGACAAAATTATGAAATGAATCGCCTCTCGCATCGTTGCGTTTCCCCCAATAGGTTGCAGCAAAAAATGCAGCACCCCATGAAAGTGCGTGGATTGTTCCTGTTAAACTCGCAATAGATAAGGGTATAGCTATATTTCGACTGATTTCACTGATATATAAGATAAAACAGGACACTAAACCGAACCCGCCAGCTTGGACAAAGGTTCCCGCACTGAGCCACGAAAAAATTGTTCGATCAAAAGATTGTAGTGTTGATGGTTTTTTATCGGGTCCAGTGACAGATGTCTGCACAGTTTGGCTCAATAAAATAGCAGCAACTAAGATTAAAACGATGACAATATATGCTGTGGCACTGAGTAAGGTTTCAACTTTCCAATGATCCATAAATATGCCACCGAGTACCGGACCACATAGACAGGCCAATGCGACACTGCTTTGGAGCTGTCCAAAGGCAAGACCTCTTTGTCGCTCGCTAGACAAGTAAGAGGTATAGGCATAAAGAATCACCGATAAACCGCAAAATCCTAATAAAATACGGGCAAAAATAAACACAAATAGATGCTGTGCTCCCGCCATTAACAGTATAGAAATGCAGAAACCAGCCAAGGAAAGTAACAGTGCTTTTTTATGCCCAAATGTATCTGATAGATGACCAATAAGGGGGGCTGTAAATAGACTCCCTAGAGCTGGTGCTGACAGCGCTATACCTGCCCAAATGGCGGGTGCTGCCATTTGCGCCGTCAATTTTTCCATATATAGCGGCATGATCGGTATTAAGACCATCAAGCCAAATGTCGAAAAAAATTGACACAGTAAAATAATCAAATGATCTAGGCGAGAGGAACGCATGATTTAGATATCCATGGTCTCATAGCAAGATTGGAATAAAGCATGGTAGGGATTTGACGTCATACCAATTTTACTTGGCATCCCTGTTGAATCACCTTGTTGGGCTAATAAAGGGGTGAGTAATTGTTTGAATGGCCAGTGGCTACTTTCAAAAACATATTTTTGAATACAGTTTTTCGATTGTTCAGAAAGCGCGGCAGTTTCTATAAAGTTGACAATAATTTCTTGGATCATTTCCCAGAAATCAATTTCAGTATGATCGGTATATTTCAATGTTGCTAATGCGATAGGGTATAGGTTGATTTGTATCCCGAGGGTTATAAAATAATTAAATAAATCCTCATTTTTATTAAAGATAAGATTGTTTGGCGTACTGGTATCAATTTTATAGACTGGCGGAACAAAATCACTGTCCTGAATCGCAGGGGTGCATATTCTTAAGGTGTCATGGTCACGCAGAATAAAGCATTTAAATTGATTGTCTTGGTAACATACAAGGGTGTTTTGACCATGACACTCAGGCATAACACCAAAAGACCACAGTGTGAGAAAAGTGTGAATAAAATGGGTACTCAAATCTTTAAGTAAGTTCCATTTGTCACCTGTTATACCTAAAGCTTCCCATGGATCAATATAAGGACAACTTAAAGCAGACATGCTAATGGGTGCTATATTTTTTTCTTGGCAAAAATGAGGTAAATGCCTCACTTGACAGCCGATAACACCTAAATTTTGTACCAGCGGTTCTTGTTTTCCTAAGACCCACCAATGGGTTTCATTGCTTAAAGAGAGCTGATGTTTTAATGATGGTGTTTTGTCGATGACATCATTGAGAAAATCATATGCCGCATGACCGTTGGCTAAATATCGAGCAGGCATAGAGCGAATAGCACCCAAAGTTTTGGCATTGGTCGAGAGCTTTAAGTGCTGATTTGAATTTAAGTGATTGATTAAAGTTCGTAGCGAGGATGTTGGGCAACCAATTGCAGTGGCGAGGCCGAGGTCAATCCCTAGATATTTGTTTTCTTGAAATGTTAAATAGTCATGCTGTGTTTTAAGTACAGGTATTGCAAGGTATTCATTTGAGAGAGCCTGCATTTTTTCAATAATAAGATTTTTTTCCTCAGCAGGGAGAGCCAGTTCATCATGTGGAATGGATTCCATATTATTTATGACATCTGTTTTTTTAAATGCCCACCAATACACTTCAATTTCTTTTTGAGTAATGAGTGGACTGAGTTCACCTTTCGCATGTGCAAATGGATGAAATGCACGGTCAGCGACAAGCGAAAGTAGTTCACTCATTATGAGTGGCGAAGAAAAAGAAAGGGCGGATTGTAAGATTTGAGGAATTTTTTCAGCAGTCACCAAATTATCATGCCAATACGCAATGGCCTTTTGGTGGTTGATTGATGGCCACCATGAGGATTGAGTTAAATAATTAAAAACGTCAGCAATCGCGATCTCAGTGGTCTGTTGACTCAACGTGTTATGAAGTAAAACTTCTGCTTTTGTGATATAGAAAGGATTTACACTATTTACTTTTAAGCAATTGAAATGTAGTTCCAACTCACTCCTCAGATGTATTACAAGATAAGGCTTTTTATAGACAATATGGTTTCTGAACTCACCATAATTTTCCATATAGAGCGCATCTATAGTTTTCTGAAGTTGTGTTGTGTAAATCCGATCTAACATGTGCATTGTTCCTATAATTATAAAAGTGGCAAAACTGTGCCAATATTTTGTTTTTGTGCAGCATTGAAAAACCATTTCGCACAAACAATATCGTCGATCGCCATACCCATTGGATTGAGTAAAATGATTTCATCATCATTTTCACGGCCATTTTTATGCCCAATAATGATGTCACCTAGTTCAGCATGTAGTTTTTCACGGCTAAATAAACCTTCTTCAACCAGTACATTGATGACTTTCTTTTCTCTATTGGATTGATCCCAGTCATCCACAATCACTTTGTCAACTTTGAGGAAAACTTCTGGTTCAATATCCATGATTGATATATTTGAAACGAAGCAACCTTTTTTAAGCCATTCAAACGGGATATAGGGTTTGTCAGATACTGTGCAAGTGATTAATACATCTGCCTGTTGGATCGCCGACTTGGCAGTTTCATGAATTTCGATTTGAAGATTTGGATATTCGGCAATAAATAAAGCTTTAAGTTTTTCTGCGGCTTCAGGATTTAGATCAAATAAATGTATTTTTTTAACTTGTGGGTATTGTTCTAAGACCGTTTTGATTTGCATTTGGGCAATCGGACCACAACCAATCACGCTGATATCTGAGAAGTCTTTTTTGGCGAGATATTGAATTGATACACCAGTAATTGCCGCTGTTCTCATCGCACTAATTAAACTGCCTTCCATGATTGCCACGGGGTAATTTGTTTCAGCGTCATTTAAAACAATTAAGGCACTGGCACGAGGAATATTAAATTTCTTAGGATTGTGTTGGCGAGAACCAATCCATTTAATCCCTGCAATAGGATCATTTCCAGCCAAATAACATGGCATGGCAATAATTCGGTCGGCAATATGGTCCGCACCTTGCCAACGTAAATAGGGTTTTAAGGGTTGTACAAACTGTTTATTTGCGTGAAGTGTGAGGCCTTCAGTAATTGCTTCGATAAACGAATTACTGTGATTTGCACCAAGATGAAGTAAATCTGATTGACTAAGGTAACGAAGGCTAGCCAAATTACTCATAAATATTTCCTAAAAAGTGGAGTTAAACAACGGATTGCAAAGTAAAATTTTCTTGATTGAGATGATTTTTATTGAAATGTCTTCTCTTGATCATTTCGAACCATTCTTCGTCATAAACTAAATCTAAATAACGATCGCCTCTATCTGCCAAAAGGGTTAAAACGCATGATCCAGAAGGGATGGTCGGGATAAGTTTTTTTATTGCTGAAATAGATGAGCCGCTAGATCCACCCGCAAAAATGCCTTCATGTTCGAGGAGTTCTCGGCAACCTAAAGCTGACTCATAATCATCAACATAGATGACATCATCTATTTCATCTGGGGAGAGTAGGGCTGGAACGGTACTTGCACCGATACCCGGAATTTCACGTGGGCCTGAGTGACCACCAAAGAGAACAGAACCAACGATATCGACTGCAATAACTTTTAAATGCGGGAATTTTTCTTTTAAGCGGCGAGATACGCCCATGATTGTTCCAGAAGTACTTGCACCAACAACCAAGTAATCAATACTGCGATCGATTTGATTTATGATTTCTTCTGCTTCACCATAATAGTGGCTTTTCCAATTGTTGGGATTTGCATATTGGTTGATCCAAACAGCATTGGGCAACTGGCGGCAAAGTCGTTGTACTGTATCGATTCTTGTTTTTAAATAACCACCGTTTTGATCTTTTTCAGAGACCATTTCGATATTGGCTTTATAGAGCTTCAACATTTGTAAATTGGCTGAAGCAATTTTGGGGTCAATCACAGCAGTGAATTTTAGGCCGTAAATTTTGCATGCCATTGCAAGTGCAATTGCTAAATTGCCCGATGAACTTTCAACAATATGGCTATCTTTATGAATGAGGCCAGATTTAAGCCCTTCTTGTAACATATACAATGCAGGTCGATCTTTGATACTTCCACCTGGATTGAGTAACTCCATTTTTGCGACAACGGTGACGGATTGATCGGTAAACATCCTTGAGAGTCTGATTAAAGGAGTTTTACCTATGCAATCGAGAATATTGTTATGGATCATCGTTAGAATTCTCTGGTTTTATCTATTGCAAATGATAATCATTATTGGTTTTGTTATTATTAAAATTTACGCTAAATTTGTTGTGTTTTGTAATTTTATTGAAGAATAAACTGTGGGAGTGAGTAATGATTTTGTTTATAAGTTTTTGATAAATATGGCTTATATATAATTATTGACTTAAATTATAGTGAAATTAGATGACCATTTGATTAAAATTGTTAATCAATCACTAGAAAAAATTATAAAGCAGATCGCTATCACATTTATTTTTATTAAAGAGAATCACCCTAAGAAAATCTTAGAAACTCAAAATGAATCAGAACTGAAATTATAAAAAGACAAATTAAATTAATAATTTTTGTGCTGTGTTTTCCTTGGGTTGTTGGAATAGGCCATTAAAAGATTATGTTTTACATTAATAATGTTAATGATTATTATTATCGATAAAATTCAGGCCTACAACTGAGGAAACAGGATGCGCCTTTCCCAATTCAGCTTATGTGTTTTATCTATTGCCATCAGTAGTCAGTTATATGCACAGGATGAAACCTCGAATAATCAGACACCAGTGAGCAATGCTCAACAACAGGAATCTGTCCAGAAATTGCCACAGATCGTTATTACAGCAACACGATCAGAAAAAAGCATTGCAGATATTGCAGGAACTGTACAGAACATCAGCGGAGCAGAAGTACAAAAACAGGCTGGAGCAGGACGAAAAGTAGCAGATGTTCTTGCACAATTGGTTCCTTCACTGGCGCCGTCTAGTGGTACTGGAAGTAATTATGGTCAGACCATGCGAGGCAGAACGGTACTGGTGATGATTGATGGTGTATCTCAGACGGGATCGCGTGATCCTGCGCGCCAATTGAACAGTATCAGTCCGGGGATGATTGAACGGATTGAGGTCATTTCTGGAGCAACCAGTATTTATGGTTCTGGTGCAACGGGTGGGATTATTAATATCATTACCAAACGTGCTGACAAATCGAAACCACTGAGTTTTGAGACGAAATTAGGGATAACCTCTGCTGATAATTTCAGAGGAGATGGTCTGGCTTATGAAGCAGGTCAGAGCGTTTCTTTCAGTAATGATAAAATGGATGGTTTTTTGGGTGCGAACTATACCAGCCGAGGATCATTGTTCGATGCGAATGGGGATCGGATTGCAACTGAACCCAATCAAACCAGCCGTAATGATACAGATACGTTAGACATAAATGGGCGCCTGAATTTTAATTTGACTGACACACAAAGCTTAAGTTTTGGTGCGCAGTATTATAAGGATAAGCAGGATACTCGTTATCTACCTGATTATGGACCGAACTATACCATTGCTAAAGGGCCACAGTCTGAACGAGCCATCAAGGGACTGGAATTAAGTAATCAGCCATTTACGGATCGTTATGCCTTGAATACCCAATATCAAAATCAGGATGTATGGGGGCAGACGGTAAATTTGGAAGCCTATTATAGAAATGAAAAAGGGCGTTTTTTCCCAGTTTATTCAGGTGGCGCTACGGTCAATCAATCAGAATATACGGTTGATGTGGCAGGAATGCGGTCTACAGTGCAGTCAGATTTTAAGCTTGCAGCGCGAGATCTTAATCTGACCTATGGTCTGGATTATGACCGAGAAAAAGATACTCAGCATTATGACGTTTTGTCTGTCAGCAATAACGGTATGGTTTACAAGGATACTGGTAGAAGGTTAGATGCTGGTCCAGATACTGTCATTCAGAATATCGGGGCTTTTTTACAGGCAGATTATCAATTAACGGATCGCTTTAATCTTCAAGCGGGAACGCGCTATCAATATATCAAGGCAGATACAGACGCTTATACACCTTCTAGACAAACACAAAGCGTTGCGAGTGATTCAACAAATGCTGACAAGTTTTTGTTTAATTTAGGCGCAGTTTATAAACTTACTGATAATCAGCAATTATTTGCCAATTTCTCTCAAGGATTTAGTTATCCAGATATATTACGGATGTTACGTGATGTCTCAATTCTGACCGTTTCAACTGCGAATATAGAACCACTAACGGTCAATAGTTATGAACTGGGTTGGCGTCTGCAAGATGATCAAAAACTTGATTTAGGAATTACTGGTTTTTATAACACATCTGATAAAGTCATTCAGTTCAATGCGGATCGTTCAGTCAATATTGCGGAAACTGATCAGCGTGTTTACGGTGCCGAAATGACTGCGGCATATCCAATTCTGGATGATTTTAAAATTGGTGGCACGTTGGCTTACACCCGTGGACAATATAAGGATGCGGCGGGTAATTGGCGTGAGTTAAATGCTTATCAGGTATCTCCAACTAAGGGAACTATTTTTGGTGAGTGGAATAGTGATGATGGTTATGGATTCCGTGTACAGGTGCTTGCTGTAAAAGGAACTGACAAAGCATTTGAAGACGATAAGGTTGCAGTGAACAATGATAAAGTGGTTCCAAACCGGGCTGCAAAAATAAAGGGTTATGCGATTATGGATACCCTCGTGAATTTCCCGGCTTATAAGGGGCGGGTGGATTTTGGAATTTATAACGTGTGGAATAAAGACTATCGCACCGTTTATAGTCAGCAGTCAGAAATTACCTTTTCACCTGTGTCTAGTATGCGGGCACAAGGACGAACCTTTGGTTTGAGTTATACTTTTAATTATTAATTGATGTTAGCTAAAAGCTAGTGCTGAGTGTTTGATTGTCACTTATCACTAGCTTTTTTATTTTAATATAAATCAGTTTTTTAACTGAATATAAGTGTGAATTATCATTAAAAAATTAAAATATAGCACAATAGAATTCATGAGCTATTCGGAGCTTTTTGAAAAGAATTAGTTAGGATGAATAGAGTCCTTGTATTTGAACTATTGTTACACAATTAAAAGTTGATAAAAATACGATGAGTACATGCTGTAGCACCATAAGATCGGTTCAAAGTTGTTTTGTTTACTCTTACTGTTTAAAACCCATTATTGCCAATAGCTAAATCGAAAAGGAGATATTCATACATCCGCCTAGTGTGATAATCTTATTGTAAATTTTGAATTATTTTTGAATAAATATTTTATAAAACAATGAGAAAATTTTACTTATTATTCATTAAAAAATAAAAATATTTACATTTTTGCTTAAATGTTGAGCGCAATATAGACAGGTCTGTATAGACAAGCCCTTAAGTTTTTTAGTATAATCGATCACAATTTAGAATTTAATAATAAGCATGTCTAACAATATTTACGCTGCTTTGGAGCAGCTTGGCTTATCAGCACAAAAACGTGCGATTCACGTACAATTTTCTAATTCGGCGTTGAGCCAACAAGTGTTCCTACAACGTATCGATGGAACACATCAAATCAATGAGGGTGTTCGGCTCCAACTCATCTGTCTTGCAACGTCAGCAACTATCCCTTTAAAAAGCTTTATTGGAACTCAAGCTGCGATTGATATCGTCACAGATAAATCTGAGTTAACCCGTATTTCAGGAATTGTGACCCAAGCCGATATTGGCGCATCTGATGGTTCTCTTACCATCTATCGTTTGACTGTAGAAGACCCAACAGCACTTTGGAAACATCGTAGAAACTCTCGAGTATTTATGAATAAGTCGGTTGTGGATGTGATCCAGACCGTGTTTCAAGAATGGGCACAACGCAGCCCACTGTTTGCCTCAAGTCTGAGTCTAGATAAGAGTGGCTTAAGCAAAGACTATGATGTGCGTCCATTCATTATGCAGGCATCTGAAAGTGACTTTGACTTCCTGACCCGTTTGATGAGAAGTGAAGGGATTAACTGGCTGATCGATGAAGCACAACTTAAAGTGTCGAGTTCAACAGAACAAATCCAAGCACAAAAGCTTCGTTTAATCGATGATAATTCGCAATTTAGTGCCTTAGAACGCCGCAATATTCGCTTCCATAGAAGCAGCGCCGTAGAAAAAACTGATTCAATTACCAATTTTATTGGTCAGCGTTCCATTCAACCGACTTCAGTGTATATCCAACGTTGGCAAGCTGATGTATTGGATATCGATGAAGGCGCTGGCAGTGTCCAAAGTAAACATAGCCATAGTGAAAATTATGACAATGCCAGTCTAGCTTTAGAACAAGCATGGCACTTTAGCCCTGCATGGATACAAGACCTTAATGGCGAAGATGGTGCAACGCCATCGAGCAACAGTCAGATTGAAAAGTTTAATCAAAACCTCAGTAACTACTACGATTCACAAGCCAAACAATTTACAGCAACGTCAACAGTGCGCGATGCACATGTTGGTTATTGGTTTGAACTGAATGAACACCCTGAGATAGATCAACACTCAGGTGCAGACAAAGAATTTTTAATCACGGCTAAAAGCTTTTATAACCAAAATAACTTACCTAAAGATCTCACCGATCAAGTCACCGCTTTAGTCCAACAAAGCAATTGGCAAACAAGTCAAATCACCAGCAACACGAGTGATGAACGTCAAGCCAGTAATTTAACCATTCAACGTCGTAATATCAGCACGGTTCCAGCCTATAACCCATTACAACACCGACCGATTGCATCACCACAACGGGCCAAAGTAGTAGGGCCAAGTGGAGAAGAAATTCATGTCGATGAATGGGGGCGTATCAAAGTTCGTTTCCTGTTTAGCCGTACTGAAGACAATACCCATGATGGCGGTGCGGGTTCTAATGACAATGATACAGATTCAGCTTGGGTGGATGTCCTGACCCCATGGGCAGGTGAAGGCTATGGGGCGCGATTCTTACCGAGAATCGGTGAAATTGTTGTGATTGATTTCTTTGATGGCAACATTGACCGTCCATTTGTGGTTGGGCGCATCCATGAAGCGCAACGCCATCCAAGCAAGTTTGATGACAAAGGCAAACTGCCTGACACCAAGAAACTGGCAGGAA
Organism: Acinetobacter sp. AS167; assembly: GCF_037152175.1. NCBI lineage: Bacteria > Pseudomonadati > Pseudomonadota > Gammaproteobacteria > Moraxellales > Moraxellaceae > Acinetobacter > Acinetobacter sp. AS167. The sequence goes on from NZ_JBBCMP010000021.1 coordinate 25,228, forward strand.
TAAAAAGTCGAGAGTATCAAGGCAGTGGCTACAATCAACTGAGGTTTGACGATACTACTGGCCAAATCAGCAGCCAGTTACAAAGTAGTCATGGCGCCAGCCAACTCAACTTGGGCAAACTGAGTCATCCTAAAGACAAAGCAGAAAGTGATGATCGTGGTGAAGGTTTTGAACTTCGTACTGACCAATGGGGAGCACTACGCGCAGGGCAAGGTTTACTGCTTTCGACCTACAAACAAGACCAAGCCAAAGGTGATCACCTTGATTCAGAGTTTGCCAAAAAGCAACTTGAGGGTAGTCAGACCAACAGTAAAGCTTTAAGTGATATTGCCAAAAACCAAAAGACGGATGAAATAGAATCGATTGAGCAACTCAAAGCTTTTGCAGAAGACATTGAAAAAGATGTTGCCAAGTATAAAAAAGCCATCATGTTACTCAGTTCTGTTGATGGGATTGCCTTAAGTACCCCTGAAGATATCCATCTTTCAGCCACAGGCATCATTAACCATACTGCGGGCGATAGTATTAACCTCAGTACCCAAAAGAATCTTTTGGGGCAAGCTTTAGGCAAAGTGAGTCTATTTGCTGCACAAGGTGGCATTAAAGCCATTGCCGCGCAAAGTAAAGTTGAAATTCAAGCGCAGTCAGACGCTTTAGATGTATTTGCTAAACTGGGGATTACCATCTCATCTACAGAAGATCGGATAGAAATCAGTAGCCCAAAAGAAGTGTTGATTACTGGTGGTTCCTCACAGATTGCCCTAAATGGCTCAGGGATTTTCCCCAAAACAGGCGGTAAGTTTGAGGTCAATGCAGGGCAGCACACATTTAAGCCGGGTGCCAGTGTCAGTAAATCAGCACAACTGCCGCCATCGAATCCGCTCAAAGGCGCACTCGACTTATTAAAAAGCTATGGTGGGCAAGACTTCTTTAAACAAACCGGCTTTAAAGTGATTGACTCATTTGGCAAGCAAGTGTCTGGCAAGCTGGATGCAAATGGCTTTGCCCAAGTGACAGGTATTGCACCTGGCCCTGCCAAAGTTGAATTTGAGACTGATCCACGGAGTGCATGGGATAAAGCAAGTCATTTTAACCGTGATTATACTTGGTCCGAAGAAGTGGTCGGTGGTGCCACAAGCTTTGCACAAAATGCATTAAATTCAGTGGGACAAAATATGATGTCCCAACTCAAAAACAATTTATTCTCTTTGAATGCTGACTCATTGAAAGATATGGGCAAAAATGCTTTAAAAGACTTAGGCACACAAAGCTTGGGACAATTTAAAGAACAATTTACTCAAAGTGCATTAGGTTCAGTCTCTTCAGCATTGAATTTAAATTTATCTCCGTCACAGATGATGAACGTGGGCCAGATGATTGCCAATCCAAGTCAATCCCTACACAACATTAAAGACCAAGGCATCGATTTCTTTAAAGACCAAGCCTCTGCATTGTTTGCTCAACAGACCAGTGGTTTGGTTTCTAATTTAACTGCTGGAACAGGATTTGGGTCGTCACTGGGTCAAGGTTTTGTTGCAGAGTCATTTGGCGCTGCTCAAAATGGGTTAGATGCCCCAGTGAAAGTGGTGGATGATTTTATTAAAAAAGATGAATATTTCTCTCGCTTCTTAACCTATAGCATTACCACTCGAAAAGGCGATGCATCAGTACCCACGATCCCGCAAAATATTCCTCAACAAGTCAGTCAGCCTGCGCCAATTTTGACTCAGCAGACTCCACAAGCGACAGCACCAGTCGACGTGAAAAAATCGCAGTCGATTTATGATATGGATAAGGATGTGGTACGGATGGATATGGAAGAGTCCCGTTATGTCACCAAACAAGTGACTGTGCGAAAAACGGCTGCTGAACAACCAGATGTATATAACGCGCGAAATAAATAATTGAACATTTTTTGAATTTTAATTGATTGAAATTAAATTAAAAATTAGAACGTATTAAGGTTAAGCTTATGGCATTTATAGACAGTAAAAATCAGACCGCAGGGTCAAATACACAGCAACAACCAGCCGCTAAAGAGACCAAGCCAGCGGTAGAGTTGGCAGTATTTAATTTGGCCAGCCTGACGCATACAGAAGACCATAAGTTTATCGCCCATCAAATCCAAAACTATTTACAGGCTTGCGGAAATACCAGTCTAGAACAGATCAAAGCAAGCGCCAAAGTACCGACAGTTGCCAATATTTTTGCATTATCCGGCAGTGTTTTAGACCTTATTTTATTTGCCACTGAACCCAAACAAGCCGAGGCAGGCGTACAACAATCGGCATTGTTAAGCATGAACTTAATCGGTTTATTTTTACAACCGAATACAGAAGCACATGTGCGTATGGCTTTACGTCCAATGCTGGGTTTAATGGCAGAATGTCTATACCCAGCCAATGGCAAAATCAAAGAAGCTGACTTACGTCGGATGCAGCTACACTTAAATGCGCAGATGGCAGGCGATTTAGAAAAATTCCTACAAGAAACACAAAGTAAATTATCAGGTTTATTGTCGAGTGCAACGACATTAGGGACTTCAATTCTGCAAGCTTTTAGTAGCAGTGCTGTAGCTGGATTACCCAGCGTTGCTTCAGCGGGAGCCACAGCTGAAAAACGTGATCCCAGCAAGCAGTTTAGCAACTGGGCACAGCCATTGATTGATTTGTTGGGTACACCTGCACAAGCTGATATGACCGCAAAGATGACCCCGAATATCGCAACACGATTAACAGAAGAAGTGCTTAAGGCGACACCACAACTTGCTACAGTGATTCAACAACAAAGCAATGCAGGAACGCAATATAGCCTTGCTTGGTTGATTCAAGAAACCCTAAAAGCCATCCAAACTCAAGGTAAAAAAGCCACAGCCAGTGTGCCATTAAACCAAACAGGTGAACATGAGCAGCATATCAATGGTGATATTTTAGAGTTTGTCACCTTACAACCTGATGCCTTAAATGATCCGATTTGCGCAACATTGGCTGACGATCAAAGTTCTAAAACGGATAAAAGTATTAGCTATGCGATTGGTGCGGAGCGGGTTAATCATTCAGACTTTTACTTGCCTAAAGTTGGTTTTGCCTTTAGTCGTCAATATAACTCTCAAATGAATGAGTTTGATCACAGTATGATCGGCGCACGTTGGATGATGCCATTTTCCAATGTGATCATACAAAATCAAAATGGGTATTTATTTATTGACAGCAATGGACGTAAACATCAACTGCCTGCTTCGATCGTCTATGAAAAATATCAGGTACCCTTTGAAGGCTTTAGTGTCGCACCACATGACGATGGGGATTTATTGCTGAATTTTGGTTCAGACTGGAATTTCCATTTTCATAGTTTTAATGCTGGAAAACATTATCACCTCGTTCAACAATTTAATGATCAGACTGATGAAAAGGTGGTTCTGACCTATTTATTGTTTGAACAATTTGCCTATTTACAGGCGATTGATTTTCAATTGAAGCGCGCTAAACACTTAGTCAAATTTGCTTTTAATGAACAAGCCAAAGTCATTGCCGCATTTGTCGATGATCAAGTGGAAGCATTGGCACGTTATGAATATGATCAACAAGGCAATCTGATCAAAGCCATTGATCAAAATGGACATACCCGCAGTTATGAATATAACCATGCCCATCAATTGACCCGTTATACAGATCGTACTGGACGTGGGCAAAATATTCGATATGACTCTACCGCACCCAAGGCCAAAGCGATTGAGGAATGGGCAGATGATGGTAGTTTTAAAACCCGTTTAGAATGGCATCCACGTTTGCGTCAGGTGGCCGTCTATGATGCTTATGATGTTCCGACCTATTATTATTTTGATTTAGATGGCTTTACCTATCGTACTCGTTTAGCCGATGGTCGTGAAAAGTGGATATCTCGAGATAGTCAAAAACGGATTACTCGACAAATTGATTTTGCAGGCTTAGAAACTGAACAAGCTTATAATGAACTAGGCCAATTGGTGAAAATTGTACAGCCAAATGGCGGCATCATCCTATTTGCCTATGATGAAGAGGGTAACCTGACTGAAACTAAGGACCCAGAAGGCAATATCTGGAAAAAACAATATGATGCTGATGGCAATATCAGCAAAGACATTAATCCTTTAGGGCATACTACCCAATATAAATATAATAATGATAATCAATTGGTTGAAGTAGTTGATGCCAAAGGTGGCTCAAAGAAAATTCAATATAATGATCTTGGGCAGATGGTGTCGTATACCGATTGTTCAGGGAAAAGTAGTGCTTGGGAATATGATGAAGACGGTACACTGACCGCACAAGCTGCTGCGGATGCACAACAGGTCCAGTATCTCTACAGTACTCAAGGTAAAGACCGAGGGCAGTTACAAGCAATCATTTATCCTGATGGATTAAAAGAACAATTTGAACATGATGAAGAAGGGCGTTTACTTAAGCATACTGATAGTAAAGGCTTAATCACCCAATATAAATACAATCAAGTCGGGCTATTAGCGCAACGGGTCGATGCCAATAGACACCAAATCGGCTACCAGTGGGATAAACAAGGTCGAATTCAAAAACTAAGCAATCAAAACCATGCCGAATATCTATTTGACTATAATCGTTTTGGGCAATTGGTGCGTGAACAAGCCTTTGATGGTGAAGAAAAGCATTTTACATATCATGACAATGGATTTTTATTTCAAATCCGCCAACCCAATATTCTGACTCAATTCGGCTATCATATGGATGGTTCGATCGCGTCAAAGACTTATACCCATTTGCAGACTCGGCATAGCCAAGTTGAAGAATTTAAATACAACTTAAATAACCAACTCAGCAAAGCGACCAATACAGAAAGCCAAATTGATTTTTATCGTAATCAACTCGGACAATTGGTACGTGAGCATCAACACTATAAAGTACCGAATCTAACCCCACTGACCGCAGTGTTACGTTATGAGTACGATGAATTGGGCAACTTGGTTAAAACCATTCGACCGGATGGACAAGTACAAGCCAATCTAAGTTATGGATCAGGGCATATTTATGGTATTGCTTTTAACAAACAAGATATGGTGGCATTCCAACGTGATGATTTACATCGTGAAACCACGCGACTGCTGGCCAATGGTTTAGTGCAAGCCAAGAATTATAATGATGTGGGCTTACTCAGCTCACAAGTCATTCGCCCAGAACAAGAAACAACGGACAGGGTACAATTTCAAGCAGAACGTCATTATCACTATGATAAAAACTATTTGCTGACTCAAGTCGATGATAGTCGTTTAGGTAAGTTAAATTACCAATATGATCCAATCGGGCGTTTAATTAAAGCGCAAAACCCATATAAATCTGAAAGCTTTAGTTTTGATCCTGCGGGGAACTTAATTGATCCGATTGCCACTCAAGCTGCGCAAGTAAAAAATAACTTGATTAGCCAGTATCAAGGCAAACATTATAAATATGATGCACAGGGCAATGTGATTGAAACCACCCAAGCAGGACAGACTTTAAAACTCACTTGGGATAACTTAAACCGTCTGATTCAAAGTGACAACAATGGTCAAATTACTGATTATGGTTATGATGTTTTTGGCAGACGATTATTTAAGAATAACCAAACAGACCACAGCCTAACCTTATTTGGTTGGGATGGTGATGTGATGGTGTGGGAATCAGTGAAATCATCAAAAGCTCAAACTGATTATACTAAGCACTATCTCTATGAACCGAATAGTTTTGTACCATTATTACAGACAGGTTATGCTGGCTTTATTAAACTGATAGAAACACCTGACTATCGCCAATTCCAAAACGTACCTTATTCGATTTATAAAGATCCAGTATGGAAAACTGAAACCAGAAAGAACAAAGCTGAATTAGAACGTGTTGCCTTTTACCACTGTGACCAAGTCGGTACTCCACAAACTTTAAGTAATGAGCTAGGGGAATGTGTTTGGGAAATTAAACAGGATACATGGGGCACAGCTTTAGAAATAAATACAAGTGATAATCTGCTTGAGCAAACCAACTTAAGATTTCAAGGGCAATATTACGATAAAGAAACAGGGTTACACTATAACCGTTATCGTTATTATGAACCGTATAGTGCAAGGTATGTGAGTAAAGACCCAATTGGGTTAAAAGGTGGTTTAAACAATTCTACTTATGTAAGTGATCCAAATCAATGGATTGATCCGATGGGGTTAAATGAATCACTCGGAAGTGCGATGAAAGAGGCTTTTGTAGATAGAATACCTGGTTCACAAGTACCAAGTAGATTAAAAAATAAACCGGCTGCAGTTCAAATGACAGATCGAGTTTTAACTGGTATGAATGCAAATGTCACTGCTGCTGCTTTAGTTGGAGTTAGTGCTTCTGCATCATATGATGGAAATGGAAAATATAGTGTGAAAGGTGGGAATACATATGGGATAGCGTTGGAAGCAACAACCACTAGAGAAGTATTAAATGCTGGTAATTTAAAAGATGGGAAATATTATGAAGCGTGTGCAAGTGCAGGCGCAGGATTGGCAGTGAGTGTATGTGGAGGTTACTCAATGAATGGTGGTTTTTATGGAAATATTGCCTTGGGTGTTGGGTTAGGAGCATCTTTAAGTGGAGTTAGCGGAGAAAAAAGATCATATGACCCTTTAGCCCCGAAAACAGTAATCGATCATGAGCAATTAAAAAGAAATCAACAAATGCTTCCACGGGCTCCCTTAAATTTTGGGGGATTAAGATAAATGTCAGATGGATTTATTTTATTTTTATTTTTATCGTCACTGCTTCTGTATGTTATTTTATTTTGTATAGTTCGATTTTATTTGTTTAAATATTTTATTAGTAAAAATATTGCAAAAGATTATTTGGATTTCAACTTGAAAAGTTTTCAACATACTAAGTATCTTTATAAAATAGTTTTTAAAAATTTAGATAATCATAATTTTTATGCAAAAAGACTAAAATTTTTATATTTTATACAGATTTGTTTTTTATTAATTTTTGTTTTTTCATTTTTTTTAATGCTGAGTTGATTTATGAGATTATATGTTATTTTGTTTTTTTTAACTTGGTCTGATATTTTATATGCTAAATGTATTAAAGTTGATGATTTGAATGAAAAGGAAATAATGATAATGAGTTTATACTCTTTGCAGGGAAATCAAAATAAAATTAATGAAGATATTAAAAAAATGAAAGTTGGTTATTATGTGGATTATTATGATGGATATTCATATTTGATTGGAAAAGATAGATTGAAAAATTATGAGCTTGCTGAGTTTTATTTAAATAAATCTGCTAATTATTGTTTTTCACCAGCCCACTATTCACTAGGTTATTTGTATTATTTACAAGGAAATTTAATAAGTGCTAAAAAATGGTTTACTTCGGCGAAGGAACTTGGGGATAATTTAGCTGCACATCAGTTAGGCACTATCTATAAAAATGAAAAAGAAACAGAAAAAATGATGGAAAATTTATTGTTTGCTGACAGTAATGGTTTTACACCCTCTATTACAGAATTAGGAGTAATTTATTATGATGGCACTTTAGTTAAAAAAGATTTAAAAAAAGCATTTAATTACTTTGAGAGATCTGCTTTAAAAAATGATCCATTAGCTCAAAATAATTTAGGATGGATGTATGAGCATGGTGAAGGAACTGCAAGGGATGTAGATAAAGCAGAATATTGGTATAAAATAGCTTCAGAAAATGATTTTAGTTTAGCTACTGAAAATTTAAAGCGCTTAAAAAATATTATTATTCAAAAGGGTATTACTA
>NZ_JBBCMP010000022.1:0-31820 GCF_037152175.1 Acinetobacter sp. AS167
AGACAAGAACTACGAGCTAAGCTTTGTTGATGGCTCATTAGATATTGCCAAAGCGAAAGCTACAGTAACTGCCAATAGCGTATCGACTACCTATAATGGTAAAGATCAAACAGCTGTTGGCTTTAGTGCGACAGGTTTGGTCAATGGTGAAACTGAATCAGTCTTATCAGGTGTTTCAGCAACAGTGACTGCCAAAGATGCAGGTCAATACACCAATAGCGCAACGGGTCTAGATAAAAACTACGAGTTAAGTTTTGTTGATGGCTCATTAGACATTGCCAAAGCTAAAGCCACTGTCACCGCCAATAGTTTAAATACGGTTTATAACGGTAAAGATCAAACAGCTGTTGGCTTTACTGCAACAGGCTTGGTCAATGGTGAAACTGAATCAGTACTCTCAGGTGTTTCAGCAACGGTGACTGCTAAAGATGCAGGTCAATACACCAATAGCGCAACGGGTCTAGACAAGAACTACGAGTTAAGTTTTGTTGATGGTTCATTGGATATCACCAAAGCCAAAGCTACTGTCACCGCCAATAGTTTAAATACGGTTTATAACGGCAAAGATCAAACAGCTGCTGGCTTTAGTGCAACAGGTTTGGTCAACGGTGAAACTGAATCGGTATTATCAGGTGTTTCAGCAACTGTCACAGGTAAAGATGCAGGTAGTTATGCCAATACAGCCACAGGTCTAGATAAGAACTATGATCTTAGTTTTATTGATGGCTCATTAGATATTGCTAAGGCTAAAGCCACTGTGACCGCCAATAGTGTATCAACTACTTATAATGGTAAAGATCAAACAGCTACTGGCTTTACTGCAACAGGCTTGGTCAATGGTGAAACTGAATCAGTACTCTCAGGTGTTTCAGCTACTGTGACTGCTAAAGATGCAGGTCAATATACCAATAGTGCAACGGGTCTAGACAAAAACTATGAACTAAGCTTTGTTGATGGCTCTTTGGATATCACCAAAGCTAAAGCCACTGTCACCGCCAATAGTTTAAATACGGTTTATAGCGGTAAAGATCAAACAGCTGCTGGTTTTAGTGTGACAGGTTTGGTCAATGGTGAAACAGAATCGGTATTGTCAGGTGTAACTGCAACGGTTACCGGCAAAGATGCTGGCCAATACACCAATAGTGCAACGGGTCTAGACAAGAACTACGAGTTAAGTTTTGTTGATGGTTCCTTAGATATCGCCAAAGCCAAAGCTACTGTGACCGCCAATAGCTTAAATACAGTCTATAACGGTAAAGACCAAACGGCTATTGGTTTTAGTGCAACAGGTTTGGTCAATGGTGAAACTGAATCGGTCTTATCAGGTGTTTCAGCAACGGTGACTGCTAAAGATGCTGGCAAATACACCAATACTTCAACAGGTCTCGACAAGAACTATGATCTTAGTTTTATTGATGGCTCATTAGATATTGCTAAAGCTAAAGCCACTGTGACCGCCAATAGTGTATCAACCACCTATAACGGTAAAGATCAAACTGCTGCTGGTTTTAGTGCTTTTGGTTTAGTCAATGGAGAGACAGAATCTGTATTATCTGGTGTAAGCGCAACGGTTACCGGCAAAGATGCTGGCAAATACGCCAATACTGCAACGGGTGCAGACAAAAACTATGAGCTAACTTTTGTTAATGGTGCATTGGATATTGCGAAAGCTAAAATTAACCAAGTGACAGGCATTAGCGCCAATAATCGTATTTATGATGCAACCACCAACGCAACATTAAATACTGGATCAGCACAATTCACTGGTATGGTTGCAGGCGATGAATTGAAAGTTGCAACAGCAACTGGACAATTCGATGATAAAAATGTGGGTATAGCAAAACAAGTCTCGATTCAGGGTGTTAGTTTAAGTGGTGCAGATGCACACAACTACGAGTTGGTGAATAACACTGCACAAACTACGGCAGATATTCGCCAAGCCAATATTCAAAACATTGCTGGAATTACGGCTAACAATCGTACTTATAATGGATTAACTGCCGCTGAACTTAATCTCAGCAACGCACAATTCAACGGGATCTACGCTGGGGATAATTTAAACGTTGCAACAGCAATAGGACAATTTGACAGTGCAACCACAGGGCAAGCAAAAAATGTATCGATTACAGCTTTAAGTCTAGGTGGCTTAGATGCTCAAAACTACAAACTTGTGGATACCACCGCTGTGACCACAGCTGATATTTATCTGTTAACCCCTGCAGCGTATTTACAAGCCATACAATTCAAACGACCGCGTTATTTGCCTGAAACCAATAACGTCTTAAATACAGTTGATTTAGATGTACGCCAAGGTGGAGTTAACACTGCAGGTATTCAAATTTTGGCAGGGGAGCACTAATTGATGAAACAACAACACAATATTTTGGCAACATCTGTGGCTGCTTGTCTGATGCTTTTGACCAGCAGTAACCATGCAGCGCCAGCACCTAATGCGGGTCAACTGCTACAACAACAGCAACAAGGACAAAGCCTTGAACCACAGGCTGCTGTTCAGATAGAAAGTTCAGCAAGCAATAACGTACCTAACTCGCCTGATATCCAAATTCCTGTACGCAAAATTGAAATCACTGGAAATAGTCGTTTTAGCACAGCGCAATTGCATCACTTAGTGGCGGATGCCGAAGGTAAACAATTGAGTCTTCAGCAACTTTGGCAAGTAGCCCAAAAGATTACCACTTACTACCAGCAACAGGGCTATGCCTATAGTCGGGCTTATCTGCCTCAGCAGAATCTAAGTCAGGGTGTAGTACGTATCAATGTACTCGAAGCGTATTATGATCAAACCCAGATTGATAATCAAAGTCGAACGCAAAACTGGCTAATTGAACAAACCGTTGCACCACTTAAACAAGGTGAGCGGATCAACAGTGACCAGATGCAACAACAACTCAAACTGCTCAATCGTTTAAATGGGGTCAATACCCGAAATGTTTTGACCCCTGGTGCAACAGTCGGAAGTAGCCAACTCAATGTTGAAGTACAAAATGCAGGCATGTTGAATGGTTATATTGGCGCAGATAACTTTGGTAATCGTTATACCAGTCAAGTGCGTGGAACCGCTGGAATTTCTGCCAACAACCTTGCAGGCTTAGGCGATGAACTGAGTTTAGATGTAATGACTGCAGGCAAACGCATGAACTACGGGCGCGTGGGTTATGCATTTACCTTTACAGGAATGGGTACTCGGGCAGGCGCAAGTTATTCTTATCTAGATTATGAACTTGGAAAAGAGCTAAAAAACATTGGCGCAGAAGGGAGTGCTGCACAAAGTAGCGTATTCATTAGCCAACCTGCCTTACTGACCAATAATGCAGAAGTCCTTCTCAGCTTACAATATGATCATAAACAACTGAAAGATGATATTCAGCTCAATCAATATTACAAACATCGAAATATTGACGTGGTGACTGCCCGACTGGATGGCTCGCAGTTCGATCAATTCTTGGGTGGAGGCTTAACCCAATATGGTGCCTCAACCAGTTATGGTCGTGTGAAATTTAAAAACGATGATGCCGCTGCTTTAGATGCGCAAACAGCGAAGACAGCTGGAGACTACTATACAGCTACATTGAATCTGTCACGCTTACAAAACCTAAGCAATAAGGGCACGCAAGGCTATTTGGGAGTTTATGGACAATACAGTCCTTATAATCTAGACAGTGCAGAGCAATATCTAGGTGGTGGTCCATTTAATGTTCGTGGTTATGAATCGAGTCAATTTGCAGGCTCTACAGGTTATTTGGCCACGGCAGAACTGAGACAAAGTTTATTTGCCGATGCAAAGCATCAGCTAACAGCGAAAGTATTTATCGATACAGCAGAAGTCACGTTAAATGCTAAGCGTTGGGCAGGTGTGACAGGCGATAATCAAGTTCAAATCAGTAGTGCAGGTTTAGGTTTGAACTGGACGAGTGCGTGGAATATTCAAGCCAATGCAGAAGTTGCCTTTCCAATTGGAAATACGCCAGAGCAGTTGCAAGACCGTGATAATCACCAGTACTGGTTGAGTTTAAGAAAGACTTTCTAATTTGATTGAATAAATAAGGAGGCTTTTGTCTTCTTATTTATGTCGCCACGCGATAGCAACACGCTGTATGGTTAAACTCAATTTATTTGAGTAACGAAAAACTCCCTCCTTCAAAAAAGGTGAGAAGTATTCACTTCGCAAGGGGGAGGATTCAAACAATCTGAGTAAAAACTTAGCAAAAGGGATTTAAAAACCTAGCTGATGAGAATAAAACTTACACAGCCACACTTTACATTTAAAGTTTAAATTCTTTTGCGTAGACGAAGTCAAACCTTGCGCTGCAAACAAAGCCGATTAATATTCGTTGGGTGACCGCTACACCATCTATGATTAAATGATGTAAAAGCAAAATGATTAAATGGATATAAGTTGGAATGCCATTGATGAGTAATGGATATTTTTATCATGATTATTTGTATAGGCTTGTATATACAAATAACATCGACTCAAGATACAATGAGTTAGAATATTTTGTATGAGTTTTAGCCAATGTCAAGAGCGTCAAAGCACAATGATCTAGACTTATCTCTAGAAGAAGATAGTCCTGTTCCTTTGTATTTGCGCGTGAAGCAAATGATTTCACAAAAAATTTATGAAGGAACATGGACTGTAAATAAAAAAATTCCTTCAGAAAGTGAGTTGGTGAATTTACTGGGTTGTAGTCGTATGACGGTCAATCGGGCATTGCGCGAACTGACCAGTGAAGGTTTATTGGTGCGTATACAAGGTGTTGGCTCTTTTGTCGCTGAAGGGCAAGGTCGTACAGCATTATTTCATGTGAATAATATTGCAGAAGAAATTATTGCGAGAAATCATAAACATCATGCTGAAGTATTGGTACTTGAACAAATTCAAGCCAATGAAGAACAAAGTCGATTAATGCAAATTCGAGAAGGACAACGACTATTTCACTCGATCATTGTGCATTATGAAAATGATGTGCCTGTGCAGATCGAAGATCGTTTAGTTGATCCCGTACTGATTCCAGATTATTTGGCACAAGATTTTAAAACTATCACGCCTAATGCCTATTTAATGTCAAAAGCACCTGTTACTGAAGGTGAGCATGTGGTTACTGCGATTCTTGCTTCAGCACAAGAATGTAAATGGCTAAAAATCAATAAAACAGAGCCTTGTTTATTGATCCGCCGTAGAACATGGTCCAATAAACAACTGATCTCCAGTGCAAGACTGATTTATCCTGGCAGTCGCTATTATTTGGAAGGTAAATTTACCCAATGATTGAGCTTTTAAAAGCCAGCCATTACAAAAAAATGCGATGGAAAAATGGGAAAGGCTATACGCTTGAAATCGCCCGTAGTGTCGGTGAAAGCTTAGTTGAGTTTGATTGGCGGATTTCGATGGCCGATGTGAAAACATCGAGTGATTTTTCCAAGTTTAATGGGATGAATCGCTTTTTGACGGTATTGGAAGGTCAAGGTCTTTCACTGCGTATAGATGATGATTTTAAGTATTTAAAAACATTGCAGTCCGTCGAGTTTCGTGGAGACAGCGTGGTCAGTTGTGAATTGCTGGCAGGGTACATTCGCGATTTTAATTTGATTTTTAATCCAAAAAAGTTTGATGCACAGTATCAGTGGATTTTCTCTCCAGAAGGCTTAGAAATACCCATATTATCTGACGTGATGTTTGTTTTTAATCAGAGTGTTGAGGTGTTAGTTATCGAAATTGGTCAACAGATTTTTCATCTGGAACATCAGGACAGTCTTAAACTCGAAGATGAAAAATCATTAAAGACAATCATTTTAAATCAGCAATTTTTAAAGCAAACTTGTCTAATACAACTCACAAAAATCTAAATTTTATTGATTCTACTTAAACGCATACAACCTTAAGTTGTCTGCGTTTTTTGTTTTTATGAAAAATAAATCTATTTATTTTATATGTTTATAAATTTTTTTAAAAATAATTTAAAAAGCATCTTTTCAATATTAAAGATTTGTGTAGTATATAGATGTATATACAAGTTAGTACATTGCTATACAGTGAATGCAGTTTAATTTGCTGGTTTAAACTCAAAGGAAGGAGTCCTATTGTGACAACAACGACAACAAAATTTCGTGATGTAGAAATTCGCGCACCTCGTGGTACTAAGCTCAATGCAAAAAGTTGGTTGACTGAAGCTCCACTGCGTATGTTGATGAATAATCTTGATCCTGATGTCGCAGAGAATCCAAAAGAGCTTGTTGTTTACGGTGGTATTGGTCGTGCTGCACGTAATTGGGAATGTTATGACAAGATTATTGAAACACTTAAAACTTTAGAAAATGACGAAACTTTATTGGTTCAATCAGGTAAACCCGTCGGCGTATTCAAAACACATAAAGATGCACCACGTGTTCTTATTGCCAATTCAAACTTAGTTCCACATTGGGCAAATTGGCAACATTTCAACGAGCTAGATGCCAAAGGCTTGGCAATGTATGGTCAAATGACTGCAGGTTCTTGGATCTATATCGGCAGCCAAGGCATTGTACAAGGCACCTATGAAACTTTTGTTGAAGCTGGTCGCCAGCACTACAACGGGGACTTAAAAGGTCGTTGGGTGTTGACTGCAGGTTTAGGTGGAATGGGAGGGGCTCAGCCTTTAGCTGCAACATTGGCAGGCGCATGCTCGCTTAATATCGAATGCCAGCAAGCCAGTATTGATTTCCGTTTACGTACACGTTATGTCGATGAACAAGCAACAGATTTAGATGATGCTTTGGCGCGTATCGACCGTTATACCAAAGAAGGCAAGGTGATTTCGATTGCGCTACATGGCAATGCAGCTGAAATTTTACCTGAATTAGTTCGCCGTGGCGTTCATCCGAACATGGTGACGGATCAAACCAGTGCACATGATCCACTCAATGGCTATTTACCCATTGGTTGGACATGGGAAGAATATCGTCAACGTGCCAAAACTGAGCCAGAAGCAGTGGTAAAAGCTGCAAAACAATCTATGGCGAAGCATGTACAAGCGATGTTGGATTTCCAAAAAATGGGTGTTCCAACCTTTGACTATGGCAATAATATCCGTCAAATGGCGCAGGAAGAAGGCGTAGAAAACGCATTTGATTTCCCTGGTTTTGTACCTGCTTATATCCGTCCATTATTCTGTCGTGGTATTGGACCATTCCGTTGGGTTGCACTTTCAGGTGACCCTGAAGATATCTATAAAACAGATGCAAAAGTTAAAGAATTGATTCCAGATGATGAACATTTACATCGTTGGTTAGACATGGCAAGAGAACGGATTAGCTTCCAAGGCTTACCAGCACGTATTTGCTGGGTTGGTTTAGGCTTGCGTGCAAAATTAGGTCTGGCATTTAATGAAATGGTACGTAGTGGTGAGCTTTCAGCACCAATCGTCATAGGTCGCGATCATTTAGACTCAGGTTCGGTTTCCAGTCCAAATCGTGAAACTGAAGCAATGCAAGATGGTTCCGATGCTGTATCTGATTGGCCATTATTGAATGCTTTACTTAATACAGCAGGTGGCGCGACTTGGGTTTCATTACATCACGGCGGTGGTGTCGGGATGGGCTTCTCTCAACACTCAGGTGTCGTGATTGTTTGTGATGGTACCGATGAAGCAGCAGCACGTATTGCTCGGGTATTGACCAATGACCCAGCAACAGGCGTGATGCGTCATGCAGATGCTGGTTATGATATTGCCGTCGAATGTGCCAAAGCGCAAGGTTTGAACTTGCCGATGATCACCAAATAAAAGACATGGACATTACGATGCTTTTTGCAATTGTGTAAGTAGCATCGTAAGAGAACAATATAGCGTAAAACAGGACGTCAAAATGGAACTCTTAATTCAACCAGGCAAGCTCACTCTCGCAGATCTTCGCCAAGCGTATTTAAATCCAATCAAAGTTAAACTGGATGACAGTGCTTATGCTGGCATCAATGCCAGTGTTGCATGTGTCGAAAAGATTGTGAATGAAGGACGCACAGCTTACGGTATCAATACTGGTTTTGGCTTACTCGCTTCAAGTAAAATTGCTCCTGAAGACTTAGAACAGTTACAACGTTCATTGGTACTTTCTCATGCTGCTGGTGTGGGAGTCCCTTTAGATGATGCGATGGTTCGCTTAATTATGTTGTTAAAGGCCAATAGTTTGGCACGTGGTTTTTCTGGTATCCGTCCTAAAGTGATTGATGCAATCCTTGCCTTGATCAATGCAGAAGTTTATCCACATATTCCATTAAAAGGTTCAGTCGGCGCTTCAGGTGACTTGGCACCCCTTGCACATATGTCTCTGGTTTTACTCGGTGAAAGTAAAGCACGCTATAAAGGGGAATGGTTCCCAGCAGTTGAAGCACTTAAAATCGCAGGTTTAGAACCCATTACTTTAGCAGCCAAAGAAGGTTTGGCACTTTTAAATGGTACACAGGTTTCAACAGCATACGCATTACGTGGTCTATTTGAAGCTGAAGATTTATTTGCTGCTGCGACCGTTTGTGGTGGGTTAAGCGTTGAAGCTATGCTCGGTTCACGTGCGCCGTTTGATGCACGTGTCCATGAAGTTCGTGGTCAGCGTGGTCAAATTGATGTTGCCGCTGCATATCGTGACTTATTGACTGAATCAAGTGAAATTGCACATTCACATGAAGATTGTAGCAAGGTTCAAGACCCGTATTCACTGCGTTGTCAACCTCAAGTGATGGGGGCTTGTTTAACGCAAATTCGCCAAGCAGCAGAAGTATTAGCGATTGAGTCGAATGCAGTTTCAGATAACCCATTGGTGTTTGCGGCAGAAGGTGACGTAATCTCAGCGGGTAACTTCCATGCTGAACCTGTGGCAATGGCTGCTGATAATTTAGCCTTAGCGATTGCAGAGATTGGTTCACTGTCTGAACGTCGTGTTTCGATGATGATGGATCGCCATATGTCACAGCTTCCTCCATTTTTGGTTGCAAATGGTGGGGTGAATTCGGGCTTTATGATTGCTCAAGTAACAGCCGCTGCGTTAGCGAGTGACAATAAAGCACTTGCACATCCTGCCAGTGTTGATAGTTTACCGACCTCTGCAAATCAGGAAGACCATGTTTCCATGGCGCCTAATGCAGGAAAACGCTTGTGGTATATGGCTGATAACGTTCGCGGCATTCTTGCAGTTGAGTGGTTAGGTGCATGTCAAGGACTTGATTTCCGTGAAGGATTGAAAAGCTCTCCTAAACTTGAGCGTGCCCGAAAAATTCTGCGTGATCAAGTGGCGTATTACAGTGAAGATCGTTTCTTCGCGCCAGATATCGAACAAGCAAGTGAATTGCTCGCAAGTGGTTGTCTGAACGAATTGCTCATTGCAAAGCTACTACCGAGCTTGTCCGAAGTGTGATCAATAAAACGGTCACATGGAGTGACCGAATCTAACTAAATTTCCTCAAGGATTGGAGATTATAATGTCACAACACTCCACATTACAGCGGGGGTTAAACACCCGTCATATCCGCTTTTTGGCATTGGGTTCAGCGATTGGCACGGGGCTTTTCTATGGATCAGCAACGGCAATTAAAATGGCTGGTCCGTCTGTTTTAATTGCTTATATGGTTGCAGGGATTGCAATTTATATTGTGATGCGAGCATTAGGGGAAATGGCTGTTCATAACCCTGTATCAGGTTCTTTTAGTGAATATGCCTCAAATTATATTGGTCCTTTAGCTGGTTTTACCACAGGTTGGACCTACGTTTTTGAAATGATCATTGTCGCCTTGGCTGACGTGACTGCTTTCGGTATCTATATGGGGTTTTGGTACCCCGATGTGCCACGATGGATCTGGATTTTATCGCTGATTATGTTCTTAGGGGCAATTAACCTGATCCACGTTAAAGTCTTTGGTGAGGTGGAGTTCTGGTTATCCATCGTCAAGGTCAGTGCTATTGTTGCCATGATTTTGGGTGGTTTTGGTCTGATGTTCTATGGCTTCAATGCCGATCACACTGGTTTTGTACCAGGTATTCAAAACCTATGGATTCATGAAGGTTTTATGCCAAATGGGATTATGGGTTTAGTTGCCTGTTTATCTGTTGTGGTATTTGCATTCGGTGGCATCGAAATCATTGGGATTACAGCGGGTGAGTCACAAGATCCGAAAACGTCGATTCCTCGTGCGATTAATGCGGTTCCTGTGCGTATCTTACTTTTTTATATTCTGACGATTTTTGTATTGATGTCGATTTTCCCATGGAATCAAATTGGTAGCCAAGGCAGTCCATTTGTACAAATTTTTGAAAATTTAGGCATCAAATCTGCAGCAACTGTTTTAAATATTGTGGTCATTACAGCTGCAATTTCCGCGATCAATAGTGATGTATTTGGTGCAGGGCGTATGCTCTATGGTATGTCTAAGCATAAACAAGCACCTCAAGTGTTCCAGAAACTCTCACGTAATGGTGTTCCATGGATGACTGTAGTGGTGATGGCGGGGGTGTTACTTATTGGGGTAGTGCTTAACTATCTGATTCCTGAAAATGTATTTATTATCATCGCATCAATTGCAACATTTGCAACAGTTTGGGTGTGGTTGATGATTTTACTTTCTCAAGTGGGCATGCGTCGTAAACTATCTAAGTTAGAAATTAAAGCATTAGATTTCCCTGTAATAGGTTGGCCTTATGCGCCTGCATTTGCCATTGTATTTATGCTGTTTATTTTAGCCATGATGGGATATTTTCCAGACTCACGACCTGCGCTTTATGTTGGTATAACCTGGTTAGTTTTACTCTGGATTGCCTATACGATTTGGGTAAAGCCCAAGCAAAACTCAGTAAAAGAAAAACAAGATCTCCAACAAAACATCGAAATGGAAAGCTGATACTGAAGCTGCCCAAGCATGATTAAAGCATGGGCAGTAAGAGGAAATGTCAATGAAAAAACTTTGGACAAACTGTCATATTGCAACTATGCAAGATGGGCGATACTCCAGTGTTGAATATGCTGCAATCGTTACTTTAGCGCAACATATCCACTGGATTGGCGCAGAAAAAGATGTTCCTGTAGATGACTATGCTGAAACCATTGACCTCAATGGCGCATGGGTGACTCCCGGTTTAATTGATTGTCATACGCATAGTGTATTTGGCGGAAATCGTAGTGTTGAGTTTGAAAAACGCTTACAAGGTGCCAGCTATGCAGAAATTGCAGCGAGTGGTGGTGGTATTGCAAGCACTGTACGGGCAACCCGAGAAGCAAGTGAAGAACAACTCCTTGCTTCAGCACTGAAACGTATTCGTTGTATGCTTAAAGATGGAGTAACCACCATTGAAATTAAGTCAGGCTATGGTCTGGACTATATCAATGAACGCAAAATGCTTCGTGTGATTCGTAAAATCGCTCACACTTTACCGATGACCGTAAAAAGTACGTGTTTGGCTGCACATGCTTTGCCACCAGAGTATCAAGATCAAAGTGATGCTTATATTGAACATATCTGTGCAGAGATGTTACCCAAACTTCATCAAGAAGGTTTAGTCGATGCTGTCGATGCTTTCTGTGAGCATTTGGCATTTTCTCCTGCGCAAGTTGAGCGTGTTTTTAAAGCAGCTCAAGCATTAAACTTACCCGTTAAACTACATGCAGAACAACTCTCATCTCTTGGTGGTTCAACGCTTGCTGCGCGTTACCATGCATTGTCCGCAGATCATTTGGAATACATGACCGAAGCTGATGCCAAAGCCATGGCAACTTCAGGCACAGTTGCTGTGTTATTGCCAGGAGCATTCTATTTTTTAAGAGAAACCAAATATCCACCTTTAGATAGTTTGCATCAACATGGTGTCCGTATTGCATTATCCAGTGATTTAAATCCAGGAACATCGCCAACTTTATCATTACGTTTAATGCTGAATATGGGCAGTACATTATTTCGTTTAACACCAGAGCAAGCACTCGCAGGTGTCACAACGCATGCTGCTTATGCACTGGGTTTACAAGACACTCATGGCACATTAGAACAAGGTAAAGTGGCGGACTTTATTGCTTGGGATATAGAACATCCTTCTGAAATTGTGTATTGGCTTGGCGGTGATTTGTCAAAACGAATCATCCAACATGGAAATGAAATCTTGATCTCAGCATGAGATTAATTTTGATAGAGTGATATTAATAATGAATCATTCATTTATGTGGCAAGGACGACAAGATGGGGAGGGTGATGCATATCTTCGACTCCATCAAGTGATCAATACCAGTCCTCAGGCATCTTTTGCTTTCATTGGCTTTAGTTCAGATGAAGGAGTTAAACGCAATCATGGACGCTTAGGTGCAGCAGATGCACCAGATATGATTCGTGCTCAATTGGCAAATTTACCAGTGCATCAACCTGTGACTATTATCGATTTAGGTACGGTGATTTGTGATCATGCTGAACTTGAAATAGCGCAGGCGGAATTAGCGCATCAAGTTGAACGTAGTTTAAATTCCAACATGAAGCCCATTGTGTTAGGTGGTGGACATGAAGTTGCCTTTGGGAGTTTTTCAGGCTTATTTCAATACATTCAAAATAATCATCTAAATAAGAAAATAGGGATTATTAACTTCGATGCACATTTTGATTTGCGCGAAGCTGAATATGTCACTTCAGGCACACCTTTTTTAAATGCTGCTAAACTATCAGAGCAGTTTGATCAAGAATTTAATTACATGTGTATTGGTGTTGCTAAGCATTCAAATACTAAAATTTTGTTTGACACAGCAGCACGTTTAAACTGTAATTATATTTACGATTATGAATTAAAACTGCAAAATGTTGAAAATTTAATCTTAAGAATAAATAATTTTATTAAAAAAGTAGACTATTTGTATATTACGGTTGACCTTGATGTATTTAACGCTAGCATTGCGCCGGGTGTCAGCGCACCTGCGGTGAAAGGAATCGATTTATCTACTTTTGACCCATTATTAGAAGCCATTAAAAAAACTGGCAAGATCAAAGTTTTTGATGTGGCTGAATGTAATCCACGGTTTGATTTGGACAACAGAACTGCCAAATTAGCCGCTTATATCATTTTTAACTACATATTTGATTGATGATTCAAGTGACTTCATCAAAAGGATAAGCAAAGTATGTCTAATTTATCTTATATCTCTCAAAATAACGGTCCATGGTCTACCTACCTTGAACAAATCGAGCGTGTTACACCGCATTTAGAACATCTCAAAGATTATATCGACACCTTAAAGCGACCAAAACGTGCTTTGATTGTCGATGTACCGATTGTTATGGATGATGGTACGATCCGTCATTTTGAAGGCTATCGTGTTCAACATAACTTATCCCGTGGTCCTGGTAAGGGCGGTATTCGCTACCATCCAGATGTAGATCTCAATGAAGTGATGGCTCTCTCTGCTTGGATGACTATTAAAACTGCGGTTTTAAATCTACCTTTTGGTGGTGCAAAAGGTGGTGTTCGTGTCGATCCTCGTCAACTTTCCCCACGTGAATTAGAACGTTTAACACGTCGTTATACCAGTGAAATTAGCCATATTATTGGCCCTCAAAAAGATATTCCAGCACCTGATGTTGGTACCAATCCCAATGTTATGGGTTGGATTATGGATACATATTCATCGGGTCAAGGCCATACAGTAACAGGTGTTGTGACGGGTAAGCCGATTCATTTGGGCGGCTCTTTAGGTCGAATTAAAGCAACTGGGCGTGGAGTATTTATTACAGGCCAACAAGTTGCAGCAAAAATTAAACTTTCTTTAGATGGCGCAAGAGTTGCTGTTCAAGGTTTTGGTAATGTTGGTAGTGAAGCTGCATATCTATTTGCAGATTCGAAATCTATTATTGTAACAATTCAAGACCATACAGGGACGATTTATAATCCTCAAGGTATTGATTTAGCTGCTTTAAAGACTTATTTAGAGAGCAATCAGGGCGTGGGGGGATTTGCTGGCGCTCAAGCGATTAGTGATGAAGATTTCTGGGATGTCGAAATGGATATTTTGATTCCGGCTGCATTGGAAGGTCAAATCACGGTTGAACGTGCGCAGAAATTAACAGCGAAATTGGTACTCGAAGGGGCAAACGGTCCAACTTACCCAGAAGCAGATGATATCTTAATCCAACGTGGTATTACCGTTGTACCTGATGTGATTTGTAATGCAGGCGGTGTAACTGTAAGTTATT
Organism: Acinetobacter sp. AS167; assembly: GCF_037152175.1. Taxonomy (NCBI): domain Bacteria; kingdom Pseudomonadati; phylum Pseudomonadota; class Gammaproteobacteria; order Moraxellales; family Moraxellaceae; genus Acinetobacter; species Acinetobacter sp. AS167. The sequence continues at coordinate 14,198 of NZ_JBBCMP010000022.1, forward strand.
TTGAATGGGTTCAAGATATGTCAAGCTACTTCTGGTCGGAAGAAGAAATTAACCAAAGACTCGATAAATTGATGGTTCAAGCGATTAATGATGTATGGCAGACTTCAAATGACAAAGTATGTAGTTTAAGAACGGCTGCCTTTATTTTAGGTTGTGAGCGTATCTTAAAAGCTCGTATGGAACGCGGTATTTTCCCAGGCTAATTTTTTTGTTGTAAGCGTGACCTTAGCAGATCTCTGCTAAGGTCATTTTTATTTTATCTGTTTAAAGCGCATTTTGACAGACTATTTAAACAGCGAATTTATAGAATCTATTGAATTATAAATGCCTTACCAGAATCTTAGTATTATCTACAAATAACATTACATAAACCTTAATTTATCTTACTGTAGATTTTTTACTGCTTTATTTTGTATATAGATTTGAGCAGTTAGTTAAAGAGTATCAATACATTGATCTTACGCGACACCTGATACTACAAGCAAAGTAGTGCTTTGTTTTTACTTAGTATGCAATGCGATAAAAATTATTAGACTGAATTGTAAGAATAAACCTAAATATACCCTGAATAAAATGTCTTAAATTTTGTGTAGTATTTGCCTTTTTATGGTTTTAATTTCACATGAATTAAATTATAAAGTATATTTAGTGTGTGAATAAATTATAGACACTTCTGCTATAAACCTTTTTAGAAAGTAGTTAATAATATGAATAAAATATACTCAAAATGCATCTATGTTTTGAGCATTGGTAGTGTATGTGGCTTTACGACTTTGTTAGCAGCTGCACCGACATTACAATACTTAAAAACCTACCAAAGCTGTATAAATACAGCAAAAACCACAGCAAACAAGCAATTATGCATTAGTGCAGAGCATTTACGTCAGAATGAAAGATTAAACTTGGCAGTAAAAAACCTGACATCTAAACTCTCAGCATATGAACAAAGTAGATTGACCGATGCTCAAGTAGAGTGGCGATCTTTTCAAAATTTTAAAGATGATCAATGTGATCAAGCCGCATTTGATGATGAAAATGCAGCTAAATCTTCAGGTAAAAATATGACAGCACTAGATTGTGACCGACAGTCGCTTGAACGGGTGGTTGAACGCGCTAATGAGTTGGAACAAGGCAATGTGCGGGCCGAATATTATCTTGATCCATAATTTACGATTTCTCACGATGTTTAACTCATCGAAATGTTTTATAAAAAAGTATTTGTTCATTTTAGTGAAGATAAATAACCAGCGTAAGGAAAAGGAAACCTTCTTATGATCAGCAAACAGCAATTGACAACCAATAATCCACAACACCAAATGGATGGACGTAAATTTAGGGCTTTGAGCGTTTTAGCTGTATTAACACTAGGTTTGTCACTAGCAGCCTGTGTTTCAACACCTAATCCTGTGCAACAAGCAGCTGATAAATTGGTTGGGCAACATGTAAATAAAGCGATTGGTATCTTTGGATCACCCACTTATCGCGTTCCTGCAAGTAATAATGGTGGCTCTGCAATGTGGGAAAATTCGGTTGTTTCCCAACATGTTGTACAACAGTTTGTGCAAACAGGAACTGAATATGCAGGGCAGCGTGTTGTTGGACAAACTGGTGGGCAAGGTGTTGTTGGTGCTATTTATGAAAATCAATATCGCCCGACTGGATATTATCAAAATGCGGTACAAGAGCGTGCTCAGTATCTGTGTAATATCACGGCATTGACAGGTCCAGTTGATATTATAACGAGTATTTTAGTGATTGGATGTAAGCAGAGCAAAGATGGTTTGTGATCATCAAAACCAAACTACAGATTTAATCTGACAGATTGCCCATAAGTGGATATCTGTCAGATAGCGTTAATAAGAAGACACACTTACAGAAAATCACCTAGATCAAAATATTTTATCCAAACTCTCAAGCTTCAATTTAGCAAAATATTTTTTGCCAATTTCACTTTCCTATTTTAATTTTACCCCTTCGCTATCGCTATACCAAGTAAGTTAAAATAAGGAAGGTTCAGTGAGTAATTCACAGTGCTTAGAGGATTCTAGCCATTTTAATTATTCAACCAAATCGAAATTAAAATTACAGTAACATGCTAAAAATGAAGCCTAACTCCGATCAATTTTTATTGGTCTTATCATATGAGTAGTATCTATCTCAAAGCATATATCTATGCAAAATAAAGTAATTGCAGTATTTTTCCTGTTATTTTTAGCTAATTTCCTTTATTTTTATTAATTAATATATTATTCATTTGCTTTCGTTTTCATCATTGATAGGCACCTTTGAAGTGGCTAAACTCCATTCACCAAAGCTAGATATTCTCTATGAATTTGGTATAAAGTATATTATGGGAAATCATTTAAAAATCATGAAAATAAATTAAACAATCATAAAAATATTGTAGTAATACTTAGAGAAAAAGAATAAAATTCAATCAAATGCTGTTTGCACATGACCTCATGAAACTGAAAAAACTCATATTTTGTCTAAAGTTAAATCTGAGAAAACTTATTCTATTTTTAGCAATATTCAGCATCGCTATTTTATTTATTGCTTCGCTTTTTGTGAATTATTCTATCCAAAAAAAAGAACTATTAGATACTTCGCTTTCGTTCAATATGGAATATGCCACAAAAATAGCCCAAAAAACTGATTCTCAAATTCAGACTGTGCTAAAACAGTTAAATTATAGTGCGTCTTTACTGGGTAATTCATTTAGTGATGAGCAATTTAAACAATCAGAAGTTGATCGACTTAAATTTCAATCTAATTACTTTGATAGTGTAATCATTTCAGATAAATATGGGCATGTGCTCAATTTCTCACCTTCAAAAATTGCCATTAATAAAAATGTAGTGAATTCCACACTGGGATTTAAACAATCCCTTAAAACTCAAAAGACCGTAATCACAAGCCCATATTATTCAATTAAAAATAATTTAATTGTTTTTATTTCTCAGCCTATTTTTGATAAAAACAAAAATTATCTGGGCTTTATTGGTGGTGCAATTTATTTAAAAGAAAAAAATATTATTAATGAGTTACTAACCCTAAGCTTTAACTATAAAGATAGTTATATGTATGTATTAGATAGTAATAGAAAAATCATTTTTCATCCTGATGCAAGTCGAATAGGCTCTCTTGCAACAGATAATACGGGTCTCAATTATATGACAAGTCATATGATCGGAAAAATAAGGCTCGTCAATAGCAAAGGGGTCGATAATTTAGCAGGCTTTGCAAGAGTAAGTCATACCAATTGGATCATCGTTTCCCAACAACCGACTCATAAGCTTTTAGAAAAAGTTCCTTATCTGATTTATAAAATTATTGCTTATATGCTTGTTTTTTATATTTTAATCTTTCTGATCATCTGGAAAATATCCTATTATATCTCAGCACCATTAAATCGCTTAGCAACAATGGCGAGTCATCTCAATAACCCAGAGACTGCAACTCAAATTAAAAATGTGGATGCTTTATATTATGAGGTAAGAAATTTTAAACGCTCACTGTTACAGAGCTCTTCAAATTTTAAGAAAAAAATATCTACACTCAATCACTATGTAAATACAGATCCGTTAACAGGACTTTATAATCGCAGAGGAATGGAATTACATATTGAACGCTTAATGAAAAATGAAGCAGCGTTTGCAATTATCGCCGTTGATATCGATTATTTTAAAAAAATTAATGACCAATATGGGCATGAAAAAGGAGATTTAGTCCTGACAAAAACTGCACAAAATATTAAGGATTGTGTCAGGAGTATTGATGTTTGTTGTCGGATTGGAGGAGAAGAGTTTGTGATTCTGAGTCCTATCGATAGTCAAAATTTAAGTATTAATATTGCAGAGAGGGTTCGACAGGCATTAGAAGTAACGCCAATCGGAGAAATACCCGCGATTACTGTGTCGATAGGGATAGCGCATTGGCCTGAAATTTCTACAGACATCCATAAGGTGTTTAAAGCAGCTGATGAATATTTATATTTGGCAAAGAAGGATGGACGTAATTGTATTCGTTATAAAAAATAGTTTTAAAAACGACAATTTATCTTCAAGATAAATGCATTTTTTGAGTTAATTTACGTACTATTTCAATCTTAGGATGAAATGTAACAGTGTGTTGGGACTAGATCTGCGTCTAAGGGTGACTTTTCAGATCTCTACAAGATAACAATAATCCGTAGGCTTGTATGAGAAAAAAGAAAGACAGTTTAATTTAAGGTATGCTTAACCTAAATATATTTTTAACTTATTGAAAAACAATGATGTTGGTGGAGTGTTGCTGAAATTATATTCAATTTCAGAATATTGCTTGACTTACTTTTTTTCGTAATGAGGAGCTAAGCTTCTAAAGAATAATCTTCTTGTGTAGCTAGGCTCACCGCAAAACTCTCGACCGTCAGCAAGCCATGTAATGAGTCGTAGAAATAGCCTCAGACAGTTGTGGATGACATTTCCGAATACCCTATTTTTTCAAGAATTTTATATTGTACTCATGTTAATTTATACTCAGTTTATTATGTTGATTGGCATAAATCAGGTTGATGCTTTAGCAACTCCAGCTACGATTAATTCAATAATTGAATCGCCATATTTTTTTAAACCCTTGATATCTTCAGGATTGGCTAAAAAACGTAGAGCCCCATTGGTAATCATCCCAATGATATTATGTCCAGTATTTTCACAATCTAAATTCTCACGAAAAAAACCAGAATCTACCCCATGCTTTAAATAGTTAGCAGTAAAAATACCCGCCATTTGCATCAAGTTTTGAATAAATCTGGTCATTTCAGCATCTATCGAAGTTGCTTCAAGTAATAATAATTTTAGAGTTAGAGGATTCTCTTGTGCAAAAAGACGCAAACGTTCAGAAATTCGCTGACACTGTTCACGGTATTCTTCAATATTATTCACCGCCTGAGGGGCATTTTCACCAGTAAGCAATGCCATGATTTTTTGCATAGTATCCGAAATAACATGCTGCAAAATATTGCGTTTATTTTCAAAATGGCGATAGAAAGTACCATGACCAATGCCTAAGCGTTTGGCAATATCTGAAATGGCTGTTTGATGGTACCCACGCTCAGAAAATTCTAAAAACGCAGCTTCTAAAATATCGGCTTGTAATTGGATACGTTGACGTTCTGCACGACGTAAAGTTGTTGGTTCATTCATAGGCAAAGAATACCAAATAAATATTCAAAATTGTTAAACAATGGAAATTGACAAGTCATTCCGTTTTTGACATTGTGTTCCTAGTGTTTATATTCTAAGCGATTTTCAACATGGAAAAAATGAAAAAAAATACAAAGGATGAAAACTTTTACAAAGTGATTATCGTGGGTGGCGGTTTTGCTGGTCTTGGTGCTGCGATCAGATTAAAACAAGCAGGGATTGAAGATTTCATATTGCTGGAAAAGGCTGCAGAAATGGGCGGGGTCTGGCGTGAAAATACTTATCCAGGCTGCGCTTGTGATGTACCATCCGCACTTTATTCATACTCATTTGAACAAAACCATGCATGGTCACGGGTATTTGCACAGCAAAAAGAAATTAAACAATATTTATTTGATGTGGTAGATAAGTACAAGGTCATGCCACATGTGCATTTGAATCGTGAAGCTTTAAAAGCACAGTGGTCAGATGTAGAAAAGTGCTGGAATATCCAAACCGAAAAGGGTGAGTTGCGCTCTGAATTTGCAATTCTTGCTTGTGGTCCTATGCATGAACCTGTATTGCCTGATGTTAAAGGTATTGAAACCTTTAAAGGGGAAATTTTTCATTCTTCACAATGGCGGCATGATTTAGACTTAACCGCTCAACGAGTTGCGGTGATTGGAACAGGTGCTTCGGCCATCCAGTTTGTACCGCAGATTCAACCACAAGTTAAACAACTGACGATCTTTCAACGTACTGCACAATGGATTTTGCCCAAGTCAGACATGCCATTACTTGCGCCCGTTCGTACCATGTTTAAGCTGTTACCGCTGACTCAACAGCTGATGCGAGGTTCAGTGTATGGAATTTTTGAAACGATAAATGGTGGAATTCAAAGTCCTGCGGCAATGAATCAATTCCAAAAATTAGCCAAATGGCATTTAAATTACCATATTAAAAATCCACAACTACGAGAAAAATTAACCCCAAATTTTATTATGGGTTGTAAACGTATTTTGCAATCTAACAATTGGTATCCTGCTTTAGCAAAAAATAATGTAGAGGTGATTGCCAGCGGTTTATCTGAAATAAATGGTAATACTTTAATTGCAAGTAATGGTGAACGTTGTGAAGCAGACATAATTATTCTTGGTACGGGGTTTGAAATTGCAGAACCGCCAATCGCCAATCGTGTCTATAACCGTTTTGGACAGCGGATGTCAGATGTTTGGCAGGGGAGCCCTGAGGGCTATATGGGAACAATGATAGAAAATTGTCCAAACGGCTTTCTGATGTTTGGTCCAAATGTCGCTGTGAGTTCCTCAGCATTTATTATCATTGAAGCTCAGCTTGATTATATTATTGATGCTTTGAAACAGGCAATTCAATTGGGCATCAAGACTATTGAACCAAATCCAAAAATTACAAAAGTCTTTAATGAAAAAGTCCAAGCAGCTTTGCAAACTACGGTATGGAACAAGGGGGGATGTCAAAGCTATTTTATTGATCGCAATGGGCGCAACAGTACAGTTTGGCCGTGGTCAACCTATAAACTCCGAGCAAAGATGAAACATTTTAATTTAGCTGAGTATTTGATTAATCATCAACCTGAACCAAGCCCAGTGTTAAAGCAAGAAGATATTGTATGAAAAAGGGATTTTAATATTCATCCTATTCAAGCCTATAAAAGAGGATAGATGTGAAATGTACCAAGATTTTAAATAAAGGATAAAGCAATGTTTAAAAAACAAAAATTAAAAGGCAAAGTGATTGCGATTACTGGTGCCGCACGTGGCATTGGTTTAGCAACCGCGGAAGCCTTAATTGCACAAGGTGCAAAAGTCAGTATTGGTGATCTTGATTTAGCACTTGCTGAAAAAGAAGCACAGCGTATTGGTGCAAAAGCTTTTAAAGTGGATGTGCGTGATCGTAAATCATTTGCCCAATTTATTCAAAAAACCATTCAACATTATGGCAGTTTTTATGGTTTAGTGAATAATGCTGGGATTATGCCGATGGGGGCTTTTCTGGATGAAGATCCCGCTTTAGCAGATGCACAAATTGATATTAACTTTCGTGGTGTCATCATTGGCATGCAATTGGCACTTCCCGAATTGCTCAAATATAAACAAGGGCATATTGTGAATATCGCTTCACTTGCAGGCCGTTTTGCTTTGCCAGGTTCAGCGGTTTATTCTGGAACTAAATTTGCTGTGATTGGTCTCACTGAAGCAGTTGCAGGTGAGTTTCGTGATTCAGCTATTCAGTTCACTGCAATTTTACCCAGTAAAGTGCTGACAGAGCTCACCGCTGGAACTGAAAATGCTGCAAAAACGATTCCAGTTGTGACATCACAAGATGTTGCCAATGCAGTTTTGAGTGCTTTGATTAAGCCTCGATTATTTATTGCAGTACCTGATTACTTACAAACAGTACATAGTGCTTATGCCTTATTGCCGCAATGGGCGCAAACAGGTGCACGTCGTATCTTGGGGGATAATGGTATCTTGACTAAACTTGATCATTCTGCCCATTCAAGTTATGCCAAGCGAATTCATAAGTTGGCAGAATAATTGCTTATTAAAAAGAAACTTTTTAAATCAGTTCATTTGGCTCAAAGTAAATACTCCACTTTGAGCCATTTTTTATGGGTGTGGCTAAGATGGATATCATTGCATCTATATTCAATCTGTCAAAAAACTCAGACACAAGAGTAGAATTGATTTAATCAATATTATTAATTAAATTAACTATATGGAAGAAAATTTTTTGTTTATAAAAAAATTGCAATGCCACAGCTTACATTGAAAGTTTAAATACCTTTGCGTAGGCGATGCATCACTTTTCGTAGGGGATGTCAAACTTTGCGCTGCAAACAAAGCTGTGCTTTGTTTTTACTCATGTGCGAGGGGTACGTGCTGTACCCCCGCCCAACGGCGACATCCATGTTAGGATCACTATCTAGGATTCAAAAGTACAAAAACGAATGAATAGCCAACAGTTTCAAAAAGTTTATACGTAACTATAAGCTTCATTTATGATCAATGACTTGATAGAGGTTATTTGTATGAATAATTAGATGGGTTGACTATACCTGAATACGTATTACTGTAAAGCTGGTACTACCATATCTTACTAGGAACGTTTAAGTTTCTATTAGATTGATTTGTATTATTTTTTGGAGCTCAGCATGATTTGTGTTGCTAAGCCAAAAAATACTGTACCCATAAACCATTTTTGCATTTTTAACCAAAGCGCATGACGATTTAAAAGTTGGGTAAAAGAACTGGCAGAAAAAATAAACAACATGTTGATGAACAGACTAATCACAATTTGGACAATACCCAAACTAAGCGTTTGCACTAAAACATCGCCTTGATGTGGTTTGATAAATTGTGGCAGCAAAGCTAAGTACATCATCGCAATTTTAGGATTCAGTAGATTAGTCAAAAAGCCCATCAAAAATAGTTTTGAATTTGAATAAGATTGGTTGCTGGTAATCTCAAAAGGCGAGTGAGGTGATTGAATGGTTTTCCAGCCAAGATAAATCAGGTAGAACGCGCCAGCAATTTTTAAAATATCGTATGCAACTGGAATCGTCATTAATAAAGCAGTAATTCCAAAAGCAGCACATAGCATATAAAATACAAAACCGAGTGCTGTGCCTCCCAATGAAACCATCCCCGCAGTTTTGCCCTGACACAAGGACCTTGAGACCAGATAAATCATATTTGGACCAGGGGTGAGAGCCATACCTAGGGCAATCAAGGCAAAAGCAAATAAAGTAGAATCCATATGTTCAATATCAATTATTCTGTAGGGTGATGTTTTGTTGGATACATTCTGCGAGTTTGACTTTATCTTGAGGATGCAAGGTAATGAAGTAGGCACCTACACGATATTGCTCGTTTTCAGCAGGTTCAGAGTACGCAATTTGTGCCGTTGCTGCAATATGGAAGAAATTTTCAGGATGGCTCAGGGTGACATGAATAAAGCTACCTTGTTTCAGGTATTGTTGGCTGGTAAAACTAAAGCCACTTTCAGAAAAATTGACTTTTTGTGGCGTTGGTAACATGGTTTGTACAATAGAATCGTAAAGAGAACCAGTAATAAGGTTTAACTTTTGGTTGAATAAGGATAAGATTCGAGCAATTTGTTGATCTTTTTCATTTAATTGTTCTAATTCGTAGTGAAGTGCATGATCAAATTGATCTAATTCTGCAAGTAGTAGAAAATAGCGCGGTAATACAAAATTAGCATCATATGGATCGTTCAGCGCAACTTCTTCAGAAATGATTTGATAGTTGATCCTTAACGCAGCATCGATTCGTGACATGACACGACGTTCATTTGCTTCATTTTGATGCTGTAACGCTTCCATAAAACACCTCGGACTAGAATGGTATGTTTAAACCAATCTCGCTGTATATAGGGTTGAGATACACTCGCGCACGGCGTAGTAATCACTTTATTTCTTTTATCGCTTTGGTTTCCATGATCGGTCTAACCTTAGGGGTTGCTGTACTGATTACAGTTTTATCTGTTATGAATGGTTTTGACCGAGAGTTAAAGAACCGTGTTTTAGGTATGATACCTCAAGCCACTGTTTCTTCAACACAAATTCTAACAGACTGGCCTGTACTTGCAAAGAAAATTGAACAACATAAGCATGTGACTGGTGTTGCTCCATTTACCCAACTACAAGGTATGCTTACTGCACAAGGACAGGTCGCCGGCATCATGGTGACTGGTATTGAACCTCAATATGAAAAGAAGGTTTCAATTATCCAAAATCATATGGTGGAAGGTAGCATAGATCAACTAAAAAAAGGTGAATATGGCATTGTTCTAGGCAAACAAATGACTGACGCGTTAGGCCTTGGTCTAAATGACAATGTCACCTTGGTTTTACCTGAAGCAACCCCTTCGCCAGCAGGGGTTGTGCCACGTTTTAAACGTTTTAAAATTGTGGGTATTTTTAGTATAGGTGCGGAAGTTGATTCGAGTTTAGGTTACATCGCACTCAATGATGCATCTACGCTATTACGTCTACCTGACGGTGCGCAAGGTGTGCGTATGAAACTGGATGATATTTTCCAAGCGCCACAGGTTGCCAATGAAATTGTTCGTGAGTTACCAAACGGATTCTATGCCTCAGATTGGACCTATACGCATGGTAATTTATTCAGCGCAATCCAAATGGAAAAGGCAATGGTCAGTCTATTGTTATTCCTAATCGTACTTGTTGCTGCATTTAATATTGTCTCTTCATTGGTCATGGTTGTGACGGATAAAAAATCAGACATCGCAATTTTGAGAACATTAGGCGCATCACCTGCAACAATTACCCGCATTTTTATGGTGCAAGGTACTGTGATTGGTGTGGTTGGAACTGTCGCTGGTGCAATCTTGGGGATTATCTCTGCCTTAGGAATTAGTAACTTTATTGGCTGGTTGAATACTGCATTTGGATTACATTTATTCGATGCTTATTTTATCAACTACTTACCTTCTTATTTAAGATGGCAAGATGTCGTGGTGATTGTGAGCTTGTCCTTGGGCCTCAGCTTTATTGCAACCATTTACCCAGCATTGCGAGCAGCTAAAATTCAGCCTGCGGAGGCGCTTCGTTATGAATAGTGCTACACAAAGTCCAGTGGTTTTAGAGGCACAAAATATCTATAAATCGTTTACTGATGGTAAGTCACATGTAGACGTGATTACAGGCTTATCCTTACAAGTAGCGCAAGGTGAGTTTGTCTCCATTGTGGGTTCAAGTGGGTCAGGTAAAAGTACGCTATTACATATTTTGGGAGGGCTAGATCGCCCTACCCAAGGTCTGGTAAATTTAAATGGCAGACGTTTTGATAACTTGGGTGAAGCTGAACGTGGTTTTTTACGTAATGAACATTTAGGCTTTGTCTATCAGTTTCATCATTTATTGCCTGAATTTACTGCACTTGAAAATGTCGCAATGCCGTTGATGTTAAGAAAAGATGCGGAGTATAAAAAGGTTAAAGAACGTGCTGAATATTTACTTGAACGTGTTGGATTATCGCATCGTTTAACGCATCAACCTGGTGAGTTATCAGGTGGTGAACGTCAACGTGTAGCTTTAGCACGTGCTTTGGTGACACAACCGAAGTTAATGTTAGCCGATGAACCGACAGGGAATCTAGATCGCAAAACAGCAAAATCTATTTTTGAATTACTGCGTGATTTACGTGAGGAGTTCAATATGGCAATGTTGATTGTGACGCACGATGAGCAACTGGCAAAATCAGCAGATAAAATCCTACATATGCAAGATGGTGTCTGGATTGATGGCTAATTTTAGCACTCATTTGATGATATCATTCTAAAGTGAGGTATATTTTTTAAACTTAAGCCCAATAACTGATTGGGCTTAATCAATAAAACACTGAAAACAATAAATAGAAAAACTATGTACATATATATTGCTTTAATTGGATGGATATTGGGTATCTCTTTTATGGGATACCATTCACCAGCTTCTTTAACTCTCTTGGTATGGATTAGCTTAGCCTTAAGTCTTTTGCTATTTAAATTTTATCGGTCGAAGTATAGATTGATTAATTCCTTGGTATTTAAACTGATCTATTTAGGCTTAGTCGGTATATCATGTGGTCTAATCGGTTGGCATTATGCAGATTCAGCACTCGAAAAAAGATTAAGCTTACGTGATACATCAGCTCATCAAATTGAAAAAATTATTTATATTTCTAGCATAAATACGATTAAGCAAACCAACTCATCCTTTAGTTCCCAACTCCCCCGTACTCAACAGCGTATTCAACAAAAAGTATTGTTACTCGGACTAAAACAAGCCACACAAATGTTAATGTATCTGGATGATTCACAGTCTGAAATGATCCAACTAGGCCAATATTATCGAGTAAGAGGGCAAATCAAACCAATTCACGGTTATGCTGTCGCTGGTGCTTTTGATAAAGAAAAATGGTTTCTACAACAAAACATTCTCGGTGTATTCAAGGCTCACTCATTTGAACATATCGATGAAATTCAAGTGAAACAGTTGGGTTATACATCCTTTATTCGTCAACAGAATACCTTGCTTTATAGAGCTCAACTCAGTATCGAAAAGTTACGTCTAAAATTTCGCCATTGGATTGTAGTTTCATCATTACATAATAAGGGATTGCTCTTGGCCTTATTAACCGGTGATGAAAGCTTATTGGCGAATGAAACACATGAGTTATTTAAAAAATTGGGCATCTCTCATTTACTTGCAATCTCTGGACCGCACGTATTAATTTTTGCAAGTTTGTTTTGTTTTTTGTTTAATTCAATCATTAAAAAAGCTTATCCACAGATTTTTTTGAGAATTCCACAACCTTATTTATTGATCTTTCCTTTTTTAGCCTGTGTGGTGTTTTATAGCGCTTTTGTTGGTTTTGAAATTCCCGCGTTAAGAACCATGCTGACAGTCACAATTTTGATTTTTATTATTTTATTCAAGCAAAAAATTCAACCTCTTAAGCATCTATTATTGACAGCCAGTATTTTATTAGTAATTGATCCTTTTAGTATTCTATCTTCTGCTTTTTGGTTATCCTTTGGTTCATGTTTTATTTTGATTCGTGTCTATCAGACTGTTCAGCAACATTCGAATCAAACTGTAGAGACATGGAAAACTAAGACTAAACTATTTATACGAGTATTAATTGATTCGCAATGGAAAATATTTATTGCATTATTACCAGTGGTGCTGTGGATATTTCAACAATTTTCATGGATCACACCCTTGAGCAATTTGATCGCAATTCCAATGATTGGTGCAATAATTGTTCCTATTGAAGTCATGGCGGCATGCATGAGTATACTTTTTGATCCTTTAGGTGGAGTACTCTTTAAAGTTTCTGATATTTTTTTGTCTATATTGTTGTATTTACTGGAAAAGTTGGATCAGTTTCTCAATTTTAAATTGAATTGGTGGGCATTCAATTCTTTGCAAATTATTTGCATTGCTTTGACTGTGTTTATTATCTTTCTGCCCAAAGGTGTGCTTCCCAAATTTTGGGCAATACTCTGCTTAGCACCGTTAGTAATATCACATAAAAATTCTTCAAGATTCCAACTTGATGTCATAGATGTTGGGCAAGGACAGGCAATTTTTTTAAATTTGCCTGAACATAAAATGCTGATTGATACAGGTGGCACATTTGATGAAGAGCAATTCAGTATTGGTAAAAAAGTCATTATTCCATATCTTATGCGACAAGGCATTGCTCAATTGGATCAAGTGATTCTGACCCATTTAGATCAAGACCATAGTGGTGCATTTGCAGAAATAGAGAAGGTCGTCAAAATTGACAAAGTTTATTCAAATGAAATAGATGAGCTTCTTAATCAGCATAAATTTGAGTATTGTCATCAAGGGCAATATTGGCAATATGAAGATGTTCGGATTTCTGTTTTGGCGCCTGCTAAAAATAGCCTAAGCAAAGCTCGGTATGACAGAAATGGACTCTCATGCATCATTTATATTCAAGTTCCTCAGTCGAAATCACATCAAAATTTTTTATTGATGGGGGATGCTGGGTGGGAAACGGAATATAATCTATTAGCACAATATCCAGATTTAAAAGTAGATGTCTTAGTGCTAGGTCATCATGGTAGCAAAAATAGTTCTTCATACGACTTTTTAAAGCAATTACAACCTAAACTTGCGATTGTATCGGCTGGATATGCCAATCGCTATGGTCATCCACATCCGATTGTATTGAAACGGCTAGAGGCTTTGAATATTCCAGTCAAAACCACTATTGAACAAGGTTCTATTCAATTTAAGCTAAATTCGCAAGGGCAGATGGAGTTGATAGGTTATCGGCAAAACTTAAAGTGGCTCGCTTCCCATGATCGTCTCATTGCGGATTGAATTGATCATTTCCATCGCTTCTTTATTCGGAACATTATAAATCTGTTTTAGTTTTGGGTGAGCTTTAAAACGTTTATAACTCCAGTGATAATGTTCTGGGTATTGGCAGATTAATTTTTCGAGCGCAGTGTAAATAATATGTGTGCCCTGATTTGCATCGACCTGATAGATATTTTCATCAATAGGTTGAACGACCATATCAAAACCCTGATTTTCGTTTCTAATAGCATATAGCAAGAGTGCTTTGGATTTGGTCTTTTGGATCAGCTTTGCACTTAAATTACTTGAAAAGAGTGGAATCCCAAAATACTCAATAAGTTCTCCCCCTTGATGTGGCGAATGGTCAGGCAAAATAACGGTGGTACCTCCTTGTTTTAAAGCTCTAAATATTTGCCGGACGCCAGATTCATCTGTTGGAACCAGTGTGGCATTTTCGCGACCTCGCGCAGCACGTACGAAACGATCTGCACTTTCATCTTTAATTGGTTCATACATAATGGTCATTTGCGTATATTGGGCAAACCATGCGTTCATAATTTCCCAAGTACCGAAATGAGGCACGACCAGTACAAGGCCTTTTTTTTCCGCAATTGCTTCATGGAAATGGTGCTCACCTTCAATATGGTGAATACGGTCGATATTTACTTGATTTGAACTTCCCCAAACCGTAAAAAACTCCATATAAGACTGTAATTCATTGCGAATTGCATGCTCTGTAATTCTTTCGCGTTTGGATTTATCTAGGTCTGGAAAGCAAATTTCAATATTTAAACGAATGGTTTCAGAGGTTTTGGTGATACGTAATAAGTTGACAAGTCCAGCCAAAATGCGCGCGATAAAACGTGCGATTGGGATCGGCAGTCGACTGAAAAAATTGAGAAGTCGCGAAGTTGAGGTTTTATCAGTCATCCGGATCTAAAATTAAAGCGCAGGTTAAGTAATAGTGAGATTTAGCAAATTATTATAAGTTAAATCGTAATGATTAAATAGATTATACGGATTCCGTGTATATAATGAAGCATGAATAATTAATTTGGATGGTATAAATGTCAGATTGGCCGCCGAAACCTCAAAATGACAATACAAATTTGAATTCCTCTGCGGGTCAACAGCCTACAGGACAGGAATGGAAGATCTTAGAGAAAGCTGTTCTTGCTTCAGTTGAAGAGCAACGCCGTACTCGTCGCTGGGGGATCTTCTTTAAAATACTCACTTTTCTTTATATTCTCTTTGTCTTAGTTGCACTGGGTAAGAGTTGTTCATTATCAGGGGCAGATGATGGAACAATAACTTCAGAGAATCATTTAGGGGTTGTCAATATCGTTGGTACAATTGATTCAAGTAGTCAAGGTGTAAATAGTACCGATACGATTAAATCATTAAAGAAAGCATTTCAAGCAAAGTCTGCTCAAGCTGTAGTATTGAATGTGAATTCCCCAGGTGGATCACCAGTTCAGTCTGATGATATTTGGCAAGAGATTCAGTACCTCAAAAAACAAAATCCAGAGAAAAAAGTATATGCTGTGATTGGTGATATGGGAGCTTCAGGTGCTTATTATATTGCATCAGCAGCAGACGAAATTTGGGTAAATCCATCGAGTTTGGTGGGATCAATTGGTGTGATTATGCCGAACTATGGGGTAAATGGTTTAGCGCAAAAATTAGGTGTTGAAGACCGAACGATGACTTCGGGAAGTAATAAAGACATACTGAGTATGACGAAACCGATTAATCCAGAACAACGTGCGCATATTCAAGCTTTATTGGACAATGTACATGATCACTTTATCGATGCTGTGAAAAAAGGCCGTGGTGAAAAGCTGAAATCGCAAGATCCAGCGATCTTCTCTGGTTTATTCTGGACGGGTGACCAAGCAATTAAATTGGGTATCGCAGATAAAGCAGGGAATATGGAAACATTAAAACGCGAATTAAAAGTGAAAAAGACAGTTAATTATACGGTTGAACGTAGCCCATTTGACTCAGTTCTAGGCCGTTTAGGTTCAGAAATGGGTCATGGTTTAGGTACAGCCGTGAGCCAGAAACTTGGTATGAATCAAGATGTGAAAATGCAATAGTTCAAGTCTGGTAGATCAGTAAAGAACAATATATTGTATTCTTGTTCTTTACTGAGCCATACAGGATAAAAAACAAAAATATGAAAAAAGAAGATGAAAAAATAAGTCCAACACGATTCTAAAGCTCTATTTTCTTCTTACTTTATGCCATTTTAGCTGGTTTAAACCTGTTTAAGTCATTTGAATGACATCGCTTATTGTAAAACAATAGCAGTGAGTTCACTTAAAATATTTAACTGAATCCAATTTATCAGCTACAGTATTTGCAATTCGTCATATTCAGAGCGTAACACAAGACATGGTTAGTCTATCTCACATGAAACCTGTTATTCATTTTGCCCATGCCAATGGTGTGCCATCTAAAGTCTATATGAAACTATTTGATTTATTGAAAGATCAATATGATGTGATTTATGTTTCTTTATTAGGCACAGATCAACGTTATCCTATTGATAACAATTGGTCGAATTTTGCAGATCAAGTGATTGATAGTATTGTGCAACAATCTAATGGACGTAAAGTCATAGGCTTAGGTCATTCATTAGGCGCTGTTGCAACTTTTTTAGCGTCGTTTAAACGTCCAGATTTATTTGAACAAGCAATTTTATTGGATCCTCCATTGATTATGGGAACCGCATCCTTTGTCTTTAATCTTGCAAAGAAATTTTATCCTCAAAAAATCGATGCGATGACACCAGCTCACCTCAGCTTACGCCGTCGAGATCATTGGGAATCGCGTCAACAAGCCGCAGAATTGTTACGTCCAAAGGGGTTTTATCAGCATTTTGACGCAGATTGTTTTAATGCTTATATCGATTATGCGCTAACAGAAGATCATGTTCGTGGTGGCGTGACTTTGACCATTCCTAAGGATGTTGAAGTTGCAATTTTTAGAACTGGTCCTTCTTATTGGTGGTTACCTCATCCACAACCACAAGTTCCAATAGATTTAGTTATTGGTTCTGAGAGCCCTTTTCTAAAACGTAAATTTCCACAAATTACCAAAAAGAAATTTAATATTCCTTTTACTCTGACGGCTGGAGGACATATGTTTCCTTTAGAACATCCAGTTGAAACTGTTAACTTAATTAAAAAGTTGATTCAACAAAATTTATCTAATACCCATTAATCAGTGTTGAATGGGTTACAGATTGTACCTCTCTCTATAGTCAACCTGTCAAAAAACTCGGACACAAGAATATAATAGATTTAATTAATATTTTTAATTAAATCCATTATATGGAAAGATAAATTATTTGATTGTAAAAAGTTTGCAATACAAAATCTTACATTCAAAGTTTAAATATCTTTGCGTAGGCGCTGCCTCATTTTTGCACGACAAAAACCAGTGCTTTGTTCTTGCTCAGATGAAAAGATACCGTCTTAACTGTCAAGCAAATTATTTAAGGATTCATGCCTTATAATTTGCCTGATAAGGTTGTTGGTTTTTAAGAACA
>NZ_JBBCMP010000023.1:0-31282 GCF_037152175.1 Acinetobacter sp. AS167
CAAAGAACAAGATACAAGATGACAAAAATCTTCCGTTTAACAGGGCTCTTGCGCTGCAAACAAAGCAGTGCTTTATTTTTGCTCATATACCCCCGCCCAACAGCGACATCCCTGTCGCCCCACGGTAGGATCACCATCTATGATTCAAAAGCACAACAACGAATTGATAATCAACAGTTTCTAAAAGTTCATACAAAAACTTAAGCTTCATTGATAAACAATGACTTAGTGGAAATCATTTGTATGAATTATTAGGTGGTTTCTCTATATAACAATAAACTTATATAAATAATGCAGTTAAAACAACTGACCCGTATATCTAAAAAAAACTATACGAGATAAAAATAATAGGAAGAAAAATTAGGTCATCTAAATAAATGCATATCATAAATGCAATGGATGGCTTAGAAATATTGTAAAGGACAAATGCTTATCCTCTACAAAACACAAGACTAAAAATTAAAAGCTTAACGCAGAGCGCTTAAGGCAGTTTTCCTACAGATAAAACTTTACCACGTAATTTCTCAACTGCGCTGAGAATAAACACAAAAAATACTGGGACAAAAAATATTGCAAGTATCGTCGCACTGACCATACCACCAAAAACCCCTGTACCAATCGCATGCTGAGTTTCAGAACTTGCACCTGTAGCAATCACCAATGGAATCACGCCAGCGGTAAAAGCCAAGGATGTCATCAAGATCGGTCTTAAACGAAGTTTAGCAGCTGCGACAGTGGCTTCGATCAAAGTCATTCCCTCTTCTTTGAGCATTTTGGCAAATTCAACAATCAAAATGGCATTTTTTGCAGATAATCCAATGATGGTAATTAAACCCACTTTAAAGAAAATATCATTGGGAATCCCTCGAATCCATACTGCAACCACTGCACCAATCATACCTAAAGGTACAACCAGCATCACCGACAGTGGAATCGACCAACTTTCATAGAGTGCAGCAAGGACGAGGAAGACCACTAACATTGACAATGCCAATAAGAAATTGGTTTGCGCTTCTGACTGTTTTTCCTCCAAGGATTGCCCGGTCCACTCATAACCAATGCCTTGTGGTAATTGCTCAATCAGTCGCTCCATTTCCTTCATCACTTCCCCTGAAGAAATCCCTTCTGCGCCTGCCCCTGCAATACTCAATGATGGTCGTCCATTATAGCGATTGTATTGCTGCGGAGACTGTGTCCACACAGGTGTTACAATCTCAGACAGTTTAACCAGTGCTCCAGTTTTATTAATCACATTCAAATTTAAAATATCAGTGACTTTCATCCGTGAATCGGCATCAACTTGAACAATCACTTGC
Organism: Acinetobacter sp. AS167; assembly: GCF_037152175.1. Taxonomy (NCBI): domain Bacteria; kingdom Pseudomonadati; phylum Pseudomonadota; class Gammaproteobacteria; order Moraxellales; family Moraxellaceae; genus Acinetobacter; species Acinetobacter sp. AS167. The sequence goes on from NZ_JBBCMP010000023.1 coordinate 1,317, forward strand.
TGCATTCTTCCTTGATTTGGAAAATCATTGACATACATCGAGCCCATTGAAGATGAAATGGTATCTGTCACATCAGCAAAATTCACACCTAAAGCTTCTGCCTTATTGCGATCAATTTTTAAATCGACATTACTACCTGGTGGTAAACCCTCTGGATAAACATAAGCCAGTTTTTTACTGGTTGCTGCAAGACTGATCAACTGCGCTTGTGCCTCATTCAAAGCTTGCATTCCAAGGTTACCGCGATCTTGTAAACGTAAAGTAAAGCCCGAAGTTGTTCCCATTTCTTCAATTGCAGGCGGTAAAACAGACATAATCGTACCTTCTGTACTTTCTGCCATGGCCGCATTTACAGCGTTAACCTCATCTGCAGCGGAGGTATTTCTGTCTTTGAAATCTTTTAAATTTGTAAAGGCTATGGCAGTGTTATTGCCAGAACCACTAAAGCCAAACCCGAGTACAGAGACATTTTCTTTAATACTTTCTCTGCTTTTTAAATGTTCCTCAAACGATTTTACAATGGTCAATGTACGCTCTTGACTGGCATCTGCAGGCAATTGAAATGAGGTAATAAATGAGCCTTGGTCTTCTTCAGGTAAAAAAGCGGTTGGGATCGATTTAAATGCAAATAATAAGAAACCTGTCAGGACAAAAAATACAATCATCACAGTAAAAATGTGTTTCAACAATTTCACTAAAATTGCTTCATACTTTTTATTGACGCGGTCAAAAAAGCGATCAAACCACGCAAAGAAGCCCTTTTTCTGATGATTTACTTCAATCGGTTTTAACAAGGTTGCACAAAGTGCAGGGGTTAAAGTCAGTGCTAAAAATGCTGAGAAAGCAATGGATACCGCCATCGTCACTGTAAATTGTCTATAGATAATCCCGACCGAACCACTGGCAAAGGCCATCGGTAAAAATACCGCCACCAGTACCAAGGTTATCCCGATGATTGGACTGGTTATTTCTTGCATTGCTTTAGAGGTAGCATCAACAGGAGATAAGCCTTCCGTTGCCATGATGCGTTCCACATTTTCAATCACCACAATCGCATCATCGACAATAATACCGATAGCTAAAACCATACCAAACATGGTTAAAACATTGACCGAGAAACCACTGATCAGCATCACCGCAAATGTACCTAAAAGTGCAATCGGTGCAACAATTGAAGGAATCAAGGTGTAACGAATGTTATGTAAAAATAAATACATAACAAGGAAAACCAACACCATTGCCTCTAGCAAAGTCATGATTACTTTTTCAATCGAAATCTTAACAAACGGTGCAGTATCATAAGGAATTGAATATTGCATTCCCTTTGGTAAAACCTTGCTCAGCTCCTCAACTTTTGCTTTGACCGCTTCAGAGGTCTTGACTGCATTACCACCTGGGCTCATTTGAATCGCCAAAGCGGTTGCTGGCTTTCCATTTTCTAAAATAGAAAAACTATAGGTTTGCGCCCCAAGCTCCACCCGTGCAACATCTTTAAGTGTGACTTGTGCGCCACTCTGGTTGGCACGCAAAGTAATATTTTGAAATTCTGCAACTGTACTTAACTGCCCTTCAGCCGTTAATGGCAGTGTAATCATCTGTCCTTGGACCGCAGGCAAACTCCCGACACTTCCCGGAGATATCGGCGTATTTTGTGCTTGAATGGCATTTGTGACATCTTTAATCGACAACTGATAAGACACCAGTTTGTTTGGATCTATCCAAATACGCATGGCTTTTTCAGATCCAAAGGATTGGATACGACCGACTCCTTCAACTCGTTTTAATTCTTCAACCACATTTCGAACCAAATAATCACTTAAATCAATTTCTTTAAATTGATCATTTGGTGAGTTGATTCCGACCATCATCAGAAATCCAGAGGATGCCGCTTCAACAATTAGGCCTTGCTGTCTAACAGATTGTGGCAATCTCGGTTCGATAGACTTTAATTTATTTTGCACATCCACCTGAGCCAACTCTGGATCAGTCCCCGGTTTAAATGTGGCAGTGATACTCGCTTGACCACTGGCATCAGAGGTGGCGCTGTAATAAAGTAAATTCTTTACTCCCGATAACTCTCTCTCAATCAAGGTGACAACACTATCATTCAAGGTTTCTGGTGTTGCTCCCGGATAAGTTGCATAGATGCTAATCGAAGGTGGTGCAACTGAAGGAAAACGTGAAATCGGCAACTTTGGAATACTTAAGACACCAAACAGAATAATAAAAAGTGCAATCACCCAAGCAAAGATTGGCCGTTTAATAAAGAACTGCGATATCATAATTTTTCTCCTGTATTCGGAGAAGACTGACCTGCCGTGCTTTGATCACTGCCCTTATTTTGCGTTTGTAAAGTCCCAACATCGGTTGTGTATTGCGACTTCCACTGGGTTATTTTTAAAGGCTGTTCTGGCTGTTGAATTCGATCATGTCCCTCAACAATGACTTTTTCACCTGCTTTAATTCCACTATTCACCACATAGAAACCTTTGTATAACTGTCCTAAACTCACTGGACGTGTTTCTGCAGTCTGATTTACTTTTACAATCATCAGTTGTGCTTGACCTGAAATATCTCTTTGCACGGCTTGTTCTGGGACAAGTAAGGCATTGGGTTGTGATGCTCTGTTTAAACCAACTCTGACATACATCCCTGGCAATAATTTCCGTTGAGGGTTATTTACTTCAACACGGATGGTGACATCACCCGTATTAGGATCTACGCTGGTATCTGAGAATAAAATCTTTCCAGTCACTGGATATAATTTACCCTGACTATTGGATATGCTGACCTCAGCACCGCCACGTTGTAACAACGAACCATCACTCAAACGATCTTGCAATTGCTCATATTCAGAGATTGATTGTTTAACATCAACATAGACTTTATCTAACTGATGCACCAAAGCCATTGGATTGGTATCGCTGCTGCTGACCAATGCACCTTCGGTTACCAGCAACTTACCAATTTGACCTGAAATCGGGGCGCGTACAGTCGCATAGCGTAAGTTTAAATTTTGTCGTGCCAATGCCGCCTTGGTTTGAGCAACTTCGGCCAAAGCCTGTTGATAAGCAGCTTCCGTATTATTAAATTCCTGTTTACTAATGGCATTGGAAGGAAGCAGTTGTTGATATCGCTCTTGTTGCGTTTTTAGACGCACCACTTCGGCCTGTGCTTTTGCCAATAAAGCCTGATTACTATTGACATCTGCTTGAAGCATTTCCGAATTGATTTTAAATAAGGGTTGTCCAGCCTTAACTTCACTGCCTTGGGTAAACAGCACCTTTTCAATAATCCCACCAACTTGTGGGCGAATTTCTGAAATTCGAAAGGCTTGTACACGTGCAGGTAAATTTTCAATCAAATGAATATTTTGCTGTTGAACGGTATAAATACTGACTTTGGCTGGCGCTACCTGCTGTGCTTGTTCTGCTTCAGTATTTCCTGAGCGATTACATCCAGTTAACGCACTCCCACTTAAAACAAACAATAAAATAATAAAAAAATAAGGCTTAGGCATCATCTGCACCCAGAGTTCTAGATATGACGATTATTGGCAATATTTGTGTACTTAGCGTCACTAAAGTGTGGAGATTGTGTGGATATAGCCACTAAAAATAAATTATGATGGTTCTATATCCATTTTAAAGTATCCAGCAATGGGCAATATTTCTTTTGCGTCTGATCCAGCCAGTAAACAAATTTTAGTCGTTGAAGATGATTATGATATCGGTGATATTGTGGAGCATTATCTGAAAAAAAACGGCTTTAATGTGCTTAGAGCGCTTAATGGACAGCAAGCCATCGAAATACATGCGCAGCAGCAGATTGATCTGGTGATTCTTGACGTGAAATTACCAATCTTAAATGGTTGGGAAGTTTTAAATCATATTCGTCAATCCAAACAAACCCCTGTGATTATGCTGACCGCATTAGATCAAGAAGTGGATAAAGTCACAGCACTTAGAATCGGCGCAGATGACTTTGTGGTAAAACCATTCAATCCAAATGAAATTATTGCCAGAGTTGAAGCAGTATTGAGAAGAAGTGCGATGTCATCTCAGACGAAAGCCCAAATCATTAGCTTTAAATCAATTGAAATTAATACAGAAACACTTTGTGTATACATTATCAAAGAACATTCGAAAGCACTGTTAAACCTTACCTTAACGGAATTTAAAATCCTTGCGTTGATGTCGCAAGCACCCTACAAAGTTTTTACCCGATCAGAATTAATGAACCATTGCTTGCCTGATGGTGATGCCTTAGAGCGTACTGTAGACAGTCATATCAGTAAATTACGTAAAAAACTGGAAGATCATCATCAAACCGACTTATTGATCAATGTCCGTGGTGTTGGCTATCGTTTAAGGCAAAATGATGAAACATAACATTGGAATTAGCCGCCAGCTGATTATCACCATGGCCAAAGTGAGCTTATTGACCACATGTTTTTCCTTGATTTTTGGCTATTTGACTTATTTTGTTGCCATCGAGTTTAAATTGGTCTCGCTAGAACAGTTAAATTCTGAAGATTGGTCATTTAATTTGATTGATCTGATCTGGATTTTACTGGTGACTTTATGCGGTTCATTAACCTCTGTTTATTTAGGATTAAAATTAGCGCAACGCTTTATCGCCCCGCTAAATTCTTTAGCCATTGCAGCAAGAGAAATTAGTTTGGGTAATCTTTCTGTAAGAGCGCAATTGGACAATCCCTCTTCTGTCGCTGAAATCACAAAGATGATCAATGATTTTAATCGTATGGCGGAAAAACTGGAAATCTCAGTCAACAATGCATCTATTTGGAATGCCGCAATTGCACATGAATTAAGAACTCCTGTGACTATCTTACAAGGTCGCTTACAAGGCGTGCTTGACGATATATTTACCCCAGATAAGGCCTTATTAAAAAATTTGCTCAATCAAGTTGAGCAGTTGTCATTTTTAATCGAAGATCTAAGAACCCTAAGTCTGGCGGATAATCAACAACTTCGACTTAACCTAGAATCAGTTTGTCTATCTGACGTCATTACACAATCTGTGAACTTACTTCAAGACCGTTTTGATCAAGCAAAATTAATCATTGAAACCAATTTATCGGATCAAGCCTGCTTTTTTGACCGACAACGGCTTGAACAGATCTTAATTGCATTATTCGAAAATGAAATTCGTTATGCACAGGCAGGGATTTTACGGATTAGCACCCAAAAAAAATCAGAAGGATTGGTTTTAACTATTGAAGATCAAGGACCCGGTATCGCAGATCAGCATATTCCCTTTATTTTTGATGCATTTTATCGACTTGAAGAATCCAGAGGCAAAAAGAATGGTGGTAGTGGTTTAGGTCTATCTGTTGTCAATGCAATTATGATCGCGCATGAAGGTCGCATTGAATATTCCAAGTCACAAGCTTTAGGGGGAAGTTGTTTTAGTATTTTATTTAAGCCCGACGATTTAAATAAAATATGAGATCAACATCCAAGTATAAAATCGACTTCATTTAAACAAACATTCAGCTAATCTATTTTAAATTGACAACTATAGACAGATCACATAGTGGCCAAATGCTGATCAAAAAGCAATCTAAGCACATTTCTATGGCTATTGGTCTATAGTTATTGGGAGCAAATTCGATTTTAGCCTAGCGTAATTTTCTTTAAACGGTAATCCAATGTTGCCCGACTAATTCCAAGCATACGTGCAGCTTCTGATACATTCTGCTGGCTTTTATCCATTGCACTACGAATAATATTTTGTTCAAGTTGATCTAAAGAGAAATTCTCGCTAAATAAATCCTCTACATTGATCGCCGATTGTGCAGTTTCACCTACTGCATCTAAATCTTTATGTTGTGGAAACAAACTTTCCAATTTAATTTCCTGTTGATGATCGGTCAGTAATGTGGCTCTTTCCAACAAGTTTTCCAGCTCACGAATATTGCCAGGCCAATCATATTTCATCATAAAATTTTTCGCTTTATCACTGAGCCCTTTTAGGGTTTTACTATACATATTTTCAAAGCGTGCTAAAAAATGATTAATCAGCAAGGGAATATCTTCTCTTCGCTGACGTAAAGGCGGAATAATCACAGGAAAAATATTTAAGCGATAATATAAATCTGCACGGAATTTACCATCTTTAACGGCTTGCTCTAAATCCTCGTTGGTCGCAGCAACCAGTCTGACATCGACTTGGCGGGTGCGACTATCTCCTACCCGTTCAAATTCACCTTCTTGCAGCATACGTAATAACGCAGCTTGCGCACGTGGTGAAAGCTCGACCACTTCATCTAGAAAAATTGTTCCGCCATCGGCACGTTCAAATTTTCCCATTCGGGATTGCACCGCACCAGTAAATGCGCCTTTTTCCACTCCAAACAGTTCTGACTCAATCAGATCTGGAGGAATACAGGCACAATTCACTGCCACAAATGGCTGCGCTTGGCGCTGACTGCCATTATGAATACCACGTGCAAATGCTTCTTTGCCAACGCCTGTTTCACCCTGTAATAAAACTGCGACTTTACTCCCTGCTGCTTTTTTAAGTAGATCACAGACTTTTCGATAGGCAACTGACTCGCCTACCGCATTAAACATGGTGTAATCACTTTCAGCATCGGTATAAATATTTTTCTTTAATTGATTGAGTTCCGCCTGTAAGGCAATAATTTCGTCCGAGACAGCATCGGGTGACATAAAGCGAATCAACTCATCGGCATTTTCCCATTCACTCAACGGCTTTCCAATGATTCGACAATGTTCATCACCTTGAGCAACGCAATGTGTTTCCTGATAGATAATGGTCTGCCCCATGACAAAGCTGCTATAGCCACAGGCATAGCCCAATAACATCCAGCAAGCAGGTTGATCCGAAGCACCAAATTCACTTAAATGCACTTCTGCTTCAAATGAATTAAGCCAATTAAAATCAGCATAAAATTGTTTTAAATCATGGCTCAAATGCAGTTCATTGACTTCAACCTGCACCATGCCACGGATGCCATGCATTTGCGGTCCAGCCATAAAAGCTTCTGCTTCATTTAAATTTGGTCGTAGTTTTGAGGTTACTTCTGCATCGCGCATGCCAGCTTGATAACCACAACGAATAAAAAAGCGTTTGGTGCGTTCAAGCCCCAACATCTGATAAAGATCTTTTCTTAAAAAGCCCAGAATACTGGTATGCATCAACAACATCCGATTTTCATCAAACCAGATTTGTCCGTGTTGAGCATCAAAAACGATTTTATCGAGTAAATCTTGAATATCTTTGTTCTGTTCCAGTATTTTTTTATATACCTTCACATCTTTGGCTGGGGGCATGATATATCCATCCTTGGCTATATTTCGTTGTAAATACGATCTTGATATTACCTAATTTTGATCCAAAAGCTTCACTACCTATTCTTATATTTTCATACCTTTAAGGTATATTGTTTTAATTTTAATCGATATCAAGTCTTTATTGGTTTTTTATAAGCATTAACTAGACCTTACCTATCAAAATCACTGTTTCATCTTTTGATGAAATCAGCATCTCTTTATGTTCATTATTTGATGAAAATAATGCTGCCATTGTTCATAAAATTATCATCAATAAATATTAAGCATTTGAATTTTAATTAAATTTTAATATTGGCACGACTTTTGAAATATCTAGAGCAAACCTAGCACATGAGCATGAAGCTCTACATCGAAATCTTTTTGATGTTGATAAAAGGATAAGCACATGATTGACGCTAAACAACCTACCGCATTGGTTAAATATATCCGTATTACAGGTGAGCGGAATGCCAAATTTGTAGAGTTCGATTTTGCCATTCAAGACCCGACGCTTTTTGTGGAACTAATTCTCCCCCAACAGGCTTTCCAGCATTTTTGTGAAATTAATCACGTCATTGAAATGACCGCAGAACAACAAGCTTGGAACGATGCGCAGGAAGATAAATGGCGTTATGGCATTGAACCGACTGTTTTAAATCATGTTCGCCAACATTCTGATCAAGAAGATCAGGCTTAATTCTACAAGGAGAAGCTAATGACTTTAGAAATTAAAACATCCAATTTGGAACCGATTCGTCAGACTTATGCGTATATCGAACGCCGATTTGGAGCCAAGCCCGCAACACGCTATCAAGAAGTCAGCTTTGATATTCAAGCTTCAACAAACTTTCACTATCGCCCATTATGGAAGCCAGACAAAACCTTAAATGATAAAACCCATACGGCTTTGCAAATGCAAGATTGGTATGCATTTAAAGACCCTCGCCAGTTTTATTACGGCGCTTATGTACAACATCGTGCACGTCTGCAAGATACAGCTGAAAGTCATTATGCTTTTTTTGAAAAACGTCAGTTGGTCAATAATCTCAGTGATGAAGTAAAACAAAAAATCATCCAGTGTTTATTACCTTTTCGCTATGTCGAACAAACGGCCAACTTACATATGATGTCAGGCAGTGCCTATGGTTATGGCACAGTCATCACCCAGGCATGTATTTTTGCAGCAATGGATCGCCTCGGTATGGCGCAATATATTTCACGTATTGGCTTAATCCTCGATGGCAATACAGGTGAATCCTTACTGCAAGCCAAACACGCTTGGCTAAATAATGAAACTTGGCAACCCTTACGTAAACTTTGTGAACAAAGTCTAACCGAACAAGACTGGTTCAAACTTTATATTCTGCAAAATCTGTTGATTGACAGCATGTTACAAGAGCTGGTTTTTGGACAGCTGGATGAATGGCTGGTTGAAAATGGTGGGCGTGATATTGCCATTCTTACTGAATTTATGAAGGACTGTTTAACTGATTTAGCGAAGTGGTCAGACAGTGTTTTAAAAACTGCGATTTTAGAATCTGAAGACAATAAAACCCTGATTCAATCATGGATCACGGAATTACTACCCCAAGTTAAACAAGCCTTTAGTGCTTGGGCACAAACCGCACTCACGGATTCTAGGATTGATTCCAGTCTAAATAAGATCTCTGAACGTAGCAAAAAAGCCGGCAACATTTTACTCGATTTAGCAGCATAAGGATTTGCCATCATGACCTCTAAAGTTTATTTAGCATTGCAAGACAATGACACCTCACGCTACATCATTGAAGCGATTGAACAGGACAATCCTGAAGCAACAATTCAATATCTTCCCGCCATGATTCGGGTAGAAAGCACTGGCGAACTGGTGGTACGTGCAGAAACAGTATCAGAAAAACTTGGGCAAAACTGGGATATCCAAGAACTACAACTCAACATGATTACCTTGGGTGGCAATGTTGATGAAGATGATGACAGCTTTACCTTGAAGTGGAACTAAGCTGCGCTTCCCCTAGATTTAAAGCATAAATAGCAGGCAGCTGCATGTAAGTTAAAGGATGATCAAAATGAATAGCCAAGCCAAAGTAAACAATAAAAAACTCAATGCCAAAGAACGATATCGGATACTCACCCGTGATCTAGATTGGGACTTTTCCTATGCAGATCGTAAAGATGCCTTTCCGTATGAAGAGTTTGAAGGCATCAAAATTACCGACTGGTCGAAATGGGAAGATCCTTTCCGTTTAACCATGGATAACTATTGGAAATACCAAGCAGAAAAAGAAAAGAAGCTATATGCCATTTTTGATGCTTTTGCACAAAACAATGGACAAATGAATGTTTCAAATGAACGTTATGTCAACGCGATTAAACTGTTTTTAACCGCGGTAACCCCGCTTGAGTATCAAGCGTACCAAGGCTATGCCCATGTTGGGCGTCAGTTCAGTGGCATCGGTGCACGTATCGCCTCGCAAATGCAATCGATTGATGAATTACGTCATGTACAAACCCAGATTCATGCCATGAGCCATTACAACAAGTTCTTTGATGGCTTCCAAGACTGGGCGCATATGCATGACCGTGTCTGGTACTTGTCTGTACCTAAATCATTCTTTGAAGATGCACGTTCAGCGGGACCTTTTGAGTTTTTATTGGCAATCAGCTTTGCCTTTGAATATGTCCTCACTAACTTATTGTTCGTTCCATTCATGTCGGGAGCAGCTTACAACGGTGATATGGCGACCGTAACATTTGGCTTTAGTGCACAATCAGACGAAGCACGCCACATGACGTTAGGACTGGAAATCGTAAAATTCTTACTGGAACAGCACGAAGATAATGTGCCAATCGTACAAGAATGGATTGATAAATGGTTCTGGCGAGGAACTCGCCTGCTGTCCATTGTCGGTATGATGATGGATTACATGCTGCCAAATAAAGTCATGTCATGGAAAGAAGCTTGGGAAACTTATTTTGAAGAAGCGGGTGGCGCTTTGTTTAAAGACTTAAGTCGCTACGGGATACGTATGCCGAAATATAGTGAAGTGATTAGCAAAGAGAAAGAACATGTTTCGCATCAAGCATGGTGGATTTTCTATAACTTCGGTCATGCAGCAGGCTTCCATACGTGGATTCCAACAGATGAGGAAATGGATTGGCTCTCAGAAAAATATCCTGACACGTTTGATAAATACTACCGCCCACGTTGGGAACTTGCTCGAAAAATGGAAGCTGAAGGTAAACGCTTCTATAGCGCGGGTTTACCTCAATTGTGCCAAGTGTGCCAAATTCCAATGACCTTTACTGAAATGGATGGCGACCCAACACTATTTAGCTATCGTGATTCAATTTACAAAGATGAGCGTTACCACACTTGCTCTGATGGTTGTCATGACATTTTTGAACGCGAACCTGAGAAATACATCCAAGCGTGGTTGCCTGTACATCAAATTTTGCAGGGTAACTGTGGTGGTCCAGATTTAGAAAGTATTTTAAGGGATTACTACAACTTTAATGTCGGTGCAGACAATCTCGATATTGAAGGTTCACCTGACCAACAGCGCTGGAAAAAGTGGAAAGGCAATGCAGCTTAAACCCTCATCCAAAAATTAAAAAATAAACAATGGATGTTGTCTAACTCGACAGCATCCGCTCAAGGATTTATTCAAAAGTTTAAGGAAATACACCATGACTGTACAAGCGATTGTTGAAAAATATCAATTTGAACCACTAGATCTACAACAAAATTACGGCGAAAACATGTTGTTGTTTATTGGTTGGGATCATCACACCTTATTTTGTTCGGCACATGCTTTTGTGGTTTCACCAAAACAAAGCTTACAAGCCTTGATTGATGGGCAAATTCAGGCGGGTTTTGAGCAACATCCCGATTTTAAACATATTGATTGGTCTAAAGTTGAATTCCGTTTAAACCGCAATCTTTTACAGGCTGATTTTTCTAAGTCCCTAGAAGATTTGGGTTTTGATCATAAATCTCTCCTGCGCTTTGTAACGCCTGATTTAGCAGGTTACCAAGGCACACATGTTTAAGGAGAACACAGATGAGCTATCAAGTCACGATTGAACCAGCAGGAACCATCATTCAAGTTGAAGAAGATCAAACCATTTTAGATGCAGCATTGCGTCAAGGTATTTGGTTGCCCTTTGCTTGCGGACATGGCACTTGCGGTACATGTAAAGTTCAAGTCACAGACGGCTTTTATGATGTAGGTGAAGCCTCGCCTTTTGCGCTTATGGACATTGAACGTGAAGAAAATAAAGTGTTGGCTTGTTGTTGCAAGCCAGAATCTGACATGGTCATCGAAGCTGATGTGGATGAAGACGAGGATTTCTTAGGCTATTTAGTCCAAGACTACCAAGCCAAAGTCATTGAAATAATGGATTTATCGCCGACCATTAAAGGTATCCGACTTCAACTTGATCGACCAATGCAGTTTCAAGCAGGCCAATACATCAATATCCAACTCCCCAATATTGAAGGAACCCGGGCATTTTCAATCGCCAATACACCGAGCAAAGCAAATCTGATCGAATTACATATTCGTAAAGTGCAAGGTGGTGCTGCAACACGCTATGTGCATGATGAACTGAGTGTTGGTGAAGAAATGGCGCTTTCAGGACCTTATGGACAATTTTTTGTGCGTAAGTCTGATCAACAAAATGTCATTTTCATTGCAGGTGGTTCAGGGCTTTCAAGCCCTCAATCGATGATTCTGGATCTTTTAGAACAAGGTGACACCCGTATCATTTATTTGTTCCAAGGTGCACGGGATGTTGCTGAATTATATAACCGTGAAAAATTCGAACAGCTTGTCAAAGAATATCCAAATTTCAGATACATCCCTGCTTTAAATGCGCCTAAACCAGAAGACCAATGGACAGGGTTTACAGGTTATGTACATGAAGCGGTTGCCAATTATTTTGAAAATAAATGCAGTGGGCACAAAGCATATTTATGTGGCCCGCCACCGATGATTGATGCCGCCATCTCCACCTTGATGCAAAGCCGTTTATTTGAAAAAGACATCCATACTGAACGCTTTTTAAGTGCTGCAGATGGTGCAAATGGGCAATCACGTTCGGCACTTTTTAGACACATCTAAAGTTGAGTGGTTGAACCCTTAAATTATCCAATATAGCAACACCAGTTTGAGTGATCTGCACCGATTCCAGATCACTCTCAAGATACTCATGCCAAATACTCATATCAATCAAAGGAAGATGATGATGAATAGACAACAAATCGATAGCCTCGTTCAGCAAATGAATGTCGCGACAGCAACAGGTGAAGTCAATCTGCGTGTTCAGCAAATCGTTGTTCGTTTACTTGGTGATTTATTCCAAGCCATTGAAGACTTAGATATGTCTCAAACCGAGCTTTGGAAAGGCTTAGAATATTTGACAGATGCAGGTCAAGCCAATGAACTGGGACTTTTGGCAGCAGGTCTAGGGCTAGAACATTACTTAGATTTACGTGCAGATGAAGCAGATGCTAAAGCCGGTATTATAGGTGGAACACCACGAACAATTGAAGGACCGCTTTATGTTGCAGGTGCGCCTGAGTCCGTTGGCTTTGCTCGTATGGATGATGGCTCTGAATCTGGGCATGTCGATGCCTTAATCATTGAAGGCATTGTCACAGACACTGCTGGACAGATTATTCCCAATGCAAAAGTAGAAATCTGGCACGCCAACAGTTTAGGCAACTATTCATTCTTTGATAAATCTCAGTCTGCATTTAATTTACGCCGCAGTATTTTCACCAATACACAAGGTCAATATATTGCTCAAACCACCATGCCTGTCGGTTATGGCTGTCCACCTGAAGGTACAACACAAGCTTTACTCAATTTGTTGGGTCGACATGGTAACCGCCCTTCGCATGTTCACTACTTTGTCTCTGCGCCGGGTTATCGCAAACTGACCACTCAATTTAATATTGAAGGAGACAAATACCTTTGGGATGACTTTGCCTTTGCTACTCGTGAGGGACTGATTGCTACTGCGCTGGATGTAACGGATCTCGTAAAAATTAAACAATACAATTTAAATAAAGCCTTTAAACACATCAAATTTAATTTCCAATTGGTCGAAGACGCTGATCAAGTCCCCTCTACAGAGGTTGATCGTCGTCGAGTAGCCGCTTAGTCAACAATGTAGTGATGCTTAATCCGTTTAACTACAGCTAGCTGCAATATAAATATCATTGAAAAGGATTTTCTATGAAACAATTGATGTTCAAACTTTCAATTCCACTAATGCTCGGTTTAACCAGTAGCATTGCCTGTGCCACAGAAAATGGGGCTGACTCATTTGCCCTCGGTGCCGAAGGTATGATGGCGGGCGCACTACCACCTGCTGGCGTGTATCTATTAAGCTATTATCAAAATTACCATGCCGGAAGTTTTGATAATGGCCCAGCGAATTTTCATTTAGATGTAAATGCCTTTATCCCCCGTTTGGTTTGGATGACAGAACAAAACTATCTCGGTGGTCAACTGGGTTTCTATGCCATACAGCCTATGGTTGATCTCAGATTATCTGCAGCGGGGATGTCAGACCATAACACTGCCTTAGGTGATTTAATGTTGGGGTCAATGTTAGGTTGGCATCAAGGAGATCACCACTGGATTGCTGCGGTAGAAACAGTACTCGCCACAGGTCAATATGATAAGGCCACAGCACAACAGCCTTTGGTCGCCAATATTGGCAAAAACTACAATACTGTTCGACCGATTTTTGCTTACAGCTATGCGCCAAAAAATGGTTTAGATATTTCAACTAAAATTTCTTATAGCTTTAATACTGAAAATGATGATACCCAATACAAATCTGGGGAATATTTTGCTGGTGATTATAGTCTTGGATATAAACTTACTGATCAGGTTAAAGTGGCTGTTGAAGGCTATGCTTTTAAGCAAACCAAGTCAGATAAGCAACAGGGTGAAAATATTGCGATGCGAGGACAAGTTTTGGCAATTGGTCCTGCCATACAATATCAAGATAAAAACTGGTCAATTGAAGCAAAGTATTTAAAAGAAACTCATGTTGAAAATCGCCCTGAAGGCCATATGAGTGTATTAAAATTTGTTTGGGCTTTTTAGTGGCTATGCTTTGCGTTCAACAGTATTTGTTTTTTTGTGCTGATGCTCAAATGTAGATGTTAAATCATACTCTTAACCAGTCATTAACGCCGAATGAAACTCATTCGGCGTTAATTTAGAAACCGTCAATTCAGGTTAAAGTAAAGCTGCAATATATCAACATAAATCACCTCGGTTTACACCAATGATTATTTATAAATCTAATACCAATCTTTTGCCTTTAGCACGAGATACACAGATCATCATCGATTGCTGTGATGCCTTTTCATCATCACTCAAATACTGATCAAAGTGCTCTGCTTCACCCTCTAGAATTGCAGTTTCACAGGTACCACACACCCCTTCACGACATAAACACTCAACATCAATATTCAATGCTTCAATTGCCTGTAAAATAGTCTGGTTGCCTTGAACTTCGACTTGCTGATTGGATTTCGCCAAAACCACAGTAAATGCTTCACCATCTTCAGGTACGGTTGAAGCAAATTGTTCCCAATGAATATATTCATCTCGATAACGATGAAAATTACAACGATCAATCACAGCATCAATCATTGGCTTTGGCCCACAGACATAAACATGTGTGCCCTTTGGCTGTGCAGAAATTAATTGATCGAGGTCAAGGCATTTCCCATCTGAATCGACATAACTAAAAATATGTTCAGCATGTTTTTGTTTGAGCTCTTGCAACAGCGCAGCATGCTCCAGCGAACGATAAGCATAATGCAATTCGTAATCTGCCCCACGTGCTGCCAATTCATCCATTTGCGGCACAAAAGGCGTAATCCCAATCCCACCCGCAATTAAAATATGTTTTGCGCCATTTTCAGCCAGTGGAAATAAATTTTTAGGTTCTGAAATCAGAATTTCACAACCTTCATTGCATTGCTCATGCATATAGACCGAACCACCTTTACCTTCTACATCTTTACGTACGCATACTTGGTAAGTGCTAAGATCCTGAGCACAGCTCATCAGTGAATAGGCATTGGAAAGCTGATCATTCATTTTAACAATGATATGACTGCCCCCATTAAACTGAGGAAAATTTTGTCCATCCTGACGTTTAAATGTAAACCGTTTGATCAATGGTGTAAGTTGCTCTACCCCTGTGACCACTGATGCAAACATTTCATAATGACTTGCCATGTCTAAATCCTCTTTACCACATATTGCTTTGTTAAGTACTTATTCAAGCGCTTTCTCATTGGGGGGCAGCGTGTTGAATGATCATCAATGAATGTCCAACACGCCTTTATCCTATAGCCCTAAACACATATATTTAATGGTCATGAATTCTTCTAAGCCATACTTAGAACCTTCACGGCCTACCCCTGATTGCTTCACGCCACCAAAGGGAACCACTTCATTTGAAATTGCAGTTGAGTTCATCCCCACCATGCCATATTCAAGTTGTTCTGCGACACGCCAGATCCGTGAAATGCTTTCGCTATACACATAGGCGGCCAAACCAAAAATGGTGTCATTGGCCTGAGCAACCACATCTGCTTCATCACTAAATCGAATCAGTGGTGCAACTGGCCCAAAGATTTCTTCTTTGACAATTTCCATGCTTTGATCCACATCTGTAAGCACAGTCGGTTCAAAAAAGGTCTGTCCAAGTGCATGCTGTTTACCACCACAAGCCACTTGTGCACCTTTTTTACGTGCATCATCGATCAACTGTTGTGCTTTAAGGACGGCTTTTTCATTGATTAAAGGGCCTATCTGTACATTTTCCTCAAGACCATTGCCAATCTTAAATTTTTCAACTTCTTGCACAAATTTCTCAGTAAATGCCTGATAAACCTTGTCATGTACATAAATACGGTTGGCACAAACACAGGTTTGCCCTGCATTACGGAATTTGGCAAAAATTGCACCTTGTACTGCTTTATCTAAATCTGCATCATCAAAAATAATCAATGGCGCATTTCCACCGAGTTCGAGCGCAAGTTTTTTAATCGTGTCTGAACATTGGTGCATCAATAAACGACCAACAGGCGTTGAACCAGTAAAAGTTAGTTTTTTGACTTTTTCATGACTGGTAAATACCGCACCGATTTCTTGTGATTGACCTGTTACAACATTGATCACCCCAGCAGGAATTCCTGCCATTTCTGCAAGTTTGGCAATGGCCAAGGCGCAATAAGGCGTTTCATTGGCAGGTTTAATCACAATCGTACAACCGGCAGCTAAAGCTGGCGCAGCCTTACGGGTAATCATGGCAATTGGGAAATTCCAAGGGGTGATTGCTGCAACCACACCTACAGGTTCCTTGGTAATGATAAAACGCTGTTGATTATTGGTGGTTGGAATCACATCACCATAAACCCGCTTACCCTCTTCTGCAAACCATTGAATAAATGAAGCAGCATATTTCACTTCACCTAAAGCTTCAGCCAAAGGCTTGCCTTGTTCAATAGTCATGATACGGGCCAGTTCGTCAGCATGTGCCAATACCAACTGATACCAAGCCAATAATAGATCTGCGCGTTTTTGTGCAGTTAATGCTTTCCAGGTTGCTAAAGCTTGATATGCAGCATCAACCGCTCGGCTTGCTTCTGCTGCCCCCATATTGGGAATAAGCCCAATCTCTTCACCTGTTGCTGGGTTGGTGACGGGTACAGTGGCCTTGGATTGTGCATTGATCCACTGACCATTTACCCATCCGCGTTGTTGAAATAGCGGACTACCTTGCAAACTTGACATGTCATGATCCTATGGTTTGAAAGCAAGGTACGGCTTCATTTGCCGTACCTTTAACTTGAGAGCTTCTCTAAAAATCACATGATTGAGCTGTTCGCCCCAGTGATGTTTTGAGAGGCTCCTTTAAATGATTACTTGTGATATTGCGCAACGAGGTTTTGGAAATAAGCAATACCGTGTTCACTAATCCCCGAACGTTGCTTATCCGTCATTATTCGCCCTTGACCGCGATAACCACGTGACTTTAGACCACGTTGCACACTTTCAACCAGATTTAAATCTTCTGGGCGGAAGACATTACGATACCATTCAATCAAATCTTTTTGGTCTTGAGTCAGTTCTTCATTGGTAAAGTAAATATCATAATGTTGTAATGTCGTTTCAGCATCTACAGGAAATTCATAGATCACAGTCATGAAGTTACCGCCTGGTGGTACATTAAACATGGTGCAAGGCCATGTCCAAAAGCCACTAAAGGTTGGATCTTTCACAGATGGATCAAGCTTGAACGATTTTTCCGAAGAGCGTGCATAACCGTACTGCAAAGTCCAGTTTTGATGTGTGGTATGCCAATATTTATCCACTTGAACAGAATCTGCAAAGCCTGGATGTGCAGGTCCACAGTGATAACACTCCATATAGTTATCTACAATCACTTTCCAATTTGCAGGTGTCTCTGTCACAAAGCGTGCTGCAAGTTTTAAATCTTTGATGACAGCACAAGTTTCATTAAGTTTTTGGGCAAATTCAGGTAATTGATCTTCAACACAAGTGGCATTTTCATCCATGTTAATAAAAATAAAACCTGCGTATTCTTCAACTTTTACCGGTACCATCGTTGAGTTTTGTTTATCAAATGATTCAACATGATCACAGTTACGTGCCAACGCCAAACTCCCGTCTAGCTTGAATGTCCATGCATGATAAGGACAGGTAATTACGTTCTTCGCTTTACCACTTCCGCTTAACAATTCATGACCACGATGTGGACAGACATTATAAAAAGCCCGTAATACACTATCTTTACCTCGAATCACGATAATGTTTTCACCAATCACCTTACGAGTAATATAGTCATTGGCTTGCGCCACCTCACTGCCGTGTGCAACGCAAATCCAGCTTTTTGCAAAAATTGCTTCTTTTTCACGCTCAAAAACCTGAGAAGATGTATAGAAGACTTTTGGAAAGGTCCAAGCTACGTCCGGGTTTGAACAGAAATCTTCTGGTAATTTTTCAACTGCATTCATGTCTTTTACTCCATTAAACTCTTTTTTGTCCTAACGACCTTTTGATTAAAATTGGCTGATGTTCAAATCAATTAAACATTGGCTTTAACGAACTCAGCATTTGCTGATATAAATCTTGCACCACAGGACAATCACGGACTAAACGTAAACTGCCATGCAGTAATCCTTTACCGAAATAAAATTCGGTTGCAATATTGGCTTGTTTTAACTTGTCAGCAAAAAAACGCCCGTCATCACAGAGTGGGTCATACTCAGCGACAGCGATAAAACTAGACGGCATATCGGAAAAATCCTGTGCCAACAGTGGCGATAAACGCAAGTCCTGCCAATCGCTTGCATTTGGCGCATAGGCTTTCAAGTAATCATGCATATCTGTTACTGACAGTAACGGTGCATCTGCTTGCTGCTGACAGGATGCCGTATCAAAACGACTACTCAAACATGGATAAACCATTGCAAGACCACAGGCTTGAGCCCCTGTATGTTGTAATTGCACTGCAAGTGCAGCCGCTAAATTACCGCCCGCACTGTCCCCCATCAAAACAATTTTATTTGGGTTTATCTTCCATTGCAGACCATGTTGATAGAGCCAGTGATATACTGTTTCACAGTCTTCATATGCAGCTGGAAAATGATGTTCTGGTGTTAAGCGATAATCCACACTCAGCACAGCAACATTTAAATCACGACATAAATAGCGAGTGATAAACTCATGTGAATCAAGATTCCCCACCATCCAACCACCACCATGAAGATATAAAATACATGGCCAACCTGTTGCTGGTGCTTCACCCAGTGGTGAATACAACCGAACATTCACTGGATGATTGAGCTGCGGCACAGTTTTATCTTCAATATTGACCGTACCATCACGCGGTAAGGTGTAATGTAAGCACATCGCATCATACGCAGCCCGAATAGAATCGATATCATCATCCGCAGGCGAATAAATGCTGCTCCAGTACACCAGACTTTGCATTTCTTCACTCAATCTATAGCGCATGCTCGGTTGTTGTGTCATGACAATTCCTTTTGACTGGTTTTATCCGCAGTGGGTTCAATTGCAACATCAATGTGCATATGTTTATTTGAGTCTGTTTGATCTAAAGATTCCAACTCGCTAAAACTCATTTGCTCAATCAGATGGGATGGAACCTTTGAATAATCCTCAATCAACCATTTCACCAAGCCATAGGTCTGTATCAAAATAATCACAATGAATGGCAAGGCAGTCACAATGGTCGCAGTTTTCATGGTGTCCAAAGGCGCTTTAGAGAAAATCATCGCAATCGGAACAAGGGTTAGCATCACACACCAGAACAACCGCGCATTTGGTGATGGGTCTTGCCCCTCACGTAAACCGCGGGTACACGTTGCTGACACCGCATAACCCACAGCATCCATATGTGCTGCAAGAAAAATCACCATAATTCCAAGGAAGATCCACATCATCAGTTTGCCAGCAGGCAATAAACCAAGCAGTTGGCTAATCGCAACTTCACCGCCTTGTTGGCTTAAAACTTGTGGCACATTGACCATACCGTGAATAAAGTTATAGACACTGTAGTTTTCAAACACCCCAAAGATGAACCATAAACCAACGCTACCGCCGATGACCATGGCAAGAATCACTTCTTTGATGGTACGTCCCTTTGAAACACGCGTTACAAATAACGCCACACCCGGTGCATAAGAAATCCACCATAACCAATAAAATACGGTCCATTCACGGGTGAACTTTCCATCGCCCATTGGGTCGGTAAATAAACTCATATCGACAAAATTGGTTGCCATTAAGCCAAAGCTCATCAGCGAGTTATTCATAATGAATTGGGTCGGCCCAAAGCACAGCACATAAATCGCAAACAACACCACACCTAAACACACCATATGGCTGAGACGTTGCATGCCCTTATCCATCCCCACATAAGAACTCAGGGCGAATAAAATCGATACTGCAAAAATAATCACCACTTTGGTCATAAAAGTATTGGGAATACCTGTCAACTGCGACAAAATATTGGTAAAGGTCACCGCAGTCAGCACCAAAGAAATCGTTAAAGCACCGAACATACACAACAAGAACATCAGATCGACAAGACGCCCAACAGGTCCGGTTGCCTTAAAGCCAGTGACCGCTTCAATCATTGAAGCCAAACTCAAGCCTTTATTCTTTCTGACATGGTAGCTATAACACAGTGAAATTGAAGCTAGCGCATAAATCGACCAAGCACTCAATCCCGAATGAAAGAATGAGTAAGCAACGCTATATTTCAATGCTTCCGCAGATTCAGGGGTTAAATTTAAACCCGGTGTTTGATAATAATAAGCCCAGTCTAAGAAGCCCCAATATAAGGTCGAAGAACCAATACCCGATAAAATGAACATGAAAATCCATGACATGGTAGTGTATTGCGGCTTACCTTCACCTAACTTGATTTTTCCATATTTACTAAACGCCAAAGCAAAGGTAAAAATAATTGACAAAAATGTAAATAACAGCACTGGTGTGGTAAAAACAGATGTTGTCCACTTCATCCATTGAGCAGCAAGCTGTATAGATTCAGTTGAGTAAATTGCCAAACCAGCCACCGAAATAAACACTACGGCAAGACTGGTTATTGCAAGTGTCTTATCTGTATAAAGTTTTGTATTTTGATTATCCATATCCATTCAATCCATCTTGGATCCTGATTGTTTATTCCCTAAGGGCGATTACTCCATCGCGAATAAGTCCATTTTTTGATGTGTTACAAATGCTGCAATCGCATCTCCAACTTCGCCCGTTTTGGCTGTTCCACCCACATCTGGTGTTTTCGGGCCATGTAACAATACATGTTCAATCGCCTGCATAATCTCTTGGCCTGCTTGAACCACCTGTTCGTCGCCATCTGCCAAGAAATCCAACATCATTGCACCAGACCAGATTGCAGCAATTGGATTGGCAATTTTTTGACCATAAATATCGGGTGCAGAACCATGTACAGGTTCAAATAAGGATGGGAAATTACGTTCTGGATTTAAGTTTGCAGAAGCGGCTAAACCAATCGTTCCTGTACATGCAGGTCCCAAATCCGACAAAATATCACCAAATAAGTTTGAAGCAACCACCACATCAAAACGTTCTGGCTGTAATACAAAACGAGCGGCCAAAATATCGACATGCTGTTTGTCTGCCTTGATTTGCGGATACTGTTTTGCCATCGCATCAACACGTTCATCCCAGTACGGCATACTGACTGCAATACCATTTGATTTGGTTGCAGCGGTAACTTTTTTAGCATCGCGTTGATTGGCAAACTCAAAAGCATATTTCAAAATGCGATCTACACCATGACGGGTAAACACAGCTTCTTGTAAAACAAACTCACGCTCAGTACCTTCAAAAGCCTTACCACCAATCGCAGAGTATTCACCTTCGCTATTTTCACGGACCACGTAGAAATCAATATCTCCTGGTTTTTTACCTGCAAGTGGGCATTTCACCCCAGGCATTAAACGTACTGGACGTAAATTCACATATTGGTCAAAACGACGACGGAACTGTAGCAAAGACCCCCAAAGAGAAATATGATCTGGTACTTTTTCTGGCCAGCCCACAGCACCAAAGAAAATTGCATCGTATTGCTGTAAAATTTCAAACCAGTTGTCTGGCATCATTTTGCCGTGTTCAAGATAATAATCACAACTTGCCCACTCAAATGCATCGAACTGTAGCGCTATGCCATATTTGTCTGCAGCAGCCTTTACAACCTTAATCCCTTCTGGTAGAACTTCTAACCCGATTCCATCGCCTGCAATCGTCGCAACTTTATACTTTTTTGCCATAACGCTCCCTTACACCTTTGGTTAATATCCTTAGAAGTAAACATGCTATTTTCAGCAAAAATGATCAATAATAAAACTATCACCCCAATGGACACGGATCGTGAACAATCTACCTAACCTATCGGATTTAAAGGTTTTTTGCACAGTAACGAAACGCAAAAGTTTTGTTGCATCTGCGGAAGAACTGGGTGTTTCACCTGCATTTATTAGTAAGCGCATCAATATTTTAGAAAACAATTTAAACTGTAAATTGTTTCATCGCAGTACCCGTCATGTCAGTTTGACTGAAGATGGCAAACTGATTTTGGAGAGAGTTGTTCATATTTTGAATGAGTTCGATGAAATCAGTGAGTTAGTCAATAACCCATTGAGTACCCCTACTGGACATCTGGATATTGTCAGTAGCTTTGGTTTTGGACGCAAACACGTCGCACCGATCCTATCGAAGCTAATGACCATGTATCCAAAATTAGAAATTCAGTTTGATACGATTGATAATACGAAAGATTTAATTCAACACAGTATTGATCTAGATATTCGGATTGGTAATGAAATTGCACCCAATATGATTGCCAAAAAAATGGTTTCAAACTTCCGAATTTTTTGTGCTGCACCAAGCTATTTAGTCAAAAATGGTATGCCTAAAAGCTTAGATGATTTGCGCAATCATGATTGCTTAACCATCAGTGAGCGTGATCAATCCTCGGTGTTATGGAAATTACGACATGCTTCGGAAGATATGTCCGTACATGTTACTCCTCGCTTTATTTCCAATAATGGTGAAATTATTCATCAATTGGCAGTTGAAGGTCATGGCATTATCTTACGTTCAATTTGGGATGTTGCTGATGAGCTGGTTAGTGGTCAGTTACAGCATATTTTGCCTGAGTACTGGCAAGATGCCGATGTATGGGCGGTCTATCCTTCACGGCTAAAAAGCTCGTCTAAATTACAGACTTGTATCCTGTTTATACAAAATGAACTGCTCCATCGATTGCAGCATGTTCAGAACCTATCGCGTGGACAACAGGTTCAAGCGGTTGAACTGACTCAACCGAATACAGAAAAAGTATTTCTATAATTACGATAAGCTGCCTGCTTTCTTTTTCCAACAACATCATGCACATTAACCCGATCATGAAAAAGCAGGTAGCATATGAGTACGGCAATATTTGGCCTTATTTTAATCGCAGCGGCATTTCACGCCACTTGGAATGCTATTGTAAAAGCAGGCTCGAATAAATTTTTAACCACTGTATTGGTGACTGCATCAGCAGCAGTTTTAGCAGCGCTACTACTGCCCTTTTTCCCGCTACCACATCGCGCTAGCTGGCCTTATATTTTAGCCTCAACGGGAATACAAATTCTCTATTTTGGCATGGTTGCCAAAATCTATCGTATCGCTGACATGGGACTAAGCTATCCACTGATGCGCGGTACTGCTCCGCTTATTGTGGCAGTTTTGGGGACATTTTTGCTACATGAAACACTGGAATTCAATGCGTGGGTTGGGATCATTACCATTTCGATTGGCATTTTATCCATGATCTTAGCAAGCTCTCAAACGGGACGAAAAGGGATTGGTTTAGCCTTACTCAATGCGGTCTTGATTGCTGGCTATACCTTGGTGGATGGTCATGGGATTCGTCTCTCAGGATCACCCATTTCTTATATCTTATGGAGCTTTGTGCTCTCAGGTCTGATCTTTTTTATATTTGCCTTGAAAATGCAGTATCGCCAGATGGGTGATTATTTTCGTCATAATTGGCATTTCGGTTTAATCGGTGGGATTGGCTCATTTTTCTCTTATGGACTCGCATTGTGGGCGATGACACTTGCACCAGTTGCGATTGTTGCCGCACTGCGTGAAACCTCAATTTTATTTGCTACGCTAATTTCGATCTTTATTCTCAAAGAGCAAGTTAATACGATACGTATTATCTCGTCATGTATTATTTTAATCGGGGCATTGGTCCTAAGAGTTGCCTAATACTAAAAGCCGTTTATTCCTAAGTACCAACTATTCCTAAGAGTAGCTGGCGTAGGCAGAACCGAAAGAACCAGCCTTTTTAAATAGACTGGTTGATCTTCAATGTTAATTTTAGAAGTAATAACCAAGTGATAAGTAAAATAATTTATTCCACTGATTACTGTCGCCTTGTGCTAGACCATTGGCACTCCCGCCTGTCATTGGGTCATTACGACTCCAAATATATTCACCCTGAATTCCTACGGCCTTGTAATTAAAATACACCCCCGCAATTAAACGATCTGAATCTTGATAGCTCTTCTGATCTTTAAAGAAACGGCTATAGGACAGATAAGGTTTAATATTTTCTAACTGATAAAAAGGCTGTGCCAAGGTGTAATTAATTTCATTGGCCATAAATTTACCTTTATTGGCCACTTGGTAGGGATAATCAAATGCCCCGATGGTTGAGCTATTTGGCAGTAGATTATCGGCATTTTTAATGTTCTGTTCACCTGCAAGGAAAAGCCATTGCCATGCTTGATAATTGGTTGTACTAAATACACTCCATGTACTTCGATGACCGTCTTGCTGCGTGCGATTATTTTCCAGATCTGAGTACCAGAATGAACCACCAATCTCAGTTGAAAACTTTTGCGCTGGGTCCAACTCAAATTTTTTAGATAAGCGAGTCACCCACATATTTTTTTCATCGATATCTGTGCCTTGGCTTAAATCATCGGCTTGAACAAAGTTGCCACTATAGCGACTTGCGTCTTTGGATGTCCCTGTATAGTTACCACCATCTGTTGGGTAAAAACCTAAAATAAAATTGTATTGATCATTTTTAAACTGATACTTCGCACCTAGATTTTGAATATCTTCTAAACCAACCGTATTTAACAAGGTTTCATAATAACTGTTACCCCACAGTCGACCAAATCCAAAATCAACTGATTGAAAACCCACGGTAAAGCGTTGTTGGTCTGAAATTTTATATCCAGCCCAAGCATCTTTTAAAAATAATCCATCACATAAACGGCTGTATTGGTAACAGCGTAGATCTAATGAGGCAATCCAATTTGGATTTTCATAACTCAATACTGTTTTAATATCTGCAAGCTGCCAGTCCTTATTTTTAGAACCTTCGTTTGCCTCAACGATATAATCTTTGTACATATATCGGGTACGAATTGCGCCAGAAAGTTTAAGCTCACCTGATTCTGTTTTAGGGTCACCTATACTTAAATCTGCTGCAAAACTGGGCATGCTGACCAAAAGTCCCATTGAACCTATAAATAGAAATAACTTCTTCATTGTTGTACATCCTTGTTTAACCTCATATAAAAATGAAGAGTTTATGTACAACAAACAATGGGCAAACTATAAAGTCGGAATTTACAGACTGTGTTTAATGCGGATTGATTAAATGATAGTAAGGGAGTAAAAAATCTGTGATTTTTAGGTTTTATTGAAAAACCAAACTTATGACAACGATTCAAATCAAAGCGTCTTAAAATCAATTTTTAAGTTTATTATAGAGAATGGCTGGGTTGCATATAAAAAAATAAATATCAATAACTTAAAATAAATTTTTACTTATAATAATCATAAAGCACGCAATCAATGGTAGAGGTTCTGTTTAATTTCATTCTTTAAATCTAACTACATGCTGCAATTGTTGTTGTACTTTTATAAAGAAAAATGTTCCAATTATCCATCTCATTAAATTTAATTGGAACTCCAGAAGGTGTTACCTCATATTTTTTTAATGGAAATAAAATATCCAAACTAAAATTATTGCCATAACAAAAACTTATAAAATTTTTATCATTAGATTCAATTACACGCCAGCCATTTAGAGCCAATTGATTATATATCATTTTCATTTCTCCCTGATCTAAGTCAATTTTTTTAATTTTAAACAGTGCATATTGCTCACCATAATTATGATTACCACGAGCATTAATATCCTCATATTCATAAATATAACCATGAAAATATGTATTCATAAAATTCTTAAATCGATCAGGAATAATTTCTGCTTTATCTGTATTTGAACATGCAGCCAGCCAAAAAACTAGAAATGAGGTTACAATAGACTTAATAATTTTTTTCATAACGATCCTAAAAAACCTAACTATAGGTATTTTTTAATTCTATTTGGCACTTTGTTTAAAAGACCTAATTTTTTCATCTCTGCATAATATAGAGCGTAGTTTTTCCTTGCGAGCGGTTCATTTTTTTGTGCGACATAAATATCGGCTATATTTAAGTAAGTTACTGCTCTACTTGGATCTAGCTTTATAACACGGTTTAAAATGTTTAAAGATTCATTATAATAACCTAATTTATATAAATAAAATGCAGAATCATTAAGCTCTTGAACATCATTTTTGCTATATACAGGCAATTGACAATTTATACTTTTAATTATTTCATCTATTTCTAATTTCTCAGACTTTTTCAATTTCTTTAAATTTTGGCTTGTTGAATAATTCATATAAACAACTGCGCCTCTTCCCCCACCTACATCAGCCTCCCAAATAGGTAGATCCTTTTGCTTATCCCACTTTCCAGCACACATACCACTTAATATTGTCGGAATAGCATCAACAATCACTTTATTCTTATTATTGATAATTAAACAGTAACGTTGATCATGATCTGAAATCGGTAAGGTAAAAAAGTTATATTTTTTAGTAATGTATGAATATTCAGGAAAGACATCTTTCGATGAAAGACTAAAATTTGCATCACTTAAATTTAGCGGACTGCAATTTTTATAGCTTAAAAAATCAGGAGTTGCATGTACTGAAAAAATTGTACTATTTAACAATATAAAGAGCGTTTTCTTTAGCATTATCGTTGTCCTAGTGTTTATAACTTTATTATAAGTTCAGGTTCATTGATTGGCTCATAGAATTTGTTACTTTATAAAGTAATTTAGAGGCTACATGCTGTTTAAATTTTCTTGAGCTTATAAAGTATAGTCGTGGGTTTAAATTGAGAGATTTTAATTTTGTTTTAAAATAAAAAAATGATTGTTGAAATTAGCAAACAAAATGATGAAATAGTGATATTTCTTGTAACAGACTTATACCATTTACCATGATCTCTGAATAATAAATTAAGGTTTTTATCATTGAGATTAGGAGATAAAGGCAAGTATCCTTTAGAAAAAACTGAGTTTCTTTTAAGTATTTTTAACTCCCTAAATCTTAAAGCAGCAATAGCTCCTACAGCCATTTCTATTTATAAGTGATTCGCCCAATCTAATTTTTTATAATATTTGGGATCTCCAAAAAATAGATTAGAGAGAGAATGAAGATTTTTTTTAACATATTTATAGCTTTTAAATACAGCAATTGGATAGCTAACAAACAAAAGTAAGGTTGTGATAGTTAGTATTATTTTTAAAGTATTTTCCAGCATTTTATTTAGTCATCCATTCTATACTTCGATCAGCACCAGATCCAACCATTTCACCTAGTCAATCTCCGGCTATTCCTCCAGTAACAGCGTAAGCACCAATAACGACTAGCTCAATATCATCTCTATAAATGGGCTACGACAAAGTTGAAGTCTTGGTTTTTGATATAAGTTAATTTTCAATATTATTTTGGCACGAAGAGTAATATCGTTAATATTGATAAGCAAATAGACGAAAAAATTATATTTTGTACAACAGACTTATACCAATCTCCATGATTCTGTAATAATAGATTAAGGTTTTTATCATTGAGGCTAGGTGCTAATGGTAATAACCCTTTAGAAAAAACTGTATCTCTTTTTAATACTTTTAGTTCTCTGAATCTAGCTGCCGCAATAATTCCTATTGTTGTCTCGATCAAAAAAAAATTAGTTAAAGCTAACTTTTTAAAATATTTAGGATTTTCAAAAAGTAATTTAGATATAGCACTAAGATTTTTTTTAACATATACATAACTTTTGAAACTAGAAATCAATGCACAAGAGATCCAAAGAGACCCAACTACTGCAAAAATTATTTCCAAATACTTTTCTAACATTCTAATTAATCACTCTTTCTATATTTTTATCTACGCCATTTCCCATAATTTAACCAACCTTACCTCCCCCTATTCAAACAGCAACAATGCAGCATCTCTATAATGATTAATCCAATACCACCTGTTCCGACACTTATAACTATTGCGGTGCAAAGCTATTTGGTTCATAAACATAGAGCTTAGTATAATCAGTTTGAACTTTCGATGATTTCACTGATTCCCATACAATCAGATCACCATCCCAACCAAATAAGGTTAGGCTGTGGTCTTGATGATTATTCTTAAATAATCGCCTGCCAAAAACATCATAACCATAATCATTAATTATTCACAAAGTTCTTCTCCCCACTTGTTATAGCTATAAGAAATTATGTCCACATCCGTTTTTGTAACTCTAACCTTATTTCCCTTAAAATCTGTCGCATTAAATGATATTGGACTAGCTATATTGATGCTATTTTTTGAACCTAAACAATATGTATCGACACTTATTCCTCGCCCTTTAAGTTTCCAGCCATCTTTTTCCAATAAGTCTATTATTTTCTTAGTTTTTATAGAGTTTGCAGGTAACTTGACATACGCTAACTGAACTTCTGCTCTATTCAATGAATTAACAACTTCTAATTTTTCACCTAAAACAGTTTTCATTTTTTCATCAAACGGGTATTTATCTGATGGTTCATCATAAATCTTATTACTATTGCATCCCATTAAAGCGATCATAGAACATATTAAAAAACTTAAACTGCTAAATTTCATATTTAATCCCTAATTTTCTCTGTAAGTGAACGACCTTGAGCTTCAACACCATATCCAACATTAAAATCAGCTCCTGGTGTACCAACCCCAATTTCAAAACCTTTCATCGTTTTAGAGGCAAAATAAGCTTTAACTTTTTCACTAACCGATGTAGAACTTGTATCAATAGGTAATACTAAACCTGCACGTACTCCCCATATACCACCACTTGCACTTCCTGCTAAACCAGTTAAAAATGCATCTGTATTATTTACTTCACAATCCTTTACTGGTTTATTAAAAATATAACCTGCCACAACTAGCCGAAAACTTACCTTTTAATTTTGTAAGATCAGAAGCACCTAGTTTTTTACTTCCATCAAGCACCATCACAGCATTCTTACCTATCGCTTTAGCACCTTTTACATCTGGCCTTGATGATGCACCTACTTGAAATACCTTACCATTATGTAGGTTAGTAATCTCCGCGTAAGCAAAGGGGTCTACCCCTCCCGAACAATAAACATAATCGAACAACGGAGGACCTTGAAACCGACAAATACCACCTGTCTTCATCCAACAGTCATAATTTCGATAACCTTCGTATTCTAAATTTGCTGAAGCTTGACGACTTAAACCGATAAATTCTCCACCATAGGTTACTTGCAATCCCAAAGCATCTACCCACAAAGTTGGATTAATTACATAACTGTAGTGATTCAATCCTGCGTATAAATCTATGGGGTCTTTACTCATATATCTTGCACTATACGGTTCGTAATAACGATAACGGTTATAGTGTAACCCTGTTTCCTTATCCTTGCGCTTCAGACCGAGCATTGCTCGATCTTTGCTCATGCCCCCTGAAAACGAATATTACTTTGTTCCAATGGATTGTCTTGGTTTGTTGTATTTATTTCTAAAGCAGTGCCCCATGTATCCTGTTTGATTTCCCAAACACACTCGCCTAGCTCATTACTTAAAGTTTGTGGTGTACC
>NZ_JBBCMP010000024.1:0-24546 GCF_037152175.1 Acinetobacter sp. AS167
TTAAAAACCAACAACCTTATCAGGCAAATTATAAGGCATGAATCCTTAAATAATTTGCTTGACAGTTAAGACGGTATCTTTTCATCTCTGAAAAGTGAGGCATCGCCTACGCAAAGGGATTTAAACTTTGAATATAAGGTGTGGCATTGCAATATTTTATAATCAAACAATTTATTTTTTCCATATAATTTCTCTTAATTAAAAATATTAATTAAGAGAAATTATATTTTTGTGTCTGAGTTTTGACAGTTTGACCATACATCAAATTGCCCATTAGCTTTTAGATTGTTCGAAAATTCGAATAGACATGCCAAGTTTCATATCATTATTCTTCTACTAAAAACAGTTATCGTTGTCTTATTCGCTACTTTAATCATTAAGTCGCCCAAATAAGGGAAGTATTATGCTCAACAATAAAATAAAGTTAAAACAAATGTGGTAAAGCAATTTCAGTACAACGAATGAAAAATATAAACAATCGCTAATTCATATGGTGACCCAACATGCGAACTTTCTATACGATTCTCATCGGTATAATGCTACTCCTTGCAATTCTTTTTATAAGTCGAATATTACGTGGTCGCTTTAACCAGACATTATTTTTTATTCTGTTCATCTTGATTTGGTTTGTAGCAATGAGCTGGAATATGTATATGGGCATACAAGCAGGATATGCGGTTAAAGAAGAATTCTTAATATTTTTACTTAATTTTGGTATTCCTTCTCTTCTCGCGACTTACTTCATATATAAAAAATAAAAGCTCTATTTAGCTTGCTAAGGTTAAAAACCAGCATGTAAATAACGATCAAAACTAGTGATTACTTATTTTAAAGCACTCTCCAAAAAGAGTGCTTTTTTTGTTAATTTTTACTGGTTAAACATGATTAGGCATAGATTTGATCAATTAAAATTAGCTTTCCTTTTTTCGATAAAGGCCGCAACACCCTCTTTATAATTGTCTGATTGTCCAGCAATACGCTGTAACTCTCGTTCCAACTGTAACTGTTCAGCCAAAGTATTTTGCGAGGCAGTATTTAAGGCCTTTTTAATTAGCGAAATCGAACTGCTTGGTTGCTCTGCCAAACGTTCCGCCAATTCAATCACGCTTTGGTCAAAAGCATCATCTTCATAGACCTCCCAAATAAGCCCCCAACTCAAGGCTTTCTGGGCAGATAACTTATCCCCGAACATGGTCAAACCTTTGGCTCGGGCAAGCCCCACCAGATGTGGCAAATTCCACGTCCCACCTGCATCTGGGATTAAACCGACTTTGCAAAAAGATTGTATAAACGTAGCAGATTGCTTGGCCACAACAATATCGCAAGCCAAAGCCAAGTTCGCCCCTGCACCAGCCGCTACGCCATTGATCGCAGCCACAACAGGTTTAGCCATATTGGAAATTTTAATGACTAACGGATTATAAAATTTTTCTAAGGCAGCACCTGCATCATAATCAGCTGCACTTATCACCTCTTTATTTCTCGTTCTTAAATCCTGACCTGCACAGAAGCCCTTACCTGAACCAGAGATTACAATGGCTTTAATCTCAGTAGAAACCGCCCACAGGTCTAAAATTGCAGCAATTTCACGATGCATTTGCTCATTAAAACTATTGAGCACCTCGGGACGGTTTAAGGTTAAATAGCCCACCCGATTTTCCTGACGAATCAAAATATGTTGAAAATCCATTTATTTTTACTCATTTAAATAAAAACATCCTGACCCTGCTTAAAAAGCAAAGTCATCTTGTTCTAATTCCATTACCGCTTCAGCGCCCGATGCAATAGAAGCCGCATGGCTTTGGGTACGGTGTAATAATTTTTGAAAGAAAAATTTCGCTGTGGTTAATTTAGCCTGATAAAATTTTTCGTCCGGTGTTGCTTGACTTAACTTTTCATCTGCTACTTGCGCCATACGTGCCCAAAGATAAGCAAACACGACATAGCTAGAGAAATACAGATAATCAACTGAAACAGCGCCAATTTCTTCTGGGTTTTGCTGTGCTTTTTTGGCAACACTGTCTGTAATTGACAGCCACTGTTGCTTGAGTTCCGCCAGTTTTTCCAGATAAGCTGCCAATACGGTATTTGATTGGTTGGCTGCAATAAACTGCTCAATTAAATCAGTCATATTTTTTAATAGTTTGCCATCCGACTTTAGCACCTTACGTGCCAGCAAATCTAAAGACTGAATCTCTGTGGTTCCCTCATACAAGGTTGAGATACGGGCATCACGAACAATTTGCTCCATGCCATGTTCAACAATAAATCCATGCCCACCAAAAATTTGTACGCCGTGTTTTGCCGCTTCATTGCCTGATTCAGTTAAAAAAGCTTTGGCAATCGGGGTTAAAAATGCCAACAATTCATCTGAGATTTTCTGTTGTTCAGGATCATTGGATGTTTCAACAATATCAACATGCTGAGCCAGAAAATATGCCAGTGCTCGACCACCTTCAGAAAAGGCTTTTTGCGTCATTAACATCGAACGCACAGCTGGATGCACAATAATCGGATCAGCATTTTTATCTGGGTATTTTGCGCCTGATAAAGCACGCATCGCCAACCGTTCTTTGGCATAACTCAGCGCACCTTGAAATGAAATCTCCGAAGCCGCCAACCCTTGTACAGCTGTTCCAATACGTGCTGTGTTCATAAAGGTAAACATACAATTTAGCCCACGGTTTTCAGGTCCAATTAAATAGCCCTTGGCCCCATCAAAATTTAAAACACAAGTTGCATTACCATGAATTCCCATCTTATGTTCGATCGCACTACAGATAACATTATTACGATCTTGGCAATCACCTGCATCATCGAGGTTAAATTTAGGCACGATAAACAGTGAAATTCCTTTAGTCCCCGTTGGTGCTTGTGGTAATCGGGCTAAAACAATATGAATAATATTTTCTGACAGATCATGTTCCCCAGCAGAAATGAAGATTTTCTCGCCAGTAATTGCATAACTTCCATCAGGGTTTGGTTCGGCCTTGGTGCGGATCAAACCTAAATCTGAACCCGCATGTGACTCAGTTAGACACATTGTCCCTGTCCAAACGCCACTAATCAGTTTACTTAAAAATTGTTGCTTCTGTTCTGCTGTACCATGATGTTCAATGGTACGCATTGCACCATGCGATAAGCCAGGATACATCGCCCAAGCCCAGTTAGAACCACACAGCATTTCTGAGATTGCAATACGCAATAATGTGGGTAAACCTTGACCGCCATATTCAGGATCTGCTGTGAGTGAGGTAAAACCTAATTCCGTATATTTATGATATGCCTGCTTAAATCCCGCTGGGGTTGTGACGACACCTTGATTTAAGTGACAACCTTCCTGGTCACCATTTTGATTGATGGGTGCAAGCTCATTTTCACAAAAGTCTGCTGCGGCATCTAAATATTGATTGATCAATTCACGACTAACCGTTTCCTGATATTTGGGTAGTTTTTGGTAGTTTTCTTCTGTTTGCAACATTTCATGCAGTACAAATTGCATATCACGCAGTGGTGCTTTGTATAAAGGCATAGTGTTTCCCTTTCAATTCTTCTGCCGATGATGCAGATAGAGATGATTTCCCTTAGATGACAATTTTATTTTACGATTGTTTAAAAATATCAAATAAATTTCTTATTGCAAAATTTATTTTCATTTTTATTAAATAATTTTATTTAAAAATATCGCCAAAACATGATAGTTCGACATAAAAAGCTGTATTTAAACAATAAAATTTAATTAATTCAGAACTCCAGCATAATATTTAATTAAAAAATAATTTTGTATAGCAAAATTTTATTTCGTAAAATAAACTTTTATAGTATGTTAATTAGATCGCTTAACACTCCAAGGATGATTTATGGATAACCCTCAATACACAGGTCTTGAGTTCTTAACGGCTTTAAAAAATGGTGAAATTTCAGCATCACCTATGGCGCAAACCATTCCTATGCAGTTAATCGAAGTTTCTAAAGGCAAAGCGACGTATAAGGTTACGCCAAGTCAAGCGCATCGAAATATACAAGGAACAATCCATGGCGGTTTTTGTGCGACTGCTTTAGATACTGCAACGGGAAGTGCAGCGCATACCTTGCTGGAACATGGCGTTGGTTATGGCACGATTGATCTCAATGTGAAAATGATTCGGCCAATGCAGATCAATACTGCCTACTACGCACAAGCTGAACTGATTAATGCTGGACG
The DNA here is from genome assembly GCF_037152175.1 of Acinetobacter sp. AS167. Classification (NCBI taxonomy): domain Bacteria; kingdom Pseudomonadati; phylum Pseudomonadota; class Gammaproteobacteria; order Moraxellales; family Moraxellaceae; genus Acinetobacter; species Acinetobacter sp. AS167. Next base: position 4,205 of record NZ_JBBCMP010000024.1, read on the forward strand.
TAATATCATTACTACAGAAGGTAAAATTGTGGATGAAAATGGTAAAATTTATGCTTTTGCGACAGCAACTCTGATGATCATACGAAAGTAATAAAAAGACTAAGCCCTCAAAGGGCTTAGGGTCTGATGACATTTCATAAATGGCTTGCGTTCTAAGCCAAAATTGAGCACTGCTTTGTTTACAGCATAAGGTACTGCGTGGGATCAATCTTTTATTACTGTTTTCTTCATTACATAAAAATCTATTCGGTCAATTATAAAACTTAGAATTGCCATGGCTAAACCCACAACCACACAGACACTCCATCCCCAGTGTTTCCATGTGTAGACCGCAACCAACGAACCCAGTGCAGCACCACCAAAATACAGTGTCATATAAATAGAATTAATCCGAGAACGTGCTTGTGTTGAAATTCGATAGACCAGATTTTGGTTAAGTACATGAAAGGCCGATAAACCAAAATAAGCCAAAATCACACCTCCTGCATAAGCCAGCAAAGACTGCTGAGCAAAAAATAGTGGAATCCATGCAAGTACCAAAAACCACATACAAATCAGTGCAACTTTATTTTCCAATCCTTTGGCAATTTGTTTTCCCGCCCAAGGGGTTGCAAACACACCCGCCAGACCAACTATGCCAAATAAACCAATTTGGAAATCATTAAAATGATAAGGCGCATTGGCAAGAATAAACGTCATGGTGGTAAAGATCAGCGCCAATATACCGAAGCCGATCCCACCTGCCAGACCACGGCGGATTAAATGTGGCTGATCAACGGCCAATGTAAACAATGAACGATAAATTTGCAGCACTGTTAATTGATGAGATTTTCGAGCAACGGGTAATTTAAGCCACATCACTACTGCAAAAGCTAAAATCACAATACCACTGAGTAAATACACCGCATGCCATGACCAAACAGTCGAAAGCAAGCCTGCGATTGATCTTGCCAAGAGAATGCCTAAAAACAAACCACTCATCAGTGTTCCGACAATTTGCGGGCTTTTTTGAGGGCTCGCCAAACCAGCGGCAAATGGTACCAAGACTTGTGTCGTAATCGAAAAGAAGGTCGCTAAAAAGGTAAAACAATACAATACAGGCAAGCTTTGACTTAAAGAAAGTCCGATCTGGGCAAAACCTGTGCAGCACATCAATAGACAAATATAGCTACGCTTTTCAAAAAAATCACCGAGCGGCACTAAGATAAACAGACCAACTGCATAAGAGAGTTGACCGATTACAATTGTTAAAGCCACTTGCTCTGCATTGACCTGTAAAGCTTCTGCAATAGAATAAATCAAAGGCTGGTTATAATAGTTCGAACCTGCACAAATTCCACATGCCATTGCCATGATGAAAATAAAGCTTTTTGACAAGATATGCGTTGTGTCAGGTTGAACTATTTTTTCCATTGCGCAGCTCACCCTATTTTAGAATTTGTACATCGACACAAAGTTAATGCGAGAGACATCTGCTGTTCTTCCATCAAACACTTCACGCTTACCTTGATGATATTCCATACCAATATCAATTTGCTCAGCAGGTGAATAAAACAGATTGGCAGCATAATCCGTTAAACGCTTATTTGCGTCAGGATTGAGTTTTGCATAAGCTGAATCATCATCAAAATCAAAAATCGATGCAGATAAATTTGCACGCCATTGTGGATTAAATTTATATGAATACCCTATATTTAAGCTATTGAGTTTATTCATCTCTAAATCTGTTTTTTGCGCATTTAAAGAAAAATCACCTGCCGCATTTAAACTGGTTGCATTTGTCAGGCCAGTTTGTGTGGTATATGGCATGAATTTTTGATCACCCACGATATATTGATAATTTGCCTGTACAGATTGTGCTGGGGTCAGCTGGTATTTTAAACCAGCACCCGCGCCCCAACTGACTTTTTTAACCGTATCTTTTGCAACATCTACAGATTTTTCATTGACAAAACCTTGAGCCAAAGCCGTTAAGGCACCTGCTTTTACGGTATATCGACCTGTCAATGTCGGGAATGCTGAAACCCGTGATCCAGTGTATTCCAAGGCAACTTTTAAATCACTCTTGCTATTTATTTTCCAGTCATAGCGCACTTGAGGTGTACGGGTATAAGAGGTTCCCATAAACTGAGTATAATCGACAGACTCTGTTCGTGTTTCCATATTGGACATCAATGACCAGGTTTGACCGAAAGTCCAATCTTTATAAGTAAAGAAAGCATGACGAATACGGAATTTACCATCGCCCGTACCCATATTGGCACTGTCAAAGAAATCGGCTTCAATATTTCCTGTTACAGCCTTATCTGGACTGTTGAAATACACTCCGATTCGACTGGCATTGATCATGGCATCTGAACGGGCATGATCGGAACGTTTGTCATTTTCAAATGGAGTCCGATTTAAGCTATTGGTGGTTCTTCCTCCCGAATCTGGTGAGGACTTAAAATCAACTGCAGCATCAAGTCGAGCTATTCCATAGACTTTAACATTGTCTGTCCATGTCACCCACGAAGGTGCAATTGGTTTCGCTGTTTCAAGTGCTTTATTTTTTTCTACATTTTCTTCAATTTTTGCTTGTTTGACCTGCAAATTATTTTGTGACAGCTTTTGAGATTCGAGTTCTGCTTTGAGTTTTTGCAGCTCTGTCTCTAACAAATTAATCCGTTGCTCTGCTGTCACTGGTGAATTTGCAAAAATAGTCCCTGAAGCCACAGCGCAAGCTGTAGCTAAAATTAATTTTTTCATCTTTTAATCCTTAAAGAAGCTTTTTTCCCTACGCTTATAAACTAAGCGTCTCGTACATCTATCAATGGGCAGTCCGTTACTGCCTGTAATTCATCAAAACTCAGTCCCGAAACCATTTCAGTGACATAGGCTTTGTGATCTTTTAATTCAATAATGCATAAATCGGTATAAATACGATCTACACACTGTTCCCCTGTAAGGGGATAACTCAGTACATCGACAATTTTAGCTTCGCCCTTTTTGGTGACATGCTCCATATAGACATAAATTGATTTAGCACCCACCGCTAAATCCATTGCCCCCCCTACAGCAGGAACATCATCTGCTTTGCCAGTATGCCAATTGGCTAAATCACCATTCACTGCGACCTGAAAAGCACCAATCACACAGATATCCAGATGCCCACCACGCATAATGTCAAAGGAATCTCCATGATGCATAAAGCAACCACCATCCAGCAAAGTCACTAACTCTTTCCCAGCATTGACCAAGTCCTCATCTTCTTCACCTGCTTTGGGTGGCGGGCCAAAGGCCAAAACCCCATTTTCTGAGTGTAGAAAGATTTCTTTATCTGGAGGTAAATACTTCGCAACATTGGTGGGTAAACCGATACCTAAATTGACATAAGCTCCTTCGGGAATATCCTGAGCAATCAACTGAGCGATATCTTCACGAGAACGTTTTTGAATTGACATTAGATATCTCCTACTTTGACAACATGTTGTACAAAAATCCCTGGGGTGATAATGCACTCAGGATCAAGGCTTCCTAGATCTACCGTATGATTCACTTGAACAATGGTTGTTTTCGCCGCTTTTGCCATAATCGGGCCAAAGTTCCGTGCTGCCTTACGATAAGTCAAATTCCCCCAACGATCGGCTTGATCTGCATAAATCAAAGCAAAGTCAGCTTCAAGCGGATACTCAAGCACGTAGTTTCGACCATTAATGGTTCTGGTTTCTTTGCCTTCTGCGACTTTTGTGCCATAGCCTGTCGGTGTAAATATTGCACCTAGACCAGCACCCGCCGCTTGAATACGACAGGCTAAGTTGCCCTGTGGAACCAGTTCTAATTCAATCTTTCCTGCTCGATATAAGTCTTGAAATACAGTCGAACCCGCTGACTTTGGAAAGGAACTGATCATTTTTCTGACACAACCTGCAATGATCAGCTTGGTCAAACCACGATCACCAGAGGCAGCATTGTTATTGACAATGGTCAGCTCTTTTTTACCTAAATCGATTAAGGCTTCAATCAGTTCCGCAGGCTGACCTGTCACACCAAAACCACTGGTCATGATGGTTGCGCCATCAGGAATTGCCTTTAAAATCGGTTCAATGTCACTGGTGATTTTATTTATCATTTCGCTTGTCCCTTTTCATCCTTAAATTGACGTGACAGGTCAAATTGTCACTCTGCCTTTTGCGGGTTAAATAGTCGGTCTTTAATAAATAACAATGGAATTACACCGCAAATAAAGTACGCCCCAGCCATCACCAACAGTCCTAAACCAATCGAACCATGTTGTGATAAATAACCGATGGTTAATGGAGAGAAAATTGAAAGCACTTTACCGATGTTATACGCACCGCCAACCGCCGAGCCTCGAATTGAGGTTGGAAAACTTTCAGTCATATACGTAGCATTGATTGCATACGGTATGCCGTATAGAAAACCAAAGAACAGCATGAGCCATAAAATATTGGCAGGCGTGTTAAGGTAAACAATCACGGGAATAAATAGAGCTGTGCCAATTGTGCCGAATGCAAATACAGCACGGCGACCTAATTTATCCGCAATAATCCCGGCAATAATTTTGGCAAACATCATGATTAAGAAAGTGCCGACCATATACATCGCCATTTCTTTAAACTTGATTCCTAGATCAGATTCCAAATAAGCCGGTAGCCAATTACTCACCCCATAATAACCAAATTGCAAAGCACCGGTACTCAAAATCCACAGTACAAACATGGTGCCGTGTTTCTTATCTTTCAAAATTTCCCAATACGGGTTTTGACGTTTAACAGGCTGTGCATTGTGTGGCGTTGCAACGACTTTTAACTGACGTGCTTTTTTCCATGACTCAGGCTCAGGTACGATAAAATGCATCAGTACTGATAAAATAATCGGGGTAATTGCAAGCCAATATAGGAAACGCCAGCCATGTTCAGGAATAATATGACCTGCCAACAAAGTCGCAAGTAAAGACCCCAAGGTATAGCCCGTCATCAGTGTTGCCAACACTGTAGAACGATGTTTGGTCGGCACCATTTCAGACATTAAAATATTACAGGCAATATAAAGTGCGCCTAAGCCCATTGCACCGAATGTTCTTAAAATCGCAAATTGCATATATGAATGCGTAAAACCCAATGCACAGGTCAGAACAGAAGAAAAAGCAATAAAGAATACGATCACGCGCACTCGGCCAAAGCGATCACAAGCCCATCCACCGACTAATCCCCCCACAGCGGAACCTAACAGTGTCAAACTGCCCAATGTTCCTGCTTGTACACCGCTCAGATGAAACTCAGCCTTTAAACTGGTCAAACTTAACGCTAAAAAGCCTAAATCTGCGCCATCACAAAGCAAAGTAAAAAATGCAAAGATAAAGGCTGTAATCCAAATCTTTTTGGGTGTCTGAATCACCTCTCCAGCACCATTATTACCGCTATTATTTTGTGTAACTGTTTCCGTTGTCATGTCCATATCCTCAGAAGGAATATGAGGCATCCCCTGCCTCATGGCATCTAATTGTTATTAGGCTGTAGCATCCCTAATCATGTTTTTTGCGATAATCAATTGTTGAACTTGCGTGGTTCCTTCATATAAACGGAACAAACGCACATCACGATAAAAACGTTCAATGGCATATTCACTGATATAACCAGCACCGCCGTGAATTTGTACGCAACGATCTGCGACCCGCCCACACATTTCAGTGGCAAACATTTTTGAACAAGATGCTTCTGTACTAATGTTTTCACCATTATCACGGCGACGTGCAGCATCGAGCACCATACATTTGGCCGCGTAAATTTCAGCTTTAGAGTCTGCAAGCATGGCTTGGATCAATTGAAAATTAGCAATCGGCTGACCAAATTGTTTACGCTCAATGGCATAGTGAAGTGCGTCATTTAACATCCGTTCAGCCACACCGACGCTATATGCACCAATATGTAAGCGACCTTTATCTAAAACCTTCATTGCGGTTTTAAAACCAATACCTTCAATCCCACCAATCAGTGCTGATGCTGGAATGCGGCAGTTTTCAAAAATCACATCACAAGTATGAGAACCTTTTTGTCCCATCTTTTGATCGATTTTTCCCAAACTAATCCCAGGCGTATTGGCTTCAACTAAAAATGCAGAAATACCACTGGCACCTTTAATATCAGGATTGGTCCGTGCCATCACGGTAAAAGTAGCAGCATGTGGTGCATTGGTAATAAAGCGTTTGGTTCCATTTAAAACGTAAAAATCACCATCCTTGACTGCACTGGTTTTTAAAGATGCAGCATCTGAACCTGCCTCAGGTTCGGTTAAGCAAAATGAACCAATAATTTCACCGCTGGCATAACGAGGAAGATATTTTTGTTTTTGTTCTTGTGTTCCATCAATCAAAATCGCACTTGAACCAATACCATTATTGGTACCAATCAGTGAACGGAATGCCGGTGAAGTTTGTCCAAGTTCAAATGCAACATTCACCTCCTCTTCCATGGTGATTCCCAATCCGCCATATTCTTCTGGAATGGTTAACCCAAATAAACCTAACTCACGCATTTGTTGCACGATATCCTCAGGAATTTTGTCCTGCTCGGCAACCTCATGTTCACGTGGAATCAATTCATTTTTTACAAAGTCACGAATTGTTGAGAGCAACTGTTGCAACATTCCTTCATCACGGATCATCTATGATCTCCCTTCTTTTGTAGCTTCATTGCATCCATCAGCTATTCCAGCTGGGTAATGGATACCCTGTTTTAAATCTTGTTTACTGCGAATGTGTTTCATAGTACGAGATTAAAAACACAAATTTCAAGCTTTTTTGAAAATTAATTTCGTTAAACGAAATTTTAAGATCTACCAATATTAAATATCAATCACTTAGAAAAACTAACCGACGATAAAGTATCAAGACAAGTAAAAAATACTTGAAATAAATTTCAAAACACGCATTATTAAAGAAATATAGTTTTGATCTGCGAAACAAGGAATCAAAAAATGAGTGAAATAACAAGGAACAGTTTCATTGAAGTTGACTATTCTGTTCAGAAAGTAGCAATCGTGAAGATTAATCGTCCAGAGGCTAAAAATGCCTTAAATACACAGGTACGTAAGCAACTGGCTCAAGTGTTTACTGAGTTAAGTTTTAATGACCAGATCCATGCCATTGTGCTCACAGGTGGGGAAGAGGTTTTTGCCGCAGGTGCAGACTTAAAAGAAATGGCAAGCGCAACCTCCACAGAAATGTTGCTACGTCATACAGAACGTTATTGGAATGCAATTGCGCAATGCCCTAAACCCGTGATTGCTGCTGTAAATGGTTATGCACTGGGTGGCGGTTGTGAACTTGCCATGCATAGCGACATTATTATTGCGGGTAAAGGGGCAACTTTTGGTCAACCTGAAATTAAAGTCGGTTTAATGCCTGGCGCAGGTGGAACCCAACGTCTTTTCCGTGCAGTGGGTAAATTTCACGCGATGCGTATGATCATGACGGGTGTAATGGTCAAAGCAGAAGAAGCATATAGCATTGGACTGGTTTCCCAAGTTACTGAAGATGACCAGACCATCTCAACCGCTATTCAAATGGCGCAAAATCTGGCAAAAATGCCACCAATTGCCCTACAACAAATCAAAGAAGTTGCATTAATGAGCGAAGATGTTCCATTAAATGCAGGTTTGGCATTGGAGCGTAAATCATTTCAATTGTTGTTTTCAACAGAAGATAAAAATGAAGGCATTCAAGCGTTTATTGAAAAACGAAAACCATCATATCAAGGCAAATAAGTTTAATCGATAACAACAATGGAATAGAAATGGCTAGAAAAGTATTGATTAGTGCAGGCGGTTCAGGAATTGGACGATGTATTGCAGAAGCATTCTTAGCGCATCACGATGAAGTTTTCGTTTGTGATATCAATGCAGAAAGCTTAGCGCAATTCCAAAAGGCCTATCCTGCACTACATATTTATGCATGTGATTTAGCTAACCATGATGAAATCAAATCTATGTTTAGTGATGCCATCAGTAAACTGGGGCATATTGATGTTCTGGTCAATAATACAGGGATTTCTGGCCCAACCATTGCAGCAGAAGAATTGAGTTTCGCCGATTGGAGTGCGGTATTAAACCTTAATTTAAATAGTACCTTTGCTATCACCCAACTCGCCATCCCCTTTTTAAAACAGTCGGAAGCAGGCGTCATTATCAATATGTCATCGATCGCTGGACGTTTGGGCTATCCATATCGTTTGGCTTACGCGACCTCTAAATGGGGATTAATTGGTTTTACCAAAACATTGTCGATGGAACTTGGTGCAGACAATATTCGAGTCAATGCCATACTTCCAGGTGCAGTGGATGGAGAACGAGTTCAACGGGTGTTACAAGCGCGTGCAAATGTCGCTCAAACGTCCTTGGATGCCGTTACGCAAAATGCACTTAAAAATCAATCACTCAAATATTTTGTCAATCCAAAACATATTGCCGATTTGTGTATATTTTTAGCCTCGGAAAGCGGTTGCTCTATTTCTGGACAAATTTTACCGATTGATGGTGACAAACAATGTCTGAGTTAACCCACCAGACTGTATTGTTTTCTTTCGTTTCTATTTTTTTCGTCTCTAATTTTTCGTTTAATCTAGATCAGTTATCAGGATGATCGACATGACTTATGATATTCAAAGCATGGCTGTAATTGGTGTTGGTATTATGGGCAGCGGTATTGCTCAAATTGCAGCACAATCAGGTCATACCACCTATTTATATGACACCAAAGAAGGCGCTGCGCTACAGGCCAAAGAAAAGCTGGCAGCAACATTTCAAAAGCTAGTCGATAAAAATAAAATCAGTGCTGAACAAGCGGAAAATGCTAACAAACATTTGATCGTTGCAGAGCAACTTGAAGATTTAAAAGCCTGCGACTTAATTGTTGAAGCGATTATTGAGCGTTTAGATATCAAACAAGTGTTGATGCAACAACTCGAAGAGATCGTTTCAGACACCACTATTTTAGCCTCAAACACTTCATCGCTTTCGATCACAGCCATTGCAGCAAACTGTAAAAAACCACAACGTGTAGTCGGTTTCCATTTCTTTAATCCGGTACCACTGATGAAAGTTGTGGAAGTGATCCAAGGATTAAAAACAGATCCACATATTGTAGATGCATTAAATGAGCTATCACGTGCATTTGGTCATCGACCTGTTGTTGCCAAAGACACCCCAGGATTTATTATTAATCATGCGGGGCGCGCCTATGGCACCGAAGCGTTAAAAATCTTAAATGAAAACGTCTGTGACATCAGTGAAATTGACCGCATTTTAAGAGATGGTGTTGGTTTTAGAATGGGACCATTCGAACTCATGGATTTAACAGGACTGGATGTATCACATCCTGTAATGGAGTCGATTTATCATCAATACTATGAAGAAGCCCGTTACAAGCCCAATCCATTGACCAAGCAAATGCTTGAAGCCAAACAACTTGGGCGTAAAGTTAATCAAGGCTTTTACCACTATGAAACAGGCACAAAAACAGGTGAAAAACCTGCACAGTTTGTTGAGCGTTTAACCAACTATCCAAAAGTTTGGATTGCAGCTGATTTTGCTGAAGATAAACAACAACTGGAAGATTATTTAGTCCAGCAAAAAATTGTCTTAGATACTGCTCTAGAACCATTACCTGAGAGTTTATGTTTACTCGCTTGCTACGGTGAAGATACCACCCAAACAGCGACACGTTTAAAAGTCAATCCACAACAAGCTGTTGCCATAGATATGCTATACGGCATAAGCAAACATAGAACGTTAATGCCGTCATTGGCGACAAGCACTGAGTATCGTCAAGCAGCTCACTCTATGTTTAATTTAGATGGTGCTATGGTCAGCATGATTGCTGAAAGTATTGGCTTCGTGGCACAACGTGTTTTAGCCATGGTGATTAATTTAGGTTGTGATATTGCACAACAAAATATTGCCAGTGTCGATGATATCAATGCCGCAGTCCGTTTAGGTTTAGGCTATCCATTTGGCCCTATTGAATGGGGTGATCATATCGGTAGCCAAAAAATCTTACTCATTCTCAATCGTATCTCAACACTGACCTATGACCCACGCTATCGCCCTAGCCCATGGTTACAACGTCGTGTCGCATTAAATTTACCGCTTACTTTTAATTCTGGATTTTGAAAAGGAACTTCTCAATGTTAAATGCCTATATTTATGATGGTTTACGTAGCCCGATTGGTCGTCATGCAGGTGAGCTTGCTTCAGTACGTCCAGATGATTTAGCTGCGGCAGTTTTGCAAAAGCTCCTTGAAAAAACTGGGGTTCCAGGTGCAGCGATTGAAGATGTTATTTTAGGTGATACCAACCAAGGCGGTGAAGACAGCCGTAACGTTGCCAGAAATGCCCTGTTAATCGCGGGCTTACCTGTAACTGTTCCCGGCCAAACTGTAAACCGTTTATGTGCAAGTGGTTTGGGTGCTGTGATTGATTCTGCACGTGCCATCACTTGTGGCGAAGGCGATTTATATATTGCGGGTGGTGTAGAAAGCATGTCACGTGCCCCATTTGTAATGGGTAAAGCTGAAACTGCCTATAGCCGTGATACTAAAATTTATGACACCACAATTGGTTCACGCTTTCCAAACAAAAAACTAATTGCACAATACGGTGGTCACTCAATGCCTGAAACTGGTGACAATGTCGCGGTTGAGTTTGGCATTAGCCGTGAACAGGCAGATTTATTTGCAGCTCAATCCCAAGCAAAATATCAAACAGCCAAACAAGACGGCTTTTTTACTGGTGAAATTACCCCAATTGAAGTCTTTCAAGGCAAAAAGTTACCACCAAAACTGGTTTCTGAAGATGAGCACCCTCGCCCAAGCTCAACGGTTGAAGCCTTAACCAAATTAAAACCATTATTTGAAGGTGGTGTCGTCACTGCTGGAAATGCATCGGGTATTAACGATGGTGCTGCTGCATTGCTCATCGGTTCCGAAGCAGCGGGCCAAAAATATGGCTTAAAGCCAATGGCAAAAATCTTGTCAGCAGCAGCAGCAGGTATTGAACCTCGTATTATGGGTGCTGGCCCAATCGAAGCAATCAAAAAAGCCGTTGCACGTGCAGGGCTAACTTTAGATGATATGGATATCATTGAAATCAATGAAGCTTTTGCTTCACAAGTATTATCTTGCTTAAAAGGTTTAGATGTTGATTTTAATGATCCGCGTGTCAACCCAAATGGTGGTGCAATTGCCATTGGCCACCCACTTGGGGCTTCTGGTGCACGTCTTGCACTGACAGTTTCGCGTGAGCTGATCCGCCGCAATAAGAAATATGCTGTCGTTAGCTTATGTATTGGCGTAGGACAAGGCTTAGCCATGGTGATTGAAAACGTGTCATAACATTGACTGTTTAATCACTAACCGAGTATCCATTCATCACAACAGCGCAGTGATGAATGGATTTATTTTGCAGAGCGAAATATAATAGCCAAACTGTTGCTTTATTATATTTGAGTATTGAATGTCTCAGAATTCAGAAACTGAACAACCTATAAATTTTGATGAGATACGCCTTGATCCTATTTCACATATTCATCGGGAAAATAACCCCCAATTTATCGCTTCTTTAGCACGTGGCTTAGAGCTATTACGTTGTTTTTCTGCCAACAATCAAGTCTTGGGTAACCAAGAACTGGCAAAAATGACGGGTTTACCAAAACCAACCATTGCGCGGATAACCAATACCTTAGTGTCATTAGGCTATTTAAAACAACTGCCTAATTCCACTAAATATACATTGGATATCGGTGTTTTATCTTTAGGCTATGCAGCCTTGTCCAATATTTCTATCCGTAATATTGCACATCGCTATATGGAAGAAATGAGCCAATATGTGCAAGCACCTGTTGCGATGGCAACCCGTGACCGTTTAAACATGGTCTATATCGATGTGGTTCAGATCGAAACTGCTTTAAATATGCGCCGTCCCATTGGCTCAACCCTACCTATTCACAGCAGTTCCATGGGTCGAGCTTGTTTGGCGGCTACACCTGAACGTGAGCGTAATTTTTTACTGGATGCGCTTAAACAAAAAAATGCTGAAAACTGGCCTGCAATTAAACGTTCTTTAGAACGAGCTTTCCGAGATTATCAAGATTACGGATATTGCCTTTCTTTAGGCGAATGGCATAAAGAAGTAAACTCTGTCGCTGTGCCTTTGGTCAGTTCCAAACATGGTCTTTATGTCTTTAACTGCGGCGCACCAAGTTTTCATTTAAACCCTGAAAAACTTGAAGGTGAAATTGGACCCCGTTTAATCCATATGGTGCACAACATTCAAGATGCTTTGAGTGAAACGCCTTAACAACCATGTTTAAAATCAGATGCGTAAAATCAGCAGATACATGGTTGTGTGGATTAAAAGTTCCGATTTCATAATGACAAACCATAGGCATAATGAAAAACACTCTCTATACCCCAACCATTATTTTAATGGCAGTTGCAGCAGGCATCTGTACTGGTGGGAATTACTTTAGCCAACCACTGATTCATTCCATTAGTCTAAGTTTAAATTTAGCAGATACCACCACAGCATGGGTGCCTACTTTAGCGCAAATCACCTATGCAGCAGGTCTGCTGTTTTTAATGCCTTTAGGGGATATTCTCGAAAAGCGTAAGTTGTTATTTATATTTATGCTGCTTGCCTCAATTGGGCTAATTATTAGTGGTTTTTCCCACAATATTTATCTGTTAATGTTCGGTACCATCATTACAGGGTTATTTTCTAGTTCAGCCCAACTGTTGTTACCACTGGCTGCCAGTCTGGTTCCAATTCAACATAGTGGTCGTGTTGTTGGTTTTTTACTGAGTGGGTTAATGATGGGTGTCTTATTGGCACGCTCATTATCAGGGATGATGTCGACGCTTTTTGCTTGGAATTTTATTTATCTGCTCAGCGGTTTTTTATTATTGCTCATTGCGATTATTTTGTACCGTAATATTGGCTTATTTCCTCCCACCAAATCTGAAAATTATCTCAAAACAATTCACTCACTGCCGCAAATCTTTATTCAAAATCGTCGCCTAAGAATCAGAACCTATATTGGTGGATTAACCTTTGCCTGTGTAAGTTTAACCTTTACCACCATGTCTTTACTCTTAGCTCCTGCGCCTTATTTTTTCAGTGATTTTACGATTGGCTTATTTGGGTTTGTCGGTGTTTTAGGAACATTCGTTGCCAATTTTTCAGGTAAATTTATTGATCAAGGCTATATTCATAAAATTTCGATATGTTGTGGTATCGGTCTGATTTTAAGTTGGCTATTGTTTTTGTTACTCTCTTATCATTTTATCTTTTATATCATTGCCTTACTTATTCTTTATGCTTCGCTCTCGGCTGTTCATGTCACCAATCAGAGTATTGTCTTTAAGCTTAACCAACAATTGCGTTCACGTTTCAATGCCATCTATATGACAGGTTATTTCGCTGGCGGTGCTTTAGGGACCACGAGTGGAAGCTATGCATGGAAACATTTTGGCTGGACAGGTGTATGTATCTTGGGCTTAGTTTTTGCCCTGCTGTGTCTATATTATTGTCTTGCAGATGCTAAAGATCAGCACAATCCATAGTATTGTGCTGATCTTTAAAAGCAGTCTTTCATCATCGAGATAAAGCTGAACTCAAATAGATATTTATAAAAGCCCGAATAAACGTCCACGAATAATGTCTTCTGCCTCTTTTACAATACGGTTGACCAGTTCATCACATGTCGGAATGTCATGGATCAGACTGGCAACCAAACCACATGACCACGCCCCAGCATTGACATCGCCATCAATCATCACTTTAGGATAAACACCTGCAACTTCTTCAATGATATCTTCAAATTTAATCTGGTCACCCAGTGCTTTTTCTTTGGCTATAATTTTTTCTACAGCTGTATTATTTATAACACGCTCAGTGTTACGTAAAGCGCGCATAATTAAACGAGTATCTCTTTCTGTTGCATTCAGGATCGCCTGTTTCACATTTGCATGTACTGGCGCTTCTTGAGTTGCAATAAAACGTGTTCCCATATTTATGCCATCAGCTCCCATAGCTAAAGCGGCAGCAAGTGAACGTCCATCAGCCATACCACCTGATGCAACAAAAGGAATTTCTAAGGTATCGGCAGCTAAAGGCAATAAAATCATATTCGGTACATCATCTTCACCAGGATGTCCACCACACTCAAAACCATCGACAGAAACAGCATCACATCCAATTTTTTGAGCTTTTAGACTATGCCGAACCGAAGTACATTTATGAATCACTTTTATTCCAGCGGCCTTTAAATAAGGCATGACCTGTTCAGGATTACGACCCGCTGTTTCTACAACCTTTACCCCACCTTTAATAATTGCCTCGACAAAACCCGGATAATCAGGTGTATTGACTGTGGGTAAGAAAGTTAGATTGACACCAAAAGGCTTATCGGTCATTTCTCGACATCGGGCAATTTCTTTTGCTAGATTTTCAGGTGTTCGCTGGGTTAAACCGGTAATAATGCCTAACCCACCCGCATTTGAAACTGCAGCAGCCAGCTCGGCAAAACCGACATAATGCATACCACCTTGAATAATCGGATGTTCAATTTCAAATAATTCTGTAATTTTGGTTTTCATATTCTTTCCACTCACTATTTTATATTTAGAGGCTCATTTCTTAGCATCCTATGCTTATCGATGATTTATTAAATCTGATCGATCATGAGTCCACTGTATTCTCACTTTGTTGGCAAGGTGACGAATTTAAACAAGCACTGAGTGCATTGATGAAAAAAATAACACCCATTTTTCGTAAGCAAACTATTTAACCTGCATCTTATTAAAAAGGCCAACAATGCAGATCGTTGCTGGCCTTTCAGTTTTAAAGCAATAAAATTAGCTAATTTCAGTGCGGATATTATTCACCATATGTAGAAGACGCGGTGCAATATCCTCTTCAAGTTTTTCGCGGTTCATAATAAAGCTTGGTCCGCCGCAGTTAAATACCAGTAGACCATGTTGTTCATGAATCAAGGGGACTGCAACTGAATTGACATCTTTATGCCATTCACCAATTGAAAAACAATAACCAAAATCTTGATAATCTTTAAATGCTTTATCTAAATCACGGTTAATCTTGATCCAATCGTCTTTATGTTTGCTACGGATTGCATCAAGTAAAAACTCTCTTTCATCTTCAGGCATTGCAGCCAGACATGCACGTCCCATTGAACTTAAATGAATCGGCAAATAAGTACCGACTTGACGACGCATGGTCATATTGCCCTTGCCTTGTACCACATCCAAATAAATCATATTTAGACGATCACGCGTTGCCATTGCCACAGCAGCACCTGCATAATCCGCTAAGTTTTTCATATAGGGATGTGCAATATTACGGATAGACACATTAGAAAGCATGGAGTAACCAAACGCCAAAACCCCAACTGAAAGTTGAAATTTGCTTGAATTTGGGACCTGCTTAATATAGCCCAAACGTGACAATGTGTGCGTTAAACGGGTAATTGTCGGTTTAGGCAAACCGGTCATTTGTGATAACTCTTGATTACCCAAATGCTGATGTTTTGGGGTAAAGCAACGTAAGAGTTCTAAACCACGTCCTAAAGCTGTAATAAATTGACGATCATTTTCATCTTGCATATCTTCAATCGGATGCAATAACTCATGCCTCAAAGGCGCTAATAATTTTTCTGTTTGTTCTGCATCTACGGCATCATTCATGGTTATACCAATTCACATATTTGTTTCGCACTGCGAAAATTATAATCTATTTTTTCTATAAATAGCAAAAAGCAATCATCTGATTCACTTTGAAAATAAAACGATGCATCCATCTCGATGTGAAAAGTCTAAATTTGCTTATTTTACTTAAAAAATGGCTTTAGACTGCTCACATCATCTATTTAAAAACTATCCTATCACGCCTTTGGCTTTTAACTCCTCAAGTTTTGCTGGAGAAATAATACGGCCTAAAATGGTCTGAGTATGTTCGCCTAACAAAGGAGGCGCATTTCTATACTCTACAGGTGTACGTGAAAGCTTAATCGGAGAACCAACCACAGTAAGTTTTTCACGTTGAGGATGTTGCATTTCTACCAGCATCTCTCGCGCAATCACTTGAGGTTCATTAAAAGCTTGTTCTAGATTATTAATCACACCAACAGGCACTTTAGCAGCATAAATTGCACTTACCCACTCATCGGCAGTCTTGCTTAAAAAATGCTTTGATAAAATTTCTATCACTTCATCACGATGCTTAACACGATCTGCATTACGGGTAAATCGAACATCATTGGGTAACTCTGGCAAACCAATACTTCTGCACAGTTGGATAAACTGAGTGTCATTACCACAAGCAATGATAAACTCTCGATCAGCGGCTTTAAATAATTGATAAGGCACAATATTGGCATGTGCATTGCCATAACGTACCGGCACTTTTCCAGATGAAAGATAATTCATTCCTTGATTTGCCATTGTGGCAATTTGCACATCAAGTAAAGCCATATCTATATGTTGCCCTAAACCCGTCATATGACGATTGAGCAAAGCCGCTTGTATGGCAATGGTTGAATATAATCCCGTTGATAAGTCTGAAAATGCGACACCTACTTTTTGCGGACCACCACCGGGTAAATCATCTTTTTCACCCGTGATGGACATGAGTCCACCCATTCCTTGAATGATAAAATCATAGCCTGGCTCTTCTGCTCTCGGTCCATTTTGACCAAAACCCGTAATCGAGCAATAAACCAGTTTAGGATTAATTTCTGATAAAGAAGCATAATCCAAGCCATATTTTTTCAAAGAACCAGCTTTGTAGTTTTCAATGACCACATCGGTATCTTGAATCAGTGCTTTGATGAGTGCCTGCCCTTCCGGATTTGCAATATCTATTGCAACAGAAAGTTTATTGCGATTGGTCGACTGATAATAAGCGGCTTCTCGTGTCTCTTGTCCGGCATCATCTTTCATCCAAGGTGGTCCCCAAGAACGCGTATCATCACCTAGTTTCGGTCTTTCAACCTTAATCACTTCTGCGCCTAAATCGGCAAGAATCTGTCCACACCACGGTCCAGCCAGTACTCGACTTAAATCAAGTACACGAATTCCATTTAAAGCACCCATGTTTATTCCACTAACCTTTGATTAATTTCCTACAGGAAAATTTATTTAATATAAATTTCGCATAGCGATATATGTTTTTAATATACACAGAAAACTTTAAAAATAAAACTTAATTTTTTCATCAAAAGTGATGATTTTTATTCAACAAATATAGATTAATTAAATCAAATAATTAGCCAACTAAAAAACAAGCACAATATACCGCATTGCGAAATTAATTTTCAAAATATATTGTTTTCTACTAATCCTTTGATTACTATCGCATCAATATGCAGGGTTTTAGCAACATCTCCTCGATGTTTTCAACATGTTGTACAAAGGACAAGACTATGATTCGAGATCAGGAAACACTCAAACAACTGGTAGATATGATTCGACAGTTTGTAGATGGTGTCCTTATTCCTCATGAGAATGAAGTCGCAGAAACAGATCAAATCCCTCAAGCCATCATTGAGCAAATGAAAGCTTTGGGTTTGTTTGGACTGACGATTCCAGAAGAATATGAAGGTCTTGGCTTGACCATGGAAGAAGAGGTATCTATCGCTTTTGAACTTGGACGTACTTCGCCTGCCTTTCGTTCACTGATCGGCACCAATAATGGAATCGGTTCGAGTGGTCTGATTATTGATGGTACCGAAACTCAAAAATCATTTTTCTTGCCCCGTTTAGCACGTGGTGAAGTGATCAGTTCTTTTTGCCTAACTGAACCAGATGCAGGCTCAGATGCTGCCTCTTTGAAAACCAGCGCAGTAAAAGAAGGTGAGTTTTATATTTTAAATGGCACCAAACGCTTTATTACCAATGCACCTCATGCAGGGGTATTTACGGTGATGGCACGAACCAATCCAGATATTAAAGGTGCTGGTGGAATTTCTGCTTTTATCGTAGATCGCAAAACTGCAGGAATCTCTCTAGGTAAAACAGATAAAAAAATGGGACAAAAAGGTGCACATACCTGTGATGTGATTTTTGAAAATTGTCGAGTTCCTGCCTCAGCACTGATTGGTGGTATTGAAGGTGTAGGATTTAAAACCGCAATGAAAGTCTTGGATAAAGGTCGCTTACATATTGCCGCAATCAGTGTCGGTGCTGCCCTACGCATATTAGACGATACCTTAAAGTTTGCCCTTGAGCGGAAGCAATTTGGACAAGCGATTGCTGAATTTCAGCTGATTCAAGCCATGCTTGCTGACTCCAAAGCAGAAATTTATGCAGCGCAATGTATGGTTTTAGATGCGGCAAGACAACGTGATGCTGGGCACAACGTCAGCACAGAAGCATCATGCGCAAAAATGTTTGCCACTGAAATGTGTGGTCGCGTGGCCGATCGCTGCGTACAGATTCATGGTGGCTCTGGCTATATCAGTGAATATGCCATTGAACGTTTTTACCGAGATGTACGTTTATTCCGTCTCTATGAAGGCACCACCCAAATTCAACAAATGATTATTGCGCGAAATATGATTCGTGCTGCGTCTTAATTAATTTTTAGGCACTTTAAAACGATTTGAAGTGCTGTAAATCAAATGTAGGTAATGGATTATGGCGACAAACTACAATACACATCTCTCTTCAATACAACCTCATACTTGGAAAATTGCATTTATTTTTGCATTTTTAGCCTTGTTGGTGGATGGTGCCGATCTGATGCTGCTGTCTTATAGTCTCAACAGTATTAAGGCAGATTTTGGTTTAAGTTCCGTGCAGGCAGGTATGCTGGGTAGTTTTACCCTGGCGGGTATGGCTGTTGGTGGGATATTTGGGGGATGGGCATGTGACAAATTTGGTCGAGTACGGATCGTGGTTATTTCTATTCTCACCTTCTCACTACTTACATGTGGACTAGGCTTTACCCAAAGCTTTCTTGAATTTGGGCTATTACGTTTTTTTGCTTCTCTCGGACTAGGCTCGCTTTATATTGCCTGCAATACCTTGATGGCGGAATATGTACCTACACGTTACCGTACAACGGTATTGGGTACCTTACAAGCAGGTTGGACGGTTGGCTATATTGTTGCAACGCTACTCGCTGGATGGATTATTCCAGATCATGGCTGGCGTATGCTGTTTTATGTTGCCATTGTACCGGTGTTGATTGCTGTTTTAATGCATCTTTTGGTACCAGAACCACTCGCATGGCAACAGTCTCGTTTACAACAACCAACACGTGATAAAAACTCTGAGGATACTTCGGCATTTAAACTGATTTTTAAAGATAAACGAAATCGAAATATGTTTATCTTGTGGGCGCTCACAGCAGGCTTCTTACAATTTGGTTATTATGGGGTAAATAACTGGATGCCTTCATATCTAGAAAGTGAATTAGGCATGAAGTTTAAAGAAATGACCGCATATATGGTTGGTACTTATACCGCCATGATCCTCGGTAAAGTCCTTGCGGGGATGATGGCTGATAAACTTGGTCGTCGCTTTACTTATGCCTTTGGTGCGATTGGGACTGCTATTTTTCTTCCACTGATTGTTTTTTATAACTCACCCAGCAACATTTTATATTTACTGATCGCTTTCGGATTTTTATACGGTATTCCTTATGGTGTAAATGCCACCTATATGACGGAAAGTTTCCCTACAGCGATTCGTGGTACAGCGATTGGTGGTGCCTATAACGTCGGGCGTCTTGGTGCAGCACTTGCGCCTGCAACGATTGGCTACTTGGCATCAGGTGGTTCTATTGGTTTAGGTTTTGTGGTGATGGGGGCTGCTTATTTAATTTGCGGTGTTATTCCTGCCCTCTTCATCAAGGAAAAACTCTACGATCCGCAAAAATCGTAAAATTAGACCTTATAAAATCACTTATTCCATTTTAAAGCCAGCTAGATTTAGCTGGCTTTTTTGTGGATATCATTTTGAATTTACTCATCAAACCTTCCCTTTTTGATGCTTTTTCATTTGATATTTTTATCTCAATAAACTAAAATACCGCTAAGCGAAATAGGATTTCTTTTTATGAAAGATTTACAACGAGAGTCAATGGAGTTTGACGTAATCATCGTAGGCGCAGGCCCTGCGGGTCTTTCTGTTGCGATTAAAATTCGTCAATTAGCGCTTGAAAACAATCTTCCAGACCTTTCTGTCTGTGTGGTTGAAAAAGGCTCTGAAGTTGGTGCGCATATCCTTTCTGGTGCTGTACTTGAACCTCGTGCAATCAATGAACTT
>NZ_JBBCMP010000025.1:0-13372 GCF_037152175.1 Acinetobacter sp. AS167
AGTGTGGGGTTACCCATGTGAGAGTAAGTCATCGCCAGCTTTTAAATCTAAAACACCCCGGTCTCTAACGAGAACGGGGTGTTTTTTATGCGCAGTGCTTATTATCGGAATGAAAGAGATCTAGTCATATTAAGTAAATTGATCACTGATTAAGCTTATGTATTGATGAAACTGAACTCATGTTCTGTATACCTCATTATGTTCATTATTGAAGTGGAGATATAGAAAGAGTCTAGCTATTGAATCAGTGGTTCCTTTATGCTAAAAATTAAAGTATTACGATAAAAACAGTTAATAATATGTTGATTTTCCAGTTTTTCTTTACAGATTATGATGGTGATGAAGTTTTACCCGCTCAAGATCAGTACGCATCTATCGATGAAATCATAGAAATAATGCAATCTGTCTTAATCAGGCCAGAAAACTTTTTAGGAATTGTTGATAAAAATGATCGTACTTTACAGTTTATGGTCAATGATGATTATTCATTAGATGCAGACATTCCTGTTCCTACTCAAAAAGGTTCTTATACAAAAACAATAGGTTTGCATGAAGCGATTAAACTGGTTCAAAAACAAACTGAACTGATTCAAATTGATGCTATTGAAGGGATGGTTTTTATGAAGTGGTAAGTGTTTTACTTTAATTGCTTTTAGTCTATCCAAAATAAAAAACCTCAGACATCCATGCCTGAGGTTTTTTGTATTGGTTCTAAGATATAACTCCTGTAGTACCTTTCGCTATCCTGCATTATCATCCTATCTTATTCTTGTTTTTAGTGGAAACTTCCTGTTTCCTGATGTGTTTATAATATTAAAATTTAGTTGTTCTGCCTATACGCATAATTCGGCAGACCATGTAAGAAAAAGCGTACATGATCATAAAAGGATAGTTTCTATTAAAAATGTGCATTTAAACCAATATAAGGTCCTTTAAAATCAAACTTCATATCGCGGTTATCTAAATCACTGAGTTCAATATTTAAAATACGGTAACCCACTTTTGCACCAAGATCTAAAACTATAGACTTTACAAAGTCATATTGAATTTCAGCCTGAGCGTCTGTGATTTTTACATCATTGACATTGGTATAAGTCGCTTCAGCTTTTGCACTTAAACCTGTAAACGGTAGTTTTGCGCCGGCCTCTGCATAAAGGATTGGAACATATTCATCAACATCAACATTTTGTGAAAACTGTTTTACAGTACCATTGAGCTTAGTTGCCCCTACACCGACATCAGCTTTTACAATGTTGTCTAAGATTTCATAGTAAAGAATAAGATCTGTATGGTCTAAATCAATTTTAGTTTTAGCAAACTCATTATTAGACTCAGTTTCCGTATCTAACTTGGTATATTTTAATTTTACATTGGGAAGGATTGGAATAGGGTGCTCAAAAGCAACAGAGGCTTGAATCGTACCTTTAGTATCTAAATCATGTTCTGCGTTTAGCCCAGCATAAGGATCTGATAATAAATCATCTGAACCAGTGTTATTAGATAAACCAGATTTATGATTGATTTGAGAAGTTCCACCAAGACTCCAATAACTGATATCACCTTTTAAACCAATAAAATCAGCTTGAGCAAATGAACTTAGACCTAATACAGCGATAAATAAGGGTAATTGAATAGATTTCATATGTCCTTCTTGATGAAATGTTTTTTCATCCTATTTTTTGTTACTTAAATACATTTCAATACTGTATCAACAGAAGGCATGATATAGGGGTTTATCAAATTTTGCATTATTAAAAAGATTAAATCGAGGGTGTAGGATGAGTGATTCTATTGATCAAGCAATGATTGAATTCCCCCTTTATGTCGCCAATAAAGCGATCAAATCAGGGCAATGGCTTGAAGTTCATGATAAATTTTCGGGGGAAATTTATGCAAAAGTCGCTTTAGCAGATGCAAAAACTTTAGAAAAAGCCATCAGTGCAGCCGTGAAAGCTGAAAAAGAAATGGCCGCTTTAAAGCCATTTCAGAAGCAAAAAATACTCTTACATTGTGTTAAACGCTTTAAAGAAATACGTGAAGAATTAATACAAATTTTAATTATCGAAGGTGGAAAGCCTAAACTTGCAGCAGCAGCTGAGGTTGAAAGGTTGATTAATACTTTCCAACTAGCGGCAGATGCTGTCTCCACACTCAATAATGGTCATCTAATGCCTTTGGCTGTTACCGCTGCGGCCTCTGCATATCGGGGAATGGTACAACATGTTCCGATTGGTGCAGTATCTCTGATCAGTCCGTTTAATTTTCCTTTGAATTTAACAGCGCATAAAATTGCACCAGCAATTGCAGCGGGTTGTCCATTTGTATTGAAACCAGCAAGTTTGACACCAATTTCCGCATTAAAAATCGCAGAAATTTTGGCTGAAACAGATTTACCAAAAGGCGCATTTTCAATTTTGCCTTGTCCACGAGAACATGCTGATGTGTTAGTGACGGATGATCGTTTTAAGGTACTCAGCTTTACCGGTTCTGATCAAGTGGGTTGGGATATGAAAGCACGTGCTGGTCGAAAAAAAGTAACCCTCGAATTGGGTGGTAATGCAGCGGTTTTAATTGAACCTGATACAGAAATAAGTGATGCGTTGATTGATCGAGTGATTGGTGGTGCATATGGACATGCGGGGCAGGTGTGTATTAGTGTGCAACGAATTTTAGTACATGCTGATATTTATATAGAATTTAGAAAAAAAATCTTAGCTAAGTTGAAAAAAGTATCTGCGGCAGATCCAGATGTAGAAACCACGATAGTGGGTCCAATGATCAAAGAAGCAGAAGCGATTCGTTTAAAAAAATGGGTAGATAAAGCAGAGAAAAAGGGTGCGAAAATCTTAATTGGTGGCACGTTAAAAGGCGTTTTATTCGAGCCAACTTTACTTGAGAATGTCGATGAATCTCTGGAAATTTATCAAAATGAAGCATTTGGCCCTGTGGCAATTTTAGAGAAATACAAAACCTTTGAGAAAGGGATCGAAGTAATTAACCAAGGTCGCTTTGGTTTACAAGCTGGTGTATATACTCAAAATCTCAATAAAATGCTCTATGCATGGGATCATCTACATGTGGGCGGAGTAATTATCAATGATATACCAACTTTCAGAGTTGATAATATGCCTTATGGTGGCGTGAAAGATTCGGGTTTAGGTCGTGAAGGGATTCAGTCTGCAATTCGTGATATGCAAGAAGAACGCTTACTTGTAATCAAACAATAAGTTGATATTCTAAGGGGCTACGGCTCCTTATTTCCTTTGAATTTTATATAGAGTTAAAATGACAATAAAATTTTTCAATTCATTATTTTTAATGGTTTTACTTTCCTTACTGAGTGTACAACTTTGGGCATTTCAATCTGAAAAACTGGTAAATGATGCACGTTCTCAGATTTGGAAAACACTTTATTATGATCCTGCTTATACTCAATTGTCTTATCCAATGGGGGATGTTCCATTGGTCAAAGGCGTCTGTACAGACGTGGTCATTCGTGCATTACGTCATCAAGAAATAGATCTACAACAGCGTATTCATGAAGATATGAAAGCCAATTTTAGAAAATATCCACAAAAATGGGGCTTAAAAGCAACTGATCGAAATATTGATCATCGTCGGGTTCCAAATATCATGACCTATTTTCAGCGTCAAGGTTATCAAGTGAGTGATCAAAAATATCAAGCAGGCGATATTGTGGCATGGGATTTAGGTAAAGGTTTAACCCATATTGGTATCATTTCCAATAAAACCACAATGCTGTCAAAAACACCTTTGGTCATTCATAATATCGGTTATGGAACACGTGAAAATGATATTTTGCATGCATATAAAATTATTGGGCATTATCGTTTACCCAAGAATGTTAATTAGAAATAGGTAATTTTAAGCAATGATCAATCAAAATAGCTAAAAATTAACCATGTGTGATGAAAAGTAAAAAAAACATGGGAAAATGGACACAAATTACAGAAAAAGCGCTGCAAAACGAGTATTGTTACCACATTAAACAGTAATTTTTGTTGATGTACTTTAACCGAGAAGTTTGCAAAGTTACTGGTTTGAAATAATAACAAAGGACCCAAAAGGTGCTGTTTTATTCAAACAACAAAATTTAAAATTGGTACTTCTTTTGCTCGCAGATCACAATGAAAAAAAGCAGCATTTGAGGACATCTACAGAATTAGGTGTTTTATGACAGAATCTCGTGAAAACTGGACATCACGATCAGGTTTTATTATCGCAGCTGTTGGATCGGCTGTCGGTTTAGGTAATATTTGGCGCTTTCCTTACATTGCCTATGAAAATGGTGGCGGCGCTTTTTTAATTCCATATTTAATTGCACTTATCACAGCAGGTTTGCCGCTATTATTTTTAGACTATGCGACAGGGCATAAAAGTAATACCTCACCTCCTAAAGCATATCGTGCTTTATTTAAAGGTGGGGAAACTTTAGGATGGTGGCAAGTCTGTGTCTGTATCATTATTGGTTTGTACTATGCCAGCGTACTGACTTGGGCAGGCAGTTATGTTTACTTTTCTGTAGGTCAATTGTGGGGCAGTGATCCTGAAAACTTCTTCTTCAATACCTATTTACAAACCTCAAAATCAACAAGTTTTGATTTTCAGTTTGTTGGTCATTTATTTTGGCCAATTGTGGGAATTTGGGCATTAACGCTGATCATCTTATTTGGTGGTGTGAAAAAAGGGGTTGAATTATCCAATAAAATTTTCATGCCTTTATTGTTTATTCTATTCACTATTCTTGTTATTCAAGCTTTGCGTTTACCTGGAGCGGTCCAAGGTTTAAATGCTTTCTTTACACCGAACTGGGCTGCAATGTGGGATTATAAAGTATGGCTTGCAGCATATGGCCATACTTTCTTTTCACTCTCTGTTGGTTTTGGGATTATGGTGACTTATGCCTCGTATCTTAAACCAAAAACCAATTTAACAGGCTCAGGTCTCATCGTTGGTTTTGCTAATGCTTCTACTGAAATTCTTGCGGGTATTGGTATCTTCGCTGCATTGGGGTTTATGGCTTTTTCAGCAGGGAAACCTGTAGATCAAGTGGTCAGCGGTGGTATTGGTTTGGCCTTCATTGCTTTCCCTAAAATCATTTCTAGTTTAGGTGCGGGTGCGGATTTATTCGGTTTACTATTCTTCTCTTCTTTATTTGTTGCTGGTATTTCTTCAATGGTGAGTATCCTTGAAGTACCGATTGCAGCGATGCAAGACAAGTTAAAATGGGGACGAAAAAAAGCCGTAAGCATTATTGGTGGGGGCAGTGCACTGGTTTCAATTTTCTTATTCTCTAGTGTGAATTCGATTAAACTGGTGGATATCGTCGATCACTTTATCAATAATATTGGGATTATTGGCGGTGCATTATTGTCAATTATTTCAATAGCATGGTTTAAACGTTCAGCATTGATGGAACTACGTGATCACGTGAATCGTATTTCAACTGTTCAACTGGGTAAAGGTTGGGATTTCACTTTAACCGTAATCACTTCTTTAATTTTGCTGGTCACTTTATGTATGACCGTTTTTAGCTTGATTAAAAATGGATACGATACCTATAGTTCAAGTATGTTGATGTTCTTTGGTTGGGGCAGTGTGATTTTCTGTGCTGTTATTGCTTTAATCCTTAGCAAAATGAAAGATCGATAGGAGCGTCAAAATGAATACTTCTGCAATCGTGATGATGATTATTTCAATGGTGTTTTTATGGGGTGGGTTGATTTTATCGATCCTACATTTGATGAAAAATCCTGAAGAATTGGATGAAGTTCTGGAAGAAGTCAAAGACCATCATACGCTTTAAACTTGAGTCAAAAAAAGCAGGCTAATTAGCCTGCTTTTTTAATGCGTTTTTTTAAGCGGTTTTCTGAATTCTGCAATAATAGAAACCATCACCATGATGCGCTTCAGGTAACAATTGACGACCGTGAATTTGTTCTATTCCCCAGTTTGCATCAATCTTGATTTCCTCAGCATCTGCATGTTCAGCAAAAAACTCGACCATCTGCTGTTCATTTTCAACTTTCAGAATTGAGCATGTAATATAAAGTAGTGTTCCACCAACTTTAAGCTGCTGCCACATATGCTTTAAAATTTGCTTTTGCAGATCGACCACTTGCTGAATATCTGTAGATTGACGCAATAACCGGATATCAGGATGACGACGCATAACACCAATAGCAGAACAAGGTGCATCCAATACGATGCAATCGACCAACTCTTTAGGCACCCATGTTGTAGCATCTGCTGTGATGATTTCAACTGTTGCATCAACATTTAATTCAAGGCGTTCCAAGTTTTCTGAAACACGCAATAATCGTTTAGCATCATGATCAAGCGCGATTAATTTTTTAGGATTGAAACGTTCTAAGATATGAGCTGCTTTACCACCCGGTGCTGCACAAGCATCGATAATGACTTTGTCATCTAAGTTGGGTAACAGTGTTGCACACAATTGAGCATGTTCATCTTGAACAGAAAATCCGCCTTCTTCAAAGCCAGGTAAATGAGTAATGTTGCCGGTTTGCTCCAGAACTATACCAACATCTGAAAGTGTACAAGGGCGAGCATCAATCTGTTCTTCATCTAAAATATCAAGATATTCATCACGACTAATTTGACGTTCATTGACACGAAGCGTTAGTGGAGCAACTTGTTTTAAATTTTGACAGATTTCAGGAAGCTGATCGGCCCAATCTTTTTTTAGTCGTTTGAATAGCCAGCTTGGTAAACCATGGGTATTATTCAAAGCCGTTTGAAACTCTGTTGTTTCACGTGAAACACGACGAAGGATGGCATTGACCAAACCACTCATCGGTTCAAAACCTAATTGCTTAGCAGCATTTACCGTTTCTGAAATCGCCGCATGTGCAGGAATACGGGTGCATAAAATCTGGTATAAACCCAAATATAAGCAACTTTCTAGTGCTTCATTTTCTAATGGTTTTGTGAGCAAGGGTAAGGTAATTGCTTTTAAAGAATACCACTGACGTAGACAGCCCAAAGTAAGCTCATGGTATAAACCACGATCACGTTCAGAAACAATATTGATATGTTGGTTTAAAACGGAAGCCAAAGACTGTCCATTTTGAACAGCTAAAAGTGTTTTAACCACTTGTGCGCGCAAATTCAAATTTTTTGCAGATGATTGAATTTGGCTCATGCGAATATATTTCCTACTGAAAGTTTATGGCTTTGTATAATTTGTACAGGGTTAATGGCTTTACCACCTGGCCATTGTAGGCTAGTCAGACAAATCACACCATCTCCACACAGTACATGTACACCTTGTTTGTTCATTTCGATAATGGTTCCGGGTACTTCGCCATTGGCTGTAAGATCTGAAATTTGAGAATTCCATACACGTAAATTATTGGTTTCATCTATTGGTGTAAATGCGACTGGCCAAGGATTGAATGCCCGAATATTGCGATCAAGTTCAACTGCTGATTTAGTCCAGTCAATTTGCGCTTCAGCTTTTGTGAGTTTATGTGCATATACCGTAAATTGTTCATCTTGAACTTCACGTGCATCTAAATATTGTTGTAGCTTTTGTTCTGATTCTAATACAACACAAATTGCTTCAGCACCTTGAATCGCAAGTTTGTCATATAAAGTCGCTGAGGTTTCTTGTGCTGTGATTGGGCAAACTGTTTTAAAGATCATATCACCTGTATCTAAACCAGCCGCCATTTTCATGATCGTTACCCCTGTTTCAGTATCACCTGTTGCAATGGCACGCTGAATCGGAGCGGCACCACGCCAACGTGGTAGCAAAGAACCATGAATATTTAAACAACCATAGCGCGGTGTATCTAATACGGTTTGGGGCAAAATTAAACCATAAGCCGCAACTACCATTACATCTGCACCCAAAGCTGCTAATTCTTGTTGAGCGGCTAAGCCTTCGTCTGTCGATGCTTTAAAATGAAGTGGCTGATAGACGGGTAGGTTGTTTGCCAGCGCAAGTTGTTTCACGGCTGAAGCTGTCATTTTTTGTCCACGACCTGATTTGCGGTCGGGTTGAGTATACACAGCGACGATTTCGTGATCAGTTTCAATGAGTGCTGCTAAAGCAGAAGCTGCAAATTCGGGTGTACCTGCAAAAATGATCTTCAAAAGTTATGCTCAGATTAAATTTTAAATTGAATTATAGCAAACCTGATTATGCGGTGGCGTTTTCAAATGAAAATACGGGTTTTTCTATGTAAAAAATAAAATACGATCAATTGTATATTTTGTTCTGATCACTTATCTAATTTCAAAATAGCCAGCAACCGTTTTTAAAATAAATATCACTTTTTTATATAAAAATTTTCACCTTAAATTGATAGAAAAAGGTCTTATTTTTAACTTAATCTAAATAAAGAGAGTATTTAGAGATTGAAACGAGAATTATTGTGACATATTTCGCAGTAAAAATTGTTAACTGGATTAGAATAGGCAGTTAATCAGAATTTAACAATGTGTCAAATGTAAACTAAGTCTCGCATTGTTTTGATAAATGTGACAAATTTTGTCACATGGTCAATTTAAGAACAATATGTATTTAATAAATCTTAATGTTTTTTTGTAATAAAATAAACTATTGATTTGTATAGTTAAAAATAAATAAATGTATAGATTTTTTTGTTTTTTTGTAAAAGTTTAGACCGGTTGTTTAAAAAAATAAAAAAAGTGAAATATATCTCATTTTTTCTATTGATTTAAATGTATGTAAATTGTTAAATAAAAAAAATTGTACATTTTATATGCATTGTCGGGGCGGGACCAGCTGCTGTAATGCATCCCCAAAAGGAAAAGTAATATGAATAAGATCTACAAAGTGATTTGGAATGCGACATTGTCTGCGTGGGTTGCAGTTTCTGAATTGGCAAAAGGGAAAACCAAGTCTTCAAAAGTAACTGGGATTATTGGTGCAGCAACAGTTAGTTTGATGATCACTTTTTCATCCGACGCATCTGCGAATTTTATAAATACGGATGGGAATTGTGTAACGGGTTCTAATAATACGGTCGGGACTATAAATCCAGGAACGACCGGTGGGCAGGCAACGGATGGCTCTGGTACGTACTCAACTGTTGCGGGTTGTAATGCTAAAGGTAATAATCTCATGGCTGTAACCGCATATGGTGCGTTTGCAGAAGTTACGGGTGTTGCTGGTACAGCTGTGGGTCATAATAGTCAAGCCAATGCTTTTGGTACGGCTTTAGGGGTTGAGAGTCGAGCGACTGGTGTTGGTAGTACTGCACTTGGTGAAGGCAGTCAGTCAACAGGACAAAATGCTGTAGCATTAGGTGGAACAGCTACTGGGTCTGCTTCTGGAAATGTTTTACCAATTGCAAATGCAGTTACGGCTTCTGGCAGTGGTTCGGTTGCTATTGGTGGTAATACGATTAGAGGCGCACAGTCGACCGGTACGGATAGTATTGCGATTGGTGGCCAATCTAGGGCAACTAATACTGGGACAATTGCGATTGGTAAAAATGCTTTTACAGGCGCTGTTGGTACTGAATCTCTGAATAATATTGCGATTGGTACAAATGCGAGTAATAGTAATATTGCTAGTAGCAATCCAGCAGGAACTGGAGGGCAGATTGCTTTAGGTAATGGTGCAAAAACAACTACATTCGCACAAATCGCAATTGGTGATAATTCTAATGCGGGTGGTAATAATTATGCAATTGCGATCGGTGGAGGAGCAACAGTAACTGCAAATAGTGGTGTTGCAGTTGGTGGTGTGGCTATGGGAAGAAATACCCAAGCAGGTTCTTTTGCTGTAGGTGTGGGTCCAGGTGCTCAAGCCACAGGAGCTAATTCGACCGCACTTGGTAATGCTGCAACTGCAAATAACACAAATAGTACAGCATTGGGGAATGGTGCTCAAGCCACAGGAGCTAACTCGACTGCACTCGGTACTTCTGCTATAGCTAGTATTGATAATAGTGTTGCTTTGGGTAATGGCTCTACAACGACAGCTATTACTGGAACAGGATTTTTAACATCACAAGCTGCTCCTACTGTTGGAGCGGTATCTGTTGGTAATGGAACTGTAACAGGCAACCGTCGTATTCAGAATGTGGCTGATGGTTCTGCTGCATCTGATGCAGTTACAGTCGCACAATTAGATAAAGCATATGATGATACACATACAAATCTGAAAAATGTTCTAGGTGGAAATGCTGCTTATGATCCTGTAACGAATACTTACACAGCACCTACTAATATTGGTGGAACGGGTAAAACGACTATTGATGATGCGATTAAAGCATCAAAAAGAACAGTAATAAGTGGTAGCAATATAGTCGTTACTCCTACAACAGCAGCGGATGGTTCAATAACTTATTCAGTTGCTACAAGTGCAACACCTACGTTTACAAGTGTTACAGTTAACAATGCACCAACAGTTGGCACAGATGCGACCAATAAAACCTATGTTGACTCTAAAGCTGCGGCATCAAAAACTGAAGTTGCTGGTGGAACCAATATAGCAGGTGTCGCAAAAACTACAGGTGCAAATGGCCAAGATGTTTATACCGTTAATGCTAATGGTACTACCGCATCAGCAGGCTCATCGGCAGTCACAGTAACTGCGGGAACTAAAGATGCAAATAATGTTACTGACTATAAAGTTGACCTTGCAGCAAGCACCAAAACCGATATTCAAAAAGGTGTAGATGCTAAAACGGCCGTTGATAATACTGGCTTAACCTTTAAAGGTGATACCGCAGCGACAAGTACTACAAAGAAATTAGGTGATACGGTTTCCATCACTGGTGACACTAATATTAGTACAGTCGCGACAGCGAATGGCGTACAAGTTAAGTTAAATCCAAACTTAGATTTAGGCGCAGCTGGTAGCGTTAAAACGGGTAATACCACTATTAACAATGCAGGTGTAACAGCTGACCAAGTTACGGTTGGTGGCGTTGTTATCAATAAAACAACAGGTATTAATGCTGGTGGGTTAGCGATTACCAATGTTGCTGCACCAACAGTTGGCACAGATGCGACCAATAAAACCTATGTTGACTCTAAAGCTGCGGCATCAAAAACTGAAGTTGCTGGTGGAACCAATATAGCAGGTGTCGCAAAAACTACAGGTGCAAATGGTCAAGATGTTTATACGGTTAATGCTAATGGTAGCACCGCATCAGCAGGTTCATCAGCTGTCACAGTGACTGCGGGAACTAAAGATGCAAACAACGTTACTGACTATAAAGTAGATCTTGCAGCAAGCACTAAAACAGATATTCAAAAAGGTGTAGATGCGAAGACAGCAGTTGATAATACCGGTTTAACCTTTAAAGGTGATACCGCAGCGACCAGCTCTACTAAGAAATTAGGTGATACGGTTTCTATCACTGGCGACACCAATATTAGTACAGTTGCGACTACAGATGGCGTACAGGTTAAGTTAAATCCAAACCTAGACTTAGGTGCAGCGGGTAGCGTTAAAACGGGTAATACCACTATTAATAATGCAGGTGTAACAGCTGACCAAGTTACGGTTGGCGGCGTTGTTATCAATAAAACAACAGGTATTAATGCAGGTGGGTTAGCGATTACAAATGTTGCTGCGCCAACAAATAATACAGATGCAGCCAATAAAAAGTATGTAGATGATGCTGGTTCAACATTGACGAACTTGGGCTTTGGTTTAAAAGCGCAGGACGGCACTACTGTTAACAAGAAGTTAGGTGAAGCGGTTGAAGTTGTAGGTTCAAACAGCAATATCACGACTAAAGTAAATGCAGGTAAAGTTGAAGTTGCGTTATCGAATGCATTGGACTTAGGTACAACAGGCAGTGTTACTACAGGTGCAACTGTTATTAACAATGCAGGAATTACTGCAGCTCAAGTCACAGCAGATAAAGTAACAGTCAACAATGCACCAACAGCTGGTACAGATGCGACCAATAAAACCTATGTTGATTCTAAAGCTGCGGCATCAAAAACTGAAGTTGCAGGTGGAACCAATATAGCGGGAGTAGCAAAAACTACTGGTGCAAATGGTCAAGATGTTTATACTGTTAATGCCAATGGTACCACCGCATCAGCAGGTTCATCAGCTGTAACGGTAACTGCTGGAACTAAAGATGCGAACAATGTTACTGACTATAAAGTTGACCTTGCAGCAAGCACCAAAACAGATATTCAGAAAGGTGTAGATGCGAAGACAGCGGTTGATAATACCGGTTTAACCTTTAAAGGTGATACTGCAGCGACCAGCGCTACGAAGAAATTAGGTGATACGGTTTCTATCACTGGCGACACCAATATTAGTACAGTTGCGACTACAGATGGCGTACAGGTTAAGTTAAATCCAAACCTAGACTTAGGTGCAGCTGGTAGTGTCACGACAGGCAATACAAAGTTAGATAATAGTGGATTGACGATTACAGGTGGTCCAAGCGTTACAAGCACTGGTATTAATGCAGCTAACACGAATATCAGTAATGTTGCTGATGCAACTACCGATGATCAAGCAGTGAACAAAGGTCAGTTAGATGCAGCGACGACAGCATCAAGCACAAAGACAGATACTTTGGGTACGAGCACAGCGACGAACTTGGGTGGTGGGTCAACTTATGACAACACGACAGGTGCGATCAGTGCGCCAAGCTATGTGACTACAAAAACAGATGGTACGACCACCACAGCGAACAATGTGGGTGATGCATTAACTAATCTCAATACTGAAGTGATCAAACCGGTAACGTTTACGGGTAACAGCGGTACAGTTGATCGTAAACTGGGTGAAACGCTGAACATTACTGGTGGCTTAACAGGCGCGGGTTCGAACAGCAACATCAAGACAGTGATCACTGGCAATACGCTAGATATCCAATTGGCAGATGCACCAGTATTTGCAGGCAAAGTGACTGCAAATGGTTTAGATGCCAATGGCAATAAAGTTGAAAACGTAGCAGATGCAACGACAGCAACAGATGCAGTGAACAAAGGTCAGTTAGATGCAGCGACGACAGCATCAAGCACAAAGACAGATACTTTGGGTACGAGCACAGCGACGAACTTGGGTGGTGGGTCAACTTATGACAACACGACAGGTGCGATCAGTGCGCCAAGCTATGTGACTACAAAAACAGATGGTACGACCACCACAGCGAACAATGTGGGTGATGCATTAACTAATCTCAATACTGAAGTGATCAAACCGGTAACGTTTACGGGTAACAGCGGTACAGTTGATCGTAAACTGGGTGAAACGCTGAATATTACTGGTGGCTTAACAGGCGCGGGTTCGAACAGCAACATCAAGACAGTGATCACTGGCAATACGCTAGATATCCAATTGGCAGATGCACCAGTATTTGCAGGCAAAGTG
>NZ_JBBCMP010000026.1:0-2997 GCF_037152175.1 Acinetobacter sp. AS167
TTCGTATACAACTGCTTGGGTGTTGTATAGTCAAGCCTCACGAGCAATTAGTATTGGTCAGCTTCATGCGTCACCGCACTTCCACATCCAACCTATCAACGTCGTAGTCTTCAACGGCTCTTTAGAGGACATAAAGTCCTAGGGAAATCTTATCTTGAGGTAGGCTTCCCGCTTAGATGCTTTCAGCGGTTATCCCTTCCGAACATAGCTACCCGGCGATGCGACTGGCGTCACAACCGGTACACCAGAGGTTCGTCCACTCTGGTCCTCTCGTACTAGGAGCAGATCCTCTCAAATTTCCAACGCCCACGGTAGATAGGGACCGAACTGTCTCACGACGTTCTAAACCCAGCTCGCGTACCTCTTTAAATGGCGAACAGCCATACCCTTGGGACCTGCTTCAGCCCCAGGATGAGATGAGCCGACATCGAGGTGCCAAACACCGCCGTCGATATGAACTCTTGGGCGGTATCAGCCTGTTATCCCCAGAGTACCTTTTATCCGTTGAGCGATGGCCCTTCCATACAGAACCACCGGATCACTAAGACCTACTTTCGTACCTGCTCGACTTGTGGGTCTCGCAGTTAAGCGCGCTTTTGCCTTTATACTCTACGCGTGATTTCCGACCACGCTGAGCGCACCTTCGTACTCCTCCGTTACTCTTTAGGAGGAGACCGCCCCAGTCAAACTACCCACCAGACATGGTCCTCGTCCCGGATAACGGGACAGAGTTAGAACCTCAATATTACCAGGGTGGTATTTCAAGGATGGCTCCATAGCAACTGGCGTCACTACTTCAAAGCCTCCCACCTATCCTACACAAGTAAGATCAAAGTTCAATGTCAAGCTGCAGTAAAGGTTCACGGGGTCTTTCCGTCTAGCCGCGGGTACACCGCATCTTCACGGCGAATTCGATTTCACTGAGTCTCTGCTGGAGACAGCGCCCCCATCATTATGCCATTCGTGCAGGTCGGAACTTACCCGACAAGGAATTTCGCTACCTTAGGACCGTTATAGTTACGGCCGCCGTTTACTGGGGCTTCGATCAAGAGCTTCGCTTACGCTAACCCCATCAATTAACCTTCCAGCACCGGGCAGGCATCACACCCTATACGTCCACTTTCGTGTTTGCAGAGTGCTATGTTTTTAATAAACAGTTGCAGGGGCCTGGTTTCTGTGGCTGCCAATAGCTCAAGGAGCAAGTCCTATCACCGTCAGCAGCGTACCTTCTCCCGAAGTTACGGTACCATTTTGCCTAGTTCCTTCAGCAGAGTTCTCTCAAGCGCTTTGGTCTACTCGACCTGACCACCTGTGTCGGTTTCGGGTACGATTCCTGTGTAACTGAAGCTTAGAGACTTTTCCTGGAAGCATAGTATCAGCCACTTCGCTAGTAAACTAGCTTGCTATCAGCTCTCAGCATAGAGCACCCCGGATTTGCCTAAGATGCATGCCTACTGCCTTTCACCTGGACAACCAACGCCAGGCTGACTTAACTTTCTCCGTCCTCTCATCGCATTACACAGAAGTATTGGAATATTAACCAATTTCCCATCGACTACGCCTCTCGGCCTCGCCTTAGGGGTCGACTCACCCAGCCCCGATTAACGTTGGACTGGAACCCTTGGTCTTTCAGCGTGCGAGTTTTTCACTCGCATTGTCGTTACTCACGTCAGCATTCGCACTTCTGATACCTCCAGCATACTTCTCAATACACCTTCATCGGCTTACAGAACGCTCCCCTACCACGTATACTAAGTATACATCCGCAGCTTCGGCATATAGTTTTAGCCCCGTTACATCTTCCGCGCAGGCCGACTCGACTAGTGAGCTATTACGCTTTCTTTAAAGGGTGGCTGCTTCTAAGCCAACCTCCTAGCTGTCTATGCCTTCCCACATCGTTTCCCACTTAACTATAATTTTGGGGCCTTAGCTGGCGGTCTGGATTGTTTTCCTCTTGACTACGGACGTTAGCACCCGCAGTCTGTCTCCCGGATAGTACTCATAGGTATTCGGAGTTTGCATCGGTTTGGTAAGTCGGGATGACCCCCTAGCCGAAACAGTGCTCTACCCCCTATGGTATTCGTCCGAGGCGCTACCTAAATAGCTTTCGGGGAGAACCAGCTATCACCGAGTTTGATTAGCCTTTCACCCCTATCCACAAGTCATCCCCTGGCTTTTCAACGACAGTGGGTTCGGTCCTCCAGTTAGTGTTACCCAACCTTCAACCTGCTCATGGATAGATCACCCGGTTTCGGGTCTATACCCAGCAACTAAACGCCCTATTAAGACTCGATTTCTCTACGGCTCCCCTATACGGTTAACCTTGCTACTGAATATAAGTCGCTGACCCATTATACAAAAGGTACGCAGTCACCGAACAAGTCGGCTCCCACTGCTTGTATGCATGCGGTTTCAGGATCTATTTCACTCCCCTCACAGGGGTTCTTTTCGCCTTTCCCTCACGGTACTGGTTCACTATCGGTCAGTCAGGAGTATTTAGCCTTGGAGGATGGTCCCCCCATATTCAGACAAGGTTTCACGTGCCTCGCCCTACTCGTCATCATTATATGTGCCCTTTCGTGTACGGGACTATCACCCTCTACGGTAGCACTTCCCAGAGCTTTCCGCTAAAACACATATAACTTAATGGGCTGATCCCCGTTCGCTCGCCGCTACTGAGGGAATCTCAATTGATTTCTTTTCCTAAGGGTACTGAGATGTTTCACTTCCCCTCGTTCGCCTCGCATGACTATGTATTCATCATGCGATACCTACCTTATGGTAAGTGGGTTTCCCCATTCAGAAATCTCCGGATCACAGGATATTTGCCGCCTCCCCGAAGCTTATCGCAGGCTATTACGTCTTTCATCGCCTCTGACTGCCAAGGCATCCACCACATGCACTTAATTACTTGACTATACAACCCCAAACAGTCGCTAATCCCTACAAGGAGGATCAACAATGTGGATTCAACCACTTCTATTTGTTGCCTGTGAA
>NZ_JBBCMP010000027.1:0-2983 GCF_037152175.1 Acinetobacter sp. AS167
ACTGGTTTAGCAGGAAGTGCAAGTGGTGGTATATGGGGAGTACGTGCAGGTTTAGTATTACCTATTGATACAAGTTCTACATCGGTTAGTGAAAAAGTTAAAGCTTATTTTACCTCTAAAACGATGAAAGGTTTTGAAATTGGGGTTGGTACACCAGGAGCTGATTTTAATGTTGGATATGGTGTTGAAGGTCAAGGCCGCTCTCTTACAGAAAAAATTAGGGATTAAATATGAAATTTTGCAGTTTAAGTTTTTTAATATGTTCTATGATCACTTTAATAGGATGCAGTAGTAATAAAATTTATAATGAACCTTCAGATAAATACCCTTTTGATGAAAAAATGAAAACTGTTTTAGGTGAAAATTTGGACGTTATTGATTCATTACGAAGAGCAGAAGTACAAGTTTCATATTTTGATCTAAAGGGTTCTAATAATAGTCAGAAAATATTAGAAATAACAAATTTACTAGAAAAAGATGGATGGATGCTTAAAGGAAAAGGAGTAGGCGTTAATACATATTGTTTAGGTTTGAATAATCGTATCAATGTAGTAATTGTTGGGAATGGGGAACTTTATGATTTTAAAGGTGGAAAATTACCAAAAAATAATGTCGATGGTGTTTTGTATTCTTACAATAAATGGGGTGATGATCTTTGTAAATAATTACTGATTATGGTTATGATGTGTTTGGTCGCCGATTATTTTAGAATTACCAATCAGCCTACAGTCTAAACTTGTTTGGTCGGGATGGTGATGTGATGGTGTGGGAATCAGTGAAATCATCGAAAGTTCAAACTGATTATACTAAGCTCTATGTTTATGAACCAAATAGCTTTGCACCACTATTACAGACAGGTTATGCTGGCTTTATTAAACTGATAGAAACACCTGACTATCGCCAATTCCAAAATGTACCTTATTCAATTTATAAAGATCCTGTATGGAAAACTGAAACCAGAAAGAACAAAGCTGAATTAGAACGTGTTGCCTTTTACCACTGTGACCAAGTCGGTACACCACAAACTTTAAGTAATGAGTTAGGCGAGTCTGTTTGGGAAATCAAACAGGATACATGGGGCACTGCTTTAGAAATTAATACAACAAACCAAGACAATCCATTGCAACAAAGTAATATTCGTTTTCAGGGTGCATGAGCAAAGATCGAGCACTGCTCGGTCTGAAGCGCAAGGATAAGGAAACAGACTTATACTATAACCGTTATCGTTATTACGAACCGTATAGTGCAAGGTATGTGAGTAAAGATCCGATAGGATTATTTGGGGGAGAGCACTTTTATTCATATGTAAAAGACCCATAAAAAAATATAGATATTTTAGGATTGAGTCAGAGCGATAGTTCAAAGAGCAATGAATGGATTACCCAAAGTGAAAAAGATGCTTTAATGAAACCAATTCGAGGCACACAAAATAATATTATAACTGCTGTAAGTGGTGCAGTTGTATTAGGAAATCATGTAAAACAGACTGGTAATGACGCTATCAACGGAGCTCAAATATTAGGATCAAATATCAAAAAAGGTGCTCAATTTGTATACCCTTATTTAAAAGAAGGTGCTGAAAACTTATATAGTGAAGCTAAGACATTGGGAAAAAAAGCATATAAAAATACAGAAGATGCAATAAAATTAACAGTATTTTTATGCCAAACAGCTGGTGGATGTCGACGACCTGATTATATGGTATGTTCTGGTTCTGCTACTACTTTAACAGGAGCTATCACAATTAATTTACATAATGGTCAATCTTATATAGGAAAGGGTTTAGATTCATCTCCATTTGTTCGATCTAAAAAGCATAATGGTGTTGATAATAGTAAAGAAAGTATAAAAAAATGGTCAGATGTTCTTGGGGGGAGTGGCAGTCTTGGATTTATTTTTAATAAGGAAGGAAGAGCAAGTGAGGGGACTAATAACTTTTTAGATGGCTTAGGAGGCGGAGCTGGTGTAACACTTCGAAATTTTAGAGTTGGTGTAGCCCAACCTGTAAATACAGATTGGTGGAATTTAACAACTCCAAAAGCAATTGAAATAGGATTGAATACTCAGAAAGTAGGTTGGGATGGAGGGATATCTATTAATGAAAAGTCTGTTAATATATCTGAAGAATACAACAAAGTTAAAGAAAAGTTGAGTAAATAGTATGAAAATTAATTTTTGTTTATTATTAGTAATTTCTTTTTGCTTAGTAGCTTGTGGTGTTAATTCTAAAAAAACAGAAAGTGTGCCAGTAATGATTGATTTTAAAAAAATTATGACAGTTTATTTTGGTCAATATCAACCGGATTTTAAACCGTCGATTATTCGACCAAATAATTCTTTGGCCACACTTCATATAGCTAAAGAAAATTTGTCGAAAATAAAGATGAACGAAATTAGAAATAAATTAAAATCTGATGGATGGAAAGAAGTCGAAAATTATGGTAATTATTCAGAATATTGTATAAATAAATATCAAAAAATAGCTATTTTATTTCCTGAAAATGAATTAGAAAAAGCTAAAGATGGGGAGGAAATATACTATTCAGATAAAAATTCGTGGTCAATTTTTTTATATTATAATGACTCTGGTATTGATCACTGTAAAGCGTAAAAGTGAGAGAAGGTTAAATGAAATGAATTTAAAATAATCAAACAATATTTTTTATTTATTATGTTATCAATTGTGTACTTAAGTGGTATTGAATTTCTATGGTCGATCAAAAAACAGTAGTCGATCACAAGCAGTTAAAAAGAAATCAACAAAT
Source organism: Acinetobacter sp. AS167 (assembly GCF_037152175.1). Lineage (NCBI taxonomy): Bacteria > Pseudomonadati > Pseudomonadota > Gammaproteobacteria > Moraxellales > Moraxellaceae > Acinetobacter > Acinetobacter sp. AS167. Next base: position 2,766 of record NZ_JBBCMP010000027.1, read on the forward strand.
TCTTCAACAAGGATCTTTAAGTTTTTGAGGTTAAGATAAATGTCGGATGAATTTATTTTAATTTTATTTTTATCATCACTGCTGCTTTATGTTGTTTTATTTTGTACAGTTCGATTTTATTTGTTTAAATATTTTATTAGTAAAAATATTGCAAAAGATTATTTGGATTTCAACTTGAAAAGTTTTCAACATACTAAGTATCTTTATAAAATAGTTTT
>NZ_JBBCMP010000028.1:0-1803 GCF_037152175.1 Acinetobacter sp. AS167
TCAGTAGACTTGGTGGGTCTGACAAGACTTGAACTTGTGACCCCACGCTTATCAAGCGTGTGCTCTAACCAACTGAGCTACAGACCCTCAGATACATCAATGAAGAACAACTTGTTGTGGATTCTTACCAATCGTCAATCTTTCGTTAAGGAGGTGATCCAGCCGCAGGTTCCCCTACGGCTACCTTGTTACGACTTCACCCCAGTCATCGGCCACACCGTGGTAAGCGTCCTCCTTACGGTTAGACTACCTACTTCTGGTGCAACAAACTCCCATGGTGTGACGGGCGGTGTGTACAAGGCCCGGGAACGTATTCACCGCGGCATTCTGATCCGCGATTACTAGCGATTCCGACTTCATGGAGTCGAGTTGCAGACTCCAATCCGGACTACGATCGGCTTTTTGAGATTAGCATCCTATCGCTAGGTAGCAACCCTTTGTACCGACCATTGTAGCACGTGTGTAGCCCTGGTCGTAAGGGCCATGATGACTTGACGTCGTCCCCGCCTTCCTCCAGTTTGTCACTGGCAGTATCCTTAAAGTTCCCACCCGAAGTGCTGGCAAATAAGGAAAAGGGTTGCGCTCGTTGCGGGACTTAACCCAACATCTCACGACACGAGCTGACGACAGCCATGCAGCACCTGTATGTAAGTTCCCGAAGGCACCAATCCATCTCTGGAAAGTTCTTACTATGTCAAGACCAGGTAAGGTTCTTCGCGTTGCATCGAATTAAACCACATGCTCCACCGCTTGTGCGGGCCCCCGTCAATTCATTTGAGTTTTAGTCTTGCGACCGTACTCCCCAGGCGGTCTACTTATCGCGTTAGCTGCGCCACTAAAGCCTCAAAGGCCCCAACGGCTAGTAGACATCGTTTACGGCATGGACTACCAGGGTATCTAATCCTGTTTGCTCCCCATGCTTTCGTACCTCAGCGTCAGTATTAGGCCAGATGGCTGCCTTCGCCATCGGTATTCCTCCAGATCTCTACGCATTTCACCGCTACACCTGGAATTCTACCATCCTCTCCCATACTCTAGCTTCCCAGTATCGAATGCAATTCCCAAGTTAAGCTCGGGGATTTCACATCCGACTTAAAAAGCCGCCTACGCACGCTTTACGCCCAGTAAATCCGATTAACGCTCGCACCCTCTGTATTACCGCGGCTGCTGGCACAGAGTTAGCCGGTGCTTATTCTGCGAGTAACGTCCACTCATCCTAGGTATTAACTAGAAGAGCCTCCTCCTCGCTTAAAGTGCTTTACAACCATAAGGCCTTCTTCACACACGCGGCATGGCTGGATCAGGGTTCCCCCCATTGTCCAATATTCCCCACTGCTGCCTCCCGTAGGAGTCTGGGCCGTGTCTCAGTCCCAGTGTGGCGGATCATCCTCTCAGACCCGCTACAGATCGTCGCCTTGGTAGGCCTTTACCCCACCAACTAGCTAATCCGACTTAGGCTCATCTATTAACGCAAGGTCACAAGTGATCCCCTGCTTTCCCCCGTAGGGCGTATGCGGTATTAGCATCCCTTTCGAGATGTTGTCCCCCATTAATAGGCAGATTCCTAAGTATTACTCACCCGTCCGCCGCTAGGTCAATTACCGAAGCAATCTCCCCCGCTCGACTTGCATGTGTTAAGCCTGCCGCCAGCGTTCAATCTGAGCCATGATCAAACTCTTCAGTTAAAAATCATTAGTGACTTAAGGTCACAATTCTGGCTCATCAATGTACTGACAAATTCTCTCAAATAAACTTCGAGTAATTTAAACCAATCAATCAATGATAATATTTCGATCAATCAAT
>NZ_JBBCMP010000029.1:0-1269 GCF_037152175.1 Acinetobacter sp. AS167
GTACCTGTTACTTGCGTTCCATCATTAACAACATCAGCTGTTGGAGCAGTTGGCGCAGTCGTATCATCAGCTGTTGCTTGAGTAGGTTCAGATTCATTGCCAGCAACATCTGTTGCAGTCACATCGACCACTTCACCATTGGTTAATGGCGTGGTTAGATCCACTGTGTAGTTGCCATTTTCATCAGTAACGGCTGTACCCAATACGTTACCGCCTTGGTCTTTAACTGTCACTGTTGAACCTGGTTCTGCTGTACCTGTTACTTGCGTTCCATTATTAACAACATCTGCAGTTGGCGCATCAGGTGCAGTCGTGTCATCAGAATCGCTGTCAGAGTCAGAATCACTGTCAGAGTCCGAGTCACTGTCAGAATCCGAGTCACTGTCAGAATCCGAGTCGCTGTCAGAGTCAGAGTCGCTGTCAGAATCCGAGTCGCTGTCAGAATCCGAGTCGCTGTCAGAGTCCGAGTCGCTGTCAGAATCCGAGTCGCTGTCAGAATCCGAGTCGCTGTCAGAATCCGAGTCACTGTCAGAGTCAGAATCACTGTCAGAGTCAGAGTCGCTGTCAGAGTCCGAGTCGCTGTCAGAGTCGCTGTCAGAATCACTGTCAGAGTCGCTGTCAGAATCACTGTCAGAGTCGCTGTCAGAGTCAGAATCGCTGTCAGAGTCAGAGTCACTGTCAGAATCCGAGTCACTGTCAGAATCCGAGTCGCTGTCAGAGTCCGAGTCGCTGTCAGAGTCCGAATCGCTATCAGAGTCAGAATCACTGTCAGAATCCGAGTCGCTGTCAGAATCCGAGTCGCTGTCAGAGTCCGAGTCGCTGTCAGAATCCGAGTCGCTGTCAGAGTCAGAATCACTGTCAGAGTCAGAATCGCTGTCAGAGTCAGAATCACTGTCTGAGTCGCTGTCAGAGTCCGAGTCGCTGTCAGAATCCGAGTCGCTGTCAGAGTCCGAGTCGCTGTCAGAATCCGAGTCGCTGTCAGAATCCGAGTCACTGTCAGAGTCGCTGTCAGAATCAGAATCGCTGTCAGAGTCCGAGTCGCTGTCAGAGTCAGAATCACTGTCAGAGTCAGAATCACTGTCAGAGTCCGAGTCGCTGTCAGAATCCGAATCGCTGTCAGAGTCCGAGTCGCTGTCAGAGTCCGAGTCGCTGTCAGAATCCGAGTCGCTGTCAGAGTCAGAATCGCTGTCAGAGTCAGAATCGCTGTCAGAGTCAGAATCGCTGTCAGAGTCAGAATCGCTGTCAGAGTCAGAATCGCTGTCAGAGTCA
>NZ_JBBCMP010000030.1:0-1201 GCF_037152175.1 Acinetobacter sp. AS167
AGATGGCAGCAAAACCACAGTTGTTACGAGTCCAGATGGAACTTGGACAGTGCCAAATCCTGGTTTAAAAGATGGCGACGAAGTTAAGGCAATCGCGACAGACCCAGCAGGGAATAATTCATTACCAACGGTCGTCGTTGTAGATGCTATTCCACCAACAGCTCCTGTAATAGATCCAATTAATGGAAAAGATCCTATTACAGGTACAGCTGAGCCAGGCTCAACAGTCACAGTCACTTACCCAGATGGCAGCAAAACCACAGTTGTTACGAGTCCAGATGGAACTTGGACAGTGCCAAATCCTGGTTTAAAAGATGGCGACGAAGTTAAGGCAATCGCGACAGACCCAGCAGGAAATAATTCATTACCAACGGTCGTCGTTGTAGATGCTATTCCACCAGCAGCTCCTGTAATAGATCCAATTGATGGAACAGATCCTATTACAGGTACAGCTGAGCCAGGTTCAACAGTCACAGTTACTTACCCAGATGGCACCAAAACCACAGTTGTTGCTGGTACAGATGGAACTTGGACAGTGCCAAATCCTGGTTTAGATGATGGTGATGAAGTTAAGGCAATCGCGACAGACCCAGCAGGGAATAATTCATTACCAACAGTAGTCATTGTAGATATTGGATCTGACTCTGACAGTGACTCGGATTCTGACAGCGATTCTGACTCTGACAGTGACTCGGATTCTGACAGCGACTCGGACTCTGACAGCGACTCGGATTCTGACAGCGATTCTGACTCTGACAGCGACTCGGACTCAGACAGCGACTCGGATTCTGACAGCGACTCGGACTCTGACAGCGATTCTGACTCTGACAGCGACTCAGACTCTGACAGCGATTCTGATTCTGACAGCGACTCGGACTCTGACAGCGATTCTGACTCTGACAGCGACTCGGACTCTGACAGCGATTCTGATTCTGACAGCGATTCTGACTCTGACAGCGATTCTGACTCTGACAGCGACTCGGACTCTGACAGCGATTCTGATTCTGACAGTGACTCGGATTCTGACAGCGACTCGGACTCTGACAGCGACTCGGATTCTGACAGCGACTCGGACTCTGACAGCGATTCTGACTCTGACAGCGATTCTGACTCTGACAGCGATTCTGACTCTGACAGCGATTCTGACTCTGACAGCGATTCTGACTCTGACAGCGATTCTGACTCTGACAGCGATTCTGAC
>NZ_JBBCMP010000031.1:0-779 GCF_037152175.1 Acinetobacter sp. AS167
ATCAGTGGATGTGTTTTCCAACGCTGCATTTCAGCAAAAGGATACATGTGTGGATTTTCATAAGATAAATCGACAATCATACCCAAGGTCACTTGGTTGTTTTCAGCGTGATATAACCACCAGCCGCCTGAAGAACCTGTTTCTGCCAAAGGCCAGCCTGAACCATGCATCACTAAACCTGGTTTATGTTTAGCAGGGTCAATTTCCCAAAGTTCTTTGATTCCGATACCGTAATGTTGCGGATCAGCATCTTGGTCTAAGTTGTATTTTGCAATCAAACGTTTACCAAGGTGTCCACGGCAACCTTCTGCAAAAATTGTGTATTTTGCATGAAGCTCGTAGCCGGGGGTAAAGTTATGAGTAGGTTCACCATCTTTACCAATACCCATATCACCAGTTTGGATGCCTTTTACAGAACCATCTTGATGATAAAGGATTTCTGAGGCAGCAAAGCCCGGGAAGATAGAAACTTCTAACTCTTCCGCTTTTTGACCTAACCAGCGCACCACATTACCCAATGAAATAACATAGTTACCATCGTTGTGCATGGTCTTAGGAACCATCCAGTGTGGTGCTTCTTGAGACTTTTCAGCAGACATGAGGAAATAAGTTTTGTCCTCAGTCACAGGTACATTTAAAGGTGCACCTTGTTCTTTCCAGTCAGGGAAAAGTTCATTGATTGCACGAGGTTCAAGTACAGCACCAGAAAGGATATGCGCACCAACTTCAGAGCCTTTTTCAACCACACAGACAGAAAGGTCTGGAAGATTGTTTTCAAG
>NZ_JBBCMP010000032.1:0-713 GCF_037152175.1 Acinetobacter sp. AS167
AGTTAATGATTTAATATTAGTCTTAATAGACTTTAAAATTGGTACAACTATTAGAGTGGAGTTTGCTTTTTCCAAACGATTTTGTTCACGTTTTAAGTCGTTCGCAAGACTTGACCTTCTATCTAATAAAGCATTGAGCAATCGGATATTATCAGGAGTGGGTTGCCATAAATGTAAATCTACAGTCATTGCAAATCGCGCCAATACTTCACTATCGATTTTGTCAGTTTTATTAAGCTTAGAGATACTTTGAGCAAAATATCGAGTACGGGCTGGGTTAGCCACACAAACTTGAAATTTTAAATCAAATAAAAATTGAGCTAACATTTCATGATAGACGGATGTTGCTTCCATTAAGGCTCTAGTTTCTTCAGCAACAAGACCAAAACGATTTAACCATGATAACAATTGATGAAATCCTTTATTGCTATTGGAAAAGCATTTAGTTTTTATTTTTCCACTAGAGTCATCAAGAAATAAACAACAATCGAATTTAGCTTTAGAAACATCAATGCCAAGATAAAACATAGCTTCACCTAATTATTGATTGAATTAATATTAAAAAACCACAGTCTTTTCTTGTGAATGCAGCATCAAAGTGCTTAGTTACCGTCCAGATTTATGTCAGTGGTTAGGTGTAAATTGTAGGTTTAATCTTTTCAGGAAACTCGAAGTTTTGATGACAAACCAAACTCTACAATTTACGTGTAGTG
>NZ_JBBCMP010000033.1:0-620 GCF_037152175.1 Acinetobacter sp. AS167
ATGTAGATAAAGCAGAATATTGGTATAAAATAGCTTCAGAAAATGATTTTAGTTTAGCTACTGAAAATTTAAAGCGCTTAAAAAATATTATTATTCAAAAGGGTATTACTACATTTTAGTAACACTATTATTTATAGTGATAAAACCGTCAAATCACAAACTATGGTTATGATGTTTTTGGTAGACGATTATTTAAGAATAACCAAACAGACCACAGCCTAACCTTATTTGGTTGGGATGGTGACTTAATGATATGGGAGTCATATCAAGCAAACCAAAATCAATTAAAACAGCAAGACTACACCAAACACTATGTCTATGAACCGAATAGCTTTGTACCGTTATTACAGACTGGTTATACAGGCTTTATTCAGCTGATAGAAACACCTGACTATCGCCAATTCCAAAACGTACCCTATTCGATTTATAAAGATCCTGTATGGAAAACTGAAACCAGAAAGAACAAAGCTGAATTAGAACGTGTTGCTTTTTATCACTGTGATCAAGTCGGTACACCACAAACTTTAAGTAATGAGCTAGGCGAGTGTGTTTGGGAAATCAAACAGGATACATGGGGCACTGCTTTAGAAATAAATACAACAAACCAAGACAATCCATTG
>NZ_JBBCMP010000034.1:0-588 GCF_037152175.1 Acinetobacter sp. AS167
GTTGTTCTTCATTGATGTATCTGAGGGTCTGTAGCTCAGTTGGTTAGAGCACACGCTTGATAAGCGTGGGGTCACAAGTTCAAGTCTTGTCAGACCCACCAAGTCTACTGAACACAGAAGAGCAGATATATTAAGATCTTAAGCTGGGGACTTAGCTTAGTTGGTAGAGCGCCTGCTTTGCACGCAGGAGGTCAACGGTTCGACTCCGTTAGTCTCCACCACTAATTACAAACTAAGTGATTACAGAACTTAGTAAGCCGATAGCTTATTAAGTTCTGTGATTTATCACAGTTAACTACTCGCTGACGAGGCGGTAGTGAATCATTAACAGAATATATTTGAGTTGAAATAATTGTTTAACTCGTTTTAGTTGATGTTAGCAAGCAATTGTTAATATTGAATGAAATGAGAACTAGCGATAAAACTGAATCAAGCGTTTTGGTATATGAATTAAATTGAAGCTGTATAGTGATTAAATTCACAGGCAACAAATAGAAGTGGTTGAATCCACATTGTTGATCCTCCTTGTAGGGATTAGCGACTGTTTGGGGTTGTATAGTCAAGTAATTAAGTGCATGTGGTGGATGC
>NZ_JBBCMP010000035.1:0-520 GCF_037152175.1 Acinetobacter sp. AS167
ATCGATAAAGTTAAATGCACCACCCATCCATAAACCGAATTTATGCATTGCTGGACCAAAGTTACGTGAACGATGTAACTCTTCTTTTAACCAACTGTTGTTGAATTTGTCCGTATATGCAGTCAATTCTTTAGCAAAGAAATCTTCGCCTTCAGCGACACGCGCAACCGCTAAATCACCACCTTTCTCATGACCTGCTTGAATTGCTTCAAATACAGCTTCACCACACAACATACCCGATTTCATCGCAGTATGAGAGCCTTTGATTTTAGCAAAGTTTAAGAAACCAGCATCATCACCGATTAAGCAACCGCCTGGGAAGGTCAGTTTAGGTAGAGAGTTTAGACCACCTTTAACAACTGCACGTGCGCCATAAGAAATACGCTTACCACCTTCAAGATATTGCTTGATCAGTGGATGTGTTTTCCAACGCTGCATTTCAGCAAAAGGATACATGTGTGGATTTTCATAAGATAAATCGACAATCATACCCAAGGTCACTTGGTTGTTTTCAGCGTGA
>NZ_JBBCMP010000036.1:0-508 GCF_037152175.1 Acinetobacter sp. AS167
CAATATTAACCGTGCGGATCAAGATCAGTTTGCGCTAAACAGCCAACAACGTACTGCGGCAGCACAAGCTCAAGGTTTTTTCAAAAATGAGATTGTGCCCGTCACTATTCCCCAGCGTAAAGGCGATGCTGTGCTTGTGGATACCGATGAACATCCACGTGCATCAACGACTTTAGCCGCACTGACAAAACTTAAAGGTGTGGTAAAAGCTGATGGCACGGTCACGGCGGGTAATGCATCGGGAATTAATGATGGTGCAGCGGCCTTATTGATTGCTTCAGATGAAGCTGTAGAAAAATACCAATTAAAACCACGTGGGAAAATTATTGCAGCAACCACTGTGGGGGTTGAACCAAGAATTATGGGCTTTGCACCCGCGCCTGCAATCAAGAAACTGCTTAAACAAGCCGATCTTAGTTTAGCGCAAATGGATGTGATTGAGCTAAATGAAGCCTTTGCTGCCCAAGCTTTGGCTGTCACCCGTGATTTAGGTTTGGCAGATGATGAT
>NZ_JBBCMP010000037.1:0-419 GCF_037152175.1 Acinetobacter sp. AS167
GGTACACCACAAACTTTAAGTAATGAGCTAGGCGAGTGTGTTTGGGAAATCAAACAGGATACATGGGGCACTGCTTTAGAAATAAATACAACAAACCAAGACAATCCATTGCAACAAAGTAATATTCGTTTTCAGGGGGCATGAGCAAAGATCGAGCAATGCTCGGTCTGAAGCGCAAGGATAAGGAAACAGGGTTACACTATAATCGTTATCATTATTAGGAGTCGTTTAGTGGAAGGTATGTGAGTAAAGACCTAATAGATTTATACGCAGTATTAAATTACTACAGTTACGTAATTAATCCTAGATTGTGGGTAGATGCTTTGGGATTGCAAGTAACCTATGGTGGAGAATTTATCGGTTTAAGTCGTCAAGCTTCAGCAAATTTAGAATACGAAGGTTATCGAAATTATGACTGT
>NZ_JBBCMP010000038.1:0-376 GCF_037152175.1 Acinetobacter sp. AS167
AGATCTGGTGATTGTCAATAACAATGCAGGCAATGGCGATTACGGTCTGGCGAAACTACTTAAATCAGGTGCAGTCCGTAAAATCATCTGTTCTTTCCCCCGTCAGTCTGACTCTTGGGTATTCGATGAACTCTATCATGCGGGCAAGATCGAACTGGAACTGGTTCCTCAAGGTAATCTCGCCTGTCGTATTCAAGCCGCGGGGATGGGTTTAGGTGCAGTCTTTACCCCAACAGGCTTTGGTACTTTATTGGCAGATGGCAAAGAAACACGTCATATCGATGGCAAAGACTACGTACTTGAATATCCGATTAAAGCAGACTTTGCATTGATTAAAGCACATCAAGGCGACCGTTGGGGCAACTTGGTTTATAAC
>NZ_JBBCMP010000039.1:0-350 GCF_037152175.1 Acinetobacter sp. AS167
CGAAAACTTACCTTTTAATTTTGTAAGATCAGAAGCACCTAGTTTTTTACTTCCATCAAGCACCATCACAGCATTCTTACCTATCGCTTTAGCACCTTTTACATCTGGCCTAGATGATGCACCTACTTGAAATACCTTACCATTATGTAGGTTAGTAATCTCTGCATAAGCAAAGGGGCCTACCCCTCCCGAACAATAAACATAATCGAATAACGGAGGACCTTGCAACCGACAAATATCACCTGTCTTCATCCAACAGTCATAATTTCGATAACCTTCGTATTCTAAATTTGCTGAAGCTTGACGACTTAAACCGATAAATTCTCCACCATAGGTTACTTGCAATCCCA
>NZ_JBBCMP010000040.1:0-340 GCF_037152175.1 Acinetobacter sp. AS167
TCGTTATGCCGGTGGTCTTGCGCCAATACGTGCAGATGATCTCGGTGCTATTCCAATTCAAGCATTGATACAACGTAATCCAACAGTAGATTGGCAACAAGTCGATGATGTGATTTATGGCTGTGCCAATCAGGCCGGTGAAGACAATCGTAATGTCGGGCGTATGTCAGCATTATTGGCAGGCTTACCTTATCAAGTGCCAGCCACTACAGTGAACCGTTTATGTGGATCATCACTGGATGCGATTGCCATGGCAGCTCGCGCCATCAAAGCCAACGAAGCTGATTTAATCATTGCCGGTGGTGTAGAAAGTATGAGCCGTGCGCCCTATGTGATGGGT
>NZ_JBBCMP010000041.1:0-319 GCF_037152175.1 Acinetobacter sp. AS167
GCCAGCAACATCTTTTGCAGTCACATCGACCACTTCACCATTGGTTAATGGTGTGGTTAGATCTACTGTATAGTTGCCATTTTCATCGGTAACCGCTGTACCCAATACGTTACCGCCTTGGTCTTTAACTGTCACTGTTGAACCTGGTTCTGCTGTACCTGTTACTTGCGTTCCATTATTAACAACATCTGCTGTCGGAGCAGTTGGAGCAGTCGTATCATCAGCTGTTGCTTGAGTAGGTTCAGATTCATTGCCAGCAACATCTTTTGCAGTCACATCGACCACTTCACCATTGGTTAATGGTGTGGTTAGATCTACT
>NZ_JBBCMP010000042.1:0-312 GCF_037152175.1 Acinetobacter sp. AS167
GCCAGGCACAGTTGAACCATTATCCACCGTTGTTGCTGGAAGCGTTGCTGCATCATTGCCTGCTACATCTTGGATCGCATTTGGATCATTACCCGTAGTTGGATCGGTATAGCCCACTTCAACCGCTTGACCTGCTGTGACTGCTGTACCTAAAGTCAACACCACACTAGAACCATTCACTGTAACCGCTGTTACAGGTACCACCTGACCATCTGCGGTCACCACGAAACTGTTCAATGGCGGTAAGTTGGTGCCGTCTAGCGCTTCGCTATAGGTCAACGTCAACGATGTGCCTGTTGTATCGAGTGCTGC
>NZ_JBBCMP010000043.1:0-303 GCF_037152175.1 Acinetobacter sp. AS167
AGATGTTGCTGGCAATGAATCTGAACCTACTCAAGCAACAGCTGATGATACGACTGCGCCAACTGCTCCAACAGCTGATGTTGTTAATGATGGAACGCAAGTAACAGGTACAGCAGAACCAGGTTCAACAGTGACAGTTAAAGACCAAGGCGGCAACGTATTGGGTACAGCGGTTACCGATGAAAATGGCAACTATACAGTAGATCTAACCACACCATTAACCAATGGTGAAGTGGTCGATGTGACTGCAAAAGATGTTGCTGGCAATGAATCTGAACCTACTCAAGCAACAGCTGATGATAC
>NZ_JBBCMP010000044.1:0-295 GCF_037152175.1 Acinetobacter sp. AS167
AGTGACGGGCACAATCTCATTTTTGAAAAAACCTTGAGCTTGTGCTGCCGCAGTACGTTGTTGGCTGTTTAGCGCAAACTGATCTTGATCCGCACGGTTAATATTGAATTGCTCTGCCACGTTTTCAGCGGTTTGTGGCATGCTGTCCACACCATACATTTCTTTGAGCTTTGGATTGATAAAACGCCAGCCCATAGTGGTGTCTTCAATCTTTTGACTACGTCCAAAAGCACTGTCCGACTTACCCATCACATAGGGCGCACGGCTCATACTTTCTACACCACCGGCAATGATT
>NZ_JBBCMP010000045.1:0-291 GCF_037152175.1 Acinetobacter sp. AS167
GACTCTGACAGCGATTCTGACTCTGACAGCGATTCTGACTCTGACAGCGATTCTGACTCTGACAGCGACTCGGACTCTGACAGCGATTCTGATTCTGACAGCGATTCTGACTCTGACAGCGATTCTGACTCTGACAGCGATTCTGACTCTGACAGCGATTCTGACTCTGACAGTGACTCGGACTCTGACAGCGATTCTGACTCTGACAGCGATTCTGACTCTGACAGCGATTCTGACTCTGACAGCGACTCGGACTCTGACAGCGATTCTGATTCTGACAGCGATTCTGAC
>NZ_JBBCMP010000046.1:0-287 GCF_037152175.1 Acinetobacter sp. AS167
GACTTGTTGCCAATCTACTGTTGGATTACGTTGTATCAATGCTTGAATTGGAATAGCACCGAGATCATCTGCACGTATTGGCGCAAGACCACCGGCATAACGACCAAATGGAGTACGGATGGCATCTATGATGTAAGCGTTTTTCATGTTGTCTATATCCTTAAGCCTGTGTCGCGTCAATCAATTGAGCACCCGTCAAAGCCTGTAATTCTTCAAAGCTCAGACCTGCAACTTTTTCAAGCACTTTTAAACCCTCTGGGGTCACGTCAATCACGCATAAGTCAGTA
>NZ_JBBCMP010000047.1:0-286 GCF_037152175.1 Acinetobacter sp. AS167
GGTCACGGCTTAGTTTTTGGTAGCTCATTGTTATTCTCCATTACCATTGGCTGCATCAACTGCAACCACATGCTGAACAAAAATTCCTGGGGTAATAATATGCTCAGGATCAAGTTGTCCTAGTTCAACCACCTCTGATACTTGTGCAATAGTGACGTCTGCTGCCATCGCCATGATTGGACCAAAGTTACGTGCTGATTTGTTATAAACCAAGTTGCCCCAACGGTCGCCTTGATGTGCTTTAATCAATGCAAAGTCTGCTTTAATCGGATATTCAAGTACGTAG
>NZ_JBBCMP010000048.1:0-277 GCF_037152175.1 Acinetobacter sp. AS167
TACCCTCCATCTAAATAGTCATTCCCCGTTCCACCAATTAAAGTGTCTGCACCTGAACCACCATAAAGCTTGTCATTACCAGCACCACCGTCTAAGTAATCAATACCGCTACTTCCATTTAAGGTATCATTGCCAGCACCACCGTCTAAGTAATCAATACCGCTACTTCCATTTAAGGTATCATTGCCAGCACCACCAAATGCATAGCTCTTTCCTGTCCATACATTAATCGTGTCATCCCCTGATGTACCATGGAACGTCATACCATTATTACGGA
>NZ_JBBCMP010000049.1:0-273 GCF_037152175.1 Acinetobacter sp. AS167
ACAGCTCCTGTAGTAGATCCAATTAATGGAAAAGATCCTATTACAGGTACAGCTGAGCCAGGCTCAACAGTCACAGTCACTTACCCAGATGGTACCAAAACCACAGTTGTTACGAGTCCAGATGGAACTTGGACAGTGCCAAATCCTGGTTTAAAAGATGGTGATGAAGTTAAGGTAATCGCGACAGACCCAGCAGGGAATAATTCATTACCAACGGTCGTCGTTGTAGATGCTATTCCACCAACAGCTCCTGTAGTAGATCCAATTAATGGA
>NZ_JBBCMP010000050.1:0-267 GCF_037152175.1 Acinetobacter sp. AS167
CTAACCGATGTAGAACTTGTATCAATAGGTAATACTAAACCTGCACGTACTCCCCATATACCACCACTTGCACTTCCTGCTAAACCAGTTAAAAATGCATCTGTATTATTTGCATCACTATCCTTTACTGGTTTATTAAAAATATAACCTGCCATGCAACTAGCCGAAAACTTACCTTTTAATTTTGTAAGATCAGAAGCACCTAGTTTTTTACTTCCATCAAGCACCATCACAGCATTCTTACCTATCGCTTTAGCACCTTTTACA
>NZ_JBBCMP010000051.1:0-252 GCF_037152175.1 Acinetobacter sp. AS167
GTTGTTCTTCATTGATGTATCTGAGGGTCTGTAGCTCAGTTGGTTAGAGCACACGCTTGATAAGCGTGGGGTCACAAGTTCAAGTCTTGTCAGACCCACCAAGTCTACTGATTGAGTTTGAAAGAATTTTAAATTCGATTTACAGAAGAGCAGATATATTAAGATCTTAAGCTGGGGACTTAGCTTAGTTGGTAGAGCGCCTGCTTTGCACGCAGGAGGTCAACGGTTCGACTCCGTTAGTCTCCACCACTA
>NZ_JBBCMP010000052.1:0-240 GCF_037152175.1 Acinetobacter sp. AS167
GTTACTGCATCATTGCCCGCAATGTCTTGAATCGCATTTGGATCATTACCTGCTGTTGGATCGGTATAACCCACTTGCACCGCTTGACCTAAGGTCACTGGAGCACCCAAAGTTAACACCACGCTACTGCCCACCACTAACACACCCGTGATCGCAACCACTTGACCATCCGCTGTCACTGCGAAGTCGCCTGCAACTGGTGGATTTAATGGATCAAGTGCTTCATTGTAGTTCAGCGTT
>NZ_JBBCMP010000053.1:0-238 GCF_037152175.1 Acinetobacter sp. AS167
TAGCATGGTGACATATTCTTTGCCTGCGTTAATCAGCTCAGGATCTTCTTCACCTTTGGCGGGTGGAGGACCAAAAGCCAATAAACCATTTTCAGAATGCAGGAATACATCTTTGTCTGTTGGCAAGTATTTTGAAATCTTGGTTGGTAAACCAATACCTAAATTGACATATGCACCATCGGGAATATCTTGGGCAACACGTTCAGCAATTTGGTCACGGCTTAGTTTTTGGTAGCTC
>NZ_JBBCMP010000054.1:0-235 GCF_037152175.1 Acinetobacter sp. AS167
ATTTTGTTTTTTTTAACTTGGTCTGATATTTTATATGCTAAATGTATTAAAGTTGATGATTTGAATGAAAAGGAAATAATGATAATGAGTTTATACTCTTTGCAGGGAAATTAAAATAAAATTGATGAAGATATTAAAAAAATGAAAGTTGGTTATTATGTGGATTATTATGATGGATATTCATATTTGATTGGAAAAGATAGATTGAAAAATTATGAGCTTGCTGAGTTTTATT
>NZ_JBBCMP010000055.1:0-235 GCF_037152175.1 Acinetobacter sp. AS167
AATGCCTTACTTCGTACCAAATGAGTTTAACAGAACATTTGAGTTGAATATTTTAACTAGCTTTACAACTAAATCAAGTATGTTTGATCTTTTATGAATCAAATGATGCTTACTTCTTTCGAAGTTCGTATACAACTGCTTGGGTGTTGTATAGTCAAGCCTCACGAGCAATTAGTATTGGTCAGCTTCATGCGTCACCGCACTTCCACATCCAACCTATCAACGTCGTAGTCTT
>NZ_JBBCMP010000056.1:0-229 GCF_037152175.1 Acinetobacter sp. AS167
ATCAGGTGGTTCACTCTTGCTATTGTCGCCAGCAAACTGTTATGGACTTGTTCGGGTCTTATTTAAATGCCTTACTTCGTACCAAATGAGTTTAACAGAACATTTGAGTTGGGTATTGTAACTAGCTTTACAACTAAATCAAGTATGTTTGATCTTTTATGAATCAAATGATGCTTCGTATACAACTGCTTGGGTGTTGTATAGTCAAGCCTCACGAGCAATTAGTATT
>NZ_JBBCMP010000057.1:0-223 GCF_037152175.1 Acinetobacter sp. AS167
ACCCGATCGAATTTTAGGTGAACCGGCTTTAGATAAGCGACTTTTTCCAAGCACAGAACTACCAGATTGTCTATGAATGGGAACTAAACCCACAAATGCAGCAGCTTGGCTTGCTTTTTCAAAAGAATGAGCACGTAAAAAAACAAGCATTAATAAACTGGTACGCTCAGCAATTGCTGGAATGCTTTCAAGAAGCTTTTGATCACGTTTAAGCTCATGGTCT
>NZ_JBBCMP010000058.1:0-223 GCF_037152175.1 Acinetobacter sp. AS167
TCAAATATATTCTGTTAATGATTCACTACCGCCTCGTCAGCGAGTAGTTAACTGTGATAAATCACAGAACTTAATAAGCTATCGGCTTACTAAGTTCTGTAATCACTTAGTCTGTAATTAGTGGTGGAGACTAACGGAGTCGAACCGTTGACCTCCTGCGTGCAAAGCAGGCGCTCTACCAACTAAGCTAAGTCCCCAGCTTAAGATCTTAATATATCTGCTC
>NZ_JBBCMP010000059.1:0-223 GCF_037152175.1 Acinetobacter sp. AS167
GGGGGGGGGGGGGGGGGGGGGGGGGGGGGGGGGGGGGGGGGGGGGGGGGGGGGGGGGGGGGGGGGGGGGGGGGGGGGGGGGGGGGGGGGGGGGGGGGGGGGGGGGGGGGGGTGGGGGGGGGGGGGGGGGGGGGGGGGGGGGGGGGGGGGGGGGGGGGGGGGGGGGGGGGGGGGGGGGGGGGGGGGGGGGGGGGGGGGGGGGGGGGGGGGGGGGGGGGGGGGGG
>NZ_JBBCMP010000060.1:0-223 GCF_037152175.1 Acinetobacter sp. AS167
TGGTACGCTCAGCAATTGCTGGAATGCTTTCAAGAAGCTTTTGATCACGTTTAAGCTCATGGTCTTGATCAATATGGTTTTGAATTTGTGTATCTAGATTCTGAATTTGCCGAGTTAATGATTTAATATTAGTCTTAATAGACTTTAAAATTGGTACAACTATTAGAGTGGAGTTTGCTTTTTCCAAACGATTTTGTTCACGTTTTAAGTCGTTCGCAAGACT
>NZ_JBBCMP010000061.1:0-223 GCF_037152175.1 Acinetobacter sp. AS167
ATTACGGAAATCCTGCATCGTGATCGTTTGATCTGCAAATACAAATTGTTCTATCTCATAGTTACTGCTATTAAAGAAGTTCTTTATACGAACACTATCGCCTTCCGAATAACCCCATAACAATAGATCATCACTGTCTTTTGTGAATTTAACATCTGCAAAGTTAACATCAGTGAACTTCAGAATGTCTTCACCTACTAGGCCTGCACTATAATCTGAAACT
>NZ_JBBCMP010000062.1:0-223 GCF_037152175.1 Acinetobacter sp. AS167
TAGTAATACCCTTTTGAATAATAATATTTTTTAAGCGCTTTAAATTTTCAGTAGCTAAACTAAAATCATTTTCTGAAGCTATTTTATACCAATATTCTGCTTTATCTACATTCCTTGCAGTTCCTTCACCATGCTCATACATCCATCCTAAATTATTTTGAGCTAATGGATCATTTTTTAAAGCAGATCTCTCAAAGTAATTAAATGCTTTTTTTAAATCTTT
>NZ_JBBCMP010000063.1:0-223 GCF_037152175.1 Acinetobacter sp. AS167
TTTAGTTGATGTTAGCAAGCAATTGTTAATATTGAATGAAATGAGAACTAGCGATAAAACTGAATCAAGCGTTTTGGTATATGAATTAAATTGAAGCTGTATAGTGATTAAGTTCACAGGCAACAAATAGAAGTGGTTGAATCCACATTGTTGATCCTCCTTGTAGGGATTAGCGACTGTTTGGGGTTGTATAGTCAAGTAATTAAGTGCATGTGGTGGATGC
>NZ_JBBCMP010000064.1:0-223 GCF_037152175.1 Acinetobacter sp. AS167
TTCACCATGCTCATACATCCATCCTAAATTATTTTGAGCTAATGGATCATTTTTTAAAGCAGATCTCTCAAAGTAATTAAATGCTTTTTTTAAATCTTTTTTAACTAAAGTACCATCATAATAAATTACTCCTAATTCTGTAATAGAGGGTGTAAAACCATTACTGTCAGCAAACAATAAATTTTCCATCATTTTTTCTGTTTCTTTTTCATTTTTATAGATA
>NZ_JBBCMP010000065.1:0-223 GCF_037152175.1 Acinetobacter sp. AS167
TTATTTGTTTAAATATTTTATTAGTAAAAATATTGCAAAAGATTATTTGGATTTCAACTTGAAAAGTTTTCAACATACTAAGTATCTTTATAAAATAGTTTTTAAAAATTTTGATAATCATAATTTTTATGCAAAAAGACTAAAATTTTTATATTTTATACAGATTTGTTTTTTATTAATTTTTGTTTTTTCATTTTTTTTAATGCTGAGTTGATTTATGAGA
>NZ_JBBCMP010000066.1:0-223 GCF_037152175.1 Acinetobacter sp. AS167
GAACAGCAACATCAAGACAGTGATCACTGGCAATACGCTAGATATCCAATTGGCAGATGCACCAGTATTTGCAGGCAAAGTGACTGCAAATGGTTTAGATGCCAATGGCAACAAAGTTGAAAACGTAGCAGATGCAACGACAGCAACAGATGCAGTGAACAAAGGTCAGTTAGATGCAGCGACGACAGCATCAAGCACAAAGACAGATACTTTGGGTACGAGC
>NZ_JBBCMP010000067.1:0-220 GCF_037152175.1 Acinetobacter sp. AS167
TCAGTTTTTTATTTAAAAAATTGGACAGACTCCGCGGGAATAGCTCAGTTGGTAGAGCATAACCTTGCCAAGGTTGGGGTCGGGAGTTCGAGTCTCCTTTCCCGCTCCAAAATTTTTTTATTCAGTTTTTTATTTAAAAAATTGGACAGACTCCGCGGGAATAGCTCAGTTGGTAGAGCATAACCTTGCCAAGGTTGGGGTCGGGAGTTCGAGTCTCCTT
>NZ_JBBCMP010000068.1:0-209 GCF_037152175.1 Acinetobacter sp. AS167
CGTACCCAATGGATCAACTGTCGCATTGACAAATGTTGGTGCTGTAGTATCGCTCGGAATAACCGAACCATTGGTCACTGAAGTTGGTGGAAGGGTTACTGCATCATTGCCTGCTACATCTTGGATCGCATTTGGATCATTACCCGTAGTTGGATCGGTATAACCCACTTCAACCGCTTGACCTGCTGTGACTGCTGTACCTAAGGTCA